>JANNAE010000033.1:0-1947 GCA_031383985.1 Novosphingobium sp. | reverse complement strand
ATACGACGTCGGAAACCGGCGCGTGCCGGAGATCGCAATTGAAACATGAGAATTTTCCAAACGTCGCAACGGAGTCAGCCGACCGGTTGCAGCGAGCCAACGTCACCTTGTTGTGCGAAGTGCGCCAGGGCATAGGACCATGGGCATTGATCCGGCTGGACGACATATCCGAACGTGGCTTCAGGATCGCCTGGTTTCCCAATTGCGCACCTGACATGCTGCTCAACATCCGTCTGCCCGGTATCCAAAAGCTTGATGCCAGGGTCTGTTGGCAAGAGGGCCGTACGGTCGGCTGCGAGTTTACAAAACCGCTTCACACCTACGTGCTTGAGCACATTGTCCGGCAAGCCACGATCGATCGGTGATCAGCGGCGGCGCCCTATCATAGCCAGCATGCCGGATTACATATGCAACGCCCGTCCATAGGCTGTCAGCACGCTTTCGTGCATCATTTCCGATAGCGTCGGATGCGGGAACACCGTGGCCATCAGCTCGGCCTCGGTGGTTTCCAGCGTTTTGCCGACGACATAGCCTTGGATCAGCTCGGTCACCTCGGCGCCGACCATATGCGCGCCCAGCAATTCGCCGGTTTTTGCGTCGAACACGGTCTTGATGAAGCCCTCAGCCTCGCCAAGTGCGATCGCCTTGCCGTTGCCAATGAACGGGAAAGTTCCGGCCTTGACGGTGTAACCAGCCTCCTTGGCCTTGCCCTCAGTCAAGCCGACGCTGGCGACCTGCGGGTGGCAATAGGTGCAGCCGGGGATGTTATTCCGGTCCATCGCGTGGGGATGAACCTCCGTGTTGCCCAGCGCCTGGGCAATCGCCTCGGCGGCGATCACGCCTTCATGGCTGGCCTTGTGAGCAAGCCAGGGTCCGGGGGTAACATCACCGATCGCCCAGATCCCGGGAACATTGGTCCGGCCCATCCCGTCGATCGCGATGATCCCGCGCTCCGCCTTCACGCCCAGCGTTTCCAGCCCGATGTTCTCGGTGTTGGGGGCGATGCCGACGGCGACGATCACATGGCTGAATTCGGCACTGCTGACCTTGCCGTCCTTACCCTTGATCTTGGCCGTGACGCCTTTGGCGGTAACATCGATGCTTTCGACCCCGGCCCCGGTGAGGATGGTCATGCCCTGCTTCTTGAGCGCCTTTTCGAGGAAGGCCGAGACATCGGCGTCCTCGACCGGAACGATCCGGTCGAGCATCTCAACGACGGTAACTTCCGCACCCATATCATTGTAGAAGCTCGCAAATTCGATTCCTATCGCGCCAGAGCCGATCACCAGCAGCTTGCTCGGCATTTCGGCCGGTGTCATCGCATGGCGATAGGTCCAGATGCGTTTGCCGTCGGCCTTGGCAAACGGCAGATCGCGGGCGCGTGCACCAGTTGCGACGATGATATGCTTGGCGGTGAGGGTTTCGGTGCTCTTCTCACCTTTGACTTCGAGCTTACCGGGGGCAAGCAATTTACCCTCGCCCATAAGCACCGTGATCTTGTTCTTCTTCATCAGGTGCGTGACCCCCTGATTGAGCTGCTTGGCAACGCCCCGGCTGCGCGCGACCACCGCGCTCAGATCGGCGCTGATCTTCTCCGCAGCCAGCCCATAATCCTTGGCATGGCGCATATAGTGAAAGATCTCGGCCGAGCGGAGCAGTGCCTTGGTCGGGATGCAGCCCCAGTTGAGGCAGATCCCGCCTAGCAACTCACGCTCGACAATCCCCACCTTGAGCCCAAGCTGCGAAGCCCGGATCGCCGCGACATAGCCGCCGGGGCCTGAGCCGAGGACGATGAGATCGTATTGCTCAGGCATTTTTGCTCTCCGCCTCTTTGTAAAGTTTAATTATCTCATCATAATCAAACCCAATTTTCTTCATTATTTCACGATGAAAGTATTCAGATATAGCAATTCCTAAGAAAAAAGCTGCAAGGCTGATACCAAAATA
>JANNAE010000019.1:0-2978 GCA_031383985.1 Novosphingobium sp. | reverse complement strand
TGCCGAACTCAACGCCGCTTGGGCAACCAAGAATCCGGATGTGGTGACGGCGTTGTTCGATGATGATGCCGTGTTGCTAGCAACCCTTGCCAATGTGCCGCGTACCAGCCCGGCCGGGATCCGCGATTATTTCGTCAAGTTCCTCAAGAGCAGCCCGGTTGGCAAAATTGACAGCGCCACGATCAAGTCTGGTTGCAACTGGGCGCTGAAAGCGGGTGCCTGGACAGTTACCCTGACCGACGCAGCCACGGGTGCCAAAACCGATGTGAAGGCCCGCTATTCGTTCCTGTACCAGTTCGAAGACAAGCAGTGGAAGATCGAGCACCTTCATTCCTCGGTCATGCCGGAAAAGATCTAGGCTAGCTCTGCCTGATCACGGCGAGGAAGGCCTCGCCAAAGGCTTCCAGCTTTCGTGCTCCGACCCCGCTGATTTCGCCCATGGCGGTGCGATCAGCGGGGCGGACCGAAGCCATCTCGCGCAACACGGCGTCGTGGAAGATCACATAGGGCGGAACCCCGGCCTGCTCGGCCAGCTCGCGGCGCAGCGCTCGCAGGGCATCAAACAGCGGATCGCCAACCGGATTGACCGCGCCGCTGCGATCGCCCTTGCGCCTGGGTTCAGGCTTGCGTGCGCGCTTGGGCGCAAGCGCGATCAGCACGCTCGCCTCGCCCCTGAGAATCGCCTTGGCATCGCCGCCCAGCGCGAGGCCCCCATGCTCGGTGGCAATCAGGCTGCCCCGCGCCTGAAGCGCCCGGGCCAGCGGGCGGAGCAGCGCCGCCTCGTCACGGCCGACAATCCCGAAGACGCTCAACTGGTCATGCCCGCGAGTCAGGATACGCTCATCCGCGACCCCGGTCAGGACTTTTTCGAGATAGCCGTAACCAAAGCTCTGCCCGGTGCGGTAGACCGCCGACAGCAACTTGCGGGCGACATCGGTGGCGTCGGCCACACCGGGCGCATCAAGGCAATTGTCGCAATTGCCGCAGGCTTGCGGCGGGTCCTCGCCGAAATGGCGGAGCAGCAGCGCGCGGCGGCAACCGGCGGTTTCAACCAGTGTGGACAGGGCATCGAGCCGGGTCCGTTCCCCGCCGCGGCGGCGCTGCTCAACCTCTTCAAGCCGCTGGCGGGCCAGCACAAAATCCTTCGCCGCCCACAGCATCAGCGCCACCGCGTCGTCACCATCGCGGCCCGCGCGGCCGGTTTCCTGGTAATAGCCCTCGATCGATTTGGGGATCCCGGCATGCGCGACAAACCGCACATCGGGCTTGTCGATCCCCATCCCGAACGCCACCGTGGCGACGATCACCATGTCTTCAGAAGCGACGAAAGCGGCTTGGTTAGCGGCGCGGACCTGGGGTTCGAGCCCGGCGTGATAGGGCAGCACAGGCCGGCCGGTCGCCGCGCCCAGCTTTTCAGCCAACTCCTCGACCTTGCGGCGGGTCGGGGCATAGATGATTCCGGGTCCGGGCTGCTCGGCCAGCAGATTGCGCAATTGGCTGAGAGCGTTATCGCGGTGATTGATCGTATAGCGGATGTTCGGGCGGTCGAAACCGGCGATAATCAGGCCGTCTTCCGCAATTCCCAGCTGAGTCAGGATATCGGCGCGGGTATGCGCGTCGGCTGTCGCGGTCAGTGCCAGACGGGGGATGGCCGGAAACCTATCGAGCAGTGGGCGCAACAAGCGGTAGTCGGGACGGAAATCATGGCCCCATTCGGACACGCAATGCGCCTCGTCGATCGCGAACAGGCAGATCGGGGCTTTGCTCAGCAGCTCGCGGAAATGGGGCTGGCTGGCGCGTTCCGGGGCGACATAGAGCAGATCGAGCTGACCTTCGCGGAACCGCTCGATGGTCGCCTCGCGGTCCGTATCGACGCTGGTCAGGGTGGCGGCGCGGATGCCATTGGCGCGAGCCGAGCGCAGCTGATCGTGCATCAGCGCAATCAGCGGCGAAATGACCACGCAAGTCCCTTGGCTCATCACCGCAGGAAGTTGATAGGTAAGCGATTTTCCCGCGCCGGTCGGCATCACCGCCAGCGTCGAGCGGCCCGCCAGCACGCGCTCGACCACATCGGCCTGCACGCCGCGAAAGGCAGAAAAACCGAAGGTGGCGTGGAGCGCTTCGAGCGGATCGGATAGGGCGGCAGCGGGAATCACGCCGCCGCTATGGCAGATTGCTGGTGGAGAGGAATAGGTCTGGCCCGGCTTCTATACCGTTCTGACCCGATTGCGGCTACTTCCGCTTCTTGCGAGCGGCATAGCGGGCATCGCGCTGAGCCTTCTTTTCTTCGTCGGTGAGTTCGACCTTGGGGGCTGGCATCGCCGCGAGAGCTGCTGCCAGCGCGGCTTCGCGCGCGTCAGCCTTGTCTGCCTTGGCCTGAGCCATGTCTGCGCGGCGCGCGGCACGGCGGGCGTCTTCGGCGGCTTGCTTGGCAGCCTGTGCTGCCAAACGTTCGGCAATTTGTGCCGGGTCGAGGGCCGGTTTGGCCTGCAGTTTGGCGAGGGCCTTTTCACGGCTTTGCTGGGCGAGTGCGGTGCGTTCCGCGAAACTCGGTTCCTTGTAGGACGCCATAGGTAGGACTGGTCTTTCAGAAATAGCAAACGGGGCGGGCTGGCCCAAGGTCAAAGACCCAGCCTGCCCGCCCCGCTTACGGTTAGATTTAGGCGGCCTGGAGGTTCACAGCCGAGGTCTTGCCACGCTGATCGGTTTCCAGCTCATACGAAATGCGCTGATCCTTATCGAGGGTGCGCATGCCGGCGCGTTCCACGGCCGAGATGTGAACAAACGCATCGGTGCCGCCGCCTTCAGGAGCGATGAAACCGAAACCCTTGTCAGGATTGAAGAATTTTACAGTACCAGTAATCATAGGGAAGTTCCTTTATCCCAGATAGTTCGGACATGTGCCGGTTGACACATTCCGGCTTCGGAAAGACTAGAAAGGGATAAAAGGGGGCCCAAAGGCGGCCCGATATCCGTCG
>JANNAE010000018.1:0-4664 GCA_031383985.1 Novosphingobium sp. | reverse complement strand
GGGGGACACGCCCCCCCCCCCGGGTGGGTGTCGTGCGACGCCCACAAACCGCGCCCCCCCGGCCGCCCCCCCGCCCGCCACGAACGGATGTGGTTATACTGAATGAAAGGTCGAAAGCTCATTCCGCGGCCTCCGCAAACTCTTCGCCGTGGAGCAATTCGCCTGAGCAGCGCTGCATCGTCTCGCTGGCGCGGGCGATCGGGTTGGTCAGATAGAAGTCCAGAATCGGGTACGCTTCGATGACGCCCGCAGACCCACCAGCGCCCTTGGTCTTTGCGGCTTTGGGCAGCGCGCCATAATCGGCCAGCCCTTCAACGCCAAGCGCCGGAACCGCCTTCACCATCGCACTGCGCAGTTCGGCAAAGCTGTCAAAGCCCACCACAACCCCCAGCGCATCGGCCAGCGCCCGCAAAATCGTCCAATCTTCCCGCGCATCGCCCGGGGCAAATACCGCTTGGTCGGCAAACTGAACCCGGCCCTCGGTGTTCACATAGGTTCCGGCCTTTTCGGTATAGGCCGCAGCGGGCAGGATGATGTCGGCGGAGTGCGCGCCCTTGTCACCATGATGGCCGATGTAGACCACGATGGAATCAGCGAATTTCGTGTAATCCACCTCATCCGCACCGAGCGAGAGCAGCAGCTTGGGCTTGGCTTTGGCAAGATCCGCAATGCCGCCCGGCTGTGCATAGCCGAGCATCAGTCCGCCCATCCGCGATGCCGCCATATGGAGCACATTGAAGCCGTTCCAGCCTTCGCGGACCAGTTTGAACTTTTCCGCCAGACCAAGGCAGGCCCCCAGCGCACCCTTGCCCAGCCCTGCCCCGCCAAGGATCAGCGCCGGGCGTTCAGCTTTGCCAAATGCGTCCGAGACAGCCACGGGCAGCTTGTCCAGCACGGCCAGATCATTGCCGAGGAAAGTCGTCGGGAAAGTCGTCTCCCACTCCGGGCCGACCACGAACACCTTTGCCCCGCGCTTGACCGCCTTGCGCAAGCGCACATGGATCAGCGGCGCTTCCCAGCGGATATGGCTGCCGACGATCAGGATCGCATCGCCGGTTTCGATGCCAGACAACGTCGAATTGAAGTTCACTGCCGCAAGGTTCGAACAATCGTAATCGAGCCCGGTCTGGCGGCCCTCAAGCAGCTTCGATCCCAGCGCGCCGACCAATGCCTTGGCGGCAAACATCGTTTCGCAATCGAGCATATCGCCCGCAATCGCTGCGACGCTCTTGCCCGGCTTGACCTTGGCAATCGCCGCAAACGCCTCGTCCCAACTGGCGGAAACCAACTTGCCGTTCTTGCGCAGCCACGGCTTGTCGAGGCGGCGGCGGGTCAGGCCATCGACCTGATAGCGGCCCTTGTCGGACAGCCATTCCTCGTTCACGTCATCGTTGATGCGCGGCAGGATCCGCAGCGCCTCACGCCCGCGGCTGTCGATCCGGATGTTGGCACCAACTGCGTCGGACACATCGATGCCCAGAGTCTTTTTCAGCTCCCAAGGCCGCGCCTCGAAGGCATAGGGCTTGGAGGTCAGCGCGCCGACCGGGCACAAATCGATCACGTTGGCCGAAAGCTCATGCTTGGCGGCGTGTTCGAGGTATGTCGTAATTTGCATGTCCTCGCCGCGATACAACGCGCCGATCTCGTCCACTCCGGCGATCTCTTCGGAGAAGCGCACGCAGCGGGTGCAGTGGATGCAGCGGGTCATGGTGGTCTTGATCAGCGGACCCATGTATTTTTCGGTGACCGCGCGCTTGTTCTCGTCATAGCGCGAGGCACCCCGGCCATAGGCGACCGATTGATCCTGCAAATCGCACTCGCCGCCCTGATCGCAGATCGGGCAATCGAGCGGGTGGTTGATCAGCAGGAACTCCATCACGCCCTCTCGGGCCAGCTTGACCATCGGGCTGTCGGTACTGATGATTTGGCCTTCAGCGGCGGGCAACGCGCAGGACGCCTGCGGCTTGGGCGGGCCTGGTTTGACCTCGACCAGACACATCCGGCAATTGCCCGCTATGGACAGGCGCTCGTGGTAGCAAAAGCGCGGGATTTCTTTGCCCGCAAGCTCGCAGGCCTGCAGCACAGTGGCGCCCTGCGGAACTTCGAGTTCGATGCCGTCTACGGTGACTTTAGGCATTGTCCTTGGCCTTCAAATTTTGCTCTATCCGAACCAGTCTGCTCCTGTTCGAAATCGCAAGAAACAGGCACAAAGGCCAACCGAACAGCGCAACCGCGCCAAGCAGCCAGAATAGGATGTAGGGAAAGGTCACGCCGCTGCTTCCCTCACTACATCGTCATGCTGAACTTGCTCCAGCACCCATTGTGCCACGCCTCCGGTGGCCCGCGTTGAAGGCACAACGGCAGAGTCATCCCGCCCCACGGAGCTTCGGTGCATCGGCAGAAATGGGCCCTGAAACGAGTTCAGGGTGACAGGGTTGGTGGGTGGGGTGTGGGTCACTCCGCCGCCTCCCGGACATTCTCGGCAATCCGGCGTTCCAGCTCTGGCCTAAAATGCTTGATCAGCCCCTGGATCGGCCAGGCCGCGGCATCGCCCAGCGCGCAGATGGTGTGGCCTTCGACCTGCTTGGTGACTTGCTGGAGCATGTCGATCTCGCTCACATCGGCATCGCCGGTGCGCAGGCGTTCCATCATCCGCCACATCCAGCCGGTGCCTTCGCGGCAGGGGGTGCATTGGCCGCAGCTTTCGTGTTTGTAGAAATAGCTCAATCGGCTGATCGCGCGGACAATGTCGGTGCTCTTGTCCATGACGATAACCGCCGCAGTGCCAAGGCCCGAGCCGACTGCCTTGAGGCCGTCAAAATCCATTGGCGCGTCCCAGATTTCGGCTGCTGGCACCAACGGCACCGAAGAACCGCCGGGGATCACCGCGAGCAGATTGTCCCTGCCCCCGGTAATCCCGCCGCAATGCTTTTCGATCAGTTCGCTGAACGGGATGCTCATCGCTTCCTCGACCACGCAGGGCTTGTTCACATGGCCGCTGATCTGGAACAGCTTGGTGCCCTTGTTGCCCTCACGCCCGAACGAGGCGAACCACGAGGCCCCGCGCCGCAGGATCGTGGGGGCGACCGCGATGCTCTCGACGTTATTCACCGTGGTCGGGCAGCCATAAAGCCCAGCGCCTGCCGGGAACGGCGGCTTGAGGCGCGGCTGGCCCTTTTTGCCCTCAAGACTTTCGATCATCGCGGTTTCTTCGCCGCAGATGTAAGCGCCCGCACCGCGATGGACGAAGACATCGAAATCATAGCCCGATTTGCAGGCGTTCTTGCCGATCAGCCCCGCGTCATAGGCCTCTTGAACCGCAGCAAACAGCACCTCGGCCTCGCGGATATATTCGCCGCGAATGTAGATATAGGCGGCGCGCGCGCGCATCGCGTAACCGGCCACCAGCGCGCCTTCGATCAGCTTGTGCGGATCGTGGCGGATGATCTCGCGGTCCTTGCAGCTGCCCGGCTCGCTCTCATCGGCGTTGATGACAAGGAAACTGGGGCGATCCTCGCGCGGTTCCTTGGGCATGAACGACCACTTCAGCCCAGTTGGGAACCCCGCCCCACCGCGCCCGCGCAAAGCCGATGCCTTAATCTCGTCGATGATCGCATCCTGGCCCTTGGCCATCAGCGCCTTGGTATTATCCCAATCGCCGCGCTTTCTGGCAGCGGCAAGGTTCCACGGCTGGTAGCCGTAGAGATTGGTGAAGATGCGGTCCTTGTCAGCCAGTGACATTACAGCGCCCCCCGCGAGAAGAAGTAGAGACCGGCCACTACGATTACCGCGATCACCCCGAGCTTGATCACGCCGGTCAGGACTTTCCACGCAATGACAATCGCGATCAGGGCAATGATAAGCGTCACGATGCTCATGCCCAGTCCCCCCGGTAATCGTGGTTGGCCTTGACCATTTGCTTGAGCGTGGTCGGCCCGCCGAGCGGTTCCACTGTGTGACGTCCCTTGATCTGCGTTCCGGTCTTAGGCTGCTTGCCCGCGGCCAGATCATCGAGGATCCGGCTCATGTCGGCCGCCGTCAGATCCTCATAATTGTCGTCGTTGATCTGGACCATCGGGGCGGAGCTGCAATTGCCCATGCATTCGACTTCGGTGAGCGTGAACAGGCCGTCATCGGTGGTGTGGCCCTTGCTCATGCCGCGCGACTTGCAGGCGGCCATGATGTCGTCACTGCCGCGCAGCATGCACGGCGTGGTGCCGCAAACCTGGACGTGGAATTTGCCCACCGGGATCAGATTATACATGAAATAGAACGTCGCCACCTCAACCACGCGGATCACCGGCATACCGAGTTCCGCTGCGACGAATTCCATCACCGCCAGTGGCAGCCAGCCTTGCGTATTGGTCTCCGCGCCAACCTGACGCTGGGCCAGATCGAGCAGCGGCATCACCGCCGAACGTTGGCGACCCGGCGGATATCGCGCGACGATGATTTTCGCCTGCTTGGCGTTATCCTTGGTCCACGCAAAAGAGCCCCAGTGGGCGCGCAATTCGGGGGTGTCTGGTTCGAGATGACGGTTAGCCATTAAACGAATCCATTTCCAAACCCGACCACCCTGAGCTTGTCGAAGGGCTGCACTTTTCTTCGCCCCAAGCGCCCAGCCCGAAGACCAAGAACGATCCTTCGACAAGCTCAGGACAAGC
>JANNAE010000006.1:0-62847 GCA_031383985.1 Novosphingobium sp. | reverse complement strand
GCCGGCAATCTCCGCCCCGGCGCGGCCCTGGCCTTCGCCCACGGCCTCAACATTCACTTCGGCCTGATCGAAGCGCCGACCGATATCGACATCATCATGATCGCCCCCAAAGGCCCCGGCCACACCGTCCGCAGTGAATATGTCAAAGGCGGCGGCGTGCCGTGCCTGATCGCGGTTCATCAGGACGCCACCGGCAACGCCCATGACGTCGCGCTGGCCTATGCCAGCGGCGTTGGCGGCGGACGCAGCGGGATTATCGAGACCAATTTCAAGGAAGAGTGCGAAACCGATCTGTTCGGCGAGCAGGCCGTGCTGTGCGGCGGAATCACCCATCTGATCCAGGCTGGGTTCGAGGTGCTGGTCGAGGCCGGCTACGCCCCCGAAATGGCTTATTTTGAGTGCCTCCACGAAACCAAGCTGATCGTCGACCTGCTCTATGAAGGCGGCATCGCCAACATGCGCTATTCGATCAGCAACACCGCCGAATATGGCGACATCACCACGGGACCCCGCATCATCACGAGCGAAACCAAGGCCGAAATGAAGCGCGTTCTGGCCGACATCACCAGCGGGCGGTTCGTCAAGAACTTCGTGCTCGATAACCGCGCCGGACAGCCCGAGCTGAAAGCCGCCCGCAAGGCTGCCGAGGCGCATCCGATCGAAAAGACCGGCGCGCAGCTCCGCGCAATGATGCCGTGGATCGGCGCCAACAAGCTGGTCGATCAGGCAAAGAATTGAAATACCCGTCGTCCCGGACTTGATCCGGGACCGCTGGCCTCGTCGGCGCGAGGTGGCATCGATGAGGCCAGCGGTCCCCGGTCGAGCCGGGGACGACGATTATTTCATCAACCCGAACGCCGTCCTGAGCTCGCGCACAAACGCTGCGGGCTGTTCCCACGCGGCAAAGTGCCCGCCCGCGTCCAGCTCGCCCCAATGGACGATGTTCTTGTAATCCCGCTCGGCCCATTTGCGCGGGGTCGGCAGGATTTCCTTGGGAAACGCGCTCACCGCAACCGGCAGGGTAATCTCCATCGGCGCAAAACTGCTGAAGCTTTCCCAATAGAGCCGCGCTGACGAGGCACCGTTCGCGGGCAGCCAATAGAGCATGATATTGTCGAGCATCGCATCGCGGCTCAGCGCATCCTCGGGCGCGCCTTCATTGCCGGCTCCGCCTTTGTCGGTCCACGCCCACATCTTTTCATAGATCCAGCCCGCCAGCCCGACCGGACTATCGACCAGCCCATAGCCCACTGTTTGAGGACGCGTGCGTTGCTGGGTGGAATAGCCCGAATCCCAATCCTGATAATATTTGAGCGCGCCCATGGCTTTCAGCTCAGCGGGTGAGGGATTGGCCAGATCCTCAGGGATTGGCCGGCCGATCGGCATGTTGAGGTGGATGCCCGCGCAGCCCGCGACCTTCTGCGCCCCGATCGAGGACGTCACCACACTGCCCCAATCCCCGCCCTGCGCCACCCAGCGCGAATAGCCCAGCCGCGCCATCAGTTCGCCCCAGCTGCGCGCGATCTTCTCCACCCCCCAGCCAGTCGCGCTCGGTTTGCCCGAAAAGCCGAAGCCCGGCAGCGAAGGCACCACCAGATGAAACGCATCCTCCGCCCGGCCGCCATGCGCGGTCGGATTGGTCAGCGGCTCGATCACCCCCATGAATTCGATCACCGAGCCGGGCCAGCCATGCGTCATGATCAGCGGCGTGGCATTTTCGTGGGGTGAGCGGATGTGGAGGAAGTGGATGTCGAGCCCGTCAATCTCGGTAATATGCTGCCCCAGCGAATTAAGCCGCGCCTCGCACCGCCGCCAGTCATAACCCGTGCGCCAATAGCCGACAAAATCCTGCAAAGCCGCCAGCGGCACGCCCTGCGACCAATCGGAAACAGCCTCGCGCTCCGGCCAGCGGGTGTTGTCGAGCCGGGCGTTGAGGTCGTCCAACTGGGATTGCGGGATGGCGAGGGTGAAGGGGCGGATTTGGGTCATGGGGTGGGTTGTAGGGGGATTTTTGGGTTGGGGAAGTGGTCACATCGCAGGAACTCGTAACGCCCTCATTTGGGGGGATTACTGACAGTCCGCTGTGGCACTTGCGACTGTGGATAGCGGACGTTCGACTGAGCACAGCGACCAAGGCTTGCGTCTAAGTCGGCGACATCCTAAGCGACAATTCGCTCGATTATGCTCCGTACTTCTTTGCTTTTCGTCGACATATCGTCCGCCAGAAATGCGACCAATTTGTCTCGACTGAATTTGATGACCTCATCTAGGTCCTTACCAATATCTAAGTACGTCTCAAGGTCGCCTTCTTTCAAAACGAAGGTGCGATTTCCATATTCCGCGTCGATGCTTGCTTCCCAGTCAGGGTTTCTCGCCTTGAAGCCAGCTATCGCTTGAGGGGTCTTCAGAGCTTTCCCCTTCTCCGCTGGATAATGCAGGTTCGCCAGATAATCGAAGTCGGCGATTGCCGAGACCATGACGCCGAACGCGGAAAAGAGATCACGCCACTTCATGAACGCTCCCTTTCCGCCGATGTGCAGCACCGCGATTTCCTGATCGAGATGTCGATGTCGCTCTTGGAGCACGGCGCGGATGAAGTACCTGTCGGTCTCCCCCTCAACTAACACGACCTTCTTGGCGAAGAAGGCATAGGTCGACCGGGTGTTATCTAAAATCTGGATGAGGCTCTTTTCGCCAGCCGTAAGGGTTGGCGAGTATACCTCGGTGTGACCTTCGCCGCTCAGCGCGAAGCGGCGAACTGAGTTGATTGTGCTCGAATTGATGAGCGCTTCGGAGTGCGTCACCAAGATATACTGACAATTCTGAACCCGGTTCAAATCGCGAATGACCTGAAGATACTCATGCTGGAACTGGTAGTGTAGATGAATTTCGGGTTCGTCGATGATGACGACTCCACCCTTGAGCTCGCCTCGACCGTAGGCTTCGAGCACCAAATGAATGATCGCCTTCTGGCCGGCGCTCAGGCTGTTGATATCGCCGATTGGGCGGTTCCGGCGAATGTCATAGAATTGGAACGTATATTGCCACGTCCGCATGTCGATCAGTTGGATTTGGCACCGTAAGTTGACGATCCGAAGCCGCTCATTGATCGAAGTCATAAAGGGCAGGCTATTTGCCTCAGCCTCGCGGTCTGCGAGCGATTTTGCTTCGGCCATCATCCCAAAGTGTCGTTCGGCAACTTGGAGCCTGACAAGCCCAAAAATGGGCGGCTCGTTGCTATCACTGGCGTTAAGGCTGCGATTGTAATCCTGCGATCTGATTTGCTGAATCTGCTGTGCAGCGGGGGCGGAGCCGAGCGAAATGGAGGCCTGGAAGGCGTGGTAGTTTCGATAGCTGCTGATGAGCGTGAAGGACTCAAAGAGAGGCGGGATCGCTTCCTCCGGATGCAGGTAATTGTGAAGTGAGATTGCTTCTTTGAAGAAGTGATAATCGGCAAGGTAGGTGAATCCGAAATCTTGCGCGTTCATCGGAAAATGAACGGAAAACGTCCCTGCTTCTCTCTGCAACACAACGTCGACAACGGAAGTATCGTGTTGATGGTCGGTCAGCGCCACCGCATGAGGGGAGTACGTGCTCGTCGCACTCGTTATATTTTCGAAATGCGCACGGATATTTCTGATATTTTCCCTGTCAATTTCATCAAGTTGAAGAGATATCCGTATGCGTTGCTCTTGGGCTTCGCTGTCCCAATTAGGTTCAAGGCGAAAGCCGCCAAAGCTCTGTTCATTGGTCGGTGTAAGCACTTGCCGACGGTCATTTACGGTAATCGCGCGACGGCGATCAAACAGATCACGGTTGAGGTTGAACTGGCGGTAAATGACACGTCGGAAAAGGAAATTAATAATCTCAAGAAGTGTCGATTTTCCGGCCCCGTTTTCTCCAATGATTATGTTAAGGCCGTCATCAAAGATGATTTTCTGAGCTTCAGTGATGTCGGCTACGAATTTAAAACTCAGAACGTTTGAAACCTGAATAAAGTCAATTCGCATGCTCGAAGCCTTTTACGTGAAGATCCCGGTCGACCTTGTTCGCGGCGGGAACCGCAAATTGCAAGCGGCACAGCGGCCTTGCCGCTGCTTCCAGACAATATCGGCCCCTTCACATGGCTAGTCCGCTAGCGGTCAATAGAGGAAGTTGAACGGATGGCGGCTTTCGGCTGAAGGGTCGGGCGGCGGGAAAGTGCGAAATTGCCGCGTAAGGACCCAAAACCATTTTCCTACATCCCCCCGCCCTGCCACACTCGCCGCCATGCCTCTGCCAGACCCGCCTCGATGAGTTTCCCGCCCACCTCGCCCAAGCCGCGCCGCATGCGCGGCTTTTGTGTGTCTGGGGTGGGAAACATTGGGGAGTTTCCATGCGCTACTGGCGTGAAGTTTGTGAAGTTTGGGTGGGTCCGCCTGGCTGAGCCCCTCCGCTTCAGGGGAGGGGTTGCGAGACTTGGCAGCTTGCTGGCTAGTCGCAGCGGGGTGGGGTCTGTCCGCTGGGTCCATCGCCGCGTGGAAGGGCAAACCCCACCCCCAACCCCTCCCCTGAAGAGGAGGGGCCTAAGGGTCGCGCTCTTTACAAGCCCCCCCTCACGCATCATAGGATTGTGTTATGTTCCGCGAACTAGGCCTAACCCTACGACTTATCCGCCCTTGGGCGTGAGTTGGCGTGCCTTGCCTCGGTGCGCTGCGGCGCTCAGGGGAAGCCTAACCGCCCAGAGTCACACAGCCAGGTTCCGGAAATAACGCCATCATGACCATGCTCACCAATCCCGCGGAAAAATACCGCCCCTTCCCTGTCATCAACCTGCCCGATCGGCAGTGGCCTTCGCGCATCATCGAAAAGGCCCCGCGCTGGCTTTCGACCGACTTGCGCGATGGCAATCAGGCGCTGATCGATCCGATGGGCGCGGAGAAGAAGACGCGGTTTTTCGACCTGCTGGTGAAAATCGGCGCCAAGGAGATCGAGGTTGGTTTTCCCGCCTCGGGCGCGACCGATTTCGATTATATCGCCGATCTGGTACGCTCGGGCCGGGTGCCGGATGATGTCACGGTGCAGGTGCTGACCCAGTCGCGCCGCGATCTGATCGAGACGTCGTTTGCCAGCCTCGAAGGCGCTACCCGCGCGATTGTCCATCTGTATAATGCGGTATCGCCGGCCTGGCGCCGGATCGTGTTCGGGATGTCGCAAGCCGAGGTCAAGCAGATCGCCATCGAAGGCGCCAAGGTGATGCGCGATCAGGCGGCGAAGTATCCCGCAACCGACTGGCATTTCGAATATTCGCCCGAAACCTTCTCCACCGCCGAGGTCGAATTCTCGGTCGAGGTTTGTGCTGCGGTGATGGAGGTGCTTGCACCCACCCCCGATCATCCGATCATCTTCAACCTGCCCGCGACGGTCGAATGCGCGATGCCCAATATCTATGCCGACCAGATCGAACTGTTCGGGCGGATGATCCCCAGCCGTGACAGCGTGGTGATCTCGCTCCACACCCACAATGATCGCGGCACCGGGATTGCCGCGGCCGAGCTGGGTCTGCTGGCGGGCGCGGACCGGGTCGAGGGCTGCCTGTTCGGCAATGGCGAGCGCACCGGCAATTGCGATCTGGTGACCATCGCGCTCAATATGTACACGCAAGGGATCGATCCGGGGCTCGATTTTTCGGACATCGACGGGATCGCCAAAACGGTTGAATATTGCAACCAGCTGCCGATCCACCCGCGCCATCCCTATGTTGGCGAGCTGGTCTATACCTCGTTCTCGGGCAGCCATCAGGACGCGATCAAGAAGGGTTTTGCGGCGCGCGAGCAGCAGAACGATCTGACCTGGGAAATGCCCTATCTGCCGATCGATCCAGCCGATCTGGGGCGCAGCTATGAAGCGGTGATCCGGGTCAATTCGCAATCCGGCAAAGGCGGCTTCGCCTGGGTGCTGGAGCAGGATCAGGGGCTGAAACTGCCCAAGAAGATGCAGGCGCATTTTTCCGGGCACGTGCAGGAATTGGCCGACAGGGCGGGCCGCGAACTGTTTGCCGAGGATATTTGGGAGGTGTTCCAGCGCGCCTATCACCTCAGCACACCGCAGCACTTTCAGCTGATCGATTTCGATGAAGTCCGCGCCGCAGACGGCACGCGGATTTTCGCCGGCAAGATCGGCGTAGATGGCAAGGAGCAAAGCGTCAGCGGGCGCGGCAATGGGCTGATCTCGTCGGTCGTCGCCACGATTGCCGAGGCTTTCGGCGTGAGCCTGGAGATCAAGGATTACACCGAACACGCGATGGGCGCAGGATCAGACGCCCGCGCGGCGGCCTATGTCGAATGCGTGTTGCCCGATGGCCGGACCGTGTGGGGCGTAGGGATCGACGAGGACGTCGCCACCGCCAGCGTCCGCGCGGTATTGAGCGCGGCAAATGGCACTAAGGGCTGAACGCGAGAGCAGAAGTGGGAACCGACATGACCGAAGCAATCCTTGAGCCCGAACTGCCGATCATCGATCCGCATCATCATTTGTGGGATCTGCGGCCGCTGCTCCCGGTCTTCCCCGAACCGCATCACCCGTTCATCGCAGCGATCGCCGGCGCGCCTTATTACACTTTCGACGCGCTTAACGCCGAAGTCGGCAGCGGCCATAATGTCATCGCCACGGTCTTTATGGAATGCGGCGCGTTTTATACCGCCGGAGCCAGCGATGCACTCAAAGTCGTGGGCGAGGTCGAATTCGTAAATGGCGTCGCGGCCCAAAGCGCCAGCGGGCTCTATGGCGATCTGCGCCTCTGTGCCGCGATCATCGGCCATGCCGATCTGACGCTGGGCGACCGCGTCACGCCGGTGCTCGAAGCGCTGCAGGCGGCAAGCGGACGGTTCAGGGGCATCCGCCACAGCGCGTCCTGGGATGCCGATCCCGCAGTGCTCGGCGCCCCGTTCCATGCGCCCCAGGGCCTGCTGGGCAGCGATGCCTTTCGCGCAGGCTTCAAGCACCTGGCCCCGCAAGGATTGAGTTTTGACGTCTGGGTTCTGGAACCGCAGCTCGGCGATGTCATTGCGCTCGCCCGCGCCTTCCCCGAAACGAGCATCGTGCTCGATCACTGCGGTACCCCGCTCAATATCGCGAGCTATCACGGCAGACTGCACGAGCGGTTCGAGCCATGGCGCACTGCGATCCGCGAGCTCGCCTCCTGCCCCAATGTCACGGTCAAACTGGGCGGCCTCGCCATGGCTTTCTGCGGCATGCCCGACCATGGTCCTGCTGCGGGGCTTTCTTCCGAAGTGCTGGCAGCGATGTGGCGGCCTTATATCGAGACTTGTATCGAAGCGTTCGGAGCAGAGCGCGCGATGTTTGAAAGCAACTATCCGGTCGACCGCTGGGGTGCGGATTACGCAACGCTGTGGAACGCGTTCAAACGCCTGACGCATGGCGCGAGCAACGAGGAGAAGCGCGCCCTCTACGCTGGAACCGCGGCACGGGTTTACGGGATCGAAGAGCTGCTGGCTGGCGTTTGAGACGGGCGCAGAACGTCAGGATTGAACGCGGTTGAACAGCTCATTCAGGGTACGGGCCATCCATTGCTCATCCACTGCTGCGAAATCGGCTGAGAGCGAATCGCTCTTCGAGAGCCGATATTGGCTGCGGTCGATCTCGGCTGCGCTGACATCGGCCTGTCCATCCTTGAGGCAAATGGTAATCGCGATGGTCCGAATGTGGTGAACCTTCAAAACGAAGCGCTTGACGTTAGTGGTCGAACCCTCGTCGGCGAGTTCGAATTCTTCGCGCCCTTCCAGCGACGATTGTGCAAGCGCAACCAGTTTGGCCAGCATCGGACCTTCGTTTCTGGACCAGCGCAAGCGCTCAAAGATGGCACCATCGACAATCTGTGAGAGCCGGTCACAACCGAGCTCGAAGTTGGCTTGGGGCACAATATTCCTTTGGTATCGCGAACCCTGTTGCCGGACCGGCACAGGTCAAGCATCCAGCCATAACCGCTGACTTCCTAATAAAGCTGCCGATGGTGTCGCGGATTGTTGCGATGCCGCGCCTTGCCTCCGACAACTGAGGATGCACGGCGCAGATCACCGCCATATCGCTCCTCTCGACAGCGCGGCGATGCCGCCATAAGGGGTTTTAACCGACTGCTTAAAGGAATAGCTACCGCATGTCCCTGCCCGCCCCCTTCGATCGCTTGCGTCTGCCCGTCATCGGATCGCCGCTGTTTATTATCTCGGGGCCGGAATTGGTGATTGCCCAGTGCAAGGCGGGGATCGTCGGCAGCTTTCCGGCGCTCAACGCGCGGCCATCGGGCATGCTTGATGAATGGCTCCACCGCATCACCGAGGAACTGGCGGCGCATAACCGCGACCACCCGGATCGTCCCGCCGCGCCCTTCGCGGTCAACCAGATCGTGCACAAGAGCAACAACCGGCTCGAGGAAGACTATGAGGTTTGCGCCAAGTGGCAGGTGCCGCTGACCATCACCTCGCTCGGCGCGCGGGAAGACCTGAACAAGGCAGTGCACGCCTGGGGGGGTATCGTTCTGCATGACGTGATTAGCGATCGGTTTGCCCGCAAGGCGATCGAAAAGGGCGCTGACGGGCTGATCCCGGTCGCCGCAGGCGCTGGCGGCCATGCCGGGGTGCTCTCACCCTTCGCGCTGATGCAGGAGATCCGCGAGTGGTTCACCGGGCTGATCGCACTGTCAGGCTCAATCGCCTGCGGCCGCTCGATCCTGGCTGCGCAGGCGATGGGCGCAGACTTCGGTTACATCGGCTCACCCTGGATCGCCACGGCTGAGGCCAATGCGCCAGATGGCTACAAGGAGGCCATCGTCGAAGGCAACGCGTCGGACATCGTCTATTCCAACCTCTTCACCGGAGTGCACGGCAACTATTTGCGCCCGTCGATCGTTGCGGCCGGGCTCGATCCCGATAACCTTCCGATCAGCGATCCCAGCGCGATGAACTTCGGTTCGGGCGGCAATACCGAGGCCAAGGCATGGAAGGACATCTGGGGTTCTGGGCAGGGTATCGGCGCGGTCAAGGCGGTGGATAGCGTCGAACACCGCGTCGCCAAGCTTGAGGCGGAATATAACACCGCCCGCGCTGAACTTGCGGCCAAGGCGCGGATGGCGCTCGCCTAAAAGCCAGCCTGGATCGCACCGGCGTCGGCAAGAGCGGTCGCTGGCCAGAGCGTTGCCGCCATGGCGTCAAGCTCGTTAAAATCGATGCTGCGGCCCAGCGGATCGCGGCGGTTCAGTGCGAGCGGGCGGCGCTGCTGATCAAGCAGGCGGCGGCGGAGCGCACGTTGCAGCAGATCAAGTCGCTGCTGCGCGTCGCGAACTGCGACTTCGGGTGCCCGAAGCCGCTGCGCCGCCCAGCCCGCCTCGATCTGGCCCACCCGCTCGATCACCAACTCATTGTAAGTCCGGTGTGGCCCGCGATGCAGTGGCAGGCCGATCCTGATTGCCGTGATATCGTTGGCGGGAAGCAACAGCCCATTGCTGCGGAAATCGTTAAAGCCGATTCGCTCAGTCCCTACTGCATGCAAAAACCGGCCAAAACAGCGCCGCGACAGCAGCTGACAGGGCAGCAGATGATGGCGTTGCAGGCCGGACTCAAACCCCGGTGAATCACGGCGATTGACCGAACGGAACGCCAGCCGCTCGCGCAGCAGTCCTGCCCCCAAGCCGGGCTGCCTGAGAGCTGGGACATTGCCGCTAACTCGCTTCGGGACTGCCAGCGAGCATCATGGCCGGCGAATGACCCGCAGCTGCCGTCCGTCACGAACTGGCACCGCGCTCAGATTTTTGCCATCGGGGCAGACCAGATCGCAGGCCGAAGTGATCGCACCGCCTTCGACCAGCTGGTGGATCAACCGCACCGCAATCCGTGCGGCGGCAGCCGGGGGCAGGTCCCGATCCGGTTCGAACCGCAGTTCCTGACCGATCAGGAAATCAAGCCCGTGCGACACAAACGTGCCATTGCTCTCCCGCTCAAGCGACGTGAGCCCGAGCGCGGGGAAAGCCCCGCCACCAAGCCAATCGGTGATGGTCCGGATAAAATATTGCGGCTCCATCCAGCTCTTTGCCGGCTCCCAGCAGACCGCTTGCACCCCTGCCAGCTGAGCGAGAGTTGCGCCCAGGCCGCACAAAACGCGAATGACCGGAAGCAAGTTTTCGCCCCCTTCGAGATGCGGACCAGGAGCGAGCGAGATCGCTTCGCCAAGGACTTTCTGGTTCAAGCCGAACTGTTGTCCAGCAGCGGGAAGCGGCGCTGGCGCGGCCGGAACAAGTCCGCGGCAATCGAAGGCGAGACCCATCGCCAGCAGTTCCAGCCAGCCTTCGTCGGTGGCAGGCCGGTGAGAGACGGCAAAACCCACCCCTGCCGCGCCGCCTGACGCAGCGCGCTCACCGCCCGAGGCCGCGAGCGTGATCAGGCTATCGCTGTCCGGCCGGTTCCCGTTCGCGAAGACAAGCGAAAGGAGACCGTGGCCCGATTGCCCTGTTATGTCAGAAATGTCGGCTATCGTTTCACCCCAAAGCATTTTTCTGGTGTGGTAGTGGCACTAATGGAACCAACCCGTCGAGTCCTGCCGTGCCAGTTTGATCGGCATCGGATGTATCAACTCGAGACTTATCAAAATATGCCCAGCGCGATCCCCTCTGCCATCGAGGCGCTCAAGGCGCCGCAGCGGGCTAGCTCATCGGACGGAACGATCTTGGCGGCCAGAATTGCCTCGGGGGTTTGCGCGGCCAGGTTGATGATCAGCGATTCGGCGATACGCCGCAATCGCCAGCCGGTGACGATCCGGTCAATCTGCGCCTCCGCCCCGCGCCCATCCGAGCCCGCCGCGATTGCCGTGGCATAGGGTCGGCCTTCGACCCGGCCAAGCAACGGATAATAGCAACGGTCGAACAGCTCCTTCATCGCCCCTGTCATGCTGCCCAGATTTTCCGGACAGACAAACAGGTAGCCGGACGCCATCAGGAGCTGGTCTGGCGTCGCATCATCGGCAGACAGCAGCACCGCTCTCCCCCCGGCCGCAGCATAGGCTGCCATCGCCATCGCCCGGGCAGCACCGGTCCGGCTATGCCAGATGATTGCCAGCACTCGCTCTTGTTCCCGATCCACCATCAGCAGACCGGTTTGATATCCGGACCGGGCAGCCCGCCCCGGCCCTTGGCCGCACGCCCGGCTGCCAGTAAAAGAGTCAAGTCGCAACGATTTGTCATGAAACGAGTTCCCTTGGCCTGATCACCGACCATAGTGCAGGCCCGTGCGCTTTGATTGTCAATTGTCGACAGCCACCCGCGCGACCTTTCCGTTGCAGCACCAATCGGCTAGCGCGGTTTCATGGCCGTAACACCTTCACCCCTATTCGGTATCGAGCGTTCGCTGGGCGGGCGCAGCTGGCGTTGGCGTGGCGGCAATATGGACCTTGCGGGACAGGCCGGCGGCGAAGCTGCCGGCTTCGGACTGGAGGAAGACCTGGTCACCCAGCTGCTCCTCTCCCGCGGGGTTGTGCGCCCAGACATCGAACGGCACCGCAATCCGACCTTGCGCGCGTTCCTGCCCGATCCGTCCGAATTCCGCGACATGGATGTCGCCGCCGAACGGCTGGCCCAGGCAGTGCTAACCGGCGAGACGATGACCGTTTACGGGGATTACGATGTCGATGGCGCAACCAGCGCGGCGCTGCTGATCCGGCTGCTGCGGATGCTGGGACTGGAAGCGCGCTATTACATCCCCGATCGGCTGCTCGAAGGCTATGGCCCCTCGGGCGAGGCATTGGTGCGCATTGCCGAGGATGGCAGCAGCCTGATCGTGACGGTCGATTGCGGGGCGATGGCGCATGAGGCGCTGGGCATGGCTTATGCAGCCGGGGTCGATGTGATCGTGGTCGATCATCACAAATGCTCGGTCGAACTTCCCAAGACCGTCGCGCTGGTCAATCCCAACCGGCTTGATGAAAGCGATATTGGTGCAGCCCACGGCCACCTCGCTGCGGTCGGCGTGGCCTTTCTGCTGGCCATCGCCACGGTCCGCTGCCTGCGCCAGCGCGGGTTTTTCGAGGGTCAGACCGAACCGGACCTGATGTCGCTGCTCGATCTTGTCGCGCTGGGCACGGTGGCAGATGTCGCCGCGTTGCACGGCCTCAATCGCGCCTTTGTCGCGCAAGGCCTGAAGGTTATGGCCCGGCGCGACAACGTCGGCATGGCCGCGCTGATCGACGCGAGCCGGCTGAGCCGCGCGCCGACCTGCAGCGACCTTGGTTTTGCCCTGGGGCCCAGGATCAATGCCGGCGGCCGGGTGGGCGAAGCGACACTGGGCGTGCGGCTGCTGACCACGGAGGATCCCGATGAAGCGCGGATGATCGCCGACAAGCTCTCGATCCTCAATGAAGAGCGCCGCGCGATTGAGGGCGAAGTTCAGGAGGCTGCCGAAGCGCAGCTGGCCGGACAGCACAACCGCGCGGTCGTGGTGGTGGCGGGGAGTGGTTGGCACCCCGGGGTAATCGGGATTGTCGCTGGCCGGATCAAGGAAAAGACCGGAAAACCGACTTTGGTGATCGCGCTGGACGCCGATCAAGACGGCAACGGCAAGGGCTCGGGACGGTCCATTGCCGGGGTCGATCTTGGCGCTGCTATCATCGCCGCGAAGGAATCCGGACTGCTGCTCGCGGGCGGCGGTCACGCGATGGCTGCCGGGCTGACCATCGCGCCTGACCAGCTTCATGCTTTTGGCGATTGGCTCGATGCGCAGCTTGGGGCAAATGTAACCGCCGCAATGGCCAACCAGGCCTTGCTGCTCGACCTGGCGCTCGCCCCGCGGGGACTTACCCCCGAGCTTGTCGCAACGCTGGAAAGCGCTGGCCCTTATGGGATGGGCTGGCCCGGTCCGCGCATAGCGGTCGGCCCGGTTCGGCTGATCAAGGCCGATATCGTCGGCAACGATCATCTGCGCCTGATCGTTGGCGGCCTGGATGGCGGCAGTTTCAAGGCGATCGCCTTCCGCGCCGCGCAAAGCGAAATGGGTCAGGCCTTGCTGCACGGAGCGCAAGGACGGAAAATCTGGCTGGCCGGACGTGCGAAAATCGACGATTGGGGCAGCCGTCCGGCGGCCGAACTCCACCTCGACGATGCCGGCTGGGCAGATTGATTTGCTCGGGCCAAGACAGGGCTTGACCCTTTTGCGAGGCTTGCTTAAACGCGCGGCCTTGCCAACGGCGTCAGCCGGTCTGGCCCCATCGTCTAGCGGTTAGGACGCGGCCCTTTCACGGCTGAAACACGGGTTCGATTCCCGTTGGGGTCACCACCACCGGTCAAGTGACAGTGGCAACCGGCATCGGCCCCTTCGTCTAGCGGTTAGGACGCGGCCCTCTCACGGCTGAAACACGGGTTCGATTCCCGTAGGGGTCACCAGCTTTTCCGCCATTTTTTAGGCGCGACTGGTCAATTTCCCCAATGCATCCCTAATATCCAGCCAAGAGTTTGCCACACAGGGGCAGCCTGAACTGATCGGACTTTCCCGCCTTAAGCGCAGTGGACACGGCAAACTTACAAGCGGAACGGAACCTCTGAAGTCTTGACCTCCGCTTGGTAACCTCGGGCAAGCAAAAAGGCGGCCACGCTCCTCGCAGTCAACTCGGGGTCTGGGCCAGGGCCGATCCTGACCGCAGCAATCGGCAACGTTTTGTCAGATTGACCAACAACCATGTAGGGGACGATTTTTGTACTAGATGTTCGAAAATTGATTTCCGAATTTTTCACTTTCCGTTGAAAGCAAAAACGCCATTCTCTTTCATCTTTGAATCCAATATGCTTAAATCTTGGTAGCAATGACGAAACCCTAGAAAGCAAGTGCTCATATTTTTGTGCAGGTGTTAATCCATTACCAATCGAATCTAGGTTCGCAATATCATCGATGTGACCGGATAGATCCTTTTTTAGCTTTGATGCGGTTGAATATTTGGAATATTTCACCTTGAAAAATTCACCGCCCTCAGGTTTGAACCGTGTGGCGAGTGAAGCGCGTCCGAAAGTTATGCTTACACCCTGAACCACCCCCCCATAGCCTCTCCACTGACTAAGATTATCGTCATCTTCACAAAAGCAGGTGACATACGTGTCAGGCTTCGCTCCCTCAGCCAACTCTTTGAAAACGCGTTCGATCAAAGGCAGCCATTTCTTAAGTGATCCTTCGGATGCAAGCTTTCGAATGACCGCTTCAGATGCAGCCAATGCATGATCCAACTCTGCCTTGTCGTTCAGGAAGGAAGCGTTTGACGCCCATAGGGATTTGGAATCGACGATCCCCTTTAGGCCATCGAGCGTCGTATAATGGCTGAGTGTCTTGGGAAGCCCTTGAGACGTTTCAGGTTTTTGCGTTGGCATGCTCAAAGCCCCCCTTCAAGGTCTTCCGATAGTATTGCTTCACCGTGGACTAGCAAGTGCGGATGCTGTCCGCGCATAGTACGTTCAGAAAATGGCAGAATTGCGCCGTTGCCATCATGGCGACTGTCGAGAGCGTGCGGATAGCACTCTCCAAACGTGGCGGAAAACCGTCATGCACCCGTGCGTGGGGTGTGTATCTTAGTTCTGGGTCCGATGCGCAGCATCGCGGCCCATATTGGGGACCGGCAAACATCCCCAATGGCAAGCGATAGAATTGCGGGTCCTACCTGCCGGATCGCCAGCACCGTAGCGCTTACTGACCGCATTTCTCCTGCGAGCCGCCAGTCAGCGCATTAGGTGCAGTTAGAAGTTTCAGTTTGATCCGTCCGCCAGTCCTTGGCGATGGAACAAGCAGGCGCTAAGCCCCTAACCAGACGAGGGGAATCAAATGCGGCTTGGCTGGGACGAAATCAAACGGCGGGCCAAGGCATTCAGCGAGGAATGGAAAGACGCGTATTATGAGCGCGGCCAGACCCAGACCTTCTACAATGAATTCTTCGAAATCTTCGGTATCAAGCGCAAGCAGGTCGCCATCTATGAGCAGCGGGTGAAGCTTCTCAACAGCAAGCACGGCTTCATAGACCTGTTCTGGCCGGGCACGTTGCTGGTCGAACAGAAAAGCAGCAATCTAGATCTTGGCCGGGCGCAAGGCCAGGCGCTCGACTATGTCGAAGGCTTGCACACCACCGACCAGCCGCGCTGGGTGCTGACATGTGATTTCCAGACATGGGTGTTGCTTGACCTTGATGACCGCACCGAACTGAAATTCCGCCTCGCCGATCTGCACAAGCACATAACCGCCTTCGACTTCATGCTTGGCCGCAAGGTCAGCTTTGAAACACAGGCAGGCGTCACCATCAAGGCAGCAGAATTGATGGGCAAGCTGCACGATGCTCTGGAGGAATCCGGTTATCTTGGGCACGATCTGGAGCAATTGCTTGTCCGACTGCTGTTCTGCCTGTTTGCAGACGATACCGGCATATTCCAGCCGAAGGACATTTTCCTCCAGCTTCTCGAAAATGACACCAAGCCCGATGGCAGCGACACGGGCCGCCTGCTCAATGATCTGTTCGACGTGCTCGATACGCCCGAGGATGCCCGCCAGAGCACGCTACAGGCCGAACTGAACGCCTTTCCTTATGTGAATGGCCGTCTGTTCGCCGGAAGGCTGCGCACGGCCCATTTCACCAAAGCCATGCGCGACCATTTGCTGGACGCAGCGCGGCACGATTGGTCTGGGGTTTCGCCCGCCATTTTCGGCTCGCTTTTTCAGTCAGTCATGGATGCCAAGGAACGCCGGGCCAAGGGCGCGCACTACACGACCGAAGCCAATATCCTGAAGGTCATCGGCCCGTTGTTCCTTGACGACCTGAGGGCCGAACTGGCCGGCATCATTGCGCGCAAAACCGGGCGCGACAAAGCGCTAGTCGAGTTCCAGCACAAGCTTAGCCCTTCAATTTCCATGCGATCTACCAGCAGTCCGCCGTCATTGAAGAAATCGCCCCAAGCCGACACGTTTTCGACCGTGGATTGAGCTCCTCGGACGATAATTCCTTCGGTCCCCCGTTCGAACCAGTCGATGCATGGCTTGGTCTGGCTGAACTCATTGATGGGATGCAGTGGGGACAATCGAGATTCGGACAAGCTGATTTCCTTGGCGCGCAACGCGTTCCAGATTCGCTCTTTCGCAATTTCGAGACTGCCAGAAGCTGGCTGCAAAATCTTCGCCGCACGGCTGATGGAAACCCACCGGGGAGCCGCAATGCTTGCAGCATCGTGTTCCACTTCTAGTCGCTTCACCATATTTCGCGATGATACCAGCCTAGCCCTAATCGTCTATCGTCATTCCCACGGTAGGGTCATTCCCACGGTAGGGGGTGCCCTTCGTCACTGCACTGTCTCCAGCCGCACGACATTGCCGGATTCGACAATGCCAAGGCCGGTGACCGCATTGCGGACAGTATCGGCAACATAGGACTTGGACAGGTGCGCATAGTGCCGCCGGGTGATTCTTTCGTCGGCATGGCCCAAGGCTTCCGCGATGACGGCCATCGGCACACCGCGCAGCGCCAGCCGCGCGCCGTAGGTCCGGCGCAAATCGTGGAATCCAGTCGGTGCCAGTTTCGCAGCGGCACAAGCAGCGGCAAGCGGGCGGGCCTGTTGTGACGGCCCCCAACGCTTACTATCGGGCCGCGGGAAAATCAGGTCATCGGAAGGCTTGCCAAGCGCAGCCTGTTCGATCAGCCAGACGCCCTCACCTTCAAGATAGACGGCCCGCGCTATCCCGGCCTTGGTTTCGCGCAGCCAGATGGTTTGCGATTGCCGGTCAAAGTCCCGCACCTCCAAACCTGCCAATTCGGAGTAGCGCGCGCCGGTCAACAATGCAGCCTGCACCAAGGGGCGGAATGCCGGGTCACAGGCGTTGACCAAGCGGCGCGCCTCATCATCGGACAGGTAGCGCAGCTTGGGGGCATCGGCTTTGGCAAAGGGCTTCACGCGCCGCCATGCATCATCGGCAGAAACCTTGCCCTCTCGATAGGCAGCATTGAGCGCGGCCTTGAGGATAGTCAGGATACGATTGGCGCTTGAACGGCGACTGCGGCGCGCTTCTTCCGTGTTCGCTGTCTCGCGGACATTCTGTTGCTCTGCCCCCTTGGCAGTGCGCAGCCGGGCCGGAGCGCTGGCAAGCGACAAGAGCCAGTCATTGATGGCCTTGGTCGTCAGCTTCGCTACTTCATGTTTGCCCATTTGAGGCCGCACGATGGCTTCGATCCGGCGGCTGGTGTTCGCCAAGTCTTTGCCTTGAAACCCTGCCAGATAGTCGTCCAGGGCGTCGGAAACGCTATAGGCCCCGGTCCTGCGACCGCCGTTGCGCTCCAGCGAGAGGAACCATTTGCGGGCGGCATCCTGTGCCTGTTTGAAATTCAGGATAACCGAGCCATCGGCATCGGCATTGTCGTCCGCTTCCGCGATGGTCGTTTCTTGATAGTTGCCAGCCGCGCCAGCCCGGCGATAGCGGGCAACCCATTTGCCGACGCGTGCGCCGCGATAATAGCCCAAGTGCTCGCCTTCATTGAGCGTCATCCAATAGGGCTTCTTGCGCGACTCCAGCTTCAACCGCTGCTCCCGCTTCGCCAGCTTTGTGTCCTGCACAACGCGCGCCATTGTCGTCCCTTTCCAAGCTTCCCTAATGCATCCCCAATATACATTAGGGAACTCATACAGACAATGGGCGACATGACATTGAAGAAAGGCTCAGATATGCGTTGTTTCAGGCCGTTTCGCACTGTTTCAGGAAATGGCAGAAATGCGTTTTTTATCGCCCTCTCACGGCTGAAACACGGGTTCGATTCCCGTAGGGGTCACCATCCGGCATCGATTGAACCATCCAGCTCACGCTGCAATTCTGCGCGCCGCTTCGCCTGTCCGCTTGCCAGTGAGATATTTTAGGGTCATGACCCTAAATCAATCCGTCCTCAGCTTAGGGAACAGCGACCATGAGCACTGCCGTTGCAGAAATCGAAACTCCGCTTGCCTTGCTCGATGTCAGCCGGCCAGAGCTCTATGCCGAGGATCGCTGGCAGGAGCCATTCCGCCGCCTGCGCGCCGAAGCTCCTATCCATTATTGCGCGGATTCGCAGTTCGGTCCTTATTGGTCAGTTTCAACGTATAAGCCGATCATCCATATCGAGGCGCTGCCCAAGATCTTCTCCTCGTCCTATGAATATGGCGGGATCACCATCGCCTTTCTGGTCGACAAGCTGCTCGAAGGTGAATTCCGCATGCCGATGTTCATCGCCATGGACCCGCCCCAGCACACCGGACAGCGCCGGACTATCGCCCCTGCTTTCGGCCCCAGCGAGGTCGCCGCGATGCGCGATGAGGTGCGTCAGCGCACCGGTGAAGTGCTCGATAGCTTGCCGATCGGCGAGCCATTTGACTGGGTTGAGCGCGTCTCGATCGAGCTGACCACTGGAATGCTGGCCCGGCTGTTCGACTTCCCCTGGGAAGAGCGTCACAATCTCACCCGCTGGTCGGATACACTGGGCGATGTCGAGCTGCTCCACACGCCAGGCGGAATGGAAAAACGCAATGCCGACGCTTATGAAATGGGTGCCGCCTTTACGCAGCTGTGGCAGAGCAAGATGGCCCAGCCCGGCGGGAGCGACCTGATCTCGATCATGATGCGGTCCGACGCGATGAAGGAAATGAGCGAGGCCGAGTTCATCGGCAACATGATCCTGCTGATCGTGGGCGGCAATGACACGACGCGCAATTCGATGTCGGGCTTTGCCTATGGGCTACACACATTCCCGGCCGAGCGCGCCAAGCTGGAGGCCGATCCGTCGCTGATCCCCAACGCGGTAAGCGAACTGCTCCGCTGGCAAACACCGCTGGCTCATATGCGCCGGACGGTTTTGGAGGATACCGAGGTTGATGGTGTCGCGATGAAAAAGGGCGACAAGGTGGTGATGTGGTACCTTTCGGCCAACCGCGACGAGACGATCTTCGATGATCCTGACAGCATCCGGGTTGACCGCGAGAATGCCCGCCGCCACCTCTCGTTCGGCTATGGCATCCATCGCTGCGTCGGCGCCCGAGTGGCCGAATTGCAGCTGACCATTCTGCTGGAAGAAATGGCCAAGCGGCGGCTGCGGGTGAATGTTCTGGCCGAACCGGAACGCGTCCCGGCCAGTTTTGTCCACGGCTACAAGCACATGCGGGTCAGCCTCGAACGCTATTGAGCTAAGGCCGGATGAAAACCTCCGACCGAATCATCGAAGCAGCCACGCGGCTCTACAATGCGCTGGGCTATGCCAACGTCCCAAGCAGTGTGCTGGCCGCCGAGCTCGGTATCGCTGAGGGAAATTTATGGTATCATTTCAAGACAAAACGAGCGATCCTTGCCGCAATCAGTGAAAATTTTGCCCGCGACATCGAGCGCCGGCTAGCCCTTGCTCCGGCGCCCGGGGGCGATGGGGTGGCCGATTATGCGGTGCTGCTCCAGGCGGTGATCCGTGAATTCCGCGACTACCGGTTCCTCTACCGCGATCAGGCCGATTATGGCGGGCATGATGAGCTTATCCGCCGCCATGCCCAGGGCTGGCATCAGCGGACCAATGCCCAGCTGCTTCGGTATATTAGCGCCTTTGTCAGCGCTGGCACGCTCGATTGGCCGGTGGAGCGGCTGGCCGATCTGGCGGTCAATGCCACGATCCTGTTGCGCTATGGCCTCGATTATTCCCGCGAGATCGGGGAGCCGATCGAACAGGGCGGCGGTGCGGTACGCAGCACCTTGCTGCGCCATCTTACCCTGTTCGAGCATCGCCTCCAGCCTGCTGCAGCCCTGAGACTGCGCCAGTCAATCGACCGGATTGGCGCGCGCGATACCGGTTCAGTGGATTTACAGGATTTGTCTCTGGCGAGTGCGGCCCAGCCCGGCTAATCAGCGCGCCTTGATGGCTGGCACGCGCACCATACCTACGGCGGGAATCGTCCTGGCTGCTGCCAGTGGCATCGGCATAGTTATCGCTGGCGTCGATCTGTGGCTAACGTTGGGGGTTGAGGTGCTGTGGCTGGGCTCATTGTGGCTGGCACAGCCCGAGCCTGATGGCGGCGCAACTTCAATCACCGCCGAGCAAGCCTCGCGCGACGCCACGCGCGAGGTGATTGAAACGCTCAGCCAACCGCTGCTGGTGCTCGAAGGCACTCGCGTCACCCTCGCCAATGCCGCCGCGCGTGCAGCATTGGGGGCGCATGTCGTCAATCAGGATGCGCGGATCGCCCTGCGCCATCCAGATGCCATGCGGCTGCTGGACATGGACGCCGATCAGGGCTGGGGCGAAAGCGTGACCATCACCGGCTTCACCGGTGGGCGCAGCTTGTGGCAACTGACCCGGCGGCGGATCGACAAGAAGCGCTGGCTGATAGAGCTGGCCGACCGGACCGCCGAATCCGACATCAGCCGCGCTCACACCGATTTTGTCGCCAACGCCAGCCACGAATTACGCACGCCGTTGGCGGCGATCATCGGCTATGTCGAAACGCTGGCAGAGGGCGGAGCGGCAGTAGATGAATCTGCCCGGACCCGTTTCTATGAAGTTGTTCTGCGCGAGGCGCGTCGGATGCAAATGCTGGTTGAGGACCTGATGTCGCTTAGCCATGTCGAGGCTGAAAAGCATGATCGCCCCTCTGAACCGATCGACCTGGCCAAGCTGACCGCGCGGGTCGTGGCCGAAGTCGGATCAATTCAAGGCCGCGAACGGCTCGAGCTTGCTGCACCCGGGGATGAGGCTGTGGTGCTGGGCGATGCCGGGCAGCTCGAGCAATTGATCCGGAATCTGATCGACAACGCCCTCAAATATGGTGACCCGGTCCGACCGGTTACGGTGAGCGTCGACCGTTCTGCTAGTGGAACGGTCGGACTTTCCGTGATCGATCGCGGCGCCGGCATTGCGCCCGAACATCTCCCCCACCTGACCCGCCGCTTCTACCGTACCGATCCTGGTCGCAGCCGCGCGGCGGGGGGCACTGGACTGGGGCTCGCCATAGTTAAACATATCGTCGAGCGGCACCGCGCTACGCTTGATATTGCCAGCACCGTGGGCGAAGGAACCAACTTTACGATCACCTTTCCTGCCCCGCCTGCAAGCGGCGCAACGCAAGTGTCATAAAGCTGTCATGAAACCTGAGCAGAGCCGCATCAGATATTGCAACTGGAGTCCCCGGCCATGAATAAGTCTGCACTTCTCCTTGTCACTGTCGCCGCCACAACTCTGGCCGGTTGCGGCGGCACGCAAGGCAGCTCGCGTGAGCAAATCCGCGCGGTTGGCTCGTCCACAGTCTATCCTTTCGCCAAGGCGGTATCAGCCGAACTTTCCAAAACCAATGCCGCAATCAAGTCGCCGATCATCGAATCGACCGGCACGGGCGCGGGCATGAAGCTGTTTTGTGCCGGTGTCGGAGTATCGCACCCCGATATCGAAAACGCCTCGCGCCGGATGAAGAAGTCCGAATATGAAGATTGCGCCAAGAATGGCGTCGACAAGATCGTCGAAATCCAGGTTGGCCTTGACGGCATCGCCTTTGCCGAAGCCAAGGGCGGTCCCGGCTTCGCGCTTACTCAGGCCGATGTCTACAAGGCGCTGGCCGCCAACCCCTTTGGCAGGCCCAACACTGCCAAGTCCTGGAAGGACGTAAACCCGGCATTCCCGGCAATACCGATCCTCGTCTATGGCCCGCCCTCCACCTCGGGCACGCGCGATGCGCTCAAGGAACTGATCCTGATGAAGGGCTGCGATACCAACCCTGAAATGAAGGCGCTGAAGGATAGCGACAAGGACAAGCACGACAAGATCTGCGGCGAAGTGCGCAGCGATGGTGCCTATGTTGATTCAGGTGAAAATGACAACCTGATCGTCCAGAAGCTGGAAGCCAATCCCAAGGCGGTCGGTGTGTTCGGATTTTCCTATCTCGAAGAAAATGCCGACAAGCTGAACGGCCTGACGATGGGCGGCATAGTTCCCACTTATGACTCGATTGCCGATTTCAGCTATCCCGGCGCCCGCCCGCTTTACATCTATGTGAAGGCGGCGCACTTCGATGCGATCAAGGGGCTGAAGGAATTTGTCGCCGAATGGGCCAAGAGCTGGTCAAGGGGCGGTCTGCTCGCCAAACAAGGCATGGTCGTCTCGCCTGATGACGTCCAGGCCAAGAACGCCACGATCGCCAGCGAAATGACGGTGCTCGACCCTGCGACGCTGAAGTAAGCCAGCACGCACACGTCTGACTGCCGCACTTTATCAAGACTGCAAGGAAACCACCGAACGATGTCGCCAGTCATACCAATCCTGCTGGCCTTGGGGCTGGGTCTGATTGGTTGGCTGGCCGCGCGTTCGCGGGCCTGGGCCCTGCGAAAATCTGCCCGTGCCGGCGGCGCAGATCTGCATTCGCTGCCCAATTATCACGGCTGGTATGTCGCGCTATGGGCAGTTATCCCGGCGGTCCTGTTTGCAATGGTGTGGAACTGGGTGAGCGCCGATCTGGTGCTTGGTCAAGTTTTGAACGATCCGTCGGCGGTCGATCTTCCCGCCTTTGGCATTGAGCGCGATGCGATCTTGTCCGAAGCTCGAGCGGTCGCACAAGGTCAGGCGGCGGCCTTCAATCCGAAATCCGCGGCCCTGGTCGAGCCATTCCGTATCGCCATGCAGCGCTATGCCTCGATCGGGATTGCAGTGACGCTGGTGCTCAGCTTTGCTGGCGGAGCCTTTGCTTTCCTGCGGCTGCGCCCTGATTTTACCGCGCGGACCCGGGTTGAACGGGTCGTCATGGCCACGCTGCTGCTGGCTTCGCTGGTCGCGACCATCACCACCTTCGGTATCCTTGCCTCGCTGGTGTTCGAGACTGTCCGGTTCTTCGGGTTCGTCAGTCCGGCTGAGTTCCTCCTGGGGACCCATTGGTCACCTGATCCAATGGCGCCGAATACGGCTGACATAGGCCAGAATTACGGCGCAATTCCGTTGTTTTGGGGAACAATCTTTATCGGTGCGATCATCGCGATGGTGGTGGCAATCCCGCTCGGGCTGATGAGTGCGATTTATCTTACCCAATATGCCTCGCCGACTTTGCGCAAATGGATGAAACCGCTGCTCGAGATACTCGCTGGCGTCCCCACGGTGGTTTATGGCTATTTTGCCGCGCTGACCGTTGCCCCGGTGATCCGCGATGCGGCGCAGGCCGTGGGCATCGCCAGCGCCTCGAGCGAAAGCGCGATGGCAGCGGGTCTGGTTATGGGCATCATGATCATTCCTTTCGTCTCCTCCATGGCCGACGACAGCATTGCTGCCGTACCGCAGGCGATGCGCGATGGCAGCCTGGCGATGGGTGCGACCACTTCAGAAACGATCCGCCGGGTGCTGATTCCCGCTGCCTTGCCCGGAATTGTCGCGGGTGTGATGCTGGCCGTCAGCCGCGCGATCGGTGAAACCATGATCGTTGTCATGGCCGCGGGCGCGACCGCGCGGCTCACTGCCAATCCGTTCGAAACGATGACGACGGTCACATTTCAGATCGTCGCGATGCTGACCGGCGAAGGCAGCTTCGATCATCCCGCTACCCTGTCGGCTTTTGCACTCGGCTTCGTGCTGTTTCTCGTCACCCTGGCGTTGAACTTCATTGCGCTGCGTGTCGTCAAACGGTTCCGCGAAGCCTATGAGTGAAACCACCGCCTCGTCCCCGGACCTCGCAGCCCGCAATCAGCGCATCGCTGCGCGGATCAAGCAGCGATACGCCGCCGAACGCCGCTTTCGCGCGCTTGGTTTCTGCGCGGTGTTTTTCTCCGCTCTGGTGTTGGCCTTCTTACTGCTCACCATGACCTCGAATGCGGTCGGCGGCTTCCAGCGGACCGAATTGCGGTTCGCAATCGATCTTTCACAAGGTGCGCTGACGGTCGAGCCCAACCAGCTTGAAGGCCCCGGCGCGCTGGCGGCGCTGGAAGGCGCAGGCCTCTCCGATGTGGTGAATTTCGCGGCCGCGCAAAGTGCCGGGGACCAGGCCGCGGCCCAGTTGGATGATGGCGCCTGGCGCGAAGTGGCCAAGCGATTGATCGCCGACCCCGCGCAACTAAAGGGCAGGATCGAGGTATCGCTGCCGGTGAGCGATGATCTCGCCTCGGCCTGGCGCGGCGAAGGCAGTGACGAATTGAAGGCGCTGGCCAGCCAGCTTCGCCAGCAGGGCAAGCTGGTCCGCGCCCTCGACACCGGCTTTCTGTCGCGCTCAGACGCCACTGACCCGCAAGCGGTAGGCATCTGGGGCGCTCTCAAGGGCTCGATGCTGACCATGCTAGTCACGCTGTTGCTGGCCTTCCCGATCGGGGTGCTCTCGGCGGTCTATCTCGAAGAGTACGCTCCCAAGAACCGCTGGACCGAATTCATCGAAGTCTCGATCAACAATCTGGCTGCGGTGCCCTCGATTATTTTCGGGTTGCTTGGCCTGGCAGTGTTCCTGACCGTGTTCCCCAACTTCCGCTCCGCCCCGCTGATCGGCGGGATGACGCTGGCGCTGATGACCATGCCGGTCATCGTCATTTCCGGCCGCAATGCGATCAAGGCAGTGCCGCCTTCGATCCGCGATGCCGCGCTGGCGATCGGCGCAAGCCGGGTGCAGACCGTGTTTCACCACGTCCTCCCCCTCGCCCTCCCCGGCATCCTCACGGGCACCATCATCGGCATGGCCCGCGCGCTGGGCGAAACCGCGCCGTTGCTGATGATCGGAATGCGCGCCTTTGTCGCCAGCCCGCCCGACGGCTTTACCTCTCCCGCCACGGTTCTCCCGGTCCAGATCTTTCTGTGGTCGGACGAGATCAACCGCGGTTTCGTCGAACGTACTTCCGCCGCGATTATCGTCCTGCTGGCCTTCTTGCTGGTGATGAACGGACTCGCCATCTATCTTCGCAACCGCTTCGAGAAACGCTGGTGACCACAACACACGAACTTGACCTCGACGACGCCAAAATCAGCGCCCGCGATGTTTCCGTTTTCTACGGTGACAACTGTGCGATCGATAATGTCTCGATCGACATCGCGACCAAATATGTCACCTCTTTCATCGGCCCTTCGGGCTGCGGGAAGTCGACCTTTCTGCGCTCGTTCAACCGGATGAACGACACTATTGCGGGCGCGCGGGTGGAGGGTGAAATCAAGCTGGACGGGCAGGATATCTACCGCTCCGGGATGGATGTGGTGCAATTGCGCGCACGGGTCGGCATGGTGTTCCAGAAACCCAACCCGTTCCCCAAGTCGATCTACGAGAACATCGCCTATGGTCCGCGGATTCACGGCATTTCCGGCAGCAAGACCGAACTCGACGAGATCGTCGAACGGTCGCTGCGCCGCGCCGGCCTGTGGGACGAAGTCAAGGATCGCCTGACTGACAGCGGCACCACGCTTTCAGGCGGCCAGCAGCAGCGCCTGTGCATCGCCCGCGCTATTGCGGTCGACCCCGAGGTGATCCTGATGGACGAGCCCTGCTCGGCGCTCGATCCGATCGCCACCGCGCGGATCGAAGAACTGATCGATGACCTCAAGGGTCGCTACGCGATTGTTATCGTCACCCATTCGATGCAGCAGGCCGCCCGCGTTTCACAGCGCACCGCCTTCTTCCATCTCGGCAAGATCGTCGAATATGGCAAGACCTCGGACATCTTCACCAATCCGCGCGAAGAGCGCACCAAGGATTACATCACCGGTCGCTACGGTTAGGACACGGATAATGGCAGAGCATACAGTCAAGGCGTTCGACGAGGACATCACCCGGCTTCGCGGCCTGATCGCGGAAATGGGCGGTCTTGCCGAAGTATCGCTGTCAGAAGCAATGGAGGCGCTGGTCAAAGGCAGCCCGGAGCTGGTCCAGGGCGTGATTGCCCGCGACAAGCGGATCGATGCGCTGGAGGCGGAGGTTGACAAGCTGGCTGTGCGGGTCATCGCGCTGCGCGCGCCGATGGCGGTCGATCTGCGCGAAGTGATCGCGGCATTGAAGATCGCAGGCGTGGTCGAGCGGATCGGCGATTATGCCAAGAACATCGCCAAGGCTTCGGCCAAGATCGAAACCCGCAAGAAGTTCGCGCCGCTGACGCTGCTGCCCGCTATGGCCGAAATTGCCGGCGGAATGGTCCACGATGTCCTGACCGCCTACGCCGCCCGTGATGCCGCGCTGGCCGCCGAGGTTGTCGAGCGCGATGACAAGGTCGATGCTTATTATGACAGCATTTTCCGCAACCTCGTCAGCCACATGATGGAAAACCCGGCGACGATCAGCAGCGCCGCCCAATTGCTGTTCGTCGCCCGCAATATCGAACGGATCGGTGACCATGCAACCAATGTCGCCGAGATGGTCTATTACGCGGCGACCGGGAGCTACTTGACCGACCGGGAAGACAAGGCGAACATCTGATGCCGCCTCCCCGTCTGCTGCTGGTTGAAGACGATCCGGCACTCGCCGAACTGCTGGAATTCCGCTTCAAGGCCGAAGGCTATGCGGTGTCGGTCACGGCAGATGGCGACGAGGCCCTGCTGCTCGCTGCCGAGGAAACGCCCGATCTGGTCGTGCTTGATTGGATGATCGAGGGCACCAGCGGCATCGAAGTCTGCCGCCGCCTGCGCAAAGGCAAGGCAACCGCGCATGTCCCGATCATCATGCTGACCGCGCGCGAGGCCGAGGATGATCGGATTCGCGGCCTTGAAACCGGCGCCGATGACTATGTCACCAAACCGTTTTCACCGCGCGAACTGATCGCCCGGGTCAATGCGATCCTGCGCCGTATTCGCCCGGCACTGGCGGGCGAAGTGCTCACGGTGGGCGACCTGTCGCTCGATGCCACGGCCCATCGCGTCACTCGCAGCAGCAGCGCTATTGCGCTGGGCCCGACCGAGTTTCGCCTGCTCAAATTCCTAATGGAACATCCGGGCCGGGTCTTTTCGCGCGGGCAGTTGCTCGATGCGGTGTGGGGCAGCGACAGCGAGATCGAGTTGCGTACTGTGGATGTGCATATCCGGCGGTTGCGCAAGGGGATCGATCTGGCAGGCGCGCCTGATCCGGTACGAACGGTCAGGTCGGCGGGCTACTCGCTCGAGGCGGTTTAGCGGGCTTTGCGGCCACTGCTTAACGATTGCAGCCAGCGGATTACTTGTGCCTCAAGGAATATCCGGCGATCGGACCAGCTATGGTCGGTCGCCGCGTGAATGGTGGTAATGTGTTTTCCGCCCTTTGCCCGTACTGCCGCGATCAACGCATCGGTCTGCGGAGCCAACCCGTCGTCGGAGCTCAGCACGAGCAGCGACTTCTTCGCAAGGCCCGGGGCGGCTTGGATGAAGTTGAAGGCATCGCGCCCAGCGATGAGCTCGTCTGCCATGATCTCTGGCGAGGTTCCGGCAAGAGTTTCCGCGTTTTCGCTCGAAAGTTTGATAAGGCCCGGCCGGTCCAGGCCGCGCATCACCCCCAGATTCGCTCCTGAAATCAGCCCTGCACCGAGCAAGCCTTCATCCTGGCCGCCGACCGTCGCGGCAACCCAGCCACCCATTGAGTGCCCGATCAAGGCCATTTGATCTGAATTGACGCCGAGTTTTACCGCATTGGCCGGATCGCGCAGGTAACTCAGGACAGCCGCTGCATCTTCCGGGTTCTGTGCGAAATGAAAGTTGCCGGGGCTGCCCCATGATCCGCGATAGTTGAAGGTGATCGCGTTCCAGCCGGCGCGGCGCACTGCCTGAGCAAGATCGAGGTTCTTCTCATTGCCCGGCCAGCCATGGCAGATCACCAGTGTCGGGTGCGGCCCCGGACCCGCTGCGAGATAGGCAACGCCGTTGATGTGCACCCCGCCACTTGGAATATGCAGCACTTCCATGCGCGCGGGGTGGAGCTTGTCGGGCGCGGGATCGGTGTAGATCGCTGCCGGCAGTGGGAGATGCTTTGCAGGCGTAGCCATGGCCGCAACCGATTGTACCGCAAGGGCAATGGTAAGCGCGGCTGCGAAGGCGGACGGTTGGCGCATGTGGTTCTCCCTGATTGTGGTCCTTATTGATCAACAACTAATGGAAATCGCGTGATTTGGGAATAACCCGCACGTTGCGGGGATGGCCACGGCTACCTTGAACCGGACGCTTGATCTCATCCGCACGGGCGATGCTGGGCTCCAGCAGATCCTCTGACAGCCTGTGCAGCGCCGGCGTGGCATCGGTCAGACTAGTGGCGATCACGTGGATCACTTCGTCGTCATATTCGACCCTTCCGCGCACCTCCATCAACCGCGCGCCCATGATTACGCGGCGGTGCTTTTCCATCAGATCGGGCCAGATGACCAGGTTCACCACGCCCGTCTCGTCCTCGAGCGTGATGAAGCATACCCCCTTGGCCGAGCCGGGGCGCTGGCGGATCAGCACCACACCTGCGACCTGCACGGGGGAGCGGTATTTCCGTGTCCGCAGTTCCGAGGCGCGGATAAACCCGCGTTCGGCAAGGTCCGCGCGCAGGAAGGCCAGCGGATGCGCTTTGAGCGACAAGCGCTGGGTCTGGTAATCGGTCACCACTTCTTCGCTGAGCGGCATTTTGGGGAGCTGTGTCGCCGCGCGCTCCGCCCCTTCATCGCGCGACGCGGCGTGAGCGAACAGCGGCAAATCGGGTGCAGCGATCAGGCTGCGCGCATCCCACAACGCCTGCCGCCGGGGCAGGCCCAGCGAGGCAAAGCAATCGGCCGAGGCAAGCCGCTCTACCAGCGCGGGGGAAAGCCCGGTGCGGTCCTTGAGTTCGCGCAGATCGCGGAACATTCCGCCCTCTGCCCGCGCGGCGACGATGCGGGCGGCGGCATGTTCGGGAAACCCATCGACCTGACGCAGGCCTAGGCGGAGCGCGATGGCACGATCGAAAACCTCCAACCCACAATCCCACCCGCTGTGATTCACATCGACCGGCAGCACCTTCACCCCATGCTCCACCGCATCACGGACAATCTGTGCGGGTGCGTAAAACCCCATCGGCTGCGAATTGAGCAAGCCGCAGACAAACGCCGCCGGGAAGTGACATTTGAGCCAGCTCGAGACGTAAACCAGATGGGCAAAGCTGGCGGCGTGGCTTTCCGGGAAGCCATATTCGCCAAAGCCCTTGATCTGGTTGAAGCACCGCTCGGAAAAATCGGGATCATAGCCGCGCGCGATCATCCGCCCGACCATCATCTCTTCCAGCTCGGCCACCAATCCGCGGCTGCGGAAGGTCGCCATCGACTTGCGCAGCCGGTTGGCCTCCGCGCCTGAAAACTTCGCCGCATCGAGCGCGATTTTCATCGCCTGCTCCTGAAAGATCGGCACGCCAAGCGTGCGCGCGAGGATCGCGGTCAGCTCATCGGGCGGGCCGTGTTCCGGCCCCGGCGCGGGGATTTCCACCCGCTCCTCGCCCCGCCGGCGCTTCAGGTAAGGATGGACCATATCGCCCTGGATCGGTCCGGGACGGACGATCGCCACCTGGATCACCAGATCATAGAATTCGCGCGGGCGCAGGCGCGGCAGCATGTTCATCTGGGCGCGGCTTTCGACCTGGAACACCCCGAGTGAATCGCCCTTGCGCAGCATCGCATAGGTTTCGGGGTCCTCGCGCGGGATCGTCGCCAGCGTCAGCTCGCGGCCGTGGTGTTCGCCCAGCAGGTCCAGGCACTTCCTGATGCAGGTCAGCATCCCCAGCGCCAGCACATCGACTTTCAGGATACCCAGCGCGTCGATATCGTCCTTGTCCCATTCGATGAAGCTGCGTTCCGGCATGGCGCCATTGCCGATCGGCACCGTCTCGGTCAGCGGTCCCTGCGTGAGGATAAATCCGCCGACATGCTGCGAAAGATGGCGCGGCATGCCGATCATCTGTTCGGTCAGTTTCAGCACCCGGCGCAGATGCGGATCGCTAAGGTCCATGCCGGTTTCGCGGACATGCTTCTCGCCGATTTTGCGCCCGTGACCGCCCCACACAGTCCGGGCCAGCGCCGAGGTGACGTCCTCGCTCAGCCCCATCGCCTTGCCAACCTCGCGGATCGCCATGCGCGGGCGATAATGGATCACCGTAGCGCACAGCCCAGCGCGGTGGCGGCCATAGCGCCGGTAAATATACTGGATCACCTCTTCGCGGCGCTCGTGTTCAAAATCGACGTCGATATCGGGCGGTTCCTTGCGGTCTTCAGAGATGAAGCGATCGAACAGCAGGGCGTGTTTGGCCGGATCGACCGCAGTGATCTCGAGGACATAGCAGACCGCCGAATTGGCCGCGCTGCCGCGCCCTTGACACAGGATTGGTGGATCTTGATTACGCGCAAAATCAACAATATCCTTGATAGTCAGAAAGTAAGTTGCGAGGTTCATCTTGCCGATCAGGGCGAGTTCGCGGACCAGCGTATCGTGCACGCTTTCAGGGGTACCCGAAGGATAGCGCCCTGCGGCTCCCTCCCAGGTCAGTTTTTCGAGCCAGGCCTGCGGATCGAGCCCGGCGGGGCAGATCTCCTCGGGGTATTCATAGCGCAATTCGGACAGGTTGAAGGTGCAGGCATCGGCCACTTCACGTGCCGCCGTGATCGCATGAGGCCAGCGCGCAAACAGCCGCTCCATTTCCTGCGACGACTTCAAATGCCGCTCAGCATTGGGCTGGAGCAGCAATCCGGCCCGCGCCACGCTGGTCTTGTGGCGGATCGCGGTCATGACGTCCTGCAACGGGCGGCGGTGGGCCGCATGATAAAGCACATCATTGGTGGCGAGGATCGACAGGCCATGGGCGCGGGCCAGCGCCTCAAGCGCCTCGATCCGGGCGATATCATCGCCGGTGTAGAGATAGCTTGCGGCGATGTGGCGCAGGCTGGGAAGCTGGGCCGTGAGGTGCGGGAGAAGGTTGGGGAATGAGGCGGTGATTGCGTCATCCCGGCGAAAGCCGGGATCGCTGGCCTCATCGATGCAAGGCTGCGCCGATGCGGCCAGCGGTCCCGGGTCAAGCCCGGGACGACGAAGGGGAACGACGTTGCTTTCCACCGCAATGGTATATTCCCGATCCAGAACCCCTGGAGGCACCAGCACCAGCTGCACCCCTTCGGACCACTCAGCCAGCATCGCCAGCGAGATTTCGCACACGCCCTTGTCCTGCCAGCTGCCATCGAGCCGGCCCATTCGCCCGGCCGAGATCAGTCGGCAGAGGCGCCCATAGGCGTCGCGATCGGTGGGATAGGCGAGGAAGGCCAGCCCCTCGGCCGTCTCGATCCGGCAGCCGATCACCGGGCGCAGTTTCAGCGCCTCCGCCTCGCCGTGGAGCCGCACCACCCCGGCCAGACTGTTCACATCGGCGATCCCCAGCGCATCATAGCCCAGCGCACGGGCGGCGGTAACCAGGTCCACCGCATCCGAGGCACCACGCAAGAACGAGAAATTGCTCGCCAGCCCCAGTTCGACAAACGACGCGCGAACGGGGGCTGCGAGTCCCGTGGAATCGCACTCCGCCCGGCGGCGTTCGGGGGTGAGCGGGGCCTCAGGCACAGAGCCCCTGGAGAAACCATTCGGGAATATCGCCGCGGCCATCGCCGATGATCCCGTGGCGGTAGATCCAGTAACGCCGCCCTTCGCCGTCCTCGATCCGGTAGTAATCGCGCAGTCGCACGGTGGAGCGTTCGCGCCACCATTCGGGCGCGATCCGTTCGGGACCCTCGGCGCGGGCGATCTCGTGCACCTCACCCCGCCAGCGGAACCGGCGTGGCAGACCATCGGGGGTGGCATAGAGCACCGTAATCGGCTCGGCCTTGTCTAGCAATTTCATAGGTCTGGCATGAAAAGCCAATTCTCCTTGTGAAGCGCCTTGCGGTGCCAGCGGAGGTTGCCAGCGTTGGGCGCGCTCTGGCAGATGGCTCGCCTGCGGGACCGGGCAGCGCACGGCGCCCGGGCCAAGGCGGATGCTCAGCCGGTCGATACAGGCGGCGAGACTGGTGCCATTGAGTTCGGCAGCTTGCTCAAAGTCGGCCTGAAGCAGAGCCAGCGGCTCGGTCCACGGCGCGCGGAGGCGGACCAGTTCGATCCCGAAACCGGCGTCGATATCGTCGAGACGCCGCCCAAACAGCCCTGCAATATGCCCCGGATCACGACTGGCAGCGGCCAGCTCGAGCCGGCGGACCAGCACTTCGCCATCGACCTTCCACATCCCCAGCTCCAACCGTCGCGCCCCCAGCGCTTGCCCCTCAAGCTGACGGGCCATATCGGCGGCAAGATCACGCATCACCTGATCGAGCAGTTCCCGGTGGCGGATCGGCTCCATCATCCGGCGCTGAACCAGCGGGGCAATCGCGGGGAGCACCGGCAGCAGCGGCTCGGGCACCAGCCCGAGCAACTGATCGAGCCGGGCCAGCGGGTTGGCAGCGGGCGAGCGGCGATTGCGGAACCGCCGTGCCAGCGCAGGCCGGGCAACGCCCTGCAAATCGCCCAATCGTCCCAGACCAAGGCGGCGCAGCACCAGCAGCACATCGGGATCCAGCCGCAATGCCGCGACCGGCAACTGATCGAGACTGTCTCCGCCTGCAAGGATCGCAGCGGGCGGGCCGTAATGGGCCAGCCCCCAAGCTGCGCCTGCCGTCGGCGCGATCGCGAGGCGAGCGGCGAGCCCGCGCCGCGCCAGCAAGCGCTGCGCATCGGCCAGCAGCGCCGCCTCCCCGCCGAACAGATGGCTGACCCCGGTGATGTCGACGATCAGCCCATCGGGCGGATCAAGCGCGCTCCACGGCCCCCAGCGCTGCGCCCACAGCGCCAGCCCCTCAAGAAAAGCCAGATCTCCCGCCGGATCAGCCGCAAGCACTGCCAGCGCCGGACACAGGGTACGGGCATCGGCCACCATCATCCCCGCCCGCGCGCCTTCGGCGAGCGCAGCCGAATTGGCCGCCGCGATGCGCGGCCCATGCGCGGTTTCGGTGATCAGCGCGAGCGGAGCGGCATCGGCCCCCTCGCCTTCGCCGCAGCCTTCATGACGCCGCCAGCGATCGATCGCCAATCGGGCCAGCCAGATCGCCATGATCCGGCGCGGCGAAATGTTCGGCGAGGAGGCTCTTTCCATCATCGCGCAATATCCATTCTCCGGGGGGGTGAGCGCGGGCGCGAAACAGTTCGGCCCGCCAGCCGGGCAAACCCGGTGCAGCGGGGTTGCCAGGCGGTTGCAGTGAGGGGGCAGAACGCGCCTCCCACCGCATGCGCGCCGAGCTCAGATCGCGCCGCGCATCCAGCCGGATCAGCCACAGCGGCATGCCATGCTGCTCTGCCGCCAGGCTGAGCCGGCGCGAGGCGGTGAAGCCCAGCGCACGGGGATTGCCGGCAAGTTCCCCGATAACAAAAGCCAACTCGCGGCAGCGCAGCCCCTCCTCCAACGCAAACAGCGCATCCTCAGGCGTTTTCGCGGCGACATGGATCAACCGGTCCCGCAAAGGTGCGGGCAATCCGGGGCGATAGGGCCGCCCGCCAAGACGCAGCGAGGCGGCATCCTGCACCCATAACCAAGGCCGCAGGTCAGGGCTGTCGGCGGCAGAATTTGGCGAATTACCGAGAATTCGGTCCAAGGCTAACGCCAGCGCCAGCGCCGCACCACTGCCGTCACGGGCAGAAGCAAACACCTCGCCATGGAGGCACGCATCGCCGCTTCCCGGCGTCCAGCGCGCAAGCTGAGCAAAGCGCGGCGGGGCAGCCAGGAAGGGGGCAGCAGAAGGGATCTGGGCGGTCATGCGAATCGGCTCTATGTTCTATCTATGTTCTCATTTGCCGCGATTCGCAAACCCTCCTTTTACCCAAACGAAAAGGACCGCTCCCTTGCCGGGAACGGCCCTTTTCATGTCACAGTGAGATGTTAACCGAACGGAACCCGTCTATCGAGGGCCACCGTCATCCACCACCGGGCCAGGAAATTCCCCCATGTCAGGTGCATCATCTTGGCTCTCCCCATGTTGAAGATTGGAATTGTGCATGCCATAAAAGAAGTAGAGCACCACTCCCCCCAACATGTACCACAGGAAAAACTGAAGCACGTTCCACGGGACAGTCGTGATCAGGTAAAGACACGAAAGAATGCCCAAAACCGGGAGAACCGGATAAAACGGAACCTTGAACCCGCGCGGCAATTCAGGTGCTGCACGCCGCAAATAAATCACCGAAAGGCACACGATAGCGAATGCCGCTAACGTGCCTACAGAGGTCATGTCACCCAATACGTTGATGTCGAAAAAGCCAGCCGCGACCCCGGTGAGGGAACCAACCAGCACGGTATTGATTGCCGGGGTCTTGAATCTGGGATGCACCCGCGAAAAAATCTTGGGCAGCAAACCATCCCGCGCCATCGTGTAAAATATTCGCGTCTGTGCGTACATCAGCACCAACACCACCGAAGTCAGGCCTATAATCGCACCGACCTTGATAATTTTTGCTAGCCATCCCCAGGTCGGGCCGAAATGATCGACCACTACAGCGACGGGATCGGGCACGTTGAGTGTATTGTATGGCACTAGCAGAGTCATGATCGCGGCCACCAGCATGTAGATGATGGTGCAGACGATCAGCGATCCAATGATTCCAAATGGCATATCCTTCGCCGGATCTTTGGCCTCCTGCCCTGCAGTCGATACCGCCTCAAAGCCGATATAAGCGAAGAAAACGATCGAAGCGGCACGCATGATGCCGTCAACACCAAACTGTCCAGGGCCGGTGTTCTCCGGAATGAACGGCACCCAGTTCTTCGCACTCAACTCGCCGAAATGCGTGATGGCAATGGCACCGCCGACAAGGATGAAGGCAGTCAGGACACTGACCTTGATCGCGACGATCACGTTGTTGACCTTCGCCGATTCCGAAATCCCGACCACCAGAAGCGCGGCCAGCGCCATGCAAATGAGGAATGCCGGAAGATTGAATATTGTCGTCACCGTCTGGCCGTCAACCAGCACGGGGGCACCATCCTTCATCAGCGTATAGCCTGCCGGACCGGTAAATTGCGGGGGAATCTGGAGCCCGAAATCGGCCAGAAGACTAACCACATAGCCGCCCCAGCCGACAGCCACCACTGACGCTGCAAGCCCGTATTCAAGCAGCAATAACGCTCCCATGATCCAGGCAACAAACTCGCCCAACGTCGTGTACCCATAGGTGTAGGCAGAGCCGGAAACCGGCAGCGTAGAGGACAGCTCGGCATAACATAGTCCGGCAAAGGCACAGACAATGCCAGCGACCACAAAAGACAGCAACACCGCCGGTCCGGCGTGGAGTGCGGCCGCACTACCGGTCCGGACGAAGATGCCGGCACCGATGATGCACCCCACACCAAGCAGCAGCAGGTTCCATTTGCCGAGCGTCCGCTTCAGTTCGCTGGTTTGGGTTTCACGTTGTACCTGGGCAATCGATTTGCGCGCAAACATACGCTCGACGACGCTTCGATTTCTGACATTCGCCATCAGAAGTTCCCTGCGCCGACGCCCAACATCGTGAGCTGGAAGGCGCCAGGCGTGCGTGGAAGCGATTTCTTTTCTGCTGTCGCCAGAATGGCGTCGAGTGATTTGATGCGACCGAACATGCGGTTCCCCTAACTCGTTCCGACCGCGTCGAGGCGCGATCAGATAGTTATAACTGGCGGCGAAGCTAGCGGCGCGGTGCGGCAAGGCAAGACTTAACTGCCACCCTTCCCCAGCTTTCGACTTGCCGCTACAAGCCGCGTCCATGTCAACGACCTTTCAGCTCGATACGGCAACCAGCCGCGCCACTCCCACACCCGCGCCGATGAAGCGGCTGACGGTCCCGGCGATCCGTCAGCGCAAGGCGGACGGGGTCACGGCCGAGCCGCTCGTGATGCTCACCGCTTATACCGCGCGGCAGGCGCAACTGCTTGATGAGCATTGCGATTTGCTGCTGGTTGGCGACAGCCTGGGCCAGGTTATCTATGGGCTGCCGTCGAGCGTTCCGGTCACGCTGGACATGATGGCAGCACATGGCGCGGCAGTGGTTCGCGGCAGCTATCATGCGGTTGTGGTCGTCGATCTGCCGTTCGGCACCTATGAAGCCTCACCGCAGGCGGCCTTTGCCAGTGCCGCATTCCTGCTCAAGGAAACCGGTTGCACCGCGATCAAGATGGAGGGCGGTGCAGTCATGGCTGAAACAGTGGCCTTTCTGAGCGAGCGGGGCATCCCGGTCATGGCCCATGTTGGCCTCACGCCACAGGCGGTTAATGTACTGGGCGGCTATAACGCGCGCGGGCGCAGCGATGTCGAGGCGAAGAAGATTGTCGCCGATGCGGTGGCGCTGGATAGGGCAGGAGCCTTTGCGATCGTGGTTGAAGGCGTGGTCGAGCCGATTGCGGTCGAAGTAACCAAGGCGGTTTCCTGTCCAACCATCGGCATCGGCGCTTCGGCGCAATGCGACGGCCAGGTACTGGTCACCGAGGATATGCTCGGCATGTTCGACCGGGTCCCGCGCTTCGTGAAACGCTACGAGGAAATAGCCGGGACGATCTCCGGCGCTGCGGCGCGCTATGCTGAAGAGGTCAAGGCACGGACCTTCCCGACCATCGAGCAAACCTATCAGCCCAAGTGAGTTCCCAACTGAGCCATTGCGCAGGCGGCGCGGAACGCTAAGGCCTGCCTGACAAATTTGAGGAACAATCGTGCTGCGCTTCTACAAGGGTTCAATCCTTTTCACCCTCGCCTGCTTTGCTATCGCCGTCTGGTATGGCTGGATGCAGAGCGGGACAATCAGTGGCACGCTTTCGATGCTGTGGATTGTCTTCGTACTGGCTATCCTGGAAATCTCCCTCTCATTCGACAATGCGGTCGTCAACGCCGCCGTGCTGGAAGACATGGACGATATCTGGCAGCGCCGCTTCCTGACCTGGGGCATGCTGATCGCCGTATTCGGGATGCGGATCGTATTTCCGCTGACGATTGTTGCGATTGCCGCAGGATTGGGCCCGATGGATGCGATCAATCTGTCGCTTAACGATCCGGAACGCTATGAAAGCATCGTCAGCAGCGCCCATGTCGGCATCGCCGGATTTGGCGGGGCGTTCCTGGCGATGGTTGGCCTCAGCTTCTTTTTCGATAGTGACAAGGACATCCACTGGATCGGCTGGATCGAGGCCAGGCTTACCCGCGTCTCAAGTATCAAGGCGGCCGAAATTGCGGTGCTGCTGGTCGTGATCTATCTGATTTCTTTGACGCTCACCCCCGCAGATGCGTTGACCTTCATGGTCTCTGGCACACTGGGCCTTGTCACCTTCATCGCGGTGGAGGCACTGGGGACAGTGCTGGAAATGCGCGAGGAAGCGCTCAAAGCGCAAGGTGCAGTCATCCGCTCCGGGCTGGGCGGCTTCCTTTACCTCAATGTCCTCGATGCCTCGTTCAGCTTTGACGGCGTGATCGGTGCTTTCGCGCTGTCCAACAACATGGTGGTTATCGCGCTGGGCCTGTCGATCGGGGCGATGTTCGTCCGCTCGATGACGATCATGCTGGTCAAGAAGGGCACGCTGGCCGAGTATCGCTTTCTTGAGCACGGTGCCTTCTGGGCGATTATCGCGCTGGGGGCGATCATGTTGCTTTCGGCCAAATACCATATCCCCGAAACGATCACCGGTCTGATCGGGGCGGCATTGATCGGCGCGTCGCTGTGGTGGTCGGTGCGGCACAACCGCAAGCTGCCTGACGATGAACTGGAAAGCGCTGTTCGGTCGGATTAGCGGCAGGTTGGATTGAGCCGCGCTGCCAGCGGGGCCGAGACGATCAGCTGGACCAGATGATAGACCAGCACCGGCAGCAGGATGATCCCCGCCGCCGCTGGCGAAAACAGCACCGTCGCCAGCGGCGCGCCCATCGCGATGCTTTTTTGGGCGCCGGCAAACAGCATCGCGATCCGGTCACCGCGCGGCAGGCGCAGCAATCCGCCCAGTAGCCACGCCCCGCCATAGCCGAACACCAGCATCGCCGCGCAGCCAATCCCCAGCGCCAGCCAGCCAGCGGCATCGACCCGGCCCCAGATCCCCTGCTCGACCGCGCCGGAAAACGCGACATAGACCGCGATTGCGATCGAAGCCCGGTCCATCGCGGTGACAAGGCTGCGATGCCCTTTGACCCATCCGCCCCATTGGTCCTGCAGCACCTGGCCAAGGAAGAACGGCAGCAGCAGGATCGTGGCGACCTTGACCAGCCCATCGCTGTCAAAGCTGGCGCTCGCCCCGCCCGCAAGCACCGAGAACAGCGGAGCGGTGATGAAAACGCCAAGGATGTTGAGCAAGGCAGCGGCTACTACCGAGCTCGCCACATTGCCGCCTGCCAGCGAACTATAGGCGGTTGCCGACTGGACCGTGGAGGGCAGCACCCCCAGATACAAAAAGCCCAGCGCAACCAGGGGCGGCATCCAGCCTGCACCCAGCTGCCATAATACCCAGCCAGCAGCCGGCATCACGGCGAAAACCCAGCCCACCAGCGGCCAGAGCAGGCGATGATTGCCAAGTCCGGACAAAACTTCATGCCTGGGCAACCTTAGCCCATTGAGGAAGAACAGCACGAACACCGCAGCGTTGGCGATGAATTGTGCCGCATCGCGCATGCCGCCGCTGACCGGCAGCAGGCTCGCCAAGACGATGGCGGCGATCAGCAGCCGCACCATGGGATCGATGCGGCTCATGCCTTAGCGACCGGCGAGTTTCACCGGCGGAGCGGGTGTGGCCGAAAAGCGCGGCGCGGGGGCCGGCTGGACAATCCCGCCATCCTCGACAAATGTACCGCGCGCCACATTGTGCCGATGCTGCGGCGCTTCGGTCAGACTGAGCACCGGCGCGAAGCAGATATCCGTCCCGTCCATCAACGCGCACCATTCATCGCGGGTCTTGGTCAGGAACAGCGCTGTCAGCCGCCCCTTGAGCTCATCCCACTTGGCCGGGTTCAACTGCTGGGCAAAATCGGGGTCGCCCGCCAGACCGGTTTTTTCCAGCAGAAGCGCGTAGAACTGCGGTTCGATCGAGCCGAGCGAGATCCACTTGCCGTCGGAGGTCTCGTAAGTGTCGTAGAAATGCGTGCCCGAATCGAGCATGTTGACCCCACGCTCATCGCGCCACTGGCCATTGGCGAGGAAGCTATAGGTCATCGCCGAGAGGATCGCTGCGCCATCGACCATCGCGCAGTCAACAACTTGGCCGGTGCCGGTGCTGCGCGCACTCAGGATTGCCGAGACCACGCCAAACGCCAGCATCATCCCGCCGCCGCCAAAATCGCCGACCGCATTGACCGGAAAGGTCGGCTTTTCGCCCTTGCGGCCATAGCTGTGGAGCGCGCCGCTAAGCGCAATGTAATTGATATCGTGTCCAGCGAGCGGAGCCATTGGCCCATCCTGACCCCAGCCGGTCATCCGCCCGATCACCAGCTTGGGATTTTCCGCCAGCAGCACTTCGGGCCCCAGCCCCAGTCGCTCGATCACCCCGGGGCGAAACCCTTCGATCAGGGCATCGGCACTACGGACCATTTGCCTGAGCTGCGCAATCGCGGCAGGATCCTTGAGATCAAGTTCGATCCGCTCGCGGCTGCGATTGAGGATGTCGCGGTTGCCGCTATCGCCAAACCGGGTGCCATTTCCCGGGCGCTCAACCCGGATCACGCGGGCACCGTGATCGGCCAGCATCATCCCCGCGAACGGTCCGGGCCCGATCCCGGCCAGCTCGATTACCGTTACCCCATCAAGAACACCGGCCATTTCGCATTTCCCCGATCAACAACCAGTCACGCTGGAGATGGCGGCACTATTCCAATTTCGCGCGGCATTCTACCAGCAGCGCGACATCTCCGCCGACTTTCCGCATTTTTTCCAGCAAGTGCCGGGCCAGCGGCAGAGGGGCCTTGGGCTAGCTCAGGCGGAGACGATCACGTTTGCATGTCATACTGCTTGAGCAAATCATAAAGAGTGGGGCGGCTGATCCCCAGTAGCTTAGCGGTGCTTGAAATATTGCCCTCGCTGCGCGCCAGTGCATGCCGGATCACCCGGCGATCCGCCACTTCGCGCGCGGTCTTGAGGTTGAGGGCCTGGGACATTTCCTCATCCGGCCCGGACAGATCAAGATCCGCCGCGCCGACCAGCTTGCTGTCGGACATGATTACCGCCCGTTTGACCCGGTTTTCCAGCTCGCGAACATTGCCCGGCCAGGGCCAGCTATCGATCGCTGCCAGCGCGTCGGCAGCAAACCCCTTCACCTGCGGGTTCATCTCGCGCGAGAAGCGCGCCAGAAATACTTTGGCGAGCAAGGTCGCATCACCGGGCCGCTCCGCCAGGCTGGGAATTTTCACGACAATTTCCGCGAGACGATAGAACAAGTCTTCGCGGAACCGCCCGGCCTTGATCATGGATTCAAGGTCCTGATGAGTGGCGCAGACGATCCGCGTATCAACCGCGATCGACTTGCGCGAACCGATCCGCTCAATCACCCGTTCCTGGAGGAAGCGCAGCAGCTTGACCTGCAGCTGAAGCGGAATATCGCCCACTTCATCGAGAAACAGCGTGCCGCCCCCGGCCTGCTCGATCTTGCCCTCGGTAGTCTTGACCGCGCCGGTGAAGGCCCCCTTCTCATGGCCGAACAGCTCGCTTTCCAGCAGGTTTTCGGGAATCGCCGCACAGTTGATCGCCACGAAGGCACCCTCGCGCCGATCGCTGGCGTCGTGCAGTCCGCGGGCGAGCAGTTCCTTGCCGGTTCCGCTCGCTCCCAGCAGCATGACCGAGGCATTGGTATTGGCAACCCGTTCAATCGTCCGGGCGACGCGCACCATTTCTGGTGCGCTGGTGATCAGCCGGCCCAGCACCTTGTTGCCTTCATCGCTGCGGGTGGCGAGCTGGCGGTTTTCGCTTTCGATCCGGTGGAGCTCGAAGGCGCGGCGCACGATCAGGCCGAGCGCCTCGATATCGACCGGCTTCTGGTAGAAATCGTAAGCACCCTTGGCGATCGCAGACAGCGCACTCTCACGCGCGCCATGTCCCGAGGCGACGATCACCTTGGTATCGGGCTTGAGCGCCATGATCGCATCGAGAACCGCAAAACCCTCGCTCGTCCCGTCCGCATCTGGCGGCAGGCCAAGGTCGAGCGTGACCACGGCCGGTTCCTCGGCCCGCAGCGCGTTCAGGGCGCTGGCCCGGTCGCCCGCAATAATCACGGTGAAATCCGGATAGGCCCATTTAAGCTGGGCCTGGAGTCCGGCATCGTCCTCGATGATCAGGAGCTTGGGCTTGGCTTGGGACATCATGCTACTTTCTGGTCACTGCGATCGAGGGTGCTGAGGATTTCAGAGGCGCTCGCGAGCGGCAGGCGCACCGTGAAGCGCGAACCCAGACCCTCGCGGCTTTCGACGTCAAGCCGCCCGCGCATCGCCCGAACCAGTTCGCGTGATTCATAGGCGCCGATGCCAAAGCCGTTGGGCTTGGTCGAATCGAACGGCTTGAACAGCCGGGTTCGAACAAAATCCGGGCTCATCCCGGTGCCGGAATCGACCACTTCGATACTGCCGTGGAGCCCATCGGACATCACGCTGATAAATACCGGTGAATCCGCTCTACTGGCATCGACGGCGTTCTGGACCAGATGAACCAATACCTGCTCGAGCGTGTCGCGCTGACCCGCGACATCGCATGGGACCGACTGGACCACCATCACCGGATGACTGCCGCGGAACCGCTCGACCACTGCCGCTGCCACCGCTTGCGCCGAGACCGGACCGAGTGCTTCAAGATGTCCGGGGCCATACCGCGAGAGTCGCGCCAGCAGGGCGTTGAGCTTGTCCGCCGAATTGCGCAGTGTCACCAGCATATCGGACTGGAATTCCGGATTTCCGGCATGGTGCTCGGCATTGCGGGCAAGCAGGCTGAGTTGGCTGGCGAGGTTCTTGATGTCGTGCATCACAAAAGCGATGCGGCGATGGAAGTCGTCAAACCGGCCCGCTTCGGCAAGGGCCTCCTGCCCGGCATGCTCAGCCAGATAGCTTGCCAGCTGCTGCCCCGCGACCCGCAGCAAATCAAGATCTTCCCAGTCGAGCCGCCGCGCATGCGAGGGGCGGGCCAGCACGACCATCCCGACCAGGCGTTCAAAATGAAGCAGCGGCACCAGTGCCCAGGCGCGCGTATCGTCGCTTAGCCATTCCGGGACGTGTTTGTCCTCGCCGTGCGTAATCCGGCCCTCGCGCATCAGATCAAGGTCGACGATGAAGCCATCGCGCTCAAAAAAGCGGACATCGGCCGCTCCCAGAGCTTCGGCCGGCACATCGGCGGTTGGCCATGACCAACGCGCCGCCAGAACCAACTGGCCGTGGTCGCCGCTTGTCAGCAGCAGGCCAGCAGGGCTGTCGGCAATATCGGCCACGGCCTGGACAATGCGTTCCTCCAGCGGGGCATTAAGTGTGCTGCCCTGACCGATGGTGCGGGTGAAGCGCAACCATTCAGCCCGGTAGTCATAGCGATGCTGGAAGAAATGCTTGGCCATCATCACCCGCAGCCAGCCTTGCGCCTGCTTTGAGGGAAGAATGGCCAGCGCCGCGAACGAAGCCGCAGCGACAAAGGCAGTCTGCGCAAGCGCGGCGAAATCCCCACCGGCGTAGGACAGCCACTGCGCAATCCCGACCATAGCTACAAAATAGCCACCGATGATCATCAATGAGGCCGACTGGAAGGCGACGCTGCGCGACGGGCGGAACCGCAGCTCTTCGCTGCCGCGTCCGGCTCCCAGCGCCAAAGCGATCACCATGGCCGTTGCCACCAGTCCGCGCAGCGCGGCAAGCACGCTGGGCGAACCGTCCGAGAGGTAAGCGATCGTGAAATAGTTGAGATCAAAAACCCACATCATGGCCAGCGCCGTGGCTGGCCAGCGCAGCGCCAGCCGCGCCTGTCCAGCGGCTCCGACATAGAGGTTGTGCACCAGCACCAGCCCGCCGACTGCGACCAGCAGGCGGAACAATGCGCTGAGCTGAATCGCCATTGCTTGCCCGGACTCAACCGGGCTGTGGGGGACCAGCAGGATCAGCAGCGGCAGCTGCAGCAGCTCGACAAAAGCCAATGCCCATACCATCGGGCGGATCGGCTTGATGCTGGCAAGCCGCCCATCGCTGGCGAACAGGCGGTAGAGCGCGAACAGCCAGCCCAGATTGCGCAGCGATTCGGTGATGGCAAGCGCCACCGATTCCGTGCCAGCCAAAGCTCCCACCAGTGCCCACAGAGCGGTGAGCCCAACGGCAGCGGACAGCGCCCGGCCCGCGGCACCAAAGCGCTCACGGCGGAGCTGAAGCCACACCGCACAGGCCAACGCCGCCGCAGCTCCGCTGCCATAGGTCAGCGTTGCCAGGCTGGTCCACAGGACAGGCAAGGTCAGGCCGGACAGCATCACCGGGCACCCTCGTGCCACAGCACCACCCGGATGGTTTGCAGGATAATCAACAGATCGAGAAAGGGCGTGTAGTTCTTGGCGTAATAGAGATCGTACTCAAGCTTGTGCCGTGAATCCTCGAGCGAGGCGCCATAGGGATAATTGATCTGCGCCCAGCCGGTGATACCCGGCTTCACCATGTGCCGTTCGGCATAATAGGGCAGCTTGTCTTCCAGGTCGCAGACAAACTCCGGCCGCTCGGGACGCGGGCCGACAAAGCTCATCTGCCCTTTGAGCACGCTCCAGGTCTGGGGCAGCTCATCGATCCGGGTCTTGCGGATCAAGCGTCCGACCCGGGTGACGCGGGGATCGTCCTTGGTCGCCCATTGTGCCCCGTCCGCCTCGGCATCAAGCCGCATCGAGCGCAGCTTGATAAGATCGAAACTGGTCCCGTAGAGACCGACACGGGTCTGGCGAAAGAACGCCGGTCCGCGGCTGTCGAGCTTCACGATTACGGCGAACACCACGATGATTGGCGCGGTCAGGATCAGCAACACAGAGCTGGCGAAGACATCGAACAGCCGTTTGGCCGCGCTCGACATGGCCCGGCCGGACGAGAACCCGTCGGAGAAAATCAACCAGCTGGGGTTAACTGTATCGAGATCGACCCGCCCGGTCTCTCGTTCCACAAAGCTGGAAAAGTCATTCACATGCACCCCCGCGGTCTTGATCCGCAGGAGATCCTTCAGCGGCAGCGCATTGCGCCGTTCTTCCAGCGCCAGCACCACTTCGCTGACACCGAGATTCTCGACGAACCGCGTGAGGTTATGGATTGCCGAGCGGTTGATCGCCTCTTCGACTACCGGCTGGGTTTCGGTCATGCCGATATAGCTGACGATCGCAAAGCCGCTTTCCTGCCGCTCGCCCAGCTTGCGCAAGCGATCGGCGCGCTGCCCGGCTCCCAGCACCAGCACCCGCCGGCGAAAGGCGGACGCGCCCAGAATTCCGCCCACAATCAGCCGGTTCAGCACCAGCAAAACGATCGACAGTCCCATCGCATAGGCCAATGTCGAGCGCCAGAAATTATGCCCGCCAAGGACGAAGTCGACAAAGGCCAGCGCAATGACGCCCAGCGAAATCGCCACCAGCAGCCGCGCGGTGGCAAAGCGCATCGAACGGAGCGAGTCTGCGCCGTACACCCCCACCGCGATCATCGCGGTCAGCATCATCGCGGCGGATGCGGCGAGCTGCCAGCCACGGTCGGCGACCGGCCCCAGCTCAATCCCGATCTGCCCTGCCCGAAGTCGCCAGCCAAAATCGCCGGCGAACAGCAGCAAGCCAATGTCAATCAGCCCCAGAAGCAGCACCGCATGCGGTATATAATGTTTGAATAGGCGGATCATTGTCCGGTGGCCGACTTCCTGAAGCGTTGCAGGCTGTGGCTTAAGGGACAGAAGTGAAATGTCGGTAAATTTTACAAATATTGGTTGAGAATGCGGTAACAAACTACCGCATAGCCAAGGGGATTTTCCCCAAACGCAAATCGAACAAGCCGATTGAATTTGTGCGAATTATTAGCCCAATCGCTAACCGATCAGCGCTTAGGCATCAACTCGATCGCAGCCGACGACAGCGCCTCCGCAGCGGCTGCGATCACCTTGTCAGCTTCGGGCGCAAAAAACGGGCTGTGCAGCGAGGGCAGGATCCGCCCTTCCCGCTTTGCCGCCTCAAGCTCTGCTGCAGGACGCCCGCCAACCCAGAAGATCAGCGATTTGATCCGATCAGGCTCGGTCCGGGCAAATTCGCCGAAATCCTCGCCGGCCATGACCGGCTCTGCCTGCACCACTCGGTCCGCGCCGAAGCGGGCGCGGAAGAAATCCGTCAGCTGCGCGGTGAACCCGGGGGTATTGTAAGTCGCCCGGGCATAAGGCTCGAGCACCGTAACGGTTGGCATCAGCTTCTCGGGAATTCCCGAAGTTTGCGCTTCACCGGCGGTAATTCGACGAATTCCATCGAGCAGCAGCTTGCGCGAGGCATCGCTATAGCTGCGCACGGTAAGCTGGAGCTTGGCCTCATCCGAGATGATGTTGTGCTTGGCCCCGGCGTGGAAGCTGCCGACTGTGACCACTGCGGGATCGAACGGACTGCTTTCCCGGCTGACCAGCGTTTGCAGCCGCATCACGATCGCGCTCGCCAGCACGACTGGGTCTTTGGTCGTATGCGGATAAGCCCCGTGCCCGCCCAGCCCGCGCACCGTGATATCGACGCTGTCGACGTTGGCGAGAGCAAAGCCCGGGCGCATCCCGATCACGCCGCCCGCCAGATCGCCGGTATCGTGGAATGCCAGCGCATAATCGGGCTTGGGGAACTGGGTGAACAGGCCATCGTCAAGCATCGCCTTGGCGCCGAGGTTCACTTCCTCTGCAGGCTGGCCGATCATGACCAGCGTGCCGGACCATTGCGCCTTGCTTCCCGCCAGCAACCGCGCCGCCGCGATCCACGCGGTCATATGCGTGTCGTGTCCGCAGGCGTGCATGACGCCGCTTTCCACGCCCGCAGTGGAGGTGCCGCGCACCTTGGAGGCATAGGCGAGGCCGGTTTGTTCGATCACCGGCAGCGCGTCCATATCGGCACGGATCAGCACAGTCGGGCCTGGCCCATTGCGCAGCACGGCGACGACGCCGGTCTTGCCGACTTTTTCAGTCACCTCAAACCCTGCTGCCCGCGCGGCTTTGGCCATGATCGCGGCCGAGCGGACTTCCTGGAAGCTCAGCTCGGGGTTCTGGTGAAGATCGCGATAGATCGCCATCAAGCCCGGCAAGTCAGCCGCGATCTGCTGCTTGAGCGTATCGGCCCTGGCGGAAGCGGAGAGCGCCAGCAGTGCGGTGGCGGCGACAACTGTGAGTTTGATCATCGCCCGAGCTTAAGTCCGGTTTATCGATCCGGCAATACTGGCTGGTGCCTTGCGCGCGCGGCTGGCGAACACAGGGTTGTGGGGTTGATAGCGCCTCAAAACCAGAACCTGATCCCGGCAACAAAGTTGACCGCGTTCGGCTTGTCCGCCGCAAGCCGCGCATAACGTGCTGTCCCGCCGGTCTTGCCGGACCATTCGACCCCGACATAGGGGGCGAACTCCTTGCGGATTTCATAGCGAAGCCGTGCACCCAGCTCGAACGTCGAAAGACCCGAGCCCACCCCGATTGCGGGCACGTCCTGGGCTGCAAAGTTGAATTCGGCCCGGGGCTGAAGGATAAGCCGCTGGGTGATCCGTTCATCATAACTGGCTTCTAACCGGGCATGCAGGTCGCCCTTGTTGGACAGGAACAACTGGCTGGTCACGTGGAACCAATAGGGCGCAATGCCCTCGACCCCCACCACGGCGTAGGTCCGTGATGGATTGGGCACGATATCGTGCCGCAGCCCGATGTGGGCGTTCCAGAACGGCGAAATCGCGCGCGAATAAAGCGCCTGGACTTCGACATCCTCGATCGGCTTGCCAAAGCTGCCTTCGCCCTCGGTCTTGATCAACAGCCGGTCGAGATCGCCGCCAAACCAGGCTTCGCCTTCCCAGCGGAAGCCATCAGCGCCCTTATGCGCCTGATATTCGGCGAGATCGAACAGGATCATCGATCCGCTGAATGCGCCGTTCTCGCGGCGCAAGGCTTCGCGCGAACGGGCCATTTCTGCCGGATCGAACAGCGCATCGGCGGCGTGATCGGAAGGCGCTGCGGGTGCCGGGACATTTCCGGCATCGGTCGCTTCGGGCTGCATGGCGGACATATCGTGGCCAGCATGCGGATTTGCGGGCTCGGCTACATCGACTTGCGGCATTGCGAGCGGCTCGTCCGGCGTGGCAGGCGCGTCCGGCATAGTGTGCCCGGCATGGGGATCGCTGGTTGGCAGCTTGGCAGGCATTGCCATTCCGGGCATGGACGCCTGAGCCATCAGTGGGCCGGGAAGTGCGAAAACGGCGATGATCGCCGGAACCAGCAGCCGGGTCATGCGCCTGCCTCCCCGCGCCGAACCGTGACGACCCGGAACATTCCCGCATGCATGTGAAGCAACATATGGCAGTGGAACGCCCAGTCGCCGAGCCCGTCTGCTGTCAGGTCGAACGAGACCTTGCCGCCCGGCAGCACATTGACCGTGTGCTTGAGCGGATGATGACCCGGATTGCCGGTTACCACCTCGAAGAAATGGCCGTGCAGGTGGATCGGGTGCGGCATCATCGTGTCGTTGATCAGATTGACCCGCACTCGCTCCATGTGCCGGAAGGGGATTGGCTCGGTCCGGTCGCTGAACTTCTCGCCATCGAACGACCACATGTAACGCTCCATGTTAGCAGTTAGATGGATGTCGATTTCGCGCGATGGTGTGCGGGCATCGGGGTTGGGGGCAAGCGACTTCAAGTCTTTGTAGGTGAGGACCCGGTGATCGACCTGTTCGAGGCCGGTCGGACGCTCGCCCGTCCGGTCCATCGGCATGGGTGACAAGGTTGCCACGCCCGGCCCAAGCTTGACCTGCGGTGCGACATCGGGATCGCGCATCTTCATCGCGCCCATATCATGGCCCCCCGCATCATCTCCCATCGCAGCATGGTCCATCCCGGCCATATCGCCGCCCGACATGTCCATATCGCCCATGCCCATGTCCTTCATGGTCAGCAGCGGCCGTTCGCGGATCACCGGAATTGGCGCGATCATTCCCATCCGCGGCGCAAGCGTCGCGCGGACCTGACCCGAGCGGTCGATCGCCTCGGCGATGAAGCCATGGGCACGATCCTCCTTGGGCTCGACGATAACATCATAGGTCTCGGCGATGCCGATCTGGAATTCATCGGTCTCGACCGGCTGGACATTCTGCCCGTCGGCGGCAACCACCGTCATCGGCAGGCCCGGCAGCCGGACATTGAAATTGGTCATGGCCGAGGCATTGATGATCCGCAGCCGCACCCGCTCGCCGGGCGTGAACAGGCCAGTCCAGTTGGCGCCGCTGTCATGTCCGTTGACGAGGTAATGGTAGGTTGACCCGGTGACATCTGAAATGTCGGTCGGGTCCATGCGCATCCCGGCCCACATCCGCCGCTCAGCAGCGGACTGGTCCTGCCCTTTGATCAGGCCTGACAAGGTCTGCTTCTGCATGTTGAAATAGCCGCCCTGCGCCTTCAGTTTCCGAAGGATGGTGTGCGGATGCAGGAAGCTCCAGTCAGCCAGCAGAATCACATGTTCGCGGGTCGCGGCGACCGGATCGGGTCCGGCAGGGTCGATGACGATCGCGCCATACAGGCCCATTGCTTCCTGCATGCCCGAATGGCTGTGATACCAATAGGTGCCCGATTGTTTGACCTCGAATTCATAGTTGTAAGTCTCGCCCGGCTTGATACCGGGAAAGCTCACGCCGGGAACTCCGTCCATCTGGAAAGGGAGGAGGATGCCGTGCCAGTGAATCGAACTCTCCTCGGCCAGGGTATTCGTTACCGCCAACCGCACCTTCTGGCCCTCTGTTAACCGAATGATCGGCCCCGGAAGCGTTCCGTTGACCGTCACAGCATGGCCGGTTTTTCCGCCTACACCGAAGGGCGTATGACCGATAGAAAGTGCAATATCGCTTCCGGAAACAGTTCCCATGGCCGGATTGAGTCCTGCGGTCCCGCTTTTTGCCCATGCCGGAAATAGCGGACTGATCGCGAGGGAACCGCCGGCCACTGTAGCGCCCCGCAAAATTTGGCGGCGGCTGAGAGACGGCGTCATAAAACTACCTTTCAATTCTTTGCAAAATCGCCTGCATCTGCGCGATTTCGCGGTTTTGCGCCGCGACGATATCATGACAAAGCTGCACTGCTTCCGGGTCAGTCAATTTCGCCTTGTCGCACATCAGAATGGCCCCGCTGTGGTGTGGGATCATCGAACGCAGGAACTGGGCATTGCCCACGCCCAGCTGTTCACGCATGCCAAACCAGCCGACTGCGAAAATGAGCGCGGCAAGCCCCACCAGCAGACGATTGGTTGAAGTGGACGGGTACATTTTGCTCATGAAGAAAATCATCAGCGCCATCATCGGCGCGACCATCATCAGGGTCATGTAAACATTGCCGATATTGAAATAGAGATGCCTTGTGCTTGCGATCATTGCGTACATCACGAAGAACATGATCACGAAATCAAGCGCGAGCTCGATAAAAAGCTTCCGATAGGGATGGGCAGCATGATCGGCGTGGGCAGCGTGGCTCATGCCGCCATTTGCGTCAGCCTTCGTTGCTCCGCTAGCATGCGTCGGCGCGCCGCGCGTGGTGTCTTTGCCCGCACCATGCTGCTCATGCTCTCCTGCCATGTCGCAAGTCCTCTTCGCTGAATTTTCGGTGAACGCTATTGGTCCATACGCAGCACGTGAGCCGTTCCCTCATAAAATCGATTGGGCGCGACTATTTCAATGCGACGTCCGCTTGGAGCGCCCTGCGTGCACGATAAATCCGGGTTTCGACCGCCTTTTCGCTGATGCCCAGGATCTCGGCTGTTTCGGACTGCGTCAGGCCTTCGATGGTGCGCAGGATCAGGGGTTCGCGGATTGCGGGGGGCAGTCTGGCAATCCCTTCGCGCACGCGGGCGAGTTCGGCGCGGTCGGCAAGTTGCTGATCGGCGGGGATGCTGTCGTCGGAAACGGCCTCTGCGGCTTCAATTGGCAGGGCAAACGAAAAGAACCGGCGCACCGAACGCCGCCTTGCCCAGTCGCGGCACTTGTTCAGCGCAATCCGCTTGAGCCAGGCGACAAAGGGTCGGTCTGGGTCGTAACGCCTGAGCGCTGCGAACGCGGAAATGAACGCTTCTTGGGTAACATCAATCGCTTCGGTGGCATCGCCAATGGTCGCGCGCACCAGGCGAAACACCGCCTCACGATGCCGGGCCAGCAATTCACGATAGGCAGCCTGACGGCCGGCGAGCGCCAGCGCGGCAAGTTCGCCATCGCTGCAATCGGAGAGCGAAAGGCTCACCGCGCGTCGGCGGTCAGCGCCTTGACCACGGTTTTGTCAAACATGCCCGCCTGCTCAGGCGTCAGGACAGCGCGCATGGCGAAAAGATGCTCAAGTGTTTCCTTCTGCATTTCGCCCATGACATGGTGGGTATGATCGATCGCAGCGGTGACCTGAGGGCCATAGCCATGTTCGGCCTCAATCGCTTCTGCGAGATGGGCGTTTGCAGCGCGGATTTCGAGTTCGAGCGCCTTGCGCCGCACGGCAAAACGCTGCTCGATGGCCTCGATCCTGGCATGCTGAGCGGCGTCGAGCTTCAGTTGACTGTGCAGGACGCTGTGTATTTCACTCTCGCTGGGTCGCTCCGGCTGGACGATAAGCCGACCGGCAAAAACGCCCCCCAGCGCTGCCGCGAAGGCGACAAGGCCGATTAGGATAAGCCGGATATTCGAACTCACAGACGGAAATCCAGCAAAGTCGAGGGCGCCAGCGCATTTGACTCCGCGAAGGGAGAGAGCGACTGCGCCGATGCCGGATCACTGCTTGCGATACTTCCGCCAGCAATCCCCAGCCCAAGCGCGAGAGCTCCGGTGAGCCCCATCAGCCGCGGGGCAAGTGCAAGTTCCTGCCGACGCCTTGCCACGCCGCTCAGAACAGCGTCGTCGATCGCCGCCAGTCCTGCCGGAACCGGTGCCTGTCCAAGTCGCGCAAGCGCAAGGTCGATATCAGTCACGACGCCATTCTCCTCGTAGTCCATCGCTTTATACGCAGCCGCCCCGCCAACCCCTCAGCAAAAAAATATGCGCATAATTTGAGGGGCAGCCCCGGCTGCTGCGTATTGCCCCTTGAACACACTTCATGGAGGCTTCTCATGCGTACCAACCGTTTCGCCCTGATCGCCGCCGCCCTGGCGACCTTTGCCACCCCGCAGCTAGCCAGCGCGCATGCGCGACTTGTCTCTTCGACGCCTGCCGCCAACGCTACGGTCGCACGGCCAACCAAGATCGATCTCCGGTTTAACGAGGTCGTCATCGGTTCGACCGTCAGCGTGCAGCTGGCGATGACCGGGATGCCCGGGATGGCCGACCATGCGCCCATGCCGATCAAGGGTTTCACGTCGCAATTGGGTAAAGACCGCAAGTCCTTGACCGTCATGCTCCGCCGTCCGCTCGCGGCGGGGACCTACCGGGTGAACTGGGCGGCAGCCGGAGCCGACACGCATCGCTTGACCGGGACTTTCAACTTCACGGTCCGTTGATCTTCATGGACAATCTGCCCGTCATTGCCATCCGGTTCGCGCTATACGCCGATCTGATGGTGCTGGCGGGCATGACCGCCTTTACGCTCTATGCCCTGACTGCCGCAGAGCGAACCTCGACTTCGCTCATCTCGCTGCGGCCAATCGTGCTTGTGCTTGCGATGCTCGGATTGATTTTATCCGGGTACGGCTTGCTGGCGCTCGCAGCCGCGATGATGGGCGCAAGCCTTTTCCCGGTCGACCCCACCCATGTACACATGATTCTTTTCGAGACCGCGATCGGCACTGCCTGGATTGTTCGGATGCTGGCCTTGGTGATCGTTCTGGCCGCTGGCATGGCGCTTGAACGCTTTCCAACCGCCATGCGCCTAGTGATCCTGCTGGCATCGTCGGTCGCAATCGCAACGCTTGTCTGGACCGGCCATGCAGGGGCGACCGAAGGTGCCTCAGGGCCGATCCACCGGTTAAGCGACATCGTCCACATGCTTGCGGCGTCGATCTGGGTGGGCGGGATAGCATCCTTTTCCTGGCTCCTGTTCAGGCCTGCCGGGAAAGTCAGCCCAGCCGAACTTGCCATTACCCACCGGGCGCTGGATCATTTCTCGCGGGTCGGGACGCTCGTCGTCGGGCTTATTGTTCTGACCGGTTTGATCAATTCCCAGATCCTGATCGGCGCCGCGAATATCGGTCAGACTGCGTCCACACCTTACGGCCAACTGCTGCTTGCCAAAATTGCCCTGTTCGGCCTGATGCTCGTGCTGGCAGCTGCGAACCGTTGGCGCCTGACACCGGGCCTGCAAGCCAGCATGGAATCGGGTGATGAGGCTGCTGCGGTGATGGCAATGCGCAAGAGCCTGATCGCCGAAGGCGCGGCTGTGCTGCTTATTCTGGCGCTGGTTGCCTGGCTCGGAACACTCGAGCCGCTGGGAGCTCTCAACTAAACAAGGTTCCACCTTCACGGTCGTCATGAACGCACTCCGGCTAAACCAGGTGAAGCCCTAACCACCGCGCCTTTCTCACTAGTTTGGTGGTCTAAGCGTTGGCGTCAGAAGCGAGCGCCGGCGAGTAGGCCGTGACGGACAACCCCAGTGCGACCGGGCGGCATTTCGATGGAACTAACCCGCGAGCTCCGTAGTTATCGGACTAAGCGCACTGTTCCGGGAAATTGCCATGGCAACGTTAATCAAGCATTTGACGAGTTATAATGGATACGGAGCTGTAGACCCGCCCGTTTTGACGTGCTGATCGGGACCAGAGACGCACCCGTTGAGGTGAATTTGCCAGTTGTCGCCATTCACGATTTTATGCACGGATCCTCGGATCCAGGCGAAGTCCTTCAGCGATTACCGGGAAGCATCGACGAGCGTCCCGAGTGCAGCCAAGCGGCCAGCGCCCGTCTTGATATTCTTACTCCTCGGCAACGCCAGATCATGGATTTGGTCTTGGCTGGGGAGCCGAGCAAAAATATCGCGGCTGATCTCGGGCTCAGTCGGCGCACTGTCGAAAATCACCGTGCAGCGATCATGAAAAAGACCGGATCCAAATCAATCCCGGCGCTCGCGCGTTTGGCGTTCATGTCGGCGATGAATGGCTTCGGCCAACCCAGTATCGAAACGGGCCGTTTGTTCGGCTGAAGCGCGGCTAATCAACGTATCTCAAAAAGGAAATGACGATGAAAATGATTATCTTAGCAGCGACTGCATTCGCAATTGCAACACCCGCTCTTGCCCAACAGACCGAGATGCCGCCCATGGACCATAGCAAAATGTCGCCCCCTGTTCAGCAGCAAGCACCCGCCATGGATCGAAGCAAGATGCCCATGGAACAGTCTGACATGATGGCAATGATGAACAATCCCGCAAATCCTTTCGGTGCCGCTGAAATGGACATGCACAAAAAAATGATGATGGCGAAAGCGGGGCTTCCGTCAGAATTGTGGACACGCAAGATGATCGAACACCATCGCGGTGCCATCGCCATGTCCCGCGTTGCGCTGGAGAAAGCCACCGATAAGCAAACCCGCGTTATGGCGCAAATGACGATCACCACACAAACCCGGGAAATCGCAAAAATGCAGGCATGGCTGAAAAGCCATGGCAAGACCGCTCAGTAACCTTAGCTAGCGGCTTAATTTGATGAAAAAGCTCATCGTTTTTGACCTCGACGGGACATTGGCGACGAGCAAACAAGCCATCGATGATGACATGCGCCGATTGTTTGTCGAATTGCTCGACATTCGGTCGGTCGCCGTCATTTCTGGCGGTGACTGGCAGCAATTCGAGCGGCAGCTCCTCGGGCAATTGAAGCCCCGTGCAACGTTCGCCAAGCTCTTTTTGTTGCCGACGTCGGGGACAAAATTCTACCGCTTCGATCGTGTATGGACGCAAATCTATGCCGATACATTCACCGCTGACGAGCGCCAGCGGGTCCAAGCCGCACTCGCTCGAGCGGTCTATGAGAGCGACTTGGCAGGCGACGGCGTCTGGGGCGACCAGATTGAGGATCGCGGCAGTCAGATCACGTTTTCCGGACTGGGGCAGCAAGCGCCCCCTGACGCCAAAGCAGCGTGGGATCCAGAAATTCTGAAGCGGAACAGGCTGAAGGCCTTGCTTGATCGTGCGCTCCCTGATCTCGCGGTGCGTATTGGGGGATCGACCTCGATCGACATCACGCGGCCCGGAATCGACAAGGCATATGGCATTCGCAAATTGGCCAAGCTGAGCGGCTTCGATCTCCCCGAAATGTTATTCGTGGGCGATGCGCTTTATCCGGGCGGCAACGATGCCCCGGTTCGCGATGCTGGTGTCGCGACGATCGCGGTGAACGATATCGGCGAAACCAAGCTGGTGATCGAAACGATCATCAAACTGGGCAGTTAGCCTTTAGGAGATCCTAACTATCTCGGGGAGGATCTCGGCATACAGGCGTTCAACATCTTCGGAGCGACTAAGTTCGGCCCCCGGCGATAAAACCGCCGCGGTTCCGGCTGCAACGCCGTAAGCGAGCGCAGCATCCAGTTGCCGATCTTGCGCAATTGCAAGCGTGATCGCGCCGACAAAACTGTCCCCTGCACCGACGGCGCTGCGCGATTCAACCGACGGCGTGGCGGCACGCCAGGCTTCATCTTGGCTGACCAGCAGCGCCCCTTCAGCACCGAGTGTGACAGCGACAATCTCGGCAGCTTTCCTCGCTATCAGATCGCGACCAGCCGCCACCTGCGCGTTCGTATCCGGAAGCGAACGCCCGACCAGCTCTTCGAGTTCGCCGAGATTGGGCTTGATCATGAAAACGCCGTGGTCAAGCGTGTCGCGCAGCGCTGCCCCGGACGTATCAAGGATGAAGCGTGCATTCTTGCGCGCCGCGATTTCGCGCACGCGTTGGTAAGCGTTGCCGGCAAGTCCGCGAGGCAACGTGCCACTCGCCACCACATAATCAAAATCATACGTATCAAGGGCTGCAAGGCAGGCTTCCCACTCGTCGGCGCTGACCTCGGGGCCCTCAGGCACAAACCGGTATTCCTGACCGCTGGACCGTTCGAACACGGTATGGGCAATTCGGGTGTAGCTTTTGATCGCGATGCGCTTGCTGACGATACCGACATTTTTCAAAAGATCATCGAGGATCGCTCCGGTTGCGCCGCCGGCGAGGTAAATCGCGAGCGTTTCACCGCCAAGTTCCCGCAATACCCTCGCAACATTGATCCCGCCTCCGCCTGGATGATAGCGTTCGTCTGTGGTGCGTATCTTGCGCAAGGGCTGGACCACATCGGCAGATGCGGAGCCATCAATCGTCGGATTGAGGGTCAGGGTTATGATCGGCTTCATTATCATCGAACCGTCACGCGCTGCCGATGGCGGCTTCAAGGCGGACTTGATCCTTGGCAGCTGCTTCATCGTGGTTACGTTTCGTGAGTATCCTTGGCAGGCCAAGGCTGATCAACAATCCCACGATGATCAATCCCGTCATCAATACAAACGATGCATCGGGCAGCCACGCGACATTGAACAACAGACCTCCGGAGGCGGACCCAATGGCAGCGCCTAGACTGGCAGCCGCAGTTTGCTTGCCCAGCTGCGAGCCCTGTGCGTGTCCGGCCTTGCTCGAAATCCAATAGGTCAGGATCGGAGAAATTATACCGGCACTCGCGGCCACTGCGCCGACCACGAGAAGCATCATTGCGAAATCCTCGGCGCGCGGCACGAGGAACAATCCGATTGACAGGATCGCGAGCGAAGGGGCGATGAACCAGCGCGTCGTTTCAGCCTTGATCCACGGTGAGAATACGATGGTCTGGACAATAATCATGACCAAGCTGCATTCGGTGAACATTGCAGCCACTTGGTACTGCGTCAGACCGAGCTCCTGCTTGCCGCGCAGCGCCAAGCCGACCTCAAATACGCCAACGGCCGCCGAGACTATGAAGGCGAGCGCGAGCATCCGTGGCATGAGCGTGCGGACAGTCTTGGTCGGGGCGGGCCCTTGCTTGACGTCCAAACTTGGTTCCATGGCTCGTGGCAATACCCTCACTGCTGTCGCTGCCAGTACTAACGCCAGCATCGCCGTTGCAGCCAAAGGAAAAGCCAGAGAACCCGTTGAGTTTGCTGCTGGCAAAAGACCTGCTGCACCTTGTGCAATGAACGCACCAAGCATCGGCCCGAGCAAAAATCCCGTCACACCTGCGAGACTGACAAACGTAAGGCGCCTCGCGCGCGTTTGTTCTGGTGCCGCAATATCCCCAATGGCTGCCAACGCCACCGGCGTCACCGCTGCTGCGAACATACCGCTCAATAAGCGTTCCGCATAGACGGCTGCCAGAGTTTCAATAAACGCAAAGGTAGCCATTGTGGCACCGAACCCGGCCAAACCAATGACAAGGATGGTCCGGCGGCCATATCGATCGGACAGCTTGCCCCAAATTGGGGCGAACAGAAAGAGTGACAACATATAAAGCCCGGTCAGCACGCCGGTCGCCTGTGCGACTTGCGCAGCATCGCTCCCCGTGCCGAGCAACCGTTCGATCAGATAAGGCAACAGCGGCAGAACGACACCGAAACCCATCGATACCGTGAACACCGATGCCATCAGAACGGCCATCATTCCCCAAGGCACGGTGCGTTTGGCCGGGGCGCGGTGGACTTTCATGCTTCAGTTTTTGCGGTTGTTTCGTCCAGCCAGTTTACGATCGTACGCAGAGCCAAACCGAAGTTTCCGACCTGGCAATGGTTCTGCGCGTGCTCGCTCCGCGTAAACAATCGCGCGGTGATCGAGCGCGCGTTGCTGAGCATTCTTATCTGGTCGTGCCAGTGCTTTATCGGAGCATAATGGTCTTCGCTTCCAGCCAATAGCAGAACATCCTGGCTGATTGACGCGGAGACATCCCTAGTCTCGAATTGCGCGACAGATTGCAGGTATTCAAATGCCGAGTTTGTACCTGTGACGTGCTTACCTTGTTGAAGCCCCCATTCCACGACCGGGTTTGTTCTGGCGACGCGACCGACCAGCCAGTTCACGATCGTCGCCGCTCTCAGCCGCAGCAAGGTTTTCAGAATCCCGCGAAGCCCGGACCGCGTTTGGCCCAGATTGACATCCAGGAGACTTGTCAGCGCATCAAATGCGATCGTCCGCTCCACCCGCGGCTCGAAGGCAGAAGCACGCATCACGAGACACCCGCCAAGCGACAACCCGATCAACGTGACCCGATCGAGAGCGAAGTGATCGAGCACCGCGCCCACCGGCTTGTGCCACTCGGCGGTCATCGTGAGGCCGGCGTCGATAAGCGCGCCGCCCTGGCCCGGTCCCTCAAATACGATCACGTCATAGTCAGCGTCGCGCAAAGACATGAACAATGCGATCAATTCCTCGATGTAGCTGTCGAAGCCGCCGAAAAAGACAATCGTGCCCTTGGCGCGGGTCGGTTTGAAGCGATAAGCCGGGAGAAATCCGCTGATTTTGCCATCGGCGTAGGGCACTGCGTAGCACTCGCCGAGCTCCGCCCCATATACCAACCGGACCGCGCCGAGGAACTTTTCACGGGCGTTCTTTCGGTCCGGATCGTCGATCATCATGAAGAATTCGGCAGACCGCCAGTAGAATCCCGAACGAAGGAGGTGACCGTTCTTGGAAGCGCTTTCGGCAAGCGCTACAAACTCCCGCCTCCAATCGGCATAGGTTGCAATCCGGGGGGCAACTGCCCGCATTTCCTCGAGCATTTCGGGCTCACCGACGCAACCGTACCATCGGTTCATCTGGAAATTCATGCTGACGTTGGAATGAAGGCTGTAATAGCCGATTGGAAATATCATGCGCTTGCGCCCACTTTGCGGCCCCGCCCGGCAGCTCGGGTTGCACGCGTCGCAGGCGCGGTGTTGGCCTTTTTCGTGCTTCTCCGGCTAATCCCGGTCAGCTTGGTGCGCTTGAGCATCAGCGCATTGACCGCGACAAGCGCCGAGCTACCCGACATCGCGATCGCGGCGATGCTCGGACCCAGCAGAAACGGATAGAGCACGCCAGCGGCCAGCGGGAAAGCGATGACATTATAGCCAACCGCCCACCATAGATTCTGGTGCATCTTTCGCAGTGTCGCACGCGAAAGCTCAATCGCCCCGACCACATCGAACGGGTCGCTTTTCATCAGCACAACATCGGCGCTTTCCATCGCGACGTCGGTCCCCGCACCGATCGCAAAACCGACATCGGCTTGGGTTAGTGCGGGCGCATCATTGACGCCGTCACCGACCATCCCGACCCTTTTTCCCTGACCCTGAAGCTCCTTGACCTTGCTAGCTTTGTCACCGGGAAGAACGTCGGCGAGCACCGTTTCGATCCCCAGACTCTTGGCGATCCGTTCTGCGGTGCCTTGGTTATCGCCGGTCAACATGACCACTTCAACGCCGCGTTCGCGCAGGGCTTTGACGGCTTCCACCGCGGAGGGGCGCACGGCGTCGGCGATGGCGATCAACCCCAACAACTTGCCGCCAAGCGCCAAATGAACCACCGTCCGGCCCGCGCCCTGCATTTCCTCGGATTTTGCGCCCAGCTCGCTCAGGTCAATCTTGTTATCGGTCATCAGCCGCTTGTTACCCAGCAACGCAACCTTGCCGTCAACCTTGGCCTGCGCACCCTTGCCTTCAATATTCTTGAAAGCGGTTGCCTTGGGGGCTTTGACCTTTTCCGCCCGGCGCAAAATCGCTTGGGCCAGCGGATGATCCGATCCCGCTTCCACCGCCGCTGCGGCCGCTAACAGCTGGTTCTCGGTCGCGCCTTTGGCAATCACCAGGTCGACAACCTCGGGCTGGCCCATCGTCAGAGTGCCAGTCTTGTCGAAAATGATCACGTCGAGCTTGGTTGCGTCTTCAAGTGCCGACGCGTTCTTGAACAAGATGCCGTTCATGGCACCAAGCCCGGTGCCAACCATGATTGCCATCGGCGTTGCCAGGCCCAGAGCATCGGGGCAGGCAATCACGAAGACGGTAATCATCAGGCTGAGCGCGAACAGCAAGGGCTGACCGATCCACCAATACCATATGACGAACGTCAGCGCCCCGACCACAACGGCGGCGAGAACCAGCCACTGCGATGCGCGGTCTGCGAGCAGCTGTGCGGGCGCTTTTGAATTCTGCGCTTCCTGAACCAGCTTGACGATCTGGGCGAGCGCGGTGTCCGCCCCGACCTTGGTCGCCTTATACTGGAACGTGCCGCTTTTGTTGATGGTTGCACCGATGACATTATCGCCAACCGTCTTGTCAACCGGCATCGATTCACCGGTGAGCATCGATTCATCGACGGTCGAATCTCCCTCAATCAAGACGCCATCGACCGGGATTTTGTTACCTGGACGGATCACTACGATATCGCCGGTGATGATCTCTGCCGTCGCGACCTCGATCTCCTTGCCATCGCGCAGGATCATTGCCTTGGGCGGGGCGAGATCCATCAACGCGCGAATGGCTTCGGACGCACCCGCCCGCGCGCGCATCTCCAGCCAATGTCCCAGCAGGATGAAGACCAGCAGAATGGATGAGGCTTCGTAAAATTGCTGACCGCCCCAGATGAAGGTTGATCCGACACTGAAAATGTAACCGGTGCCAACGCTCAGGACGACCAGGACCGCCATATTCGCAACACCGCTGCGGATGGCGCGGTAGGCCGCAACAACGAAAGGCCAGACCGGATAGAGGATGGCCGCGCTCGCCAAAACGAACAAGACAAGGTCAAGCCGGAGACCGAACGGCGGCTTGATTTTGATGAAGTCCATGCCCATCGGCGATAGGGCGAAGATCGGCAGACTGAAGGCAAGCGCGATCCAGAACCGGTTGCGCATGTCGCGAACCAAGCTTTGCATGTCATGGCCTGCGCCGTGGCCCATTTCCTGAGCCATGGCGTCGTTGCTTTGGCCACCATGATCTTTATGCGCAGGCTTCGCCGCGCCAGCTTTCTGAGCCGACATGTCCATCCCGGCATGCCCCGAATGCGATTTCACCGTGGACGGTTTTTTGGCCTCGTCGGCAGGATTCTGGTCGGCCTCGCCTTCCAACAGTTGGTCGGTACAAACATGCTTGGGAAGCGCTTCCCCCGAACAGTGAAAGCCGCATTCCTCGATCTTCGCCTTGATTTTGGCGAGGCTGGTCTTTTTGGGATCATAGGCAACGGTGGTCGCGCCCGACACGGCATTGACCGTAACACGACCAACGCCGGCAACGCGCTTCAATTGCTTTTCAATACCGTGCGCGCCAAGCACCGAAAGCAGGTTCCCGACTTCGAGGGTGCTGGTGGTCATGATTACCTTCTCCGGCACCGGTGAAGGCGCTTCAGTTCAATTTCCTCATTCAACTGCCTTGGTGCGGCGTCGAAGGTTGCTTAGCAGCAGGAACCGCCAGCCTTTTTGTGATCAGCGTGCTTTGCATCGGCAGCAGGCTTGACATCCGGTTTGGCCACAGCGGGCGCGGCTGTTTTGTCTTTGGCCATACCGCCGCAGCATCCATCGGACGCTGCTTTTTGGCCTGAAGGCGGGGTTTCATGTGTCATTTCAAGTCTCCTGCTAAATGCGGATAACCGATCGACGACGCGTCGGCGCAACCGTGACTAGGGCCTGATTGTAGTCAGCAGGGCGGCACTGAGGGTAGCCTCGGAAACTACTTAGCTCTGCGCCCTGAAGCCACGCTTATCGGCGGTCAACGAGGCTACGACGGCCACCACCCAAGGCAGAACAAAGGCCAGTAAAAGCCACTTGAAGTCAGAGTCGATCAGGAAGTTTGTAACTGCCATCCAGCCGATTGATGCTGAACCTGAAATTGCGACGACCGCTGTCGGCAACGGCTTTGTATCGCGGTAACTGGCTGCGGCGAGATAGGCAGTCAATAGGCCGGTGGCGAACATATACCCCCCGAGCACACCAAAGACCCGCGAAACCCAAGGCAGAAATCCAGGCATCACGCTCTGAATTTGAGCCAGGGACGCGCCGACATAGCGCAGGTCCTCCGGCAACAATGGCGGCCGCAGAAAGGCAAAGTAGGCCCCCATGCCCATCAAAATGAGACTGCCCAAGCAAAGTGATGCCTGCGCTAACCGACGAAGGCTCATGTCCGGATGCCCTGTTGGATCCTGAAAAGAACGCGAGGATCGAACTTGCTTTGACCTGGAGGCATGATTGGATACCTGTCTCAGCGGGCGGCGAAGAAATTGTAAATTGGGCCGAATACCAGCGCCACATACCAACCCCAGGCCAAGGTCTCGATCAGCCCCCAGCAAAAGCTGGTCCAGCTAAGCAATGTGAAACCAGGCAGAACAAGCGCGAGCGCGGAATGAGTAATCGGCACGCCGGGCACGAAGAGATAGGCGAGCACGCACAGAATATAGGAAAGCGCCAGAAACAGGCTCAAGCCCATTCCGAGTGCGATCACGGGGATAAAATGTGCGGGCGATCCGGCAGTGCGGGTTCCCATGAATCGCCGAGCGGCGGTGGACTCAGTGCCGATGCTCATTTTTGACCTCCGTGCTGCGCGGAAAGTTTGGGTCGCCGTTCGATGAAGCATCATCCGGCTTGTTTCCACCGTGACGATGACCGTGTCCGTGGCCCATGATATGGGCACCGCATCCGTACCGCATCATCACGAAAAAAAAGACGCCCCAGAGCAGAAAATAGAGATAGGTCGGCATCACAATACTCCTGCTTTCAAAGGCATTCGGCATGACTTGATAAAGGCAGAATAAGCGCCGGTGGTGCGAGCCTGATAGCCTCGGAAACTACCTATTCTATCGCAGCGAAAAGTTGACAGTCTGCGCGGCGGCTTACACCATGGGATGGCTCTCGGTCGAAGTTCTCAGCGACCGAGCACACGTCCGGCCAGATTGTAGCAATGGGCAACCAACATACCGGCAACGCCGCCGGCGATGAAAGCCCACAAACCGCCCATCCATAGCGCATCGACCGATCCGGCGGGTTGCAGTATGAACAGCGCGGCAAAGGCATGTGTGGCACCCAAGGGCATCCCAAGCGCTATAGCAATCCAGCAAAGCACGAACAACCACAGCGTTGCGAATGCTCCCGTGGAGGTGCAACGTATCACGTCAGCCCTGCCGTGGCGCACCGTTGGAATTGCCTCGGTCATCTGAATTCTCCACTTGCGGAAAACGAAATTATAATGGCTCGCGAGCAGGCCGCCTAGAGTCGGAAACTACCTATTTCATAGCAGCGAGCAGCCGATCGATCGACACCGTCGCAAAGGTCGTAAAACTGTCAGCGACCGCATAGGGAAGCACGAGCGTGCGATCGTGCACCATCGCGCCGCAGGTATAGGCGACATTGGGCACATAGCCGTAGCGTTGTTCTGCGCTCGGCTGGATCAGTGGACGGGTCATGCGCGCCAGCAATTTGGAGGGATCGTTGCGGTCGAGCAGGCAGACACCAAGGCAATAGTTGCGCACGGCGCCGACGCCGTGGGTGATAACCAGCCATCCCTCATCGATTTCGATTGGCGAGCCGCCATTGCCGATCTGGACAAATTCCCATGGCCAGCGCGGTTCGACGACGATCTTGCTCCCGTTCTGCCAATCGTAAGGATCGATTGATGTCAGCAGCCAGATGTTCTCGTGGTCCTGGCGCCCGAGCATGGCGTAGCGACCGTCGATCCGGCGCGGGAACAGCGCCATGCCTTTGCCGTTTGCCGCCTCTCCCCGAAGCGCGTTCAACTCGAAGGTTACAAAATCGGTCGTGCGAAGCAGTTCCTGCCGGATCGCTTGCCCGCTAAACGCCGTATAGGTGCCATAATAACTCACGTT
>JANNAE010000045.1:0-38588 GCA_031383985.1 Novosphingobium sp. | reverse complement strand
TCTGCGGGCAGAGGAAATCCGCGATGGCAGTGCCAATTGCGGCTTGGCGGCGGAATTTATAGCCGCCCAGTTGCGAGCGGGATAGGATCGACCACAGCCGCGCTTCGGGCGCGGTAGGCTGGTTGCGCATGGTGCGGGCGTGGTCCGCGATCTCGTCGTTTCGCCCGGCGGATAGGCCCCACCCCCTCCCCTGAAGGGGAGGGGAGTCTATGGTGACTGCCCAGTCGAGCAGTGTTGTCTGCTTCTTGCACCCTGAAAGCCCCTCACCTTCAGGGGAGGGGTTGGGGTGGGGCCTCACGTCTGGGCGGAGTTCCCGATCCGTCATCCGACCGAGCCTTCCAACGAAATCCCCAGCAGCTTCTGCGCCTCGACCGCAAACTCCATCGGCAGCTGTTGCAGCACTTCCTTGGCGAAACCGTTGACGATCAGCGTTACCGCTTCCTCGGTCCCCAGCCCGCGTTGCTGCGCATAGAACAGCTGGTCGTCGGAGATTTTCGACGTCGTGGCTTCGTGTTCGATCTGCGCCGAGGGGTTTTTCACCTCGATATAGGGCACGGTATGCGCGCCGCAGGTTGAGCCCAGCAGCAACGAATCGCACTGGGTGAAATTGCGTGCGCCTTCGGCGCCCGGGGCGATCCGGACGAGGCCGCGATAGGTGTTGTTGCTGTGCCCGGCGCTGATCCCCTTGGAGATGATGGTCGAGCGGGTGCCGCGCGCATTGTGGATCATCTTGGTGCCGGTATCGGCCTGCTGGTAATTGTTGGTTACCGCGACCGAGTAAAACTCGCCCACGCTGTCCTCACCATTCAAAACGCAGGACGGATATTTCCACGTCACCGCGCTGCCGGTTTCGACCTGGGTCCAGCTGACTTTGCTGCGCTTGCCCTGGCACAGCGCGCGCTTGGTGACGAAATTGTAGATCCCGCCCTTGCCTGCCGCATCGCCGGGATACCAGTTCTGCACGGTGCTGTACTTAATCTCGGCATCGTCCATCGCGACCAGCTCAACCACCGCAGCGTGGAGCTGGTTTTCATCGCGCATCGGCGCGGTGCAGCCTTCGAGGTAGCTGACGTAACTGCCCTTTTCGGCCACAATCAATGTGCGTTCGAACTGCCCGGTGTTTTCGGCATTGATCCGGAAATAGGTGCTAAGCTCCATCGGGCAGCGCACGCCTTCGGGGATATAAACGAAGGTGCCGTCCGAAAAGACCGCGCAGTTGAGCGCGGCGAAATAATTGTCGTGCATCGGCACGACCTTGCCGAGCCATTTGCGGACCAGCTCGGGGTATTCGCGCAGGGCCTCGCTGATCGAGCGGAAGATGACCCCGGCGCGTTCCAGCTCGGCGCGGAAGGTGGTGGCGACCGAAACGCTGTCAAACACCGCATCGACCGCAACCTTGCGCGCGCCGTCGACCCCGGCGAGGAACTTCTGCTCCTCGATCGGAATGCCAAGCTTTTCGTAAACTCGCAGGATTTCGGGATCGACCTCATCCAAGGAACCCAGTTTGGGCTTCTCCTTGGGCGCGGCATAGTAATAGGCGTCCTGATAATCGATCGGCGGGATATTCAATTTGGCCCAATCGGGCGGGGTCATGGTCAGCCAGTGGCGATAGGCCTTAAGGCGCTGATCGAGCATCCATTCCGGCTCGTTCTTCTTGGCCGAGATGAACCGGACGGTGTCTTCATTGAGGCCTTTGGGGGCGAAATCGGTTTCGATGTCGGATGAGAAACCCCACTCGTAGGTCTCAAGACTTTTGGCCGCGTCGCGGGCGGCCTGATCCTTGATTTCAACACTGTCGCTCATGAGGCAACCCCAATTTCGGTCACAGTTTCGGGGATCTGGGCCAGCCGGGTCAGCGGCACCGCAGAAAGCGCGCCGCGCATTGCATCGTTGACGATCCCCCAATGCGGCTTGACCGAACAGGCCGCCTCCATCCCGCAATCGTGGCGTCCATGTTCGACGCAAGGCGTCAGCGCGATCGGGCCTTCGACTGCCTCGATAATATCGGCAAGGCTGATCGCCGCTGCCGGGCGCGCCAGCTTGAGCCCGCCGCCCACCCCGCGGACCGTGCGGAGCAGGCCGGCCGCGGTCAATTTGCTGACCAGTTTCTGCACGGTCGGCACCGGAAGGCCGGTTTCCTCGGCCAATTGCGCGGCATTGACCTGCGCAAAGCCGCAATGGCGCGCGGCAGCGCTCATCGTGACGACGGCATAATCGGCCATGCTGGACAGGCGCATTAGGGCTTCCCGGTTAAATCGGAGTGATTCGTTCCGGTTTTATCTAGGCGTCCTCGCGCGCTATTTCAATCCTCGAGAAGTGCCGCAAGCCCCGGCGTGATCTGGCGGAAGTTGCGGATATCGAGCAGCGCGTCGAGAATCGGCTGCTCGCTGTCTCCCAGCCGTGCCGGGGTGCGCCCGGCAAACAGGCGGATCTCGCGGATCAGATGCGATTGATCGTAGAACAGATTGAGCAATCCGGCGATCTGCTCGTCGGTTGTGCCGGGCGACTGGAGCAACGCAGCGACCCGCAGCGCCCGGTATTTGCGGAGCAAATGGTGGGGCGAAATGCCATAATAACGCTCGACCAGCCGCTGAAGCTGTCGCTCCGAATAGCCCGACCTCGCAACCAGTTCAGCCAACGGCGGATCAAGGCTGCTCGACAGCCAGTCGGTGATCAGCGTCATCAACGCATCGTGGCGGGGATTGATCGGCCGCAGCCGGCCCGCGATGAACGCAGCGATCTCATCGCACATCGCCTCGGGCGACATGGTGCCGACTGCGTAAGCTGCACGAAACCGCTTACCCAGCGCAACCACCTCCGGCCCGAGCCACTCGCCCGCATCATATAGCCGGTTGCCGTGTTGACTGGCGTTCATCCCGGTAAACGCAGCCCAGCCGCGCGGCAGCAGCGCGGCCCCCACGCAGTGGAAGGGCCCGTCCACCTCGAACGGCACGGCAACCGCACAAGGGGTCATCAGCGAAACCGGATGCGAGCGGTCGGTGGTGCCGCTGGCGAAATGCATCCGCCCCTCGCCGCGCAGGAAGAAGTACAGAAAGCCAACGGCTGCTGGTTGCATGTCGCGGATTGCTGTTTCGTCGCAGCGAAAATGGAACAGCGTAGTGACATAACGGTGAAGCGGCGCGGGCGCAGAGAAATAGTTGAGCTCGATTAGCTGAGGGCGGGTCAGCTCCGCTTCTTGGAAGGGCGCGGTGAAATCACCGGTCCGGGCAGCCAGATTGTCTATTGTCGTTCCCCTGTTGGGGCTGATTGTACCCAATTTGGCATTTTCACAATAGACAAAAAAACGGCCCCCCGACCACAGGCCGGAGAGCCGCTGTAATAGTTAGAACTCGTTGCACGCGGGCGACGAGCCCTTCGGGTCGCATTGCCCGACTAGGCCAATCCAGACCCATGTGATTGTACGGAATCGACAAGTTACACTCTCCGGTTGCCAATTTCGGCGTGCGCAAACGATTGCACGCGATTAAACTGCGTTGCGCGGCTCCGTCGACAGGGGGTGCAAGCGATGCCATAGCGAATCGATGTTCTATGCGCTGATCCGCCCCGCCCTGTTCCTGATCGATGCCGAGCGCGCCCATGGTTTGGCGCTCACCGCCCTCAAGGCGATACCGCTGGGCAGCGCAGCGCGCTGCGCCACCGATGGCCCACTGGCCACCACGGTTGCCGGACTGACCTTCCCCAACCCGCTCGGCATGGCCGCCGGCTTTGACAAGGATGCCGAGGTGCCCGATGCGCTGCTCGCTGCGGGCTTCGGCTTTGCCGAGGTTGGGTCGATCACCCCGCTGGCGCAGTCGGGCAACCCCAAGCCGCGCCAGTTCCGGTTGACCGAGGATCGCGCGGTGATCAACCGGATGGGGTTCAACAATCGCGGGGCTGACGCGGCTGTCAGCCGCTTGGCCCGGCGCAAGGGACGCTCAGGGATCGTCGGGATCAATATCGGCGCCAACAAGGATTCGCCTGACCGGATCGCCGATTATGCGACGATGGCGCGGCTGATGGCTCCGCTGGCCAGCTATCTGGCGGTCAACATCAGCAGTCCCAACACCCCGGGCTTGCGAGCGCTGCAGGACGAGGGCGCGCTGGCCGGGTTGCTCGACGCCGTGCTCGACGCGCGCGGCACAGCCAGGGTGCCGGTGTTCCTCAAAGTTGCGCCCGATCTTGAACCTGCCGATATCGACGCGATCAGCCGCATCGCAATCGACAAGGGCCTGGCCGCGCTGATCGTCGCCAACACGACCATTTCCCGCCCGGCGCTCAAATCGCGGCATGCAGCTGAAACCGGCGGGCTGTCGGGTGCGCCCTTGCGGGAGCTGGCTCAGCAGCGCCTGCGCGATTTCCGCAAGGCCACCGGCGGGGCGATGCCGTTGGTCGGAGTGGGCGGGATCGGCAGTGCCGAAGATGCCTGGGCGCGGATCCGCGCCGGGGCAAGCCTGGTCCAGCTGTATAGCGCGATGGCCTATGAAGGACCGGGGATTGCGCGGCAGATTTCCCGGGGGCTCGAACGGCTTATGCGCCGCGATGGCTTTGCAAGCATTGCCGAGGCGGTGGGAAGCGAATAACCTTGCGCACATGACCAGACCGCTACTCGCCATTTTCGCCGCGCCGTTGTTCCTCGGGGCCTGTGCGACCGTTCCCACCCAGACCGCCGCACCGACGTTTGCGAAGGGTATGGTCAGCGCCGCCGACCCGCGCGCGGCCGAGGCCGGGGCCGAAATGCTGCGCGCCGGCGGCAGCGCCAGCGATGCCGCGCTGGCCACGCTGCTCGCACTGACCGTGGTCGAGCCGCAAAGTTCGGGGATCGGCGGCGGCGGGTTCCTGGTGATCGACGATGGCAAGGGCCAGGTCGAGACGATCGATGGCCGCGAAACCGCGCCCAAGGCGGCGGGGCCTGACTGGTTCAAGCTGAATGGCCAGTATCTTTCGGTGCCACAGGCGATCCCGGGGGGGCTCAGCGTTGGCGTGCCCGGCAATCTGCGGCTGATGGAGCTGGCGCATCAACGCCACGGCAAGCTGGCGTGGAAAGCCCTGTTCGCGCCCGCGATCCGGCTGGCCAGCGGTGGCTTTGTGATGACCGAGCGGCTGGTTGAATTTCTGGCCCACTCAAAAGATACTGCGGCGCTGACCGCCGAGGGGCGCCAGCTCTATTATCAGGCCGATGGCACCACCCCCTTGGCCGCCGGGACAGTGATCAGAAACCCGGCGCTGGCCCGGTTCCTCGAGCAATTGGCGCAAGGCGGGGCTGACAGCTTCTATCGCGGGGCCAATGCCACAGCGATTGCCCGCGCGGTTTCCACCGCGCAGAGAAATCCCGCGCCGATGACGACCGGCGACATCGCCGGATATCGCGCCAAGCAGCGTCCGGCAGTCTGTGCCAGCTATCGCCGCCACCGGATCTGCGGGATGGGCCCTCCCTCATCGGGCGCAACGACCGTGCTGGGCACGCTGGGTCTGCTCGAACGGTTTGACCTCAAGGCGATGGGCAAGGACGATCCGCGCAGCTGGCATTTGATCGCCGAGGCAGAGCGCCTCGCTTATGCCGACCGCGAACGCTATCTGGCCGATGCCGATTTCATCGCGGTTCCGGTCGCCGGGCTGCTGGCCCCCGAATATCTGGCGGCACGGTCGCAGCTGATCGCGATTGACCGGACCATGCCGTCAGTCGCCCCGGGCAACCCCGCCGGGGTCAAGGTGGCGCTGGCCGATTCGCTGACCCCCGAGATCGTCTCGACCTCGCACTTCGTCGCCGTCGACCGGACCGGTCAGACCGCGACGCTGACCTCGACGATCGAAAGCTCGTTCGGTTCGGGGCTGATGGTGAGCGGCTATTTCCTCAACAATGAATTGACCGACCTCAGCCTGATCCCCGAGCGGGCCGGGGTGCTGGTCGCCAACCGGGTCGAAGGCGGCAAACGGCCGCGCAGTTCGATGGCGCCGACGATTGTCTATGGCCCGGATGGAAAGCTGCGGCTGGCGATCGGGGCGGCGGGAGGAACCACCATCCCCGCCCAGGTGCTCAAGGCGATCATCGCGGTGATCGATTGGGACCTGTCGGCACAAGACGCCATCGCCCAGCCGGTGATCTTCGCGCCGGGCGGCAATACCCTATTCATCGAGCAGGGCACCGCTCTGGAAGCGATGATCCCGGCGCTGCAGGCGCTTGGCCACACCGACGTCCGGGCGCGTTTTCCCAGCTTCAAGGCCAATGCGATCGAGGTAGTGGATGGCCGCCTGATCGGCGCTGCCGATCCGCGCAGCGATGGCCGCGCTATCGAGGAATAGGTCGCTCGGCGCTTGCTGCTGGGCAAAAGCGCTCCTAGATAATTCGACCATAACCCGCCGCGATCGGGCGGCTTGAATGAGAGGGGCGAAACCAAGGTGCAGCTTTCCGATATCCGGACCGTCAGCAATCTCGTGAGCCTGTTCCTCACCCGCGCGGATGTGCGGGGCGAGCGGCCGTTCCTGTCGGCCAAGCAAGATGGCACATGGCAAGCGCAAAGCTGGGCCGAAGTTGCCAGCCAGGTCTGCCTGATCGCCGAAAGTCTGCGCCGACTGGGACTGAACGATGGCGACCGGGTGATGCTGGTTTCCGAAAACCGCCCGGAATGGTGCATCGCCGATCTGGCAATCATGGCGGCCGGCTGCATCACCGTGCCGGCCTATACCACCAATACCGAACGCGATCATTTGCACGTTCTGGAAAATTCCGGCGCCCGGGCCGTGATCGTCTCGAATGCCAAGCTGGCCAAACCCTTGCTGCTGGCAGTGCTGCGCTCGGGCAAGGGCAGCCGGGTTATCGGGATCGAACCGCTCCGCCAGACCCAGGCCGGGGCGATCGAATACCATGAATGGGCCGAGCTGCTGGCTACTGGCGAAAACACTGGCGATGCCGCCAAGGCACGCCAGGCCGTCAATGCGCGGATCGCGCGGATACAGCGCGATGATACTGCCTGCATCATCTATACCAGCGGCACCGGCGGAGCGCCGCGCGGGGTGATGCAGCACCACGGCGCAATCCTGTGCAATGTCATGGGCGCGGCGCTGGTGCTCAAGGAGGACTTCGGCCTCGATGACGAAGTGTTCCTCTCGTTCCTGCCGCTGAGCCACGCCTATGAACATAGCGGCGGCCAGTTCCTGCCGATCGGGGTGGGCGCGGAAATCTATTACGCCGAAGGCCTCGAAAAGCTCGCCAGCAATATCGAGGAGGTCCGCCCGACGGTGATGGTGGTGGTCCCGCGCTTGTTCGAAGTGCTGCGGACCCGGATCATGAAGCAGATCGAAAAGCAGGGGAAGCTCGCCAACTTCATGATGGACCGGGCGCTCGTCATCGGGGGGGGAAAGGCCAACGGGCTGCGCGGCGGCAAGGGGCGCTGGCGCGACCGGCCGATGGATTTGATCCTTGAAAAGTCGCTGCGCCCCAAGATCCGCCAGAAGTTTGGCGGACGGATGAAGGCGATGGTTTCGGGCGGGGCGCCGCTCAATCCCGACATCGGCATTTTCTTCGACTCGATGGGGCTGACCGTGCTTCAGGGCTATGGTCAGACCGAGGCCGGCCCGGTGATCAGCTGCAATCGCCCCCGCGCGGGGATCAAGATGGACACCGTCGGCCCGCCGATGGATGGAGTGACGGTCAAGATCGCGGCGGACGGGGAAATCCTCGTCCAGGGTGAGCTGGTGATGCACGGGTACTGGCAGAACAAGGCCGAAACCGCGCAGGTGCTGAAACCGGATCCCACCGACCCGGCAAGCGGCGATTGGCTCCACACCGGCGATATCGGGCACTTCGATGACCAGGGCCGGATCGTCATCACCGACCGCAAAAAGGACATGATCGTCAACGACAAGGGCGATAATGCCTCACCGCAAAAGCTTGAAGGGATGCTGACGCTCCAGCCGGAAATCTCCCAGGCGATGGTGATCGGCGATCGGCGTCCGTATATCGTCGGGCTGATCGTGCCCGATCCCGACTGGGCACTGGAATGGGCCCGGACGCAGGATGAAAAGTTCGACTTCCACACCTTGCAAGATTTGCCCGCGTTCCGCAGCGCCATCCGCGCCGCGATCGACCGGGTCAATCAGGACCTGCCAGTGACCGAAAAAATCCGCCAGTTCGCCTTTGCCGACGAGGCCTTCGGGATCGAAAACGAAGAAATGACCCCGAGCCTGAAGATCCGCCGCCACAAGCTGAAGGAGCGCTATGGCGAGCGACTGGACGGGTTGTATAAGGGTTAGGTTTTTGTCACTGTTTGGCAGAAGCTATCGATAGCAATTTCAAGCCGCTTTCGTTCCCCTCTGATTGCGCTGAGAAATGCCTTTGCCTGGTGCGAATCAAGCGTGCTGCGCGAGGTGATCGTGACGCCCTTTTTTACGCTAAGCAGCTCATTCACCAACAGCCAATCGGCATCTGGCGATGCTCTGATTGAAAAGCGCCCGTGCACAAGGTCATTGCGCTCCAATTCACGGATCGACCAATGATCAAGAAGGCTCGAGAGCTGCGTCGCCGCTTGCACCTTTGGCCAATTGCCCTCCAACCCTTCGCCAAGTCTTCGTGTTCGGTTGCGCGCGGCTTCTTCAAGCACAAAAGGATGTGCCTTGACATGGGGCAGGATCGCCTCTGTGCAGCGGATTATTGCGTGCTCAATACGGGCAAAATTGTCTAGGCACTGTCCGCGCCAATTGTTGACAGAGGAGATTCTTAAGCTTTGTTGAGCCTGAGCAAGAGCGTTTTTTGATTGGGCCGGCTGTTCCTGTTCCACACTTAAGCCGCTTCCTTCTCGATCCATTCGGGAAAGAACGCCGGGGCCCGCGCCGACCAGCCGGGAGCGGTTGCTGCGGCTTCGCTGATCGACTGGAGCAGGCCTCTGCGGCGCTCAGGGCGGATTTGCGGCAGGGCGGCGGCGGCGCAGAAGGCCGAGGGCAGCCACGGGCGCGATTCGGCACCAAGCAGCCGCTCATACAGAAAGCGGAAGGCCGAGAAGCTGGAAATCCGCTCCTGCGCCAGATCGAACGCGGCGACCCGGACCAGCTTGCCAACGAAACTCTCCAGCGCGTCGAACCCGGTTTCGGACGGCATCGCCCCGCGCAGGACCTTGAGTTCCTGATAAACCAGATACTGGCTGCGGATCGAGGCGTTCTCTGCCGCATCGCGCGCCCATAATTTGAAGGCATCCTGGCGGCCCAGCCCGATATCGAGGCTGCGCTTGATGTAACGCTGTTCGGCAGCATCGAAGCTGGCGAATTCGCGCAACTCGGCGATGGTCAGCGATGCGGTACCCGTATTGGCCATGATAACCCCCTTGGCGGGCCTTTCGCCCGGCAAGCACAGATCACCAGAATAAGGTTATAAAGCCGTTAACCAAGCTGCCTAAATCAATCCTGCGAGCGGACTGGAGGGATCTGCGTATTTGCGCGTCGGCATGCGGCCCGCCAGATAGGCGTCGCGGCCAGCCTCAACCGCCTGGCGCATCGCGCGGGCCATGCGGATCGGGTCTTTGGCTTCGGCAATTGCAGTGTTCATCAGCACACCGTCGACCCCCAGCTCCATCGCCACCGCCGCATCGCTGGCGGTGCCGACACCGGCATCGACCAGCACGGGCACGTTGGCGCCTTCGACGATCAGCCGGATGGTGACACGGTTCTGGATGCCGAGGCCCGAGCCGATCGGCGCGCCCAGCGGCATCACTGCCACCGCACCCGCTTCTTCCAGCTGCTTGGTCGCGATCGGATCGTCGACGCAGTAGACCATCGGCAGAAAGCCTTCCCTGGCCAGTATTTCGGTTGCTCTGAGCGTTTCGCGCATGTCGGGATAGAGCGTCCGCGCCTCACCCAGCACCTCGAGCTTGACCAGATCCCAGCCGCCCGCCTCGCGCGCCAGCCGCAGGGTGCGAATCGCATCGTCGGCGGTAAAGCAGCCGGCGGTGTTGGGCAGATAGGTGATTTTGCTGGGGTCGATGAAATCGGTCAGCATCGGGGCCTTGGGGTCCGAAATATTGACCCGCCGCACCGCGACTGTGACTATTTCTGCGCCCGACGCGGCAACGGCGGCGGCATTCTGGGCGAAATCCTTGTATTTGCCAGTTCCGACGATCAGGCGCGACTGGAACGTCCGGCCCGCCACGGTCCAGCTGTCAGCCAGCCGGGCGTCATGGTCCCCGCCGCCGACAAAATGGACGATCTCGAGAACGTCACCGTCCGCCAGCGCCACTGCGCCCAGCGTCGAACGCGGCACGATCAGCCCATTGCGCTCGACCGCAACCCTGGCGGGATCGAGCGCAAGAGTTTGAACCAGTTGAGCGATCGAACCGGGTGCAACGCGGCGCGATTCTCCATTTACGGTCAGATTAAGGTGTGCGGACATCCCCCGCAAATAGCGCTCAGCCAGCGCGACGCAAGTTGCGGATGTGCGCAAGCGCCACCAGGCTCACTCCGCCGACGGTCAACGCCGCCTCGGCCTCACCATGGCCGGTCAGCAGCGCGAGCGCCATCAGCGCGATGCCCGCCGCGCCCAGCAGCAGCGGACCGCGCTGGCGGTGGCGCATCGCCCCGATCCCCAGCGTGAGTACCGCTACCGCAATCGCCAGCGCGAGGCCGACGCGGTGAATCGCCGGGGCGAGCAGGAATTGCCCGCCCAGCCCCAACCCGGTCACCAGTAGCAACCCGGCAAGGCAATGCAGCGCGCAAAGCCCGGAAAGAAGCACACCGACCCGGTCTAGCCGGTCGCGAATCGAGAGAATGGCAGGGCGCATGGCAAGAGCACAGATATGTTATGTTGTAACATCGTACAAGGACTTGCGACAGGATGAGGGTCTGATAGCGACAAGCCGCTTGCGATTTTTCGCAGAGAGACGCAGGGACCACCCCATGGCCGACGCAATCCTTGCCCTTGGCGCAGCGCCCACCGTCACCCGTGTTGCGCGTCCGCTGGCGTTGGCCCGCTGGTTGCTGATGGTGGCCGCGCTGGTGGTGATGATCGTTGCGGTGGGCGGGATCACCCGGCTCACCGAATCGGGCTTGTCGATCACCGAATGGAAGCCGGTTACCGGCACGCTGCCGCCGCTTTCGGATGCGCAATGGCAGGCAGAGTTCGCGGCTTACCAGCAGATCCCGCAATATACCCAGGTCAACGGCCCAGCCGGCATGACGCTGGCCGATTACAAATTCATCTACTTCTGGGAGTGGTTCCACCGCCTGCTGGCGCGCGGGATCGGCTTGGCCTTTGCCTTGCCGCTCGCCTGGTTCTGGCTGCGCGGGGCAATCCCGGCGGGCTACAAGCCGCGGCTGCTGGCTTTGCTGGCGCTGGGGTCGTTGCAGGGCGTAGTCGGGTGGTGGATGGTCTCTTCAGGGCTCTCGGCAGACGTCAAGGTCAGCCACTTCCGCCTCGCCGCGCATCTGCTGATCGCGCTGACCACTCTGGGCGGGCTGATCTGGACCGCGCTGGATCTGCGCGGGCTTGCAGCGAATAAGCCGCGAGCGCGGATCAACGGTTTCACCGCGCTGGCGCTGGCCGCTCTGCTAATCCAGCTGTTTTATGGCGCGCTGGTGGCCGGAATGCGCGCAGGCCATGTCGCGAATGACTGGCCGTTGATGCAAGGCAGCCTGTTCCCGGCCGGGATCGACTGGAGCCAGGGCGGCGCTCATGCGTTGCTGTCCGATCCGTTCCTCACCCATTTCATCCATCGCTGGTGGGCCTGGGTGGTGGTGGCCGTGCTGGTGGTGATGGGCCGCCGGCTGCGGGCGCAAGGGGATCGCCGGGCTTCGGTGGCGATTCATGCGGCATTCGGGATCCAGATTTTGCTCGGCATCGCGACCGTGATGACCGGGATCGCCTTGTGGCTGGCCGTGCTTCACCAGCTGACCGGCGCACTGCTCGTCGCGGCCAGCGTTTGGGGTGCCCATTCGCTGGGGCGAGCGGCGTCATGACCAGCCGCGTGACCCAGCAGGCCTTGCTGCTGGCTGGGGTCGCGGCACTCCTGCCCGCGACGGTTGCGTTTCCTGCCAGCGTGGCAAGCGAGCAGGCCCGGTCGCGGCCGTTCGCTCCGCCGAGCACGCCGCTGGTCTTGACCCGGACGATCTGGCGCTCGCTGTATGATGGCAAGGAGCTGGTGGTGCGCAGGCGTTACGCAGTGCGAATCTTTCCGGAAGGGGCCGGCTTCAAGGTTGCCGGTGAACTGATCGATTCAGCCGTCGATGCACCAGCCCCGCTCGCCGCACTGGCCGAAATGGAACGCCAGCGGCCCGACTCGGTGATGTTCCCGCTGCATCTCGACGCGCGCGGCCAGATTCTGCCTCACTCCGTGGCCCCGGATCGGACGATCCACCACAGCGGCGGGATCGAAGCGCTGCGCCCGATCGACAATTCCGCGATGGATCCGGCCGGTAAGGCGCTGGCCAGTTCTTTTATCAATCAGGTCATCGCCAATGTCACCAATGGCCAATGGCCAACCGACCTGTTCAATGGGGCCATGGGCGAACGCCATGAGCAGCGCCGGATCGCGCTGCCAGGCGGCGGCGAGGGCGAGGTGACGGTATCGGTCGCTGTCCGCGGCCAGTTGGAGGCCGGGTTGCCCCGCGCGATCGAACGGACGGTCGTGACCGAGCTCGAAGGAACCCGCAAAGTGTCCCGCGAACAATGGACGCTGGGCGCAAGCTCCCCTTCCAGCCGCTAGACAGGTATTATTTTACCTCTCTGCAAAACCGCCGCAAAGCTTGACTTTACCCCGCTTTGCCACGAAAGGGCTGCCTCCCGCCGATCCGGACGTGTTCGGATTCGCGGGATCACTAAATTCGTAATTCGGTGCTGGGGAATTGACTCCGGCTTTTTGAAAAGGAGTGGCCATGAAGGCGCTCAGCAAGGTCACCCGGTCGATCAAACCGGCCGAGGTGGTAAAGAACTGGCATCTGATCGATGCCGAAGGCCTGGTGCTTGGCCGCCTCGCCGTCATCATCGCCAATCATCTGCGCGGCAAGCACAAGCCGAGCTTCACTCCCCATGTCGATTGCGGCGACCATATCGTCGTCATCAACGCCGACAAGGTGCGGCTGACCGGCAACAAGCTGAAGCAGAAAACCTATTACAAGCACACCGGCTATGCCGGCGGCCTGAAGGAAGTGACCGCGGACAAAATCCTCGACGGCCGCTTCCCCGAGCGCGTGCTGGAAAAGGCCGTTGAACGGATGATCCCCCGTGGGCCGCTCGGCCGTGACCAGATGCGCGCGTTGCATCTTTACGCCGGTGCCGAGCATCCGCATGGCGGAACCCAGCCCGTTGTGCTCGATGTGGCCTCGCGCAATCGCAAGAACAAGGTGGGTGCATAATGCCAGAAACATCAGACACTAACACCGTCACCACTCTCGCCGATCTCGGCAATCTCGCCGCTGGCACCCCAACTGCTGAAATCCCTGCAGCCGATGCGTCCACGCCTGAAGCGGCAGTGGTAGCGCCTGTGGTCCGTACCGGCCCGCCCGCACCGATCCGCGAAAAGGAAATCGATGCACAGGGCCGTTCCTACGCCACCGGTCGCCGCAAGGATGCCGTTGCCCGCGTCTGGATCAAGCCCGGTTCGGGCAAGATCACTGTCAACGGCCGCGATCAGGAAGTCTATTTCGCCCGCCCGACGCTGCGTCTGGTGATCAACCAGGTGTTCGACGTGTCCGAGCGTTCAGGCCAGTATGACGTGATCTGCACCGTCAAGGGTGGCGGGCTTTCGGGTCAGGCCGGCGCGGTCAAGCACGGCATCGCTCAGGCCTTGTCGAAGTTTGAACCGCTGCTGCGCGCAGCTGTCAAGTCAGCCGGCTTCCTCACCCGCGATCCGCGCGTGGGTGAGCGCAAGAAGTACGGTAAGGCCAAGGCCCGCAAGAGCTTCCAGTTCTCGAAGCGCTGATTTCAGGCTTTGCTGGTTACAAAAAAGGGCGGTCCGGAAACGGGCCGCCTTTTTTGGCTCAGGCCATCTCTTGCGACCTGACGACCAGGCCGCCCTCCACCGACCATTCGAGCCGATTGTAGCTGGGCGGCGTCACCCGCAGCCGCTGCGAGAGCGTGCCTGCTCCGATGATCCGGATCGTCTGGCCTTCAATCTCGACCACCTTGTCAAAGGCATCGTGGACATGGCCAGACAGCACCGCATCGGCGCCAGCCCGGGCCAGCGCCGCCAGCGCACGACTGCCACCGCGGGTGGAGGCGGTCCCTTGGGTATCGGCCTCGACCAGCGGATGATGGCTGGTAACCAGCCGCAGCGCCGCGCCGGAATGACGCGCCAACTCCTGCAGGGCCGCATCAAGTCCGGACCTGTTCACCCGGCCTTTCGACCAATTGAACCGGAATTGCGCGCGCGCCACCGTGTTCAGCGGCACGAAGGCGATGTCGGGCGCAAGGCTCTCGCGGGCGTGAGCGCTTGCCACTGCCGCTGCCAGCGCGTGGTACAGCCGGAACGGGTGCAACAGCCGTCCGACCGGGTTGTAGTAATAGGGCATGTCATGGTTGCCCGGCTCGACCGTCACCGGGGCGGCCAGCGTGCCGAGATATTCCGTGGCCGCCGAAAATTCAGCCGCCGTCCCGCGCATCGTCAGGTCGCCGGTGCAAATGACCATCGCCGGGCGGTCCCGGGCCACCTCGCGCGCGAACCAATCCAGCGCGGCGCGGTCTTCCAGGCCGAAGTGGAGGTCACTGACGTGAAACAACAGGGTTTTGTCGCCGCTCATACCCGTCCGGTTACGATCAGCCATGCGGACAAGGCGTTGAACCCGCTATAGACCACATAAAACCAGGCCCAGCCGCTGGAACCTTCGGCAATCATCAGCATAGCGCCCAGCAGCATCGCAAATTCGATCAGCAGGCTGAACCGTCCGCCCAGCGTATGAAAGAACCACGGCACCTGATTTAATAGCGGGTGATGGCTTTCCAGCACCGCTTTGTGCGCCGCGAAATTGGCAATGCCGAGGAAGAAGGCAATAATCAGGGCCATAGTCCCATCCACCTAGAGCGTGATGCGAAAAAGTGGGAACCGGTTTTTCGCTGTAAATCACGCGACAACAAAGAATGAGAGAGCGTGATGTGATTCAGCTTTATCGCATCATGCTCTAGGGCAATGCGGACGATTTCTCCAAGCTTTTAGCGTGTCCCGGGTGTTGGGCGGATTCAACGCCCGGCCATCGCCTTGGCACGGGCGAGATAGGTCCGCCCGATCCGCACGGTCGAGCCATCTTCGAGCTCGGCCGACCACACCCCCAAGCCATCGTGGCGCAGGCCGGCGATCCGGTTGCGGCGCAGAATAGTCGAACGGTGGAGACGGATGAACGCGTCCGGATCAAGCCGCGCCTCGAGCCCGGATACGGTCTGGAGCAGCAGGTAGCTGCGCGTGCCCCCCTCCTTCAGGCCAACATGCAGCCTGACATAATCGCGCTCGGCATCGATCCGGTCGACATCGGCGGCCGCGACCCGCAGCAGTTCGGACCGGGATGGCACCCAGAATTCGCTGAGCCATTTTCCGCCACTGCCCTGGCGCTCACCCCGGCGGGCGATGGCCCGGGCGATCGCGCGTTCGAGCCGCTCCGGCGTGACTGGCTTGAGCACATAATCGACCGCATCGAGATCGAATGCTTCCACCGCAAAATTATCATGTGCGGTAACAAAGACGATGGCTGGCGGGTTGTCGCGTCCCACCAGTGCCCGGGCGACCGCCAGACCATCGAGCTCGGGCATGGTCATATCGAGCAGCACCAGATCGGGGTTCAACTCTGCAATCCGGGCCAGCGCCATCGCGCCATCGCTGGCTGTGCCGGTGATCGCAAGAGCCGGCAATTGCGCGCAGATAACCTCCATCCGCGCGATCGCCAGCGGCTCATCATCGACGATCAGCGTCCGCAATGGCGGGGCGCGCAGCGGCTCAGTCATGGCGCACCAACGGAAGCCGGATGACCGTTGTATATCCGCCAGCTTCTGTCCGGCCGCCAGCTTCTGTCCGGCCGGAAGCAAGGCTGGCATCCTTGCCGAAGCGGGCCGCCAGCCGGTCGCGGACGTTGGCGAGCCCGATGCCAAAGCCGGACGCGCTGTTTGCGCCCGGTCCGTCGTCGGCCACGGTCAGCACCAGCCGCCCACCTTCCTCGCGCGCCGAGATCGTTACGGTTACCGGCCGGGCCGTCGTAGCGACGGCATATTTGACCGAGTTTTCAACCAGGGGCTGCAGGATCATCCCCGGGACTTGCGCCTCGGCCAGCTCGGGCGGAATATCGAACTGCGCGACCAGCCGTTCGGGAAAGCGCACCGCTTCGATCGTCAGGTAAAGCTGCTGCTGTTCGATTTCCTGGGCTAGGGTCAACTCACCGGCCGGGTCCCCGGTCAGGCTCCGCCGATAGAAGGTCGAGAGCGTCTGGATCATCGTCTCGGCGGCCTGCGCCTTGCCGGTCATGACCAGCGCCGACAGCGAATTGAGCGTGTTGAACAAGAAATGCGGATTGACTTGATAGCGCAGCGAACGAAGCTCTGCCGCCTTGGCAGCGCGGCGATATTCGCCTTCGCGCCGTTCGGCCCCGCGCGCCTGCTGCGCATTGACGAGCGCGAAATACAGCGCTGCCCAGGCCAGCAGCACGAAATAGCGCCCCAGCGCCACATCGGTCAGCTGCCGCCAGCGGGTCCGGTCTTCGGTGGCGCGATCAATCGTCAACCCGGCGGGATCCGGTTCGCGCGGGGCAATCGCCGGGACCGCCGGCGTGGGCAAAGGAACCGGCGGGGGCAGGCTGCCGGCACGAGGTCCGACTGGCGGCGTTGCTGGCTGGCTTAACGGATCGACCAGCAGATTGCCCGCCTCGTCACGCCGGATCCGCAAACCCTCACGCTCGCCGATCTTGGCAACCACTTGTCCTTCGATATCAGCGAAAACCCATTGATTGACCTGGGCCAGCAGCATCGACGCCGGTAGCGCAACCAGCAACACCGCAATGCCCTTTTGCCAGAGCGGCCGCGGATCGAGCAGGCGGAGCAGCGGCCAGAGCATGGCCGTCACCCCGATCGAAACCAGTGTCACAACCAGACGGCGCACCAGCAAGGCGCCGTGGAGCTCAAGCCCGACGATCCAGCCGCGCAAGGTGGCGAGCACCAGATAACACAGCCACACCGCCGCGATCGAGGCGAACACATGGCGCGCTGGCACGCGCGCGGCTGGGCTTGGGGCTAGGTCCATCGCTTAGGCACGCAGCGATAGCCCGCACAGGTGAGTGCCGGCCAGAGGCTTCGTCGAAGCGATTCGCCGGTTCGTCGAATGCTGCGTTTCAGGAGGATGGCTCACCCGGTCGGCAGAAGTCCTTCGCGGGCGATCTTCTCCTGCCACACCAGCGGGGCAAGCTGGTGGACATTATTGCCCTCGCTATCGACCGCGACCGTCACCGGCATGTCTTCGACAGTGAATTCATAGATCGCTTCCATGCCGAGATCCTCGAACGCCACCACCCTGGCCTCGCGGATCGCGCGCGAGACAAGGTAAGCCGCGCCGCCCACCGCCATCAGATAGGCCACCTTGTGCCGGGCAATCTCGCTCACCGCGCCCTGCCCGCGCTCAGCCTTGCCGATCATGGTCAGCAGCCCCAGCTCGAGCATCATGTCGGTGAACTTGTCCATCCGGGTCGCGGTGGTCGGCCCGGCGGGGCCAACCACTTCGCCCAGCACCGGATCGACCGGGCCGACGTAATAGATCGCCCGGCCCTTGAAATCGACTGGCAGTGGCTCGCCCCCCCCTGCTTTTTGGGCTGCCAGCATGTCCTGGATCCGCTTATGCGCCGCATCGCGTCCGGTCAGCATCTTGCCGCTGAGCAGCAGCCGGTCGCCGTGTTGCCAGCTGCAGACCTCGGCCTGGGTCAGCGTATCGAGGTTGACGCGCTTGGCGGCCTTGTCCGGGGTCCAGTGGACATCGGGCCACTGATCGAGTTTCGGCGTTTCGAGGAACACCGGCCCCGAGCCGTCGAGAGTGAAATGAGCATGGCGGGTGGCGGCGCAATTGGGGATCATGGCTACGGGTTTGCCTGCAGCATGCGCCGGCCAATCGAGGATCTTGACGTCAAGGATGGTCGAAAGCCCGCCTAGCCCCTGCGCGCCGATGCCGAGCGCGTTGACCTTGTCGAAAATCTCGATCCGCAACGCCTCGATATCGGTGCTCGCCCCGCGCAGCTTGAGCTGGGCCATGTCGATCGGCTCCATCAGGCTCTTCTTGGCGAGCATCATGCAATATTCGGCGGTGCCGCCGATGCCGATCCCCAGCATGCCCGGCGGGCACCAGCCCGCGCCCATCTGGGGGAGCATTTCGAGGACCCAGTCGACGATGCTGTCGCTGGGGTTCATCATCTTGAATTTCGACTTGTTTTCGCTGCCGCCGCCCTTGGCTGCAACATCGATCGAGACCTTCGCGCCGGGCACCATCGTGACCGTCAGGACACAAGGGGTGTTGTCGCGCGTATTTCGGCGGGTGAAGGCGGGATCGGCGAGGATCGAGGCGCGCAGCTTGTTTTCCGGATTGAGATAGGCGCGGCGCACCCCGTCATCGACCACATCCTGCAGGCTGCGTGGCGATCCGAGGCGGCACTCCTGCCCCCAATCGATGAACACATTGACGATGCCGGTGTCCTGACAGATCGGGCGGTGCCCTTCGGCACACATCCGGCTGTTGGTGAGGATCTGCGCAATCGCATCTTTGGCTGCGGGGCCCTGTTCGGCCTTATAGGCTTCGCCCAGCGCATGGATGTAATCCATCGGGTGGTAATAGCTGATGTATTGCAGCGCATCGGCCACACTCTCGATCAGGTCTTCCTCGCGGATCGTCACCATATCGGCCATTTCCACACGCTCCTCAGGCTACATTTGCCGACCCAATAGGCGCGTGATGGTGGTTCCGTCAAAGCGCTTGGCGAGTGAAAGTGCATCGCCTATTAGCAAGGGAATTGCGTTACTGTGTTGTGCGTGCAATACAGTTCGCCCGAAGGATTCAACGATGACTATGACCGTAGCGCCGGTGGCGGCAGATTTTTCAACCGCCCGGCGGGCCATGATTGACAGCCAGCTGCGCGTCAGCGGGGTGATCGATGAGGCCGTGCTGACCGCGATGAACCGCGTCCCCCGGGAGGATTTCGTGCCCGCGGCGGCGCGCGGCCATGCCTATATCGATCGGGCGATCCCGCTGGGCGATGGCCGGGCGCTGCCCGCACCGCTGTTCCACGGATGGCTGCTGGTCGAAGCGGCGCCGACAGCCGCTGACAAGGCCTTGGTGGTGAGCTGCGGCAGCGGCTATCTGGCTGCGCTGCTGGGGCCACTGGTTGGCTCGCTCGAGGTCGTCGATGCCGCCCAGGTAGCGGCTGGCGGGGTGGCCGCCGCGAAAAACAAGGGCGGCTATACGCTGCTGCTGATTGATGGCGCGATCGAAGAGCTGCCTGCTGCGTTGGCGGCTCGGCTGGCTGAGGGCGGCCGGATCGTGACGGGCCTGGTCTCACGCGGGGTGACGCGCCTGGCCGCCGGCCGCAAGCGTGGCGGCCAGCTGTCCTTACTGACAATTGCCGAAATCGGCATCCCCGTGCTGCGCGAATTTGCTGCGCCCAAACGCTGGAGTTTTTGATGATCACTGGACGGTTCGGTCGCGCCGCCCTCCTTGCCGGAATCGGATTTATCGCCGTCCCCGCCGGGGCCGACGATCTTCGTGAGGCGCTGGTGATGGCTTACAATACCAACCCGACTTTGCAGGCTGCGCGTTCGCAGCAGCGCGCAGTCGATGAAAATGTGCCGATCGCGCGTTCGTCCGGGCTGCCCTCGCTTAGCGGAACCGCAAGCTACAATGAATTCCTCAAGAAGAGCGCCAACAGCTTTACCTCGCCCGACCGCGCCCTCGGCGCCAGCGCGACCTTGAGCGTGCCGGTCTATTCGGGCGGCGGGGTGAAGAACGCGATCAGTGCGGCCCGAACCCGGGTCGAGGCGGGGCAAGCCGATCTGCGCGGCACCGAATCGGGCGTATTTGCGCAAGTCGTCACGGTTTACATGGATGTGTTGCTGGGTCAGGCGGTGGTTGGCCTCAATCGCACCAATATCGATCGGCTCGACATCAATCTGCGCGCCACCAAGGACCGCTTCGAGATCGGCGATCTGACCCGCACCGATGTTGCCCAGTCGCAATCGCGCCTCGCTCTTGCCCGCAGCGATGCGCGCGGAGCCGAAGCCAACCTGATCGGCGCACGCGAACGCTATATCCAGGTGGTCGGCAAGGCTCCGGTCGATCTCCAGTCGCCACCGCCGTTGACCGGCCTGCCCAATGGCACCGATGAAGCGGTGCAGTTCGCGCTCGATCACAATCCCGATCTGATCGCCGCGCGGCAACGCAGCAAGGCGGCCGGGTTTGACAGCAACGCCGCCGGGGCCGGAAGAATGCCGCGGGTCAGCGTGTTTACCGGGGCCGATTACACCGATTACCTCGGGACGCTGGGCGGCGGCGGCGGTGCCTTCACCCAGAAGCAGACCACCGCGCAGGCGGGAATCCGCGCGACCATCCCGTTGTTCCAGGGCGGACTTCCCGCCGCGCAACAACGGCAGGCGCAAGCCCGCGAAAGCGCGACGATGGAACAGGAAATCGGTATCGAACGCGAGGTGATTGCCACCGTCCGAGCTGCCTTGGCGTCCTGGCGTGCCGCGAATGATGTGATCGTCTCGTCGCAAACCGCAGTTGATGCGGCCGCACTCAGCCTTGAGGGTGTGCGCGCCGAAAGTACCGTGGGCAACCGGACCATCCTCAACATCCTCGATGCCGAGCAGGAACTGCTTCGCGCTCAGGTTCAGTTGGCCACCGCGCGCCGCAACAGCTACGTCGCGGGCTTCAATCTGCTCGCGGCGATGGGCAAGGGCGAGGCGCGGGATCTGGGGCTGGACGGCGGAGTGCTCTACGATCCCGACACCAACTACAACCGGGTCAAAAACGCGATCTGGGACTGGAGCTACGATCCCGATCCGCAGGCTGTTTCAACACGAACCGTTGACACACCCGCGCAGGACGGTTCAATCCCGCCCAAGTGAATCGGTCCCATTGCGGGACAAAATGGGGAAAAGCGTTCGATGCGCCAGACAAGCGAGCCATCGGTTGAGGAAATTCTCGAATCGATCAAGAAGGTGATCGCGCGCGATAATCGCGTCGGCGCCGCCGTGCAGCGCCACGACCGCGAGAACCGCGGACTGGCTGAGACTGAACCACATCGGGTCGCCGATGCCGACGAAATATTCGACCTGTCCGAGGCTGCCGAATTGGCCGAGGAAGACGATCGGTACCCTGCGCGCGATGAGGGCGAGGTTCCGCTGCTGGGCGAAGATACCCGCGCCTCGATGCGCGAATCGCTGGCGGCGCTGGCAATGCTGTCCGAACCCGGAGTGCCGCCGCAAATCGTTCGTTCTGGCGAAACCTCGCTCGAAGGGCTGACCCGCGAATTGCTCCGCCCGGCGCTGGCCCAATGGCTGGACAAGAACCTGCCCCCGCTGGTCGAGCGCATGGTCGCGGTGGAAATCGCCCGGATCGTCGGCAAGAAACTCTAGTTACCCACCGGACAAGCCGCTACCCGTGTGGGGATGACCCACACCACACTTGCGCTTGGCGCCCTCGCTCTCGCCCTGTCTTCCACCCCAGCGCTCGGCCAGACGGCGCCAGCGGCGGCTGGCGCGCATACGATGACCGGGCAGGATCTTGTCCTGCTGCAGCGCGTGGCCGAGCCAGCGGCGTCGCCCGACGGCAAGTGGGTGGTATGGCAGCAGACCGATACCGATCTCGCCAGCTACAAGCGCACTCCGGGGCTGTGGCGCATCGCCGCAGCGGGCGGCACGCCCGAACGGATCGCCGATCTGGCCGATGCCGGCGAATCCAGCCCCGCCTTCAGCCCGGACGGCAAGCGGCTCTATTTCCTCTCGGCCAAATCGGGTTCGGACCAGCTGTGGATGCTCGACCTGGCCGCAGCTGGCGCGGCTCCGCTGCAGGCCAGCGCCTTCAAGGCCGACGTGGCCGGGTTCCGGCTCTCGCCCGATGGCGCCCGCGTCCTGGTCTGGGGCGATGTCGCGCGTGACTGCCCGACCCTGGGCTGCGAGAAGGACGGCAATACCGCGCTCCCCGGTCCTGGCACCGGGCGGCTCTATCAGGACGGTGCGGGCTTTGTCCGTCACTGGGATGCCTGGGAGACCCCGGGCAATTACAGCCGCGGCTTTGCCTTTGCGCTTGCCGGCGATGGCACGATTGCTGGCGATGGCATTCCGCTCGATGGTCGTGCCGGATTGCCCGGTGCGCTGACCGGCGACACGCCCACCAAGCCGATGGGCGGGGCCGAGGAACTGGCGTGGGAGGCCAATTCGCGGGGCGTCTACTTCGCCGCGCGCAAGGCCGACCGGAATGAGCCGATGTCGACCAATATCGACATCTGGCATGCCCCGCTCGATGGCTCCGCACCGTATAATCTGACCGCCGCGAACCAGGCGACCGATACGCTGCCTGCCGCCTCGCCCGATGGCAAATGGCTGGCCTGGGCGGCGATGGCCCGGCCCGGCTACGAAGCGGACCGGCAGGTCGTGCAGCTCCTCAACCTCGCCACGGGTGAGCGGCGCGCGCTGACCCAGGGTTGGGACCGTTCGGTCGGCTCGCTCAGCTGGACCCCCGATTCGCGCTATCTGATCGCCACCGCCAACGATGTGCTGGATAACCCGGTTTTCCGGATCGATCCGCGCAACGCCAAGGTGACCCGGCTCAAGCTGGCGCCCAAGGGTCTTGGCGAAGGCCATATCGGCACGGTCGTGCCGCTGGCCGGGGGCAAGATCCTGTTCACCCGCGATGCGGTTGCGCAGCCATCCGAGGTTTACCTCGCTGAAAACGGCAAGCCCGGCCGGGCATTGAGCCGCGCCAATGATGTTGCGCTGGCCGCGCTGCCGCCGATCACCTCGCAGCGCTTCAGCTTTGCCGGGGCCAATGGTGACACGGTGTGGGGGATGATCCACAAGCCCGCCATTGCCACTGCCAAGCTGCCGGTGGTGCTGATTGTGCATGGCGGGCCGCAAGGCTCGCTGGGCGATAGCTGGTCGTTCCGCTGGAACCCGCGTCTGTGGGCCTCACAGGGCTATGGCATCGTGACGATCGATTTCCACGGGAGCACCGGCTACGGTCAGGCCTTCACCGATGCGATCAACCGCGATTGGGGCGGCAAGCCGCTCGAAGATCTCAAGCTGGGATTGGCCGCAGCGCTGGCCAGAGACGCCGCGCTGGATGGCAGCAATGCCTGCGCGGCCGGGGCGTCCTATGGCGGTTACATGATGAACTGGATCGCCGGGCAATGGCCCGACCGGTTCAAATGCCTGGTCCAGCATGACGGGGTTTTCGATACCCGGGCGATGGCCTATGAGACCGAAGAGTTGTGGTTCGATGAATGGGAGCACGGCGGCCACCCCTACTACGAAGCCCCTGCGGAATACGAGAAGTGGAACCCGGTAAACCACGTCGACAAGTGGCAGACCCCGATGCTGGTCATCACCAGCGAAAAGGATTTCCGCATTCCCTATACGCAGGGCCTCGCCTCGTTCACCGCCTTGCAACGGCGCGGGGTGCCATCGCAGCTGCTGGTCTTCCCCGACGAGAATCACTGGGTGCTCAAACCCAAGAACTCGCTGCAATGGCACCAGACGGTGTTTGCCTGGTTGGGGCAGTGGCTTAAGCCGGCCGTCAAGTAAGCCGGTGGTCGCTGATGGCATGAGTGATGAGATTGCAAAGGGATCGGCCGCGCTGGCGCAGCTGGGAGGGTTTACCACCCGCCATCACATCCTGCTGTGCGCCGATCCGGAGCAGGACAAGTGCTGCGATCGCAAACAAGGGATCGCGGCGTGGAAGTTCCTCAAACGGCGGATGGGCGAGCTGGGGCTGGGTGGGCACACCGGCTATCTGCGGACCAAGGCCAGCTGCCTGCGCGTCTGCCTCGCCGGGCCGGTGGCGGTGGTCTATCCCGAGGGGGTCTGGTACCACAGCTGCAGTCCTGCAGTGCTTGAACGGATCATCCAGGAGCATCTGATCGGCGGAGTCCCGGTCGAAGATTTCCGTTTCATTCCGCCGCCCAAACCCTAATCTTTGAGGTCGTCTCCCACCGGATCGATCACTGCTTGATCGTGGCCGCTGGCGTTGGACAGGAAGGCCAGCCCCATCAGCGCCGACATCAGCAGCATCGCAAAACCAATCCCCAGCGCGGCGGCGATATAGAAGTGAACCGAAGCCATTCCATTGGTCCGGTAGAGCAGCGTAAAGGCAATCAGTACCACGCTGATCGTCACGATCAGCATGAAACGCATCAGCCGGACATAGCGCGCCCAGGCCAGCACGGCCTTGTCCGGATCGTCGAGCGGAAAGCGAGGGATCATACCGCGCCCAATGCGCCCGCAGCGCCGGGGTGGCAATGGGAATTCGCCGCGAATCACGTTCCGGCGCCGCGGATTCCGGATCGGGCAAAGACTCGCCATCCTTCAAGCTTCGTGGCATCATCACCCCGACACTGCACTGGGAGAGCGGCTGATGACAATTGCGCGCCTGATCGAAGGACGAAACTTCGAAATCATCTCCTGCCAATCCACCACCCGGGTCGGCGATGCGGTGGCTCTACTGGCCGAACGGCGGATCGGGGCATTGCCGGTATTCGAGAACGGCAAGATTGTCGGGATTTTTTCCGAACGCGATGCGCTGTACCAGCTCGCCCTTCATGGCGCGGGGATGCTCGATGGGGCAGTTGGCGAAGTAATGACCGCCCCGCCGATCACCGTCGATCCGCAAACCGGCGTGCTGGAGGCGCTGGGGCTGATGACCCGGCGGCGCATCCGCCATCTTCCCGTAGTCGAGCGCGAGGTGCTGATCGGGTTCGTTTCGATCGGCGATCTGGTCAAATACCGGATTGACCAGATCGAGTCCGAAGCCGAGGCGATGCGCAGCTATATCCAGTCTGCCTGAGCAAAACTTGCCGCAGCACCGGCCAAGCCCTACATCAGGGTCATGAACGCCCCCACCCTCACGCTTAGCCCCAGTGCCGCCGCGCGCGTCGCGATCATCGCTGCCAAGCAGGGCAAGCCCGCACTGCTGCGGTTGTCGGTCGAAGGGGGCGGCTGTTCCGGCTTTCAGTACAAGTTCGATCTGGCCGACGCGCCCGAGAGCGATGATCTGATTAGCGAAACCGATGGGGTGAAGCTGATCGTCGATCCGATGAGCCTGGAACTAGTTACGGGCTGCACGGTCGATTTCGTCGAATCGCTGGGCGGCGCGGCGTTCAAGGTCGAGAATCCGAATGCCTCGGCCGGCTGCGGTTGCGGGTCCAGCTTCGCCGTCTGATGAAGATTGCTTCCTTCAATATCAACGGGATCAAGGCGCGGCTGCCGCGGCTGCTGGAATGGCTCGAAGAAACCCGGCCCGCGGTTGCCTGCCTCCAGGAAATCAAGACCCAGGATGAGGGCTTTCCGGCCGATGCGTTTGAAAAGATTGGCTATCACGCAATCTTGCACGGCCAGAAAGGCTTCAACGGCGTTGCGATCCTGGGCGACGGTGTGAAGCCGGTCGAAGTCCGGCGCGGCCTGGCGGGTGAGCTTGAAGACGACCATGCGCGCTATCTCGAAGCGGATGTGCTGGGGGTGCGGGTGGCGTGCATCTACCTGCCCAATGGCAACCCCCAGCCCGGTCCGAAATTTGATTACAAGCTGCGCTGGATGGATCGGCTACGCACCCGAATGCGCGAGATTTCGGCCGAGGAAGTGCCCGCAGTGGTGCTGGGTGATTACAATGTTATTCCGCATGATTGTGATGTCTGGTCGCCGCCAGCGATGGCGGACGATGCCCTGATGCAACCGGATTCGCGCGATGCCTACGCCCGGTTGTTGGGTGATGGCTGGACCGATGCGCTGGAATTGCACAATCCCCGCGGCGGGGTGTGGACCTATTGGGACTATCAGGCCGGCGCCTGGCCGCGCGATCACGGCTTCCGCATCGATCACGCCCTGTTGTCACCCGAGATGGCCGACCGGATGGTCTCCTGCGGGGTCGACAAGGCCCATCGCGGCCGCGAGACGCCTAGCGATCACGCACCGGTCTGGGTCGAGGTGAGGGATTGAGCGGATCGTGGGTTCGGCCTCAGCCCGTCCCGTCGATCCTGCCTCGGCTCATGCAATCAACGATAGAAAACGTGATTGTCGATCTGCCCGATGCGGGTCAGCCGCCAACCGGGCGCGACGCGTCTGGCATGAAAATAAAGTGCGCCTTCGACCGGGCTCTGCCAGCTACCGGTATGGGCAATCTGGGCAATCGCCACGGCATTTTTCCAATGGCGTGAACGTTTGTCGATACCGGGCATCGCATTGCCGCGCACGAAGGAAAACTGCGAGCGCTGGAACACGACGCCGCAATAGCTGTTTGGGAAGCGACCCGACTTCGAGCGAGCGACGACCACCCGGCCGACCGCGAGTTGGCCCGGAAGGGTTTCACTCTTGGCTTCGAAATAGACCGCGCCGGCGAGGCAGCCAAGCTCTCGCGAAAGATCGGTGGGTTGGGGTTGGGCTGAAACCAGCGTCGCGAGCGACCGGGCGTTGCGGACCGGTTCTGCAGGGACGTCTTCAGTGGTTTTAGGGGCAGTCTCGGCGACATCATCCGCCGCCGGAAGTGCCGGGATCACCGGTTGCGTGGTGATCGGAAGTTCGGGTTCCTGCGCGATCACAGCAGGGGTGTTGCTCTGCGCAACTGCGCCGGAACCATTGGCGCCGGCAAGTATCGCAATCAAACTGACCGCCACTGCGATTGCACTGGCCTTGTTAAGCTTACGGCTCATGTTTTCATCGTATTAAGCGGTGAACGCGCCCGCGCAGGATGGATGAGAGCGAAGCGCCTGAGCGCCCTGTGCCTCAACGGTATCCTGCCGGCTGTCCCCCGTCTGCGTGCTAGTTTGGGTGCCGATTGCCCCCGCGCCGCCTACGCACAAATATCAAATCGAGCGCCCCCTAGATGCCGCAGTGCAGCAAAGTCAACCCATCGGCTGATCTAATCCGATGAGCCGTTCACCATTCGCGATATCCAGTTCGACAATCCACAAATCGTCGTCCTGCGCGGCGCGGCGGTCCAGATAATCGTCTATTTCTTGTGATGTATCAGTTGTTTGGTGCTTAGATCGATGCCACTCCCGGGTCCCGTCAAGGCTTGGCATCCGCTCATAAATTCGCGCATTTGCGCCCCTTTCGCGCAATACGACCAGGATCGTGCCGCCTTCGCGTTCACCTTTGCGCAGCACGCTGGCAAAGCCGCCACCCGCCTGAGTCTGGCGAATAAGCCCGGCAACTTCGAGATGGGCGGGAAGCCGGGCGTCCACGCTCAGTCACTCACCGCGGCGGGGTCGGCGCAGTGGCTGGGTCTAAGGCTCTGATTAATTGGCGCTGGCTGGCCGAATCCCGCCAGCGCGCGCCCGTTCAGCGCAGCGCCAAATCGTTGGCGGTCAGGCAGCGTCGCGATCAATGACATTGGCAAGCAGGGCATATAGCGCCTCAACCCCTGGTGCTTCGGACAGCGCCGCGTGCATCTGCTCATCACGCATCATCCGCGAAATCGCGGCCAAGGCATGAAGATGGGCAGCACCGGCCTGTTCGGGCGAAAGCAGGCCAAACACCAGGTCCACCGGCAGGCCATCGGCGGCGACAAAGGTCACCGGCGATTCAAGACGAAAGAAAACAGCGACAGGGCGGCTCAGCTCGGGGATCCGGGCATGAGGAATCGCCACACCGCGGCCAAAGCCGGTACTGCCCAGCTTTTCGCGCTCCTCAATGCGTTCCAGCACTAGTCCCCGATCAAGGGCGTAAACCTCGGCAAACCGGGTAGCGAGCTGTTCGAGAATGGCCTGTTTGCTGTCGGCAGCAATCGTGCCAACAGCTTCAGGAAGGAGCGTGAAAAGAGCTGTCATAGCGAAGCACAAAATCCGAATGTTTCAATAAGCGCAGATTCAAGATGCGCCCGACCGGAAAGTTCCGTGCCAGACCCTCTTGTCCTCACATAAATATCAGGAGGCGCTTAGCCTGCGCTAGCGGACGGTTCAACCCAGCCGATCGACCCGTCTCCGCGGCGGTAAACCATGTTATGCCGTCCGGTGCCAGTGTTTTTGAACAGCAACGCGTTGGTGTTGCGCAGATCGAGCATCATTACTGCATCCGAAACCGTCGCTTCTGGAACGTCGACCCGGGTCTCGGCAATAATCACCGGGGCGTCGACCGGCGCTTCCTCATCGTCCGCAGTTTCGACAAATACCGTATAGGCGGCTTCTTCCTGCCGCTGGGCATGGGCCGATTGTTCGTGACGGTCCTTGAGGCGGCGCTTGTAGCGGCGCAGCTGCTTGTCGATCTTTTCGGCCGCCTGGTCGAGTGCGACATGGGCGTCATGCGCAGTGCCTGTACCTTTGAGGATCAGGCCCTGCGTGACATGGGTGACGATGTCGCAGCGAAACGCCCCGGCAGGTGCCTTGCCAAAAGTCACAGCCGAGGCCAGCGCGCGGCTGAAATACTTGTCAACAATTGCAGACATCCGTTCTAGCGCATGCGCCTGCAAAGCTTCGCCGGTTTCGATCTGGTGACCAGAAACGCGAATGTCCATGTCGACCTACTCCTTATTCCAAACTTTGCCGGACCGGCCTGCTATCCCCGCCAGAGCGGTGAATTTATCGTATGTAGGAATGCCTCGTGCGCTGCCAATTCCGTCTCGCTCGCCCGGTATACCCGGGCTGGTCGGAATGTTCGTTCGCGCACCACCGTCATCACTGTGGCAACCAGCGGATCGCGCGCATCTGCGGCCAGTTCCAGCCCGATCTGCCGCCCGCCGGTTAGTTCCACATAGACCTGCGCCAGCAGTTCAGCATCGAGCAAAGCGCCGTGCCTGGTCCGGTGGCTGCGATCGATCCCGTAGCGGGTGCATAGCGCATCGAGCGAAAGTTTGGCGCCCGGGTGGCGGACCCGGGCCAGCGCAATTGTATCAACCATCCGGCTACGGCAGACTGGTTCCAGCCCGCAAATATCGAGCTCGTTATTGAGGAAGCCAAAATCAAACCCGGCATTATGCGCGACCAGTAGCGAATCTTCGAGAAATTCAAGCAATTCGCCCGCGCGCTCGTGAAACCGCGGCTTGTCCGAGAGGAATGTGCCCGACAGCCCGTGCACCGCCTCAGCCGCCGCTGGCATATCCCGATCCGGGTTGAAGTAGCCATGGAAAGTTTGACCGGTCGCAACCCGGTTCATCATTTCGATGCAGCCAATTTCGACCATTCGGTCGCCAGTTTTGGGATCAAGTCCGGTGGTTTCGGTATCGAAAATAATTTCGCGCATTGCGCAACTTATCTGCCTCCCTGCGCGCGCTTGCAAGGGGGTCAGGTGATTATTCCTGCCGGGCCAGCCGATGAACCAGGCGTTGCACCGCATGGCGCGTTTCAGCCAGCGAGGTCCCGGTATCGATGACGTAATCGGCGCGGGCGCGCTTTTCCGCATCTGGCACTTGCAAGCCAAGGATCTGCGCAAACCGTGCTTCCGCCATCCCCGGGCGCGCGAGAACCCGGGCGCGCTGAGCCTCGGCCGAGGTGGAGACCACCAGAACCGCATCGACGTGGTCCCAGCCACCCTTTTCGAACAACAGCGGAATGTCGAACACCACCAGTGGCGCAGCTTGATGGCGGGTGAGGAAATCGCTGCGCATTGCCGCCACTGCGGGGTGAACAATCGCCTCAAGCCGGCCGAGTGCCTCGGGGTTGCCGAACACCGCCGCACCCAGTTTGGGCCGATCAACCCCGCCCATGCCGGTGGTGCCGGGAAACGCGGCCTCAATCGCGGAGAGCAGCGCGCCGTCAGGCCCCTGCAGGTGATGCACCGCGGCATCGGCATCGAAAACCGGCACATCGAGGCCCTGGAACATCGCGGCCACCGCCGACTTGCCCATGCCGATCGAACCGGTCAGCCCCAGAATGAAGGGGCGCCTCGCAGTGTGGCTCATCTGGTCAACACCTCCCGCAACTGGCGATCGTACTCACGCGGCGCAGCTTGACCGAAGAAATGCTCGAACGCGGCTGCTGCCTGGCCAATCAACATCGCAAGGCCATCGATGGTCTGAAAGCCCAGCGCCCGCCCGGTCTTGAGTAATGGTGTGTCGAGGGGATCGGTGACGATGTCATAGATCACGCTGCCGGGCGGAGCGTGACTCAAGTCGAAATCCAGCGGTTTTTGGCCCGCCATGCCAAGAGGACTGCCATTGACGATCAGATCCAGACAATTTTTTCGATCATCGAAGGCGAAATCAGTCGGTTCTGAAAAATGGGCGAGATCTACCACATGATGATCCGTGCCTGATGCCAGATCATCCAGTAACGCCTGCGCCTTGGCCGGATCGCGAGCGGCGAGGACAAGAACGAAGCCCTGCCGTGAAAGCGCTGTGACAATTGCCCGCGCGGCGCCGCCCGCCCCCATGATCCGGGCCATGCGGAACAGATGTTTTTCAGCAAGCAGGGGTTGGAGCGGTTCGAGAAAACCCGCCACATCAGTATTATATCCCGCCAGCGAGCCGTCAGCCTGGTGCACCACCGTGTTGACCGCACCGATTCTGGCGGCAAGCGGATCAAGCCGATCGAGCAGCGGGATGATCGCCTGCTTATGCGGCATGGTCACATTGCAGCCCCGCCACGTCCGATCGGCCCGGCGAGCGGCGAGATAATCACGCAATCCCGCGCGATCCACCTGAGCGGCCCGGTAGTCATCTGGCAGGCCCAGCTTGCCCAGCCAGAAGTTGTGGATCGCCGGTGATTTTGACTGGCTGATCGGATCACCGATCACTTCGGCATAGCTCCCGCTCATTGCGGCAGCTCCCCAAGATCTCGCAACGCGCCAAGGACTGGCAATAACGGCATGCCCAACACAGTGAAGTGATTGCCTTCGATCGATTCAAACAGCTGGACGCCCATCGCTTCGATCCGGAACACCCCGACACACCCCGCCACCGCTGGCCATTCCGTATCGAGATAGCTGGCTATGAAACCCTCGCTAAGCTGCCGAACCCGCAGGGTCACTAGGTCAGCCACACTCCACAAAGTCAGCCCGCCGCGCGTCAGAGCCGCTGCGCTGTGAAGCTGCATGACACGGCCCGAGAAAAACCGGAGGTGTTCGGCCGCCGCAGCGCGGCTCTGCGGCTTGTCGAAGCGGCGACCACCGGCTGCAACCAGCGAATCGCTACCCAGCACCAGCGCATCGCTGTGCCCTGCCGACACTGCCAGTGCTTTGGCTTCGGCCAGGGCCAGCACGATCGTGTCGAGTGCTTCTCCTGCCAGCGATGCCTCCAGCGCGCGTTCATCAAGCTGCGCCGGGATGCTGGTGAAATTCACCCCCGCAGCAACCAGCATCGCTTTGCGCGACTCACTTTGTGACGCGAGGATCAGCATCAAGGGTTATCGCTCGCACGCGCGGTTTCCCGCTCATTATAAAGGTTGATGATCGCCGCAGCGGTCTCTTCGATCGATCGCCGCGTGACATCGATGACTGGCCAGCTGTTGTCGGCGAACATGCGCCGGGCAAATTGCACTTCGCGGGCCACACGTTCATCATCAACGTAAGCGGTCTCTGGCGCCTGACCAAGCGAAAGCAGCCGGTTGCGGCGAACCTGGATCAAGCGTTCAGGCGCAGTGGTCAGGCCCACGACCAGCGGATGCCTCAACCCGAACAATGCGGACGGTGGCGGACTTTCGACGACGATCGGAATGTTGGCAGTCCGGTAGCCGCGATTGGCAAGGTAGATGCTGGTCGGGGTTTTCGACGAACGCGAAACGCCGGCTAGCACGATGTCGGCAGCTTCCCAGTTTTCCCAGCCTACCCCGTCATCGTGGGCAATGGTGAACTGGATCGCCTCAACCCGGGCGAAATAAGCGGCGTCCATGGCGTGTTGACGGCCCGGGCGGGCTTTGGGGTGTTGGCCAAGTTGCTGCTCCAGCGCATCGGTCACCGCATCAAGCGCGGGCACCATTGGCAGGCCCAGCGCGCGGCAGCGCGCTTCGAGGCGCACCCTGGTATCGGCATTGACCAGCGTAAACAGCACCAGACCGGGGTTGGCCGCGATTTCAACCATGATCCGGTCAAGATGTTGTTGTGAACGCACCATCGGCCAGAAGTGGCGAATCACATCAGCCCCTTCAAACTGGGCCAGTGCCGCCTTGGCGATCATCTCCAGCGTTTCGCCTGTTGAATCGGAGAGTAGGTGGAGGTGAAGCCTGGGCATGTCAGTCGGATTTGGCACCTGTGGATAGCTGGGGGCATAAACCACGGGAGGACGCTGCGGACAAGTTCCCCGCGCAATTCGCTCCCCGCTAGCCAAAATCCGATCTGCTGGTTGTGGACAGGTGGACAAGCTTTCCCACAGACTCGGGACAGTGGGGATAAGCTGTGCTTGACCATCAAATGTCACGATTCGGCCGCAGCATCCCCCTGTTCAGCCCGGGACAAATCGGGCAGGGCGCGGCTGTACCCACTATCCACAGACCTACTACCTACAGAATCCTTTTATAAAATTTCTTGTTTTTGAATGGACTGACGAGATGCCCGGTTTGCTCCTCCGTACCCTGCGCGGCGAAAACACGGCCGAGCGGCCAGTCTGGTTGATGCGCCAAGCCGGGCGTTACCTTCCGGAATACCGCGCATTACGGGAACAAAAGGGCGGGTTTCTGCCGCTGGTGTATGATGCTGAGGCGGCTTCCGAGATCACGCTTCAGCCGATCCGCCGGTTTGGCTTTGATGGCGCGATCCTGTTTTCCGACATCTTGATCGTCCCTTACGCCATGGGACAGGATCTGGAGTTTCTCGCCGGAGAAGGCCCGCGCCTGTCACCCCGGTTGGTCGATGCCGCGCTGGACAGCCTCCATGCCGTGCCAGAGCGGCTCTCTCCGATCTACGAGACCGTCAGCAGGGTCAAAGCCCGATTGCCCGCTGACAAGACGCTGCTGGGCTTTGCCGGGTCTCCCTGGACGGTCGCAACCTATATGGTCGCGGGCGAGGGCAGCCGTGATCAGCACGAGAGTCGGGCAATGGCCTATCGCGATCCTGCTGCGTTTCAGGCGATCATCGATGCTATCGTGACGGTCACGGTCGAATATCTGGCCGGGCAGATCACCGCCGGGGCAGAGGCGGTGCAATTGTTTGACAGCTGGGCGGGCAGCCTCGCTCCGGCCGAGTTCGAACGGTGGGTGATCGCGCCTAATGCGGCAATCGTTACCGCGCTACGCGGTCGCTTTCCTGACCTTCCGATTATCGGTTTCCCCAAGGGTGCCGGCGAAAAGCTACCCGCTTATGCGCGTGAGACCAGAGTCGATGCACTGGGCCTGGATGAGACGATCGACCCCCTGTGGGCGGCGAAGGCACTGCCATCCGGGATGCCGGTTCAGGGCAATCTCGATCCCTTGCTGCTGCTGGCCGGCGGGGCAGAACTTGAACGCCGGACGATCCAAGTGCTTGATGCTTTTGCCGATCGCCCGCATGTCTTCAATCTCGGTCACGGGATTGGCCAGCACACGCCGATTGAGCATGTCGAACAATTGCTTGCCATAGTGCGCAGCTGGCGGGTTTAGGATATGGCTTTTTCATGCTGCAGGTTCTGGCGATGACATATCTTTGGCTCAAGGCGGGTCATCTGATCTTCGTGATCTTCTGGATGGCAGGGCTGTTCATGCTCCCGCGGTTCTTTGTCTATCATCAGGAAGCCGCGGTTAATTCCCCTGAAAATGCGGCATGGATCGATCGTGAACGCAAATTGCTCAAGATTATTCTGTGGCCCTCGCTGGTCCTGGTGTGGTTGCTCGGTCTTGCTCTGGCGGTGAGTATCGGGGCGCTCGGGCAAGCCTGGTTTCACGCCAAATTGGCGTTGGTGCTGGCGTTGAGCGCTTACCATGTCTGGCTGGCCGGTTATGCGTCGGCGTTGGCGCGGGGGACGCGCAAACTGTCTGGCCGGCAACTGCGCTTGTTGAATGAGATTCCCGGGGTCGCTGCCGCGCTGATTGTTATCCTGGTGATCGTCAAACCGTTCTGACGGAATGATTCTGACCCGTTGACTTGCGCCCCTTGCGGGCATATTCGGCAGGTCTTACCGGCAAAGACCGCGCTTCAGGTGCGGCCGGGTCTGCTTTCTCCAAGCCCATAGACCAGCCAGCCAGCCCAGACTGAAATCTATAAATCGGAATTTCGCAGCAATGCATCTCAAGGAACTCAAAAAGAAAACCCCTGCCGAGCTGGTCGAAATGGCCGAAGAGCTGGGGGTCGAAGGCGCTTCCACTTTGCGCCGCCAGGACATCATGTTCGGCATCCTCAAGGAACTGGCCGAAGATGGTGAGCAGATCCTCGGCATCGGCACGATCGAGGTGCTATCCGATGGTTTCGGCTTCCTGCGCAGTCCCGAGGCCAATTATCTGGCCGGGCCGGATGATATTTACGTCTCGCCGAATCAGGTCCGCAAATGGGGACTGCGTACCGGTGATACGGTCGAAGGCGAAATCCGCGCGCCCAAGGATGGCGAACGCTATTTTGCCCTGATCAAGCTGATCAGCGTCAATTTCGATGATCCGGAAGCGGTCCGCCACCGGGTCAACTTCGATAATCTCACCCCGCTCTATCCCGACGAGAAGCTCAATCTCGATACGCTCGACCCGACGGTCAAGGACAAGTCGGCGCGGGTGATCGATATTATCTCACCCCAAGGCAAGGGTCAGCGCGCGCTGATCGTTGCCCCGCCGCGCACCGGTAAAACCGTGCTGCTGCAGAACATCGCCAAGGCGATCACCGACAACCATCCAGAGGTGTTCCTGATCGTCCTCCTGGTCGACGAGCGGCCTGAGGAAGTCACCGACATGCAGCGCAGCGTGAAGGGTGAGGTGATCTCTTCGACCTTTGACGAGCCCGCCACGCGCCACGTACAAGTTGCTGAAATGGTGATTGAAAAGGCCAAGCGCTTGGTCGAGCACAAGCGTGACGTGGTGATCCTACTCGATTCGATCACCCGCCTTGGCCGCGCCTACAACACCGTTGTCCCGTCGTCGGGCAAGGTCCTGACCGGCGGCGTCGATGCCAACGCCCTGCAGCGCCCCAAGCGCTTCTTTGGTGCTGCGCGTAACATCGAGGAAGGCGGCTCGCTGTCGATCATCGCCACTGCGCTGATCGATACCGGCAGTCGGATGGATGAGGTCATCTTCGAGGAATTCAAGGGCACCGGTAACTCCGAAATCGTGCTTGATCGCAAGGTTTCGGACAAGCGGATCTTCCCCGCGCTTGATGTCGGCAAGTCCGGGACCCGCAAGGAAGAGCTGTTGGTCGCCAAAGACAAGCTCAGCAAGATGTGGGTGCTGCGCCGCATCCTGATGCAGATGGGCTCGACGGATGCGATCGAGTTCCTGATGGACAAGATGAAGGATTCGGTGACGAACGCGGATTTCTTCAATGCGATGAATAAGTAGTGAGGCGGCTGGAAATAGCGGAGCTATTTCCAGACTCGCCGAACGGTCGGCCAGCGACCAAAAAAGGGCGGCCCCAACAGGCCGCCCTTTCTTTGTGTCGTCTGACGGCGTGGCTCCGCCACGCTCTTCCTTCTTCCTTCCTTCGGCCACCCAAGCGGAGTCGGCGGCTCTGCCGCCGCCCGCGCCCTCAAGCGCCAACCCAGCTCCATTTGACTTCATCGCCCAATAGCGAAAGCATGGGCCATGCGCTCGACCCTCCGAATCGCCTTGGCCTTCGCGCTGGTCACAATTTCTGCATGTCGGCAGGCGCCTCAGCCTCCACCAAAGAAAGCAGTTTCAGCGCCCTGTCAGGCCGCGGAGGCGTTCATCAGACAATGGCTAACCGGGCTTGGCCCCGGATCCTACATCTTCAGCAATCAGCCGCAGTTGGATTTTCCAGGCCCCAATCCCAAAGATTGGCGGCGATACCGATTCGGGCAGAACGAGAGCATCACCCCGCCCGCTGATACGCTTGTGGATGCGGCCGAAGAGCTGGAGCAGCATTCGGCTGGGCGAGGCTGTCCATCGGTGCAGAACCTTCTCTCTAAGCGGCATATTCCGTTCGAACAGCCGATCGGCAAGGATGGGCCGGCCCAGGCTGGCCCTAACGACGGCCCCTGGCCTTCCACGATCATTCAGGTGTCGCTGCCGGCTGTTTCAGCGGACGGCTCGACAGCAGTTTTGATGGCCAGCAGCATTTCAGGACCTGAGGCCGGGGGCGGGGCTTTCTATTTGTTGCAGCGCCAGTTGAGCGGCGCATGGCAGATCGTTGCTACAGCTGAAATCTGGGTTTCCTGATTCCGCAAACAGGTTGGAAGCACCCTCACCCCACAATCGCCTTCCGCACCTCAGCCGACCCCCAATCCAGCGTCCCCGACACCCGCCAGATCTCCTTGCCCGCTTCATCATACAGGATCGTCACCGGCAGCCCCTTGGCCTTCACAGCCTCAGCATAACTCCCCGGCTGATCCAGCCCGGTTTCGATATTCTTGAACTTGTCCTTGCCCCAGAATTTGTCGACCGCCTGCCAGCCTTCCATATCCTGCGAAATGGGCAGCACCATCACCGGCACATCGCCGGCCAATTTGTCCAGCGCCGGCATTTCGGCGATGCACGGCGCGCACCAGGTCGCCCACAGGTTGACCAGCATCTTCATGCCCTGATGGTCGGCCAGTTTCTGCTTGGTGCCGCCCTTCATCTCCCACGTCACCGCCGCCGGGCCGGGTTCGCCGGCGTGGCTGCGATCGATGGTGTTGATCGCCGCTTCACCAGCCTTGGCGACTGTGGCAGCCGGCTTTTCGGGGGCGGTAGGCGCCGGCTTGTTGCAACTGGCGAGCGCCAACGTGGAGAGGAGCAACAGGGTCTTGCGCATCGGGCTATCCTTTAAATGTCACTGCCCCGATAAACAGCGCAGTGGCGACTGCCAAGTCGGTGTGGCACCAAGCACCGCAAAGGGGACAGGCCAATGACGGTTTCACGGCGCGATGCGATCAAACTGGCGGCGTTGGGCGGCGCGATGGCTGCCGGTTGCGGGGCAAGCGCCAATGGCTTATCGGCGCAAGCCATGAGCAGCGACCCGACAACACCAGCTGGCCCCCAAGCCCCCGGGGCAAACAGCCTGTGGGGCGGCCGCTTCGGCGCCGGCCCATCGGCCATCATGCAGGAAATCAACGCCTCCATCGGCGTCGACAAACGCCTGTGGCGGCAGGATATCCAAGGCAGCCGCGCCCATGTCGCCATGCTGGGCAAGCAGGGCATCGTTTCGGCCGAGGATGTTGCCGCCATCGACAAGGGGCTGCAACAGATCGCGGCTGAATATGAAGCCGGCAAGCTGGTGGAGAATCTGGCGCTGGAGGATATTCACCTCCACGTCGAAACGCGCCTGAAAGAAATCATCGGCCCCGCCGCTGGCCGGCTCCACACCGCGCGCAGCCGCAACGACCAGGTGGCGGTGGATTTCCGCCTGTGGGTGAAGGCCGCCTGCGCCGAAGCCGATCTGGCGCTGAAGGGCCTGATCACCGCACTTCTGGCCCGCGCCGAAGAACATGCCGATACGATCATGCCGGGCTTCACCCATTTGCAGGTGGCGCAGCCGGTGACGCTGGGCCATCACCTGATGGCCTATGTCGAAATGCTGGGCCGCGACCGCAGCCGCTTTGCCGATGCGATGAAGCGCATGGACGAATGCCCGCTGGGCGCTGCTGCCCTTGCCGGCACCAGCTTCCCCATTGACCGGCAGATGACGGCGAAGGCGCTGGGCTTTGCCGGCGGGCCGACGCGCAACAGCCTGGACAGCGTGTCGGACCGCGATTTCGCGCTGGAGTATCTGGCCGCCACCCACATGACCGGGCTGCACCTGTCGCGCCTGGCGGAGGAAATGATCATCTGGGCCAGCCAGCCGTTCGGCTTCATCACGCTGCCCGATGCCTGGTCCACCGGCAGCAGCATCATGCCCCAAAAGCGCAACCCCGATGCGGCCGAATTGGTCCGCGCCAAGGCCGGCGCGTTCCTGGCCGCCTTCACCCGGCTTTCCGTGGTGATGAAAGGCCTGCCATTGGCCTATTCCAAGGACATGCAGGACGACAAGGTGACGGTGTTTGCCGCGCACGACGATCTGGGCCTGTGCCTGGCCAGCATGATGGGCATGGTGCAGACGGTGACGTTCAACAAGGCGAAGATGCGCGCGGCGGCCAACAGTGGTTTTTCCACCGCCACCGATCTGGCCGATTGGCTGGTGCGCGCCGGTGGCGTGCCGTTCCGCGAAGCCCATGAAATCACCGGCAAATGCGTGAAGGCTGCCGAAGCCAAGGGCACCGATCTCAATGGCCTGACCGACGCCGAACTGAGCGCCATCGACAAGCGCATCACCAAGGCGGTGCGCGACGTGTTGAGCGTGGAAGCCAGCGTGGCCAGCCGCACCAGCTTTGGCGGCACCGCGCCCACAAACGTTCGCGCTGCGATCACGGCTGCAAAGGGCAGGCTGTGATGCGGCGGCTGGCCTTCGCTGCGCTGCTGCTGCTGGGCGCGTGCGGCAAACAGGG
>JANNAE010000009.1:0-141937 GCA_031383985.1 Novosphingobium sp. | reverse complement strand
CATCGACGGCGTGGATCTAGCGATTCGTGCCAGGCGGGAAAAGCAGCAGGGGCGCGCGATGCTGACGTCAACGGCGGTCGCTGCCTTGATCATCGGCGTGGCAGGCAGCTTGCCTGCACCGGGGGCAGCGTCTGCACCGGTCGTGCCGTTCGGTCCGCCAGCATCGCTATTGCCGCTTCTGCAATTGGGCCGCGGATGACGGTCCGTCGTATTGCCCTCATCGCGGTGGTCGCGTTGTTCGCTGCGGTACTCGGCGTCTGTATCGGTCGCGCGGTCCTACCCCAGCCGACGCATACGGGAGCCGAGTTGCACGCACTGCTCCATGATGGTCTCGACCTCGATGCCGCGCAGCATTCAAAGCTCAACGCGATCGAGAAGGACTTTGCAAATTCGCGCCGGACGCTCGATGCCCAACTGCGCGCCGACAATGCGCGCATGGCGGAAGCAATCGCTGCCGAACATGTTTACGGCCCGCGCGTTGCCGCTGCGGTGGATGGATCGCACCGCTCGATGGCGGCGGTTCAAAAGGCCACGCTCGAGCACGTCTTTGCGATGCGCGCGATCCTGCGTCCCGATCAGGCCGCAAAGTTCGATGCGGCTTTGGACAGGACGCTGACCGCCGAGACGAAGTGACTTCGGGGGATGATGACGCGGCGCTGATCAGGCGTTGCCTTGTCAACGACAGCCAAGCGCAGCGGGTGCTCGTCGAGCGGTATCGCCCGGCAATCTGGCGACTGGCACGCAATGCGACCGGCAGTTCCGAAGAGGCTCTCGACATCGCACAGGAAACCTTCGTCGCCGTGTTCGCGGCGCTACCACGCTACGATCTTGCGCGTCCGTTCGGTGCCTGGCTGACGCGCATTGCGCTTAACAAGTGCCGTGACTGGTCACGTCGGCGGGCGGTCAGGCGGATGTTCGAATTTGCAATGCCAGAAGGTTTTGAGACAGCGTTTGCCGATTACGCCGCGTCGTCCGATCGCATTGCCGAAGGCCGGTCCGAGCTTGACGCGGTGTCGCGCGCGATTGCCGACTTGCCGACGCGTCTGAAGGAAGTCCTGCTGATGCGCGCTATCGAAGGGATGAGCCAGGCGGAAACCGCGGCGCTTCTCGGCATCACCGAAAAAGCGGTAGAGACGCGGTTGGCACGCGCCCGCGCAAAATTATCGAACTTGTGAGGGAAGGTGGCTGCACCCGTGTATATCAATTGATAGTGCCTCAGCCGTTGATCCTGATTCTACGACATGAGATCGCTATCGACGTTCAACCGTCTGCCGGAGTGAGACCATGACTATCAAATATCTACTGGGGGCACTCGCCCTTTCCGTATCCTCCGCCGCTCTTGCAGCCGACCCGGCACCAGCGCCCAAGAAGGAGAGCTGCTGCAAGACGGACGATCAGGGCAAAATGGCGTGCTGCAAAGACAAAGCCGAGCAATCCGGCGATGAGCACAAGGGCCACGGCATAGGTGCCATGGACCATAAGTAAGAAATGGCGGGGCGGGTCGGCTGTGGCTCTCCCCGCATTCGTGCGGAGCGATGAATATGAAGAACTGGGTCTTGGCTCTGGCACTTATTGCCACCCCGGCATTCGCGGCAAGCGAAGCCGTGATGCACCGCGATCCGGGCTGTGGTTGCTGCGTCCAATGGGCTGCACAGGTCCGCAAGGCGTTTGGCCGGAGCGTCAAAGTTGTGGACGATGCCAATCGCCCGGCGCTCCAGCGCAAGGTCGGGCTGCCACCTGAATTTGCTTCGTGTCACACCGCTTTAATCGATGGCATGGCCTTTGAGGGCCATGTCCCCATCGCCGACACGAAGCGCGTGCTTGCCGCCAAACCGAAAGGGGTGCGCGGCCTCGCGGTGGCAGGAATGCCGATCGGGTCGCCCGGCATGGAGGTGCCCGGCATGGCTGCTGATCGCTTTCCGGTAATTGCATTCGGGACCGGTAAACCGTTCGTCTACGCGCGACATTAAAAATTGGCACGAAAGACGCCCGATCAAGGACGCCGGATCGGGGTATTGATGGCCGTAACTCGCCAAGCGCGTGCGCAGCATGGGCCAAGCGAAACGATGGTTTTGCGGCAGGCAAACACGGCATCGACCACAGGCATTGCTGACGAACTCGGGGCCAGCATTCACCGCGGGCAAATAAAGAGTGTTTAAGGTCGACCTGAGCCAGGTGGTCACAGCCGGTATCGAACCTTCTGCAACTAAGCGGCCGAGAACCTGTCTGGGCGAACCGCACTGCATCACCGATTTGGTCAAAGGTTTCTGACCCGTCGTGCAATCGAGTCCGCAGGGTCACCTGCGTTGATCGGCGGTCGCAGCGGACTTCGGATAGTGCTGGAGGGGGCATCCATCCGCCCTAACTTACACAAAACCTTACACAGTTTGAGAGAGGTTTAATAAAAATTGTATTAAATCAGTAATCTAACCCACACGTATCCCACTCAAAATCCGGTTCCGCAGCGGCGTGTGGGTTCGATTCCCACCGCCCGAACCATCGAAAACTTTGGTGCAGCGATAGCGCTGGAGTTTGTGCTCAAGAATTGGCAGTCAACACTGCATGACAGAGTCACTGGAGATGAGCGAGCAACCCGTTGCGGCGCGTACCGGGCAATCGACGTCCTACGACGTTGCACAGCGTGCGGGCGTATCTCAGTCGGCAGTGTCGCGGTGTTTCCGGCCCGGATCGAGCATTTCACCCAAGACCCGCGCGCGCGTGGTCGCGGCGGCGCGCGAACTGGGGTATTTTCCCAATGCGATGGCTTCGGGGCTGATCACCAAGCAATCGAACTTGGTCGCCGTGATGATTTCGAACCTGACCAACCTCTATTACCCGGAAGTTCTGGCGGAGCTCACGCAGCGGTTGTCGGCGCAGGGTATCCGGGTGCTGCTGTTCTCGCTTGCCGCAGAATCGGACGTGGATGAAGTGCTCGACCAGGTCTGGCGCTACCGCGTCGATGGCGCAATTGTCGCGGCGAGGCTGCACCCCGAACAGCTGGCGGCCTTTGCTGACCGGGGTGTGCCGGTGGTTCTCTATAACCGCATTGGCGAAGGCATCCCTGTGGCCAGCGTCTGTTGCGATTCAGTCAGCGGCGAACACGCCCTGGTCGATGCCCTGCTTGCGAGCGGCCATCAGGTCTTTGGCATCATATCCGGGCCGGCGGATAGCTATGTTGGTGAAGAACGGGTCGAGGCCGCGCGCCGCCGATTGCAACAATTGGGCCGCAGTTGCCTGATTGTCCGCGGCAATTTCGATTATGCCAGCGGCGATGCGGCCTTGCGTGAACTGATGCGGATGACCGACCGGAATATGGATGCGGTGATCTGCGCCAATGATTTGATGGCAATTGGCGTGATTGACAGCGCCCGCACCAATTTCGGCATCGCAGTTCCGCACGACCTTTCGGTGGTCGGGTTTGACGGCGTTGGTCCGGCCACCTGGCTTGCCTATCAGGTGACCACCATCCGGCAGCCGGTGCGGCGGATGACCGAAGCGGCCGTGGCCATGTTGCTCGAACGGATTGAACGGCCTGACTTGTCCGCCGAACAACGACTGTTCCCGGGCGAGTTATTGCCCGGCAGTTCGGCGCGGCTGGGTTGATTCCGCCGACGGCTGGCCTGCTTCCCGGCAATAAACCGGTAGTCGATGTTCTCCTCCGACAGCGCGAGGCGCTGCGTCTTCGCGCGGAATGGCAGCAAGCGAGCGCCAGGTTCAACATGCCTTTGTTTCATGCTGGTGGTGCTGAAGACACGCTCTGCCCACTTGGCACCGCGAATGGACTACGCTCAACCGGAACGCATATTTTGAGGTGGGTGAAAGTGCAGGACACATGCTTCCGCTCGAAGCATGGTCTGCTTTTGCAGCAATAATCGATAGGTGGCTTAACAAGTAGGGGGAATGTGCCTGATGGCTGAACGTATTTTGACAACCCATGTCGGATCACTCCCGCGATCAAAGGCCGTGACAGATCTCGTTTTTGCGCAAGAACGGGGAGAGGCAGTTGATCCGGCTACATTTGACCAGGTCATCGGTGCGGCGGTTGACGATGCCGTGGCGCGTCAGGTGGCGAGCGGGGTCGATCTGGTTTCGGACGGCGAAATGTCCAAAATCAGCTACGCCACCTATATCAAGGACCGGATTACCGGATTCGACGGCGACAGCGCACGGACACCGCCCAAAGATCTTGAGATGTTTCCCAACTTCATGGCGCGGCAGAATAAAGGCGGCGGCACCCCGACTTATCGCCGTCCCAAATGCGTCGGCCCGGTCGCGCCCAAAACGCTCGCGCCATTGCACGAAGATGTGGCGCATATGCAGGCAGCGCTGGCGGAGCATTCGCCGGTTGGCGGCTTCATGAATGCGGCCTCCCCAGGCGTGATCGCGCTGTTCCAGCCCAATGAGTTTTATCCGACGCAGGATACTTATCTTGAGGCGCTGGCAGAGGCGATGCGGCCCGAATATGAGGCGATTGTCGCGGCGGGGCTCTATCTTCAGCTCGACAGTCCGGACCTCGGGCTCGGTCGGCACATGATGTACAAGGATCGCAGCGACGCCGAATATCTCACGCTGATCGGCGGGCATGTCGAGGCACTCAATCACGCACTGCGGAACGTCCCCGCAGACCGCATTCGGATGCATGTCTGCTGGGGCAATTATGAAGGGCCGCATTGCTGCGATGTCGAGCTTGGCGTGATCCTCCCCACGCTGATGCAGGCCAAACCCGCCGCGTTACTGTTCGAAACGTCGAACCCGCGGCATCAAGCTGACTGGAATTACTTCGTCGAGATGGCGGATATCATTCCGGAAGAAAAGGTGCTGATCCCCGGCGTGATCGACAGCACCACCAACTTCATCGAACATCCCCGCGTGGTGGCAGAGCGGATCGAGCGCTATGCGAACATTATCGGGCGCGAGCGGGTAATCGCGGGAACGGACTGCGGTTTTTCCACCTTTGCCGGGTTCGGGGTGGTTGATCCCGATATCGTCTGGGCCAAGCTCAAGACATTGGCCGAGGGTGCAGACCTTGCGAGTAAGCGGCTGTGGTGAACTTTCGCGAACGTCTCCTCGGCGGAGACCTCCTCACCGGAACATGGGTGAAGACGCCGCATCCCCATGTCGTCGAAGTGCTAAGCCTCACCAGTCTCGATGTCCTGGTGCTCGACGCCGAACACGCGCCGTTTGACCGGGGCAGCCTCGACCAGTGTATCCTGGCCGCGAAGGCGGGTGGCAAGCCGATCCTCGTCCGCCCGCCGTCGTCTGCACACGAACATATATTGAACGCGCTTGATTGCGGCGCAGACGGGGTGATCCTCCCCCATATCCGCACCGCTGAGGAAGCGGAGGAGGCGGTCAAGGCCTGCCACTATGTCCGCGGCGGACGCGGCTATGCGGGGAGTTCGCGCGCCGCCGACTACACCACAAAAGGCATGGCCAAACACCGCGCCGATGCAGCCGGAGCGATCGTCATCGCGCAGATCGAGGATGTCGAGGGCGTGGACAATATCGATGCCATCGCCCGCGTGCAGGGCATCGACGCCCTCTTCATCGGTCGGGCCGATCTGACCATTGCCTTTGGTGCCGAAACGCCAGACGACGCTGTGGTGGTGGACGCCGTTGACCGCATCTGTGCGGCAGGGAAGGTCGCAGGGCGGACAACGGGCATGTTCCTCGGCCGGGTCAGCGATGTGCTGATGTGGCGGAAAAAGGGGGCGAGCCTGTTCATCCTTGGGTCGGATCACGACTTTCTGCTGCAAGGCGCTGCACGGTTGGCAGAGGCTGTGCGGGGTTAGGTGCTGGCCCGATAATCTATGGGTTCCCGGTCCAGTTGCGCCGCGATCGCGGGAACCATGTCGAAAGCCCGGGGAGAGAATGGCGCAATCACCTACTCTATATCGGCCTCGGCCGCCGCGATCCTCGATGACGATTTCGCCGAGGATGCGGCGATCCTCGCGCCAGACCCAGCGGTGTCCGTCCCGGCCTTTGACGTGTGGCGAACATGTCGCCTAGATCAACGGTGGCGCGGCGGCACTGCGATGATCCCGACCAAGCGCAACGGTGTGTTTCAACTGCCCGTCAACACCGTAATCTAAGCCCTGCGCAATACGGTCGAACGCTGCTTCAACAAGCTCAAGAACGCCCAAATATCTATCGGTTTCGGCGCTCGGCAAGGTGACGACGTTGGTTGCAGACGACGAAAGCCTGACCGAAAATGCGGCATTGCTGATCTATCCCCATGCCACCGGGTCCGATGCCGGCAACTGCTCCAGAATTTTGCGGCCTAATACCAACCTGCGGTGATCCTGACCTATGAGGATTGACAGTCCCGTTCGCTGGCGAGAAGGAGCGGAAGCGCCGATGTGGTTCATCGTCGCGACGCTCCGACGCTGCCAGCGGGCGGAACTGCCAACCCTACGGGCGGTTTCTGGTGGCCCTCGGACTGCGTCGCGCCCTCGTAACGATGCACCACATCGTCACCTCGGACGCTCCTTGCCGAGAACCACCAGAAACCGTCCTCATAGGTCAGGATCACCGCAGGTTGGTATTAGCCATCTTCCGCATAAACTGGCATAATCTATCTTTGATTGTCTTTGTGTTGGTAATTTATAGCAATTTAGTACCAAATTACGCATGGATTTGCAAGGACATGCCCTGGGCGGTCCAGCTATGGGCATTCAAGAGATATCCGGAGATTCCCGATGGCCATCAAAATTGCAGACACCCGCGCCGAAACGTTACTGGCCCTTGAGTTGCTGGACGCGCGGTTACGCTGGCTTTCCTCCTGGATCGTCCATAACGCCAACCATCTCCGCGAAAAGCGCGACGGACTCAAGGTCGGCGGGCATCAGGCCAGCTGTGCTTCGATGACGGCTATCATGGCAGCGCTCTATTTCCACGCGCTGCGTCCGCAGGACAAGGTCGCTGTGAAGCCGCACGCCGGACCGGTTCTCCAAGCCATCCATTACATGCTCGGCAACCAGTCGCTTGAACAACTGCAACGTTTTCGCGGACTGGGTGGTGCGCAAAGCTATCCTTCGCGCACTAAGGACACGATCCCGGTCGATTTCTCGACCGGCTCGGTCGGGCTGGGCGTGGCGATCACCGCCTTTTCCAGTCTGGTGCAGGACTATCTCATTGCGCATGGTCGGCTGGCCGAAAGCGATGCGGGACGCATGATTTCGCTAATGGGCGATGCCGAGCTCGATGAAGGGAATATCTATGAATGCCTGATCGAGGGGTACAAACACGACATCCGTAATTGCTGGTGGGTAGTCGATTACAACCGCCAGTCGCTCGACAGCACGACAGCCGATCGCATGTTCCGCCGCTTTGACGACATCTTCGAAACGTGCGGCTGGCGAGTGATCACGTTGAAGAGCGGGAAATTGCAGCGCGAGGTCTTTGCTCGACCCGGGGGCAAATCGGTAGAGGATTGGATCGAAAACTGCCCCAATGCCGAATTCGCCGTGCTGACCTATCAGGGCGGGACCGCTTGGCGCACCCGCCTCATGGCAGACATTGGCACCAAGCCCAATGTGAAGAAGCTGCTCGAAAGCTTTGATGATGAAGGTCTCGCTGCCGTGATGACCAATCTGGGCGGGCACTGTGTTGAATCGCTGATTGACGCGTTCGACAGCGCCCAGGATGAACGCCCGACGCTGTTCATTGCCTATACGGTCAAGGGATATGGCCTTCCTCTTGCAGGCCATAAGGACAATCACAGCGGCATGATGAACCCGCCGCAGATGGATCGATTGCGCACCAGCATGGGCATCAGCGAAGGCGATGAATGGAACCCCTATAGCGGCTTGGGAGACAATGCGGCAGCGCGGCTCAAGGCTTTTGTCGAGACAAGCGTATTGGCGAGCAAGCCCGCCGAACCTTCCCCGATTGCTGTAACAGTTCCTGCCCGGCTGCCCGTTCCGCAGGGTGAGACACAGTCGACCCAGGCTGCGTTCGGCCATGTCATGCTTGATCTGGCCAAATCTGGCGAAGAACTGGCGAACCGGATCGTAACCACCGCGCCAGACGTGACCCAGACGACAAATCTGGGTGGTTTTGTCAACCAGCGCGGACTGTTCCGCCGCGCCGAGGTGGCAGACATTTTCCGCGAGGCGAAAATTCCCTCGGCACAAAAATGGGCGGCGCATGCCGCAGGTCAGCATATCGAATTGGGGATCGCCGAGAACAACTTCTTCCTGATGATGACGTCTCTCGGGCTTGCCGGGCCGCATTTCGGCACCCGGCTAATCCCGGTGGGTACGGTGTATGACCCCTTCATTTCGCGCGGTCTCGATGCACTCAACTATGGTTGCTATTCGGATTCCCGCTTCCTGCTGGTAGGTACGCCCTCAGGCTTGACACTTGGACCCGAAGGCGGCGCGCACCAATCGATCAACACCCCGCTCATTGGCATGGGCCAGCCCAATCTTGCCTATTTCGAACCCGCCTGGGCCGATGAGGTCGCGCTCTTCATGCGCTGGGCATTCGACTATATGCAGCGCCCCGATGGCAGTTCGGTTTATCTGAGGCTGAGCACGCGTGCGATTGCCCAGCAAGTCAGGGAAAATGATGCGTGGGAGGCCGACGCGCTGAAAGGTGGATATTGGCTTTGGCGGCCAGCACCGGGCGCAGAAGCTGCGATTGCGTTTACCGGAGCTATCGCGCCAGAAGCGCTCGCTGCCTGCGAGGCCTTGATTGACGATATTCCCGGCCTCGGGATCCTCAATGTTACTTCGCCAGACCTGCTGCATCGTGATTGGTCTGCGCGGCGCGCGGCGCGCTGGGCTGGGAATGGCAGCGCGCCAAGCCATGTAGAGACGTTGCTTTCGGCAATGGCACCGGGTGCCGGATTGGTCACTGTGATCGACGGATCGCCCAGTGCCTTGTCTTGGCTGGGCGGCGTGAAGGGAATGCGGATCAGTCCACTCGGGGTCGACCGGTTCGGCCAGACCGGCGACCTGCCCGACCTGTATCGCACCTATCGGCTTGACGCGGATGCCATTATCGATGCCGCCGCCGAATTGTTCCTGGGAGACTGACAGTGCCTCTCGACCTCAAAATTCCGGCTCTTAGCGGGCGCGCCTGCCAGGTGGCTGGTCGCCGCAGGAGACGCGGTCAAGGTGGGAGACTAGCTCGCCGAAATCGAGACTGAAAAGGCGACAATGGAATTCGAGCGGTTGATGGTGGGGCCGGCAGCTTCGGGATTGTCGGCGATTTGCCGGTCATCGAACCTACAACACCTTGACCAAGTGAACGTTATAATCTAGTGAACGTTCACATTCGGTGATCCACAGACTTGGATCGTACGAAAATTGGGAGGGAAACTGGAATGAACGGATCGCGCACACCTGCTTTTGGGCGTCTCATGCTGAGTGCGTCTGCAGTTGCAATTGTGATTGGCGCTCAGCCAGTCTTTGCGCAGGATGCAAGCCCCGGTACCGCAAGTGCGGCGGACGAAATCCTCGTCAGCGGGATCCGCGCCAGCCTCCGCCAATCACTGGATCTGAAGCGCGATTCGCAGGGCGTGATCGATGCGATTTCAGCTGAAGACATCGGCAAGTTCCCTGACACCAACCTCGCCGAATCACTCCAGCGCATCACTGGCGTTTCGATCGACCGCAACAGCGGCGAAGGCTCGACAGTCACGGTTCGTGGGTTCGGCCCGAGCTTCAATCTGGTCTTGCTGAACGGCCGCCAGATGCCGGCCTCAAGCCTTGGCAGCGGGGTGCCCTCTTCGCGCAGCTTTGATTTTGGCAACCTCGCTTCCGAAGGCGTTGCCGGAGTCGAAGTCTACAAGTCGGGCCGTGCTGGCCTGCCCACCGGCGGCATCGGTTCGGTTATCAACATCAAGACCCCGCGCCCGCTCGATCGCCCCGGTTTCCGGGGCAGCATCGGCGCTAAGGCGGTCTACGACACCTCGCGCTTCGATGGCACCAACATCACGCCTGAGGTGTCGGGCATCATCAGCGACACTTTCGCCGACGGAAAAATCGGCATCCTGGTCACCGGTTCGTATCAGGATCGCAAGGGAAGCCAGGCGCAGTTTAACGCTGGCTGGCGCGAAGGCTATCTCGGATCGGCGGAGAACGAATGGGGTGCGCTGCCATTCGCCAACAACGATTGGCGCGGCAACTTCAGCAAGACCCTCAATCGCCCGGATCCGACTGATGTCTATCAAGTGACGCAGAACGCCGGCTATGATTTCACCGATTTCGAGCGCAAGCGGATCAACGGCCAGGTCGTCCTGCAGGTCAAGCCGACCGACACGCTCTCGGCTGTGATCGACTACACATTTTCGCAGAATACGTTTGATTCGCGCACCAACAGCATCGGCGTGTGGTTCAATCACTTCCAGACGGAAAGCAGCTGGACCGATGGCCCGGCCGCTGGCCCCAACTTCTATGCCGAAAATTTTGCCCCCGGCGAGGGCAAGGACCTTGCCATCACCGGCGCGGTCGCGGCCAACCGTTCGATCAACAAATCGATTGGCGGCAACATCGCGTGGGACGGCCCAGGCGGCCTGCGGCTGGCGGTCGATGGTCATCACTCAACGGCGGAAAGCAAGCCGACAACCCCGTACGGCAGCAACATCGCGATCGGCAGCGCGATCTTCGGCGTGAAAACGCAGAGGGTCGACTTTACCACCGACATACCGGTGATCTCGGTCACCATGTATCCCGGGGCTGAAATCAATGCGGCGAATATCCGCCCGGCCGGCAACGCCTTCCGCAACGGGTACATGCGCGACGAGATCAATGAGTTCTCGTTCAAGGGCGGATATGATTTTGACGCGTCCCTCATCAAAAGCCTCGATTTCGGGGTAACCTATACCGAGAACAAGGTGCGGTCAGCCTTCGGCAACATCCAGAACGACACCTGGGGCGGTACCCTGTCCGCAGCCGAGACGCCTGATAACCTCTACAATATCGTCGGGCTGCCGGATCGTCTGGCGGGCGTAGCGGGTTCGAACACGGCCGGCATCATTCCCAGCTATTTCGAGGTCAACACGGTCGGGCTGATCACGTTGCTTGAAAGCCAGCGTAAGATCTGCAGTGGAGGCGGCCTTGCCCAGCCCGGCACTTGCCTGGCCAAATACACAGCCGATCGCCGCATCCAGGAGAAGACGATTGCTCCCTACATCCAATCGACGCATGAATTCGATCTTGGGGGTAACCCGGGGCATCTGCGGTTGGGTCTGCGGTACGAAAAGACCAAGATCGATTCATCGGCGCTGGTGCCGATCCCGACCGGAACCGTCTGGAGCTATGGCAACGAAACCGCGATCGTCTATGGCGCGGCGCAGGATTTCACGACGCTGAAAGGCGATTATGAAAACTGGCTGCCGGCGATCGACTTTGACATGGAGCCGATCAACAACGTCAAGCTGCGCGCGGCCTACAGCCACACCATCACCCGGCCGAGCTATGACAATCTGCAGGGCGGCACGACCCTCAATTCGCCGATCCGCATCGGCGGCAGCGAAGGCAGCAGAGGCAATCCCGGCCTGTTGCCGTTCAAATCTAAGAACATCGACCTGTCGGCTGAGTGGTATTACGACCGGGAGAGCTATGTGTCGGTCGGGTTCTTCCACAAGGACGTCGGTAACTACATCGGTACTACGGTGGTTAATACGCCTGCGTTCGGCCTGACCAATGCGGCGGTTGGACCCCGCGCCGCTGCAGCAAGGGCGGCCCTCGGGCCAACCGCGACGGCAGACCAGCTCAGGGCCTATTTTAAGGCCAACTTCCCCGGGACGCTCGACGCGAATTTTGACGCCATTGGACAATCGACCGATACGCTGGTCAATTTCGTGATCACCCAGCCGTTCAACAGCACGCAAAAGGCCAAGCTTTGGGGCTGGGAGTTTGCAGTCCAGCACAAGTTGTGGGAGACCGGTTTCGGCGTGATCCTCAACTACACTGTGGTCAAGAGCGACACGAAATACAATGATGCCCTGAATTATCATGTACGACAATTTGCGGTGGACGGCGTCAGCGACAGTGCCAATGCTGTGCTCTATTACGACAAGAACGGCCTTCAGGCCCGTGTCGCCTACAACTGGCGTGACGAATTCCTGAGTGGTTATGGCAACGATCCCTATTATATCGAAGCCTATGGCCAGTTTGATGTCAGCGCGAGCTACGAAGTCCGCAAGGGCCTCACCGTCTTTGTCGAGGGCATCAACATTACCAACGCCGATCGCAAGGGTCATCAGCGCAATGATCAGATCGTGTTCTTCTCGGCGCCGGGTTATGCCCGCTATGCTGCGGGTGTGCGGTTCGGTTTCTGATCCGGAAGGGTTGATCCGAAACGGTTGGGTATCAAGGAGCCGCACTGATCGTCAGTGCGGCTCTTTTTTTATCAGGATGGACGAATGTCCGCTATGGCTGACGGGTGATGGGTAGTTCAATTCAGCGGGTCGTGATTGTGGGCGGGGGCACCGCCGGCTGGCTGGCCGCCTGCCTGCTCGCGGCAAAACAGCCCGGGCTGGCGATTACGCTGGTCGAGGCCCCTGATATTCCCACCATCGGAGTCGGCGAGGGCACCTGGCCAACCATGCGCGAGACGCTGGCGACGATTGGCATCGCCGAGGCTGAATTCCTCCGCGAATGCGATGCCTCGTTCAAGCAGGGTTCGCGCTTCGACGGATGGGTCGATGGGTCGGCTGGCGACAGCTATCTTCACCCGTTCACCGCGCCTCCGCCAGGCGACATGCGCAATCTGCTGGCTGCCTGGCAGTTGAGCGGTGCCGACACGCCGTTTGCCGCCGCGATGACGGCGCAGGATGCGGTCTGTGCGCGCGATCTTGCGCCCAGACAGCGCGCCATGCCCGATTATGCCGGAGCCTTGAACTACGGCTACCATCTCGACGCCGGAAAATTCGCGGCCTTGCTGGCCCGGCACGCCACCGACCGTCTGGGGGTTGTCAGAGTTTCTGCCGAAGTAACCGGCGTTGTGGCAAGCGCCGACGGCGACATAGCAGCGCTGGAACTGCGGGGCAGCGCAATGCTCGCCGGCGATTTCTTCATCGATTGCTCGGGCCAGGCTGCGATCCTCATCGGCGGGCATTTCGGTGCCGGGTGGATCGACCGCTCGGACGTCTCGTTCAACGACCGTGCCCTGGCGGTGCAAGTGCCGGTGGCGCCTGACAGCGCGGTGGCCTCGCAAACCGTTGGTACGGCGCATGAGGCGGGCTGGCTGTGGGACATTGCTTTGCCCACCCGTCGCGGCATCGGCTGCGTCTATAGCTCCCGTTTTATGACGGACGAAGCGGCGGAACGGGTTCTGGCGGAATACCTGCGCCTGCATGTGTCCAGCATTGATCCTGCCATAGTCTCGCCGCGCAAGCTCTCTTTTGCGACCGGACACCGCGCGCGGTTCTGGGAGCGCAACTGTCTGGCAGTCGGGCTGTCAGCAGGCTTCATCGAGCCGCTCGAGGCATCGGCGATCGTCATGATCGAACTGTCGCTCACGGCGCTTGCCGCGAACTTCCCGGGGAGCCGCGCGACCATGGATATCCACGCCGCGCGCTTCAACGAACTGTTCCATTATCGCTGGGACCGGATCGTCGAATTTCTCAAACTGCACTATGTCCTCAGCCGCCGCGAGGAACCCTATTGGCAGGCGCAGCGTGCCCCCGAAACGATCCCCGCGCGGCTAGCCGAAAACCTTGCCCTGTGGCACGATCAGCCGCCGTCGGCATGGGACTTGCCGCGTGTGGACGAAATATTTCCCGCCGCCAGCCAGCAATATGTACTTTACGGTATGGGGTTCCCGGTGCCGCAGCCGGGCGCTGAGCCCTCACCCGTTGCCGCCGGACGCCTGATCGATGTGCGGGAGCGCGCCCGCGCCCTTGCCGCGGCGCTGCCCGCAAACCGAAACTATTTCCTCGCTGTAGCCGCGCAGGCTGAACCGCAGGCAACCCATGGAGAATTCGTCACACGATGAGTAACCACCAAATCCTCAACAACTCCGATCACGGTGACCTCAGGGTGCACACCGAAGCGGGGACGGAGCATGGCGACAGCGTGATGGCCTGCCTCACCGTGCCAGCCGAATTCCGCCAGGTACAGGGGCACTTCCCGATCGTGTTTCGTCGCGACATCGAAACCGGCAACTTCTCCGCTCTGGCGTTGTTTGGTTTCGAAAACGGTGAAAACCTGTTTCTCGAAGGCACCCGCTGGGATGCAAGGTACCGCCCGCTGGCACTTGCCATTCAGCCATTCCTGGTCGGCCGTCCAGCAGCCAAGGACGGCGAGGCACAAGTGCATATAGATATGGGCCATCCGCGCATCGCGCAGAACGGGGAAGGCACCCGGGTCTTTGATGAGGACGGCAAGCCAACCCCTTACCTCGAAGCCATTGCCGAAAAACTCGGTGACCTCGATTTTGGTTATCGCGAGAGTCCGGCCTTCTTCGCTGCGTTGGAACGTTATGCCTTGCTCGAGCCGTTTACGCTCGAAGTGCCACTCGATGACGGCTCGAAGCATTCGCTGGTTGGCTTCCATACGATTGACGAAAGCCGCCTTGCTGGGCTGGACGGCGAGGCATTAGGCGTTCTCCATGCCGAGGGGCATCTGCTGCCAATCTTCATGGTGTTGGCCTCACTGTCGCAGTTTTCGGAACTGGTTGCGCGCAAGAATGCACGGGTGGCTGGTGGCTGAGGCTGAGGCCTCGATCTTCGCCGCCATGCCGGCGGTGGTAGAGCGCGAGGCCGCCACCGCGCCGGCTCTCGATGCGCTGTTGCGGGGCGCACGCACGCCCTTCGTGATCCGCGGACTGGTGGCTGATTGGCCGCTGGTGAAGACGGGGCTGCGCTCGGCACGCGAGGCCCGGACCTATCTGCTTGATCGCGCCCGCGCCGTGCCTTTCGCCGTGTCGATCGGCCCACCGGGCCACGATGGCCGGATGTACTACGACGCGGCGATGGAGATGAATTTCCGCACTGAACGCGGCAAGCTAGCCGATATTTTCAGTGAGATCGACGCCAACCAAGACCGCGCCGATCCGCCCGCCGTTTACCTCGCGTCGATCGACGTCCCCACCCACTTCGACGGCGTACACGAAGAAAACCGGCTTGACCTTGGCGCCCGCGAGCCGCTGGTCAGCTTGTGGATCGGTACGCCGACGCGCATTGCCGCGCACAACGATTTTCCAGACAACCTTGCCTGCTGCGTCGCCGGACGCCGCCGCTTCACGCTTTTTCCGCCTGAGCAGTTTCGCAACCTCTACCTGGGACCGCTCGACAACACGCCTGCGGGCCGCGCGGTCAGCATGGTCGATTTCCATGCGCCAGATTTCGCGGCACATCCGCACTTCGCCGAGGCGCTCGAACAGGCTCAAGTGACCGAGCTTGAGCCGGGCGATGCGCTGTTCATCCCGTCGATGTGGTGGCATCATGTCGAAGGCCTCGCGCCGTTCAACATTCTGCTCAATTACTGGTGGCGTGACACGCCGCGCTTCCTCGGCCAGCCACAAGACGCGCTCAATCACGCAATACTCGCAATTCGCGACCTTCCGGGTCAGGACAAGGCGATCTGGCGTGCTCTGTTCGAGCATTACGTGTTCGCCAACGGGCCGCAGGTCACCGATCACATTCCCGCAGCAGCGCGCAGCGTGCTAGCCCCGCTGAACGCCGCAACAGCCGGCCGGTTGCGCGCTTTTCTACTAAGGACACTGAGCCGATGATTGGTGAATATAAAAAGCGGCGGATCGTGGTTGCCGGCGGCGGCACAGCTGGCTGGATGGCAGCCGCCGCGCTGGCGCGAACGATGGGCGAGGCGATCGAGCTGACCCTCGTCGAATCCGATGCCATCGGTACGATCGGCGTGGGCGAGAGCACCATCCCGCCGCTGGTTACCTATAACCGCCTGCTCGGCATCGGCGAGGCCGAGTTCATGCGCGCAACCCAGGCGACCTTCAAACTTGGCATCGAGTTCGAGAACTGGAAGGTTCAGGGCGAGAACTATTTCCATTCCTTCGGCCTCACTGGCCGCGACCACTGGTCGGCCGGGTTCCAGCATTTCTGGATGTACGGACGAACCAAGGGGCACGACTGGAGTTTTGACGACTACTGCCTTGAGCTCAAGGCGGCCTACGCCAAAAAGTTTGCGCATCTCCCCGAAAACCGGATGAACTATGCCTACCAACTCGATTCGACGCTCTACGCTGCTTTTCTGCGCAAGCTGGCCGAAGCCGATGGCGCGCGCCGGGTCGAGGGCAAGATCGCCGAGGTCAAGCTCGATGGCGAGACCGGCAACATTGCTGCGCTGGTGCTCGAATCGGGGCAGCGCATCGAGGGTGACCTGTTTCTTGATTGTACCGGCTTTCGCGCGCTGCTGATCGAAGGGGCGTTGCATGTCGGCTATGATGACTGGACGCATTACCTGCCGTGTGACTCGGCGATTGCGGTGCAGACCGCTAGCGTGCGCCCGCCGATACCCTACACCCGCGCAATAGCCCATGATGCGGGCTGGCAGTGGCGCATCCCGCTGCAACACCGCCAGGGCAACGGCATCGTCTATTGCAGCCGCTACCTTGATCGCGACGCCGCGCTCGAGCGCCTGCTGTCGAGTGTCGAGGGTGAGCGGCTGACTGAGCCCAACTTCATTCGCTTCACCACCGGCGCGCGGCGCAAGCAGTGGCACCGGAACTGCATCGCCGTCGGCCTTTCGGGTGGTTTCATGGAACCGCTCGAATCGACCAGCATCCACCTCATCCAGCGCGCCATCCTGCGGCTGATCCGGATGCTGCCGATGGGCGAGGTCAGCGCGCGCGACGTTGCGGAGTTCAACGATCAGCAGCATACCGACATGCTGCAGGTGCGCGACTTCCTGATCCTTCACTACAAGGCGACCGAGCGGCGCGACAGCCCGTTCTGGCGGCAATGCGCCGACATGGAAATCCCCGACAGCCTGACCCAGAAGATCGAGCTGTTCCGCGAAACCGGGCGGGTCTTCCGCAAGAACGAGGAGCTGTTCGCCGAGAACAGCTGGGTTCAGGTGATGATGGGCCAGGGGATCTTGCCGCATGCCTATCATCCGATTGTGACTAAGCTTTCCGACGAGGAGCTCGACCAGCTGCTCGCGGGCCTGCGCGACAGTATCACCAAAACCGTCGCGGGGTTGCCCGAGCATCACGCCTATGTCGCCCGTTACTGCGCTACGAAGGAGGCTGAGGCGGCATGATGAACCACTGGGGAAAAATGGCTGCAACGCTGTTGTCGCTGCTTGCGGCGCAACCGGCTGCTGCTGAGGAGTGGCGGCTGGTCTGGTCGGATGAATTCGACAAGTCCGCTATCGATCCTGCCAAGTGGGGCTTCGACGTCGATTGCTGGGGCGGCGGCAACGAAGAACGGCAGTGCTATACCACCAGCAAGCACAATGCCGCGATCGTCGATGGCAAGCTGGTCATCACCGCGCGCCGCCAGCGGTCGACCGGCCCGGCATTGCCCAAGGCGCAGCGGCACGGGGCATCTGATCCGAATGCAGCGGTCACCCGTGAGTTCACTTCCGCGCGGTTGACGACCCGGGGGAAGGCGGCGTGGCGCTATGGCCGGATCGAGGTGCGCGCCAGTCTGCCGCAGGGGCAAGGGGTCTGGCCGGCGATCTGGATGCTGCCGGAAACCGATGCCTATGGTGGCTGGGCGGCATCGGGTGAGATCGATATCCTCGAAGCGGTCAATCTGGGGGTTGCTTGCGTCACTTGCCCCGGCGGCCGCGAAAGCACGATCCTGGGCACGCTGCATTATGGCGCGAAGTGGCCTGACAACCGGCACAAGGGAAGCGAAGTCCATGCCCCCGAAGTGCTAAAAGGGTTCCACACCTATGCGATCGAATGGCAGAATGATCGCATCACCTGGCAGATCGATGGCCGGACATTTGCCGAGCGGACGGCCAGTGAATGGTGGTCAGCCGGATCGAAAGCGCCCGGTGCTCCGTTCGACAAGGAGTTTCACCTGCTTCTCAACCTGGCAATTGGCGGCGGTTTGGCCGAGAAACGGGGTCTGGGCGGAGTTTCGGCCAAGGGCTTCCCGAAACACTTCGCAATCGATTGGGTTCGTATCTGGCAAAAAGGTGACGCGGCGGCTACCACTCCCCCGGGACAATCCGGCGAAGGGGGCAAGTAAGGCATGGCGAGGCGCCGCCAGGCGGTGACGATCAAGCATGTTGCTGCGGACGCCGGGGTGTCCTTGCAGACTGTGAGCCGTGTCATCAACGACGAGCCCAACGTCCGCCCGGAAATGAAACAGCGGGTCCAGTCCTCGATCGACAAGCTGGGCTATGTCCCATCGATCGCGGCACAACGGATGAGCGGCTCGCGCTCGTATTTGATCCTTGCGATTAACGACCGCGAACGGACCATCGCCGATTGGCGCGCGCGGCAGGGCACCGATTGGGTCGACCAGATGCTAATGGGAGGCATGCTCAAATGCGCCGAGCACGGCTACCGGATGATCTTCGAGCTGGTCGATACTCACAACGATCACGTCGAACGCGAACTGCTGGGAGCGATTGCCGCACTCCAGCCCGACGGGATCATCCTCACCCCGCCGCATTCCGACAATCCTCAGATTGTCGAGTTTCTGGCCGGGCAGAACATCCCCTTCGTGCGGATCGGCTCGAAAGAGAACGGCGCGGGAATCTCGGTTTCGATGGATGACGAGGGTTCGGCCCGAGCGGCAACGCGCTATCTTGCGAAACTGGGGCATCGGCGGATTGGCTTCATCGCCGGGTCGCCCGAATACAATCTAAGCGGCTGGCGGGTCGAAGGCTGGAAGGCAGCGATGGCGGAGGTGGGCCTTTTGACGGCGAACCTGCTGGAGGAAGGCGATTTCAGCTACGCCTCGGGCGAGCGCGCTGCGCGGCAGCTGCTCACGGCAGCCGGCCGGCCCACTGCGATCATTGCCAGCAATGACCAAATGGCGCTGGCTACCCTTGAGGTTGCGCGTTCGCTGGGACTGGGCGTGCCCGAAGACCTTTCGGTGATCAGCTTCGACAATACGCCGCTGATGAATTTCACCCAGCCACGCTTGACTGCGATCGACCAGCCCATCGCCGCCACGGCTTCCAAAGCGGTCGAGCTGATTATTGCCGCCCGGAAAGGCGAAGAGCGGCCCAAGGCCTTGACGGTGATGTCGGCAGACCTGGTCGAACGTGGATCGGTCGCCGCCTGTCCAGACCAATCGGATGGCTGATCGGGTGCCGGTTGCCCGGCAATCGACCCGGTTCCTGTTACTCTATGCGCTGGCCTGGGCTGGCAGCGCAATCGCCTATGTCCCGTTCCTTACCATCCTGCTCCCGGTTCGGGTTTCGACACTTGTGGGCGAAGACAATGGCGTCGCCGCAATGGCATATATCGCTTTTGCCGGAGCTATCGCGGCGAGCATCGGCCATATCGGCTTCGGTTATCTGAGCGACATCACCGGCAATCGGCGCAGCTGGATCGGGCTTGGGCTGGCGCTCTCATGCGGCCTGCTGTTCGCGGTCAGCAGGGTGAGCGATCTTTCCGGATTGATCGTGGTGATCGTCTGCTGGCAACTCGGGCTCAACATGATGCTCGCCCCGCTCGCGGCCTGGGCGGGCGATTGCGTGCCCCATGACCAGAAGGGACTGCTGGGCGGACTGTTGGCCTTTGCCCCGGGATTCGGCGCGCTTTCAGGCGCGGTTGTGACTATTCCGGGCCTGGCATCGCCTGACGCGCGGTTGGCAGTGGTCGCGCTGCTTGTCATCTGCTGTGTGCTGCCGGTGCTTGTCATGGGTGCGCCATTGCAGGCTGCGGAGCCGGATTCTCCGTTGCCGGAGCGAGCAGCCAGGGTGATCGAGGCCGACTTGCTGGACCGACACGGTTCGGTATCGCGGATGTGGCTAGCGCGGCTTGCAGTACAAATCGCCGAAGCCGCGCTGTTTTCATATCTCTACTTCTGGTTTCGTTCGATCGATCCTGCCATGAGCGATAATCGGACAGCGCGGGTCTTCAGCGTGATCCTGTTGCTGTCCGCTCCGATCGCGCTGCTCGCCGGGCGGTGGGCTGATCGGCGTGACCGCCCGTTAGCGCCGCTGGTGATTTGCGCTGCGATTTCCGCGGTCGGGCTGGTGGGTATGGCCTTGGCGCGCAGTTTGCCTGCAGCGATCGGCACCTATGCCTTGTTCGGGTTTGCCACTTCGGTGTTCCTGGCGCTGCATTCGGCGCAGACACTGCGGGTGCTGCCCAGGTCTGATCGGCGCGGGCGGGATCTTGGTCTGTTCAACCTGACCAATACCATGCCGTCGCTGGTCATGCCGTGGTTCGCCCTGGCGCTGGTCCCATATTTCGGATTTTCAGGTCTATTCCTGCTCTTCGCGGCTCTCGCTGTGATGGCGAGCCTGCTGCTGACGCCTTTGGGTCGGCGGTTCTGACCACCGCACTCAAATTGCCAGACCGATCCTCAAGCGCGGGAACGGCCAACCGCTGGCACCGACTAAGCAGCAAACTCGGTTAACCGGCCTCCGCTGTCCGCCAGCTTTGCGAGTAGCGGAGCGACCGGTAGCCCGTGCCGTTCGAGCCCGGCTACGATCTTTGCCAGTCCGGTGTGATCCGCCCAGTACATCGGGCCGCCGGTCCAGGCAGGCCAGCCGTAGCCATTGAGCCAGACCAGATCGATATCGGAAGCGCGCTGCGAGATGCCTTCATCGAGGATCAGCGCGCCTTCGCTGATCATCGGATAGAGCAGCCGTTCGCGAATCTCGTCACGGACGATCTCGCGCTGCGCCGTGCCCTGCTTCCGGGCAAAATCGGCGATGATCGCCTGAACCTCGGCCGAAGGGCTGCGTTTGCGGCTCTCGTCATAATCGTAAAAGCCCTTGCCGGTTTTCTGGCCCCAGCGGCCGACCGCACACAGCGCTTCACGGATGGTTCCGACCCGCGCCGGATCGCGGTGCCAGCCGATGTCGAGCCCGGCCAGATCGCCCATCTGGAACGGCCCCATCGGGAAACCGAATTCAAGCAGCACTTCGTCAATATCGACATAGCTGGCACCCGCCATCAGCAGGGCATTGGCCTGCTCCTGCCGCTTGGAGAGCATGCGGTTGCCGATGAAGCCGTGGCACACGCCTGAAACGACCGGAACTTTGCCAATCTTCCCGGCCAGCGCCATGACTGTCGCCAGCTCTTCCCCGCCGGTTTTCGCGCCGCGAACAACTTCCAGCAATTTCATGATGTTGGCTGGAGAAAAGAAGTGCATCCCCAGCACCGCATGCGGGCGCGAAGTTTCAGCTGCGATCGCGTCGATATCCAGATAGCTGGTGTTGCTGGCGAGGATCGCTCCGGGCTTGGCAATCGCATCAAGCCGCCCGAATACGTCTTTCTTCACCTCCATCGATTCATAAACCGCCTCGATCACCAGATCGGCCTGCGCCAGGCTTGCAAAGTCGAGGGTTGGGGTTAGCCGCACCATGGCAGCTTCGGCATCGGCGGCCTCGATCCGTCCGCGTTTGACGCTGGCGGCATAGTTCCTGCCCATCACATCGACGCCGCGATCGAGCGCGGCCTGCTCCTGCTCGACAATCGTGACCGGGATTCCGGCGGTGAGAAAGTTCATCGCAATCCCGCCGCCCATGGTCCCCGCGCCGATCACTCCGACGCGGCCGATTGGGCGCAGCGGCGTGTCGGCAGGCAGGTGGTCGATCCGCGACGACAAGGCGAGCGCTTGCTGGATGTGGTTCAGTGCGCCGGGCAGGGGTTCAGACATGGTGGTTTCCTGATTGAAGTGGCAAAATTGGCTGAGGCTAATTCACTTGCCGGTCAAAGCCTGCCCAATAGGGTTCGCGCAACTGGCGGCGCAGGATCTTGCCCGATGGGTTGCGTGGCAGCACCTCGATCACATCGACGCTCTTGGGCACTTTGAACCCGGCAAGCCTTTCGCGGGTCCAGGCAATCACACTGTCCGTATCGATGGTGTGGCCGGGTTTGGCCACACAGATCGCCTTGACTGCCTCGCCCCACTTGTCATCCGGTACGCCGATCACCGCGACTTCCTCGATATCGGGATGGCCGTAGATCGCGCTTTCGACTTGCGCCGGATAGACGTTTTCCCCGCCGGTGATGATCATATCCTTCATCCGGTCGTGGATGAACAGATAGCCGTCCTCATCGAGATAACCGGCATCGCCAGTGGCGATCCAGCCATCGTCGCTCATGGTCGCGCGGGTGGCTTCGGGCAGTTTCCAGTACGTTAGCATATTGGCGCTTGAGCGCGTGAAGATTTCGCCAATCTCGCGCACGCCCAGCACCTGGCCGTGCTCGCCGCGGATCTCGATTTCGACTCCGGTAACCGGCTTTCCGGCCGAGCGCATCCGCTCATTGCCCTCGGGCGAGTGGTCCTCGGGCGGAAGCACGCAGATCGTGCCGGTAGTCTCGGTCATGCCGTAATTCTGGATAAACCCAGCGCCGAACATCTTGAGGCATTCGCGCAGCAGTTCGAGCGGGATCGGCGAAGCGCCATAGGAGATATACTTCATCTGGCTGAAATCGGTTTTGGCGCAATCTGGATGATTTAGCAGCAGTTGCAGCGCGGCGGGCACAGCAAAAAAGCGAGTGACGCCGCGATTCTCCACCGCATCAAAGACGCGCGTTGGCTCAAACTCCGTAAGGATCACGCCGGGAAGGCCCGAGGCAAGCGCAACAATGCCCAGACCTGTGCCGCCGATATGGGCACAGGGCATGGCAACCAGCACTGCCTCATCATCGGACCAGCTGGTGTGAGGCTGCGGGTTGGCGATGCTCGCCTTGCGCAGCCCGAAGAGGTTGCGGTTGGAAAGCACCGCGCCTTTGGGATTGCCGGTGGTGCCCGAGGTGTAGAGTTGCAGCACCGCATCGTCTGGCCCGACAGAGGCAAAATCAGCGCGAGCGAGGCCTTGCATCCAGTTGCGCGCTTCGGCGGCAGTCATGCAATGCGCCACGTCTTTGCCCAGCGTTTCCCGGCAGGCCTCAAAGCCATCACCCAGGAACAGCACTTTCGCGTCACTGTTGCCGATGATCCAGGCGGCTTCCGGTTCCGCCAGCCGCCATCCGATCGGCGCCATGACGATCCCGGCGCGCGCTGCAGCGAAGAACAGGGTAAAATAGGTTGCGCTGTTCTTGCCGAACCACGCAATCCGGTCGCCCTTTTTGAGCCCCATCGCCATCAGCCCGCCGACGATTCGCGAGGTCAACTCTTCCAGCTCGCCATAGGTAAGCGCGAAATCATCGCCCTCCATCGCCAGCCGATCGGGACGGTCTTTGGCCCAGTACCGGATAAATTCGTCAAAGCTGAACAGATCAGCGGTCTTTTGCGCCGTGGTAAGCGTTTCGGTCATTGGTATCTCCCGGATGCAATGTGCCGCGCCCGTGTGCCAGCGGCAAGCTCTATCCGCCCGCCATCAGACTGGCATTGCCACCCGCCGCCGTGGTGTCGATGCAGACCACCCGTTCGGTGGCAAAGCGCGCCACATAATGCGGCCCGCCCGCCTTTGGCCCGGTGCCCGAAAGGCCCTCGCCGCCGAATGGCTGGCTCTCCACCACCGCGCCGATCTGGTCGCGGTTGACGTAGAAATTTCCGGCGCGTGCCTTGGCCTGAACCAGCCGCCGGGTCGCGTCGATCCGGCTATGCAGACCCAGCGTCAGGCCATAGCCGGTGGCGTTGATCTCTTCGACCACCGCCTCCAGCTCGCCCGCGCCGAAGCGGGCAACGTGGAGCACCGGGCCGAAATTTTCCTGCGTCAGCACGTCAATGCCGGCGATCTCGATAATCGTCGGGGCGACGAAGCAGCCGGCCTTGGTCCCCTTGGGCAGCTTGCGCTGCCAGACCTTGCACCCGGCCTTCTTCATCCCGGCGATATGCCGATCGAGCGCGGCCTTGGCAGCTGCGTCGATAACCGGACCGACATCGGTGGCGAGCAGTTCCGGATCGCCGATCTCCAGCGCCTCGAAGCCGCCGCGGATCATTGCCAGCATCGCATCAGCCACATCGTCCTGAAGGTAGAGTACCCGCAGCGCCGAGCAGCGTTGCCCCGCGCTCTGGAACGCCGAGGCGAGAACATCGCGCGCCACCTGCTCCGGCAAGGCGGAGCTGTCGACGATCATCGCGTTCTGGCCGCCGGTTTCGGCGATCAGCGTCGCGATCGGGCCATCGCGGCTTGCCAGGCTGCGATTGATCGCGCGGGCGGTTGCGGCCGAGCCGGTAAAGGCGACACCGGCAATTCGCGGGTCGGAGGTGAGTGCCGCGCCAACCCGGCCATCGCCGGGGACCAGCTGGAGGACATCGCCGGGAATCCCGGCCTCGTGGCACAGCCGGACGGCCAGCGCCGCAACCAGCGGGGCCTGTTCGGCAGGCTTCGCCAGCACGGAATTGCCTGCAGCCAGCGCGGCGGCAGTGGGGCCGATGAAGATCGCCAGTGGGAAGTTCCACGGGCTGATTGTTACAAATACGCCGCGCCCGGCCAGGTGCAGGCGGTTGCTTTCACCGGTCGGGCCGGGAAGCGGGGTGTCGCTGGTGAACAGCCGCCGCGCTTCGCCTGCATAGAAGCGCAGGAAGTCCACCGCCTCGCGCAGTTCGGCCACCGCATCGGCCAGCGTCTTGCCGGCTTCGCGTTGGCATAGCGACAGGATCTGAGCGGTATGAGCTTCGAAGGCATCGGCCGCAGCTTCGAGCAATTTGGCCCGCGCGGCCCCGCCCCGCGCATCCCATGTCGGCTGGGCGGCGGCAGCGCGTTCTGCTGCGAAAGCGACATCGGCGGCGGTCGCCTCGCGCATCGTCCCGATCAGCCGGGTGTGGTCATGCGGCGCACGAATTTCGCGGATCGGGCCCTCTTTGCTGGCCAGCGCGGTCGGCTCTGCTTCCCAGCGCGTACCCGCCAGCCCGCCCAGCCGTTCGAGCAAGGGCGTTCGGACCAGCGGATCGGCCAGATCGACCCCGGCGCTGTTGGTGCGGGTACCGAAAATCTGCGGCGGCAGGGGGATTGCCGGATTGCGGCGAGGTTCCAGCGCAGTGAGTTCGGCCACCGGATCGCCCACCAGATCGGCCACCGGCACTTGCGTCTGGGCCATCCGGTTGACGAATGAACTGTTGGCCCCGTTTTCCAGCAAGCGGCGGACCAGATAGGCAAGCAGGTCCTTGTGTCCGCCGACCGGCGCATAGATCCGCACCGGGGTGCGGACATTGCCGGCAGCTTCCTCAAGCCGGGCAAGCTCGCCGTAAACATCCTCGCCCATGCCGTGGAGGCGCTGAAATTCAAAGTCGGTGTTACCGGCCAGCGCCTTGATTGCGCCCACGGTGTAGGCGTTATGCGTGGCGAATGCGGGATAGATTGCGTCGGGCGCTGCGAGCAGTTTGGCGGCGCAGGCAAGGTAGGAGACATCGGTGGCGACCTTGCGGGTGAACACCGGGAAATCGCCATAGCCGCCCACCTGGCTAGCCTTGATCTCGCTGTCCCAATAGGCGCCTTTGACCAGCCGGACCATGATCCGGCGCCGATATTGGCCAGAGTGGCGGCGGGCCAGGGCAATCACCCATTCGGTCAGCGGCACCGCGCGTTTCTGATAGGCTTGCAGCGCGAGGCCAAAGCCCTGCCAGCCGCCTGAAAACAGGCTGTCGTCAGCCGCCAGTGCTTCGATGATATCCAGCGACAATTCGAGCCGCTCGGCCTCTTCGGCATCGATGGTGAAATGGATATCGGCATCGCGCGCCTTGGCGGCGAGATCCCGCAGCAGCGGCACCAGCGCGGCTGTGGCGGCCGCAGCGTGAGCATATTCGTAGCGCGGATAAAGCGCGGACAGCTTGACCGAAATGCCGGGCGAGCGGACGATCCCTTCGCCCGCTTCTGACGCAATCCGGTCGAGCGCCAGAGCGTAGGATTGGCGGTAACGCTCCGCATCGGCAAAATTCATGGCCGCCTCGCCCAGCATGTCAAAACTGTGCGTCAAGTTTGCCTTGCGCTCAGGCGCGGCGCGCTCGAGAGCTTCGTCGATGGTCCGGCCGAACACGAACTGACCGCCCAGGATCTTCATCGCCTGCAACGTTGCCTGCCGGATCACCGGCTCACCCAGACGGCCCACCGCGCGCTTCAAGGTGCCGCCCATTCCATCCGCAGCATCACGCCGCTGTTCGAGCACCCGGCCGGTCAGCATCAGCGAGAACGTGGCGGCGTTGACGAAGGTCGAACTGCTTGCCCCGATGTGATCGGACCAGTCGATCCCGGCGAGCTTGTCATGGATCAGCGCGTCGGCGGTGGCTGCATCGGGCACCCGCAGCAGCGCTTCGGCGAGGCACATCAGGGCGATGCCCTCGTCGGTGCCGAGCCCATAAGTTTGCAGAAACGCGTCGAGTCCACCGGCCTTGAGCGCTCGCGCGCCCTCGACCAGCCGCGCGGCAATCCGGCTGGCCTCGCCATGCACGGCAGTGGCGGGGGCAGCCTGACGCAGCCGTTCGGCAATGCAGGCCTCCTCGTCACGGCGATAGGCGTTGCGCACAGCAGTGCGATCAAGCGGGGCAGACACTGGCGCGGCTCTCCTTGAATAGTTTCGGCTCCTATCACTGGTTACAGTGGAAACCAATCACGAGCTGGTATTGTGCTTTTGCGGGGGCTGCGCCAATCACCACGCCATGTCAGATCCCAATTCGCACGCCGCTGCACGCTGGCAGTTCTGGATCGACCGCGGCGGGACGTTCACCGATGTCGTGGCCCGCACGCCCGCAGGCGAGCTTCGCACCGCCAAGCTGCTCTCCGATGATCCGGCCCGCTCCGAGGATGCAGCGGTTGCTGCGATCCGCCAGCTGACCGGGGTTTCCCAAGGTCCGCTCCCTCCGGCTGATGTGCGGATGGGCACCACCGTTGCCACCAACGCCTTGCTGGAACGCAAGGGTGAGCCCACCGTGCTGGCGATCACCCGCGGTTTCGGCGATGCCTTGCGGATCGGCACGCAAGAGCGCCCCGAACTGTTCGTGCGGCAGATCGTGTTGCCCGAGCCGCCCCATGCCCGGGTGATCGAGATCGATGAACGGATCGATGCGACCGGCACTGTGGTTCGCGCGTTGGATGAGCGCGCTGCGGCGCGGGCGTTTGGCGCAGCGATTGCGGCGGGGTTTCGCTCGATCGCGATCGTGCTGGTCCACGGTTATCGCTTTACCGCGCATGAGGCACGGCTGGCTGAGCTGGCCCGCAATGCCGGGTTCATGCAGGTCTCGGTCAGCCACCAGCTTGCGCCGCTGATCAAGCTGATCGGGCGCGGCGATACCACGCTGGTCGACGCCTATCTCTCGCCGGTGCTGCGCCGCTATATCGATCGCTTTTCAGCCGAGCTTGGCGCGCAGATCCGCCCGTTGTTCATGCAATCGAGCGGCGGGCTGGTCGATGGCGCGCGGTTCCACGGCAAGGATGCGATCCTCTCGGGTCCGGCTGGCGGGATCGTCGGGATGGCGCGCACAGCGCAGCTGTCCGGAGAGCCGCGGGTGATCGGCTTCGACATGGGCGGCACCTCCACCGACGTCAGCCATTACGCCGGATCCTATGAGCGCGACAGCGAGGTCCGGGTCGCCAATGTCCGGATCACCGCGCCGATGATGCGGATCCACACCGTAGCGGCGGGCGGCGGATCGATCTGCCGGTTCGAAGCCGGGCGACTGGTGGTCGGCCCTGACAGTGCGGGCGCGGTGCCGGGGCCGGCCTGCTACCGGCGGGGCGGTCCGCTGACCGTGACCGATTGCAACGTCATGCTGGGCAAGCTGCGGGCCGAGCACTTCCCCCATCTGTTTGGCCCTGAACGCAATCAGCCGATCGACCCGGCGATAGTCCGGGAAAAGTTCTCCGGGCTGTCCGATCAGATTGCGGCAGAGACCGGCCAGAAACTCAGCTGCGAGGCGATCGCCGAAGGGTTTATCCGCATCGCGGTGGCCAATATGGCGCATGCGATCAAGCAGATCTCGGTGGCGCGCGGCCACGATGTAACTGGCTATGCCATGTCTTGTTTTGGCGGGGCGGGCGGGCAGCACGCCTGCCTGGTGGCCGATGCCTTGGGGATAGAGCGGGTGCTGATCCATCCGCTGGCCGGGGTGCTTTCGGCCTATGGTATGGGGCTAGCCAGCGAGGCTGCGGTGCGCGAGCGAACGCTTGGCCTGGCGCTGGAGGCTGGAGTGGAAACGCAGATCGCGGACGCCCGCGCCGTGCTCGAGGCAGAGGCGCTGGCGCAATTGGGCAAGCAGCCCAGCCGAACCGAGGCGACAGTGTTCCTGCGCCCCCAAGGTTCCGAGAATGCGATCGAATTGCCATTGGGACCGCTTGGCGCGTTGCAATCTGGCTTCGCCGCGGCGCACCGGGCGCAGTTCGGCTACGACGGTGCGGGCGCGCTGGTGGTTGATCGGCTGCGGGTCGAGGTCGTGGCCGAGGATGTTTCTGCCGCGCAGCTTGGCTGGCCGCTTCCCCCGGTTTCTGGCCAACCAATTGCGGCAGTCCCATGCTATCTCGATGGGGCCGATTGCCGCGTCCAGATCTATGACCGGGCCGCGCTGGCCGCGGGTTTCACCGCCAAAGGACCGCTCATCGTAATCGATGCACTGGCAACGACGGTGGTCGAGCCGGGCTGGGCGATTTCGGTCGATGCCGACGGCACTTTGCGGCTGACCCGCCGGACTAGGCGGGCTTCGGAGACGGACAGCGCCACCGCGGCCGATCCGGTCCGGCTGGAGATCTTCAACGGGTTGTTCATGGCGATTGCGGAGGAGATGGGGTCAGCGCTGGCCCGCTCGGCAACGTCGGTTAACATCAGGGAAAGGCTTGATTTTTCCTGTGCGCTGTTCGACGAGGATGGGCGCTTGGTGGCCAATGCGCCGCATATGCCGGTGCATCTGGGCTCGATGGGCGAGAGCGTTCAGGCGATCTTGCGGCACCGGGCCGGGAGCCAAGACGGTGATCACACCGGGGCAGCGGACGGTCGCGGAATTCTGCGCGGCGATGCCTATGTCCTCAACGCGCCTTATGATGGCGGAACCCATCTGCCCGATATAACCGTGGTGATGCCGGTGTTCGTTTCGGGCGACGACGAAAGCCCTTCGTTCTTCGTGGCCGCCCGGGGTCACCATGCCGATATCGGCGGAATTGCGCCGGGCTCGATGCCGCCAGGGAGTTCGTCGATCGAGGACGAGGGTGTGCTGATCGAGAATGTCCTGCTGGTCGATCAGGGGCGGTTCTGCGCTCAGGAACTGCGCGACCTGCTCGGCGCCGGTCCATGGCCTTCGCGCAATGTCGAGCAGAACATGGCCGATCTCGCCGCGCAGGTCGCGGCCTGCATGCGCGGTGCAAACGGATTGCAAGCGGCGTGCACCGGGCATGGCCGCGCGGTGGTCGCCGCCTATATGCGCCACGTCCACGCCAACGCCGAGGAAGCGGTCCGCCGGCTGGTCGGACGGCTGGCGGATGGCAGCTTCCGCTACGAAATGGACAATGGCGCAGTGATCGCGGTAGCGGTGCGGATCGATCGGGCTGCACGCCATGTCACCATCGATTTTGCCGGAACCAGCGATCAGCTGCCGGGCAATTTCAACGCACCGTTTTCGGTGGTCCGGGCGGCGGTGATGTATGTGCTGCGGACGATGATCGATGATCCGATTCCGATGAACGAGGGTTGCCTTGCGCCGGTGACGATCCTCGTCCCCGAAGGCTCGATGCTGCGCCCGCGCTATCCGGCGGCGGTGGTGGCGGGCAATGTCGAGACCAGCCAAGCGGTGACCGACGCGCTGTTCGGCGCTTTCGGAGCCTTGGCGGCGAGCCAGGGGACGATGAACAATTTCACCTTCGGCAACGATCGCTACCAATACTATGAAACCATCGCCGGCGGGGCCGGTGCCGGACCTGACTTTGCCGGCGCCTCGGCGGTTCAGACCCATATGACCAACAGCCGGCTGACCGATCCAGAAGTGCTCGAAACCCGCTTTCCGGTGCTGCTCGAGGAGTTCTCGATCCGTCGTGGTTCGGGTGGGGCCGGGCTGCATCGTGGCGGCGACGGGGTGGTCCGGCGGCTGCGCTTCCTTGAGCCGATGGAGGCTGGCATCCTTTCCAACCGTCGCCGCGTGCCGCCATTTGGCCTTGACGGCGGGGCCTCGGGAAAGTTGGGACGCACCCGGGTTGAACGAACCTCAGGTAAAGTTGAGGTTCTTGATTCGACCGCCAGCGTGACGGTCGCGGCCGGTGATGTGATTGTGATCGAGACGCCTGGCGGCGGCGGGTTTGGGGAGCCGTGACGATGTGGGTTTTGCTGGGTATTGCAGTGATTGTGGCGGGCTTTGTCCTGCGCTTCAATCCGCTGCTGGTGGTGGTCGCCTCCGCTGCGGTCACCGGGCTCGCGGCGGGGCTCGATCTGCACGCGATCGTCTCCGCGTTCGGCAAGGCGTTCAACGATACCCGCTATGTCAGCGTGGTGTGGATCGTGCTGCCGGTGATCGGCTTGCTCGAACGTCATGGTCTTCAGGAACGCGCCCGCGCGCTCATCGCCGGGCTCAAGGGTGCCACCACCGGACGGCTGCTGACCGGCTATCTGCTGCTGCGCCAGATCACCGCCGCGCTGGGGCTGACTTCGGTGGCGGGCCATGCTCAGACCGTCAGGCCACTGGTTGCGCCGATGGCCGAGGCGGCGGCCGAGGTGACTGCCCCGCTGGATCCCGCAACGCGCGACAAGGTCAAGGCGATGGCCGCCGCGACCGACAATGTCGGGCTGTTCTTTGGCGAGGATATCTTCATCGCGATCGGCTCGATCCTGCTGATGAAGGGGTTTCTTGAGCAACAAGGCATCGTCCTCAGTCCGTTCGACCTGTCGATCTGGGCGATCCCCACCGCGATCGCCGCCTTTGTGATCCATGCCTTCCGGCTGTGGCGGCTGGATCGCAAGCTGGCGGCGCGGCAGCTGGGGCAGGGGGCCGGATCATGATCGGTCTCCCGTTTGTCTACACCCTGGCGGGGCTGACCTTCGCCGCCTTTGCCGCTCTGTCGGTGGGCGATTCCACCAATCCCAAGCGGCTCGCCAATGCGGCCTTCTGGGGTCTGCTGGCACTGAGCATGCTGGCAGGGGACCGGCTGGGCGATTTTGGCAATGGCCTGCTGGTGCTGGCGCTGGTGGGCATTGCCGGGCTGCGCGGGCTGGGGCGCGGCACCGACGACAGCCTGGTGGAAGAGCGGCAGGCCGGGGCAGCCAAGCATGGCAACCGCTTGTTCCTGCTCGCGCTGGTCATCCCGGCCACTGCGCTGATCGGGACGCTGTTGTTCGAATATTTGCCCGCACTGGTCGAACCCAAACAGGTGACGCTGGTCAGCCTGGCGCTCGGGGTGATCCTTGCGCTCATCATCGGCCTGGCCTGGCTTCGCCCGCCAGGGCTGGTGCCGCTCGAAGAAGGGCGGCGGCTGATGGACGCGGTTGGCTGGGCGGCGGTCCTACCGCAGATGCTGGCCAGCCTTGGCGCGGTGTTTGCGCTGGCCGGGGTGGGGCAGGTGGTTGGCCAGCTGATGTCGGGGGTGATCCCGGGTGGCAGCTTGCTTGGTGCGGTGCTCGCCTACGGGCTCGGCATGGCGCTGTTCACCATGGTGATGGGCAATGCCTTTGCCGCCTTCCCGGTGATGGCCGCTGCGATCGGCCTGCCGCTGCTGGTCCACCAATATCACGGCGATCCCGCAATCATTGCCGCGATCGGGATGCTGGCGGGGTTTTGCGGCACGCTGATGACGCCGATGGCAGCGAATTTCAACATCGTGCCCGCAGCATTGCTGGACCTGGCAGACCGCAATGCGGTGGTGAAGGCGCAAATTGGCACGGCGTTGCCGCTGCTGGCGGTCAATATCGCACTGATCTGGTGGCTGGCTTTCCCATGAGCCGTCTGACTCCCGCAATCGCCGCGCAGTTCATGACGCTGACGCTGGGGCATCTGACCCGCGAATATCCGCATAAGCTCGATCATGTCATGGACGGACCGGACGACGCCGCGACACCGGCGCAGCTCCATCCGATCTTCCACGGCAGCTTCGATTGGCACAGCTGCGTTCACGGCTGGTGGCAAGTGCTGCGGCTCGCCCGGCTCTTTCCCGAACTGCCGCAAGCCGCCGCCGTGCGAGCCAAGGCTGGTGAAATGCTGACGGCAGCGAACTTCGCAGGTGAAACCTCCTATCTTGCCCGGCCATCGGCGCGCGGGTTTGAGCGGCCTTATGGCTGGGGGTGGGCGCTGGCGCTGCACGGCGAGCTTGCCCGGCACAGCGCAGAGCCGTGGGCGGCTCATGCCGAAGCTTTCGCCCGGGCCTTTGCCGCGCGGTTCCATGATTTCCTGCCCAAGCAGACGTATCCGATCCGCGTCGGCACGCATTACAACAGCGCGTTTGCGATGACGCTGGCCCATGACTGGGCAACCCGGCATGATCCCGCCTTGGCCGGTTTGATCGAGGCTCGCACGCGCGAATGGTTCAGCGCCGATCGTGCCTGTCAGGCGTGGGAGCCGGGGGGCGACGAGTTTCTCTCTTCTGCCCTGTGCGAGGCATTGGTGATGAGCCGGGTCCTGCCCGCCGCAGAGTTTGCCGCCTGGTTCGACCTGTTCCTGCCCGCCGCCGCCACGCAGCAGCCAATCACGCTGTTTACCCCCGCCACGGTCTCAGACCGCAGCGACGGCAAGATCGCGCATCTCGACGGGCTGAACCTGAGCCGCGCGTGGTGCTGGCGGCAGATCGCGGCATCGCTGCCCGCTGGCCATCCGGTGATCGCTCCCGCGCGCGCGACGGCCCGGCAACATCTCGCCGCTGCACTGCCGCATCTCGCCGATGATTTCATGGGCGAGCATTGGCTGGCGACCTTTGCACTGCTCGCGCTAGAAGGGCCTTAGTCTAAACTGGCACGGTAATATGCTTGCCGCCGAACACCGCCTGCCAGCTCTCGATCTCGGTCACCACCACATCATCGGTAGCGTGGGCCAGACTGCTGACCCGGGCAAAATTCATCCCTCCGGGCGGGGCGGCCATCAGTCTGCTGATCCGCCGCTCGATCGCGTCAAGCTTTTCGGCGGTCACTTCGGAAATGGCGGAAAAGCGTTCAAAATCGCCAAAATAACGAATTCCGGCAATGCCACCGCCCAGGGTCGGGAACAATACGCCAAGGAAAGTCAGCGGTTTGGCCAGGGCATAATCGAGCGAATGTGGGACCAGGCCGAGCCGTGCGCACACCACGACCGCCAGATAGCTCGCCACCGCAACGACCGCGAGAAGAAAGAAAGCCTCTGACAGGCGATCGAGGTTATGATGCGCCCGGCCGAGCCGACTGGCCTTGCTGCGATGATAATCGCGCTGGGCGACGACATGCGGCCGCAGCAGATCGCCGAGCAAGGCGCGCAGATAGGGCTCGTCCAACCGGACCCGTGGCAAGCCGATTTCGCGCTGCAGACTTCGCGCATAGAATTCCGGCCAGTTGGTCCGCGCGCCACTGGGCCAGCGCCCCGGCGCGCGCGCTACGCCCAGCAGCAGCAGGATCGGAGCATGGCGGAGATACTCGGCCACGCGGCGGGTTTCGAACCAGCGGTTGTGCCATTCGCGGCGATTGCCGATCGCGGTGATCGCAAGAATCCCGACCAGCAGCAGGAACTCGAACAAGGCGAAGGGCCATTTCCAGCTGACAGCGACGAACGGCAAATAGGCAATCCCGCCGATGATTGCCAGCGACGACAGCAGGAAGCTTGCGACCATGCCGCCCCGGTAGGCATCGGACAGATAGGTCGAAAGGCCATCGACCCAGGCGAAGCGGCGCAGGATCGAAGTTTCGATTTCAGCCACCATTCGGACATCGCCACCCGGCAAGTCCCGCGCTGCTTTGAGCAGCTTTGCGCCTGATCCTGCGGCAACTTCTGCGGGCAGTTCATAGTGTTGTTGCAGCCGCGCCAGCCGCTTGCCCACGCCAACCGCGCCAAACAACGCCTCGACCCGGCGGTAGGCATGGAACCGGCGGCGACTGTGGGGACGCCAGGCGGCATTGCCGAAATTCTCGCCGCCGCCGGTATGTTCGCTGCCCTGCACATGGGTGACGATCTTGCGCAGAGCGGCACGCGATGCATGCGGCGCCCGCGCGGCCGCCTGAGGCAGATCGGCCAGCATTTCCGGGCCATCGAGGATGTGCCAGCCGTGCGGTGCGCGGGCATCGATCCACACCACGGGGGCTCCTTGCTCAAGCGCGGCGATGATGGTGTGCCGGGTTCCGCCGATCATCCCGGGAGTCTCGCCGTCCCAGATTGCGATGACCAGGTCGGACTGTTCGATCATCACCCGTCCCGCCAGCGCCGCCCGATCGGACGCGGCAGTTGACCAGGCCTGATGCGCCGCCAGGTCATCGGGTGCATGAAGCGCGGTGATAAACAACTCAGTGATTGGCTCATCCGCTTCGGCCAGTTCAAACCGTTCGCAATGCTCGGCCAGCTTGGCGATCTGGCGTGCGCGTTCGAAAGCGGGAGAATCGCCGAACCTGTCGCCGGCCAGCAACCGGAGGCCTTCCCCGGCGTTGGCCGGCATGGCATTGATCGCGATGTTGAGGTCAAGCCCGAACGGCAAAGGCGCGCAAATCTGCCAGTCGAGCGACAAGGCCGCCTCAACCGCGGTCAGGTCGGAGCCATTGGCCAGCAGACTGTGCAAGCGCGGGCGAACTTTCCCGGCAACCTGATCGAATTCGGCAAACAGCGCCGCGACCGTCGCCGCAATCGCATCGCGATTGGCGGCAAAGGCGGGGTTCGACTCCCGATGACCGGTAATGCCGATGGTCAAACGCAGCGGCGGGGCTGTGAGATCGGTGGCGGGGGACTTGGTGGTGATCATCCTCTCCTTCGCATGATCAGGTGCCGAGCGCAGCCAGCTGCTGCTCGACTCGCCGGGCGTGGCGCGGCGCGCCGTTGCCGTTATGGGCGGCAGCGGCTTTGGCCAGCATCGCCCGGCGCGCGGGTTGATCGCGCTCGTGACCAGCCAGTTCGGCCTGCCATTCGGCCAGGAACGGGCGCATCACTTCAAGGCCCGCCACCTCCATCACATCCTCGGCCTTGGCCAGTGCGCCGGCACTTGCTGCCGCTGCCTGAGCCCCGCCTTGCGCCAGCCAGGCCCGGGCGAGGACCCCCCACGCCTCGATCTCGAAATGCTTGATGCTGCAATCCTGAAACCCGGTCACAGCGGCTTCGGCCATTTCGGCTGCTTGGCCGTGGTGACCCAGCTCGAGCAATGCGCGGGCGACCAGCATCCGCGCCGCGGCGGCCCAATGCTGCTCGACCGTTCCGAACAGCTCGACTGCGGCGCGGGCGTTTTCGAGGGCTTTGGCATGCTGACCACCCGCCAACGCCGCCCAGACATGCGCCATATACCGATAAGACACCAGCAGCGGCGAGCCGAGCAGCTCGCTGATCTCGCCCACTCTGGTCGCGCTGGCCAGGGCCTGATCGGGCTCGCCCTTGCAATAATAGCAGTGCGACAGGGCATAGCAGGCCCAGGCGATCACCTCGGGGGTTTCATCGGCGGTGGCATCGACGATCACCTGGCGCAGCTGCCGCTCGGCCTCATCGAGCTGGCCCAGCCAGGTCAGCGAGATTCCGCGCATGAAGGCAAAGAACGTGTTGGGATGAAAATCGGGCAGCCACTCCGGCCGGGCCAGATCGCGCGAATAAAGCGCCATTGCCGCTTCCGATGCCGCCAGTCCCTCGCGGTGCGCGCCGCTGTGCGACAGGGCATCGCAGAGCCTGATCTTGGCGACGATCTGCAGCCGCAATTCGCCGCTGGCCATCGCCTTGGCGTGATTGTCCTGCGCCAGCGCGAGATAGGCGCCGACATCGCCTGCAGCGCACAGCGCCCGTGAAAAACACATCGACAGCACCAGCCGCAAACCGGCGTCGCCCTCGGCCCCGAGCATTTCCTCACCGGCCTGGAGGATCGCCATTGCTTCGGCCAGATCGATCCCCAGCCGGTGTGCGGTATTCAACAGCTGGATCGAGGCACCGACAAACAGCTGTGCGGCCACCGGATTGTCCCCGGCCTCACGGCAGAGCGCGCGGACCCGCTGCCAATGCCGGGAAGCGGCAGGAAAATCGGTGCGCACGACATGCTCGCCCGCGCGCAAATGCCACAGAGCCGCTGGAACAGCCTCACCCGCTTCATCCCAATGCCAGGCCAGACGGAGCGCCTTGGCTCCCGCTTGCGCCGTTTTGTCTGCCTCGATCGCGCCTGCGACTGTCGCATGAAGCGCGCGCCGCCGGGCCTTGACCAGACTGGCGAGGGTGCTTTCCAGCGTCAGCGGGTGCTTGAAGCCATGTTCGGCCACAGGAAAGACCGCCTGTTCGACGATGAACCCGGTGCGCCGCAAATTGTCGAGCGCGCTGCCCAGCTCGCCGGCACTGAGGCCGGAGGCGGCGGCGAGCAGTGGTTCGGAAAAACTGGGCCCGATCACCGCAGCGAGCTGCAACAGATCGCGCTCGCGGGCCTCCAGCCGGTCAATTCGCGCTGCGACCACCGCGCGGACCGTGGGGGGAAGGTCGAGGCCAGAATACACCCCGATAAGCCGATAATCGCCCTTGGTCCCTTCGATCTTGCCGGTTTCGAGCAAGGTCTGGACGATTTCCTCGACGAAATAGGGGTTGCCGCTGGTCTTCTCGGCAATCGGCGCGAACAGCGGTGCGACACCGGGATCATCCCCCAGCAGATCGGCCAGCAATTCGGCCAGATGGTCCTGATCCAGCGGTTTCAGGGCAATCTGGCGGCAGGCGCTGTTTTGCAGCCAGCTCGGGCGGAACTCGGGCCGGTAGTTGAGCAGCAGCAAGTTGCGCAGCCCCTCATTGGCCTCGACCAGCCCTTCGACGAAGACGGCACTGGCCGGATCGAGCCAATGCAGATCCTCGACCAGCACGATGGTCGGCTGCACTTCCCCGGCCAGCTTGAGGAGATGGCGGGTGAGCGCAAGCAATTGCCGTTGGCGGCCTTCCGGGTCGAGCGGCGGAGCGGGCCGCTCCGGATCGGGAACCGCCAGCAGATCGAACATGGCGGGAAGGTTTTCAACCAGACGAGGGTCAAGTTCGGTGGCGCGGGTTTCGATTTTTATGCGGGCGGTGGCGGCATCGTCCTGGCTATCGATGCCAAAGAATGAGCGCAGCAGATCAAGCGCCGCAAATAGCGGGGTGCTGCCGCCCTGCGCCGTGGCGCTGCCGCGAAATACCGAGATGCCTTGCGCTTCAGCGGCCTCGATGAATTCAAAACACAGCCGGCTCTTGCCGGTTCCGGCCTCGGCCATGATCCCGACCACCTGGCCGTGGCCGGCGCTGGCTTGGTCCAGAGCTGTGCCAAGCAGATCGAAATCGGCGCTGCGGCCGACAAACCGGCTGAGCCCGCGCGCCCGCGATAACTCAAAGCGGGTATGGGTTCCCGTCACGCCCAGTACGGTAAAGTCGGCGTTGCCTTGCCGCTCCAGCGCAAGATAACCACCCGCGACATTCGCCACCGCCCGGCTGATCGAGACGCTGCCCGGCGCCGCCTGCAGCTGGAGCCGCGCCGCGCCCTCCACCGCCGCGCCCGAGGGGGTTCGCGCAAGCCCGCCGATCACCAGCGGCCCGAAGTCGATCCCGATCCGCGGGCGCGCCCGTTCGCCGCCGGGCAGCGCGATCTCGCCGACGTGTTCGATCAGCGCCAGCGCCGCCTGGACCGCCCGCAAGGCATCGTCCTCGCCGGTGCGCTCGGCGCCGAACAGCGCGGCAAGCCTGCCTCCGCCGGCAACGATCCGGCAGTCATGCTGCTCCAGAACCTTTTGCGCCCGGGTGAGCAGCTGCTGCCCCGCCGCATCCCAGTCTTCCGGATCGAATTCGTCGCCGGTGGCCTGCATCGCCAGCGCGCAATCCAGCACGGCAACCAGCCGCCGCTCGCTGCCATGTGGCGCCGCTGGCGCAGGTTTTGGCGCAGCGGCGGGCACCGCGACGCTGCCGATGCGGTGCTTGAGGTCAGCCAGAAAGCCCTTCCACGCCGGAGTGGCGACATCGCCCTGCCAGGCAATGAGATCGGCTGACTGGGTCAGTTCGAACATTACCGGGCGGACGCAATCTTCGATCATCACCGGCACGAAGCTGCGATTGCGCTGGGCGACGGTGGCCTCGGCCCGGACCCAGCGCGACTTGACCGAGCGCTGCGACCACAGCACGATCACTGCCTTTGCGGTATTCAGGGCGGTTTCGGTGACCTCGTCATAGGCCTCACCGGTCTTGAGCGCGACATCCCACCAGACATCGAATCCCTCGGCCAGCAGCGCCTCGGCGAAGTCGCGCGCCCGCTGCTGGTCGTCCCGGCTGTAGGATAGAAAAATGTCCGGCAAGCCCGTTCCTCCGCGCCCTCCGCGCCCCTCTGTGATTGTAACGGTGAATCGCCGAACCGTCGAGAAGTGCGACGTTCTGCCAATCCGTTAAAATAAGTGCATTTCCTTGCATTGCCTGCCGGTTTGCGCAACCTTAACCATCGGTAGCGGTGCATTAGGGTCGCAACGCAGCAGCAACCAGGCTTGCATCGTTGCAAGGGGGGATTTGTGGCGACCAAAAAGATCATTGTGCTGGGCGGCGGCGTTGCCGGACTGAGCGCTGCGCACGAGCTTGCCGAACGCAGCGGCTTTGGCGTCGATTTCGAAATTCACGTCTATGACAGGCGTGACCATGCAGTGGGCGGCAAGGCACGCAGCATTGCGGTGCCGAACTCGGCCACCGGTGGCCGCGATCCGCTGCCGGGGGAACATGGTTTCCGGTTTTTTCCGGGCTTTTACAAGCATCTGCCCGATACGATGGGGCGCATTCCCTATGGCACCGCAAGCGTGTTTGAAAATCTGGTAGTCGCAGATCGGATGGAAGTCGCCCGGTTCGACAAGCCGCCGATCGTCATATCCTCCCGCTTTCCCCAGTCGATTTCAGACCTCGTTACCGATTTCGAAGCCTTGTTCGATGGCGATACCGGGCTGCTGCCGGGCGAGGCAAAGTTCTTCGCCGAACGGTTGTGGCAGATCCTGACCAGCTGTGCGGAACGCCGGCTGGGCGAATATGAAAAGATCACCTGGTGGAATTATCTCGAGGCCGGCCGCCATTCGCGGGCCTATCAGACCCTGCTGGTCGATGGCTTGTCACGGTCTTTGCTCGCCAATGATCCGGTCCATGCCAGTGTCCGGACGGTGGGCGATACCAATATCCAGCTGCTGCTGGGTATGCTCGCCCCCGGCCATCCGACCGACCGGCTGCTAAACGGACCGACCAGCAAGGTCTGGCTCGAACCCTGGCGCCAGCACCTCGAAGGACTGGGCGTCATCTTCCATTTGGGCGAGTCGGTCGATAGCTTCGGTATTGCCGGCGGACAGGTCACCTCGGCATCGCTAACCGGCCCTGGCGGCACCCATCAAGTGACCGGCGATGCCTATATCTTTGCACTCCCGGTCGAGCGGATGGGTGAGCTGCTGACCAACAGTGCGGGCGGCCCAGATGATCCGCAAAAAGGCGATCCGGCACTGGCCAATATTCTCCAGATCGCCGCCAATGTGCGGTGGATGAACGGGATTCAGTTCTTCCTGTTTCAGGATGTCCCGATCGCGCATGGCCATGTACTCTATTCGGACACGCCGTGGGCGCTGACCTCGATCTCCGAGGCGCAGTTCTGGTCGCAAGAGCATCTGCCGCAATGTGGGGACGGCACCGTGCGCGGGATCCTTTCGGCCTGCATCTCGTGCTGGAATGCGCCCGGGATTGTCTTTGGCAAGACGGCGCTGGACTGCACGCGTGAGGAAATTGCGCAGGAAGTCTGGGCCCAGATCAAGAAATCGGTCAATGTCGAAGGCCAGGAAATCCTCACCAATGCCAATGTCCACAGCCATTTCCTCGACCCCGATCTGGTCCAATCGAGCGGCGGCAAGCTGACCCTGACCGATGCCGAGCCGTTGTTTGTCAATTTCATCAATAGCTGGGCGCTCCGCCCGGAGGCGGTCACCGCGACCTCGAACATGGTTCTGGCCTCCGACTATGTCCGCAGCTTCACCGATGTCGCGTGCATGGAAGCGGCCAACGAAGCGGCGCGCCGGGCGGTCAACGGGTTGCTCACGCTGTTCGGCTCGAGCGCCGATCCGTGCGAGCTGTGGCCGCTGCACGAGCCCGGGATCTTCGCTCCATTCCGGTGGCACGACAAACGCCGTTTCGACCAGGGCCTGCCCTGGGACGGTCATATCTGAAGGATGATGCGATGCGCGACGATCTCCCTGCCTATATCCGCCGTCCAGCCGAATCGGTCCATCTCCAGCCCTATGCCTGCCGCAACACGCAGATGTATGGTTTTTACCTCAAGGCCGATGCCGCGATCATGCAGGCCCGGCTGGTCGATCCGATCCTCAATGCCCCCACCGGCGGCGCGCTGGATTACCGGGTGCTGAGCGACATGGTGCTGCTGTCGTTCGCCTATGCCGCGCAGGGCACCAGCACCTTGCCGCCCGATAACGGGATCGGCTGGGTCCCCGAGAACAGCTGGACGCTGTGGATTCCGCTGGTCGAGGTCAAGCACGAACTGGGCTTTACCGTGGGCCAGCGGCTGGTGATGTATCCCGCCTATATCTGCGTCGATAACAGCTGGTCGCTGGCTGCGGGGCGCGAGGTCTATGGCTTTCCCAAGGGCTATGGCCCGCTGGTGATCCCCAAACAGGGCGAAGCTGCCACCAGTTTCTCGGCCGCGACGCTGGTGATGAAGACATTCGGCCCGCAAAATGAGGGCGTGATCGCGCCGTTGATCGAGGTTCAGCAAATCGCGGCGCAGACCCGCGCTGAAACGATCTGGACGGATGCCGGCGAGGCAATCGGGGCGATTGCCCATATGGTGGTTGGCGGCGGGCAGTGGATCGTGCCGGGGCTGAGCCTGATCGAGGATATCGTCAGCCTGGCGACCCGCAAGGAAGTGCCGGGCGTGTTCCTGCGCCAGTTCCGCGACGCTGCCGATGGCACAAGGGCGAGCTATCAGGCGGTGATCGAGGCGGGGTCGTTCGTCACCGCATTCCATTCGGGCGGGCTGCTGCACGGCAGCTATAGCGCGACAATCGCCGAATATGACAGCCACCCGCTGGCCAGCGATCTGGGGATTGCGCCGGGAACGGTCCCGCTTGAGCTCGGCTTCTGGGTCAATTTCGATTTCACCATCGGTGCCGGGCGCGAAGTCTGGAAGGCGGCGGCCAATGGTTGATACTCCGGCAAAGCAGAAGATTGCGATTCTGGGCGGCGGCGTCGGCGCGATGACCACCGCATTCGAGCTGACCGAACAACCCGGCTGGCAGGACAAATATGCGATCACCGTCTACCAGATGGGTTGGCGACTCGGCGGCAAAGGCGCAAGCGGCCGCAATCGCAAGCAAGGCGACCGGATCGAGGAACACGGGCTGCACTTCTGGTTCGGCTATTATGAGAATGCCTTCAACATCATCCAGCGGGTCTATGCCGCGCTGGACCGCAAGCCCGATCAGCCGCTGGCGACCTGGCGCGATGCCTTCAAGCCGCACAGCCTGTTCATCCTGATGCAGTTCAATAAGGCGCAGTGGTCCGAATGGCACCTCTCCCCGCCGCCGCTCAGCGGCGTACCGGGGGACGGGACGATCCCGACCTTCTGGGAGCTGATCGACCGGCTGCTGCATGGGCTGCATATCCATGTGGAGGGCGCCATGCCCGGTGCGCCGAGCGCGGCTGGCGGCTGGTTCCACCGACTGTTGCGCCGGATCGGACTGGCCGCGATCAAGGATGTGGAGGAATTGAGCCTTGCGGCGGCCCGCGACCTGATCAAGCTGGCAGCCTCGAATCCGGACACAGGCACAGCGCAGGGATTGCTGCTCGAGGCACTCAAAGAGTGTGAGCAGTTCGTTGAAAAGGTTGGTGCGGCGGTCAATCGCCGGATCGATGCGATGATCGAGAACGATGTCGAAGCAATCCCGATCCTGCGGCGGATTCTTTCGCTGGTCGAGCTGAGTTTCTACATGCTCAAAGGCATCATCGTCGATGATGTGGCGAACAAGGGTTTCGATCAGCTCGATCACCTCGATCTGCGCGAGTGGCTGGCGAGCCATGGCGCGCAATCGGTGGCGCTCGATTCAGATTCGTTGCGGGTGGCCTATGAGAGCATCTTCGCCTTCTCGCAGGGTTCCTATGCCAAGCCCGATCTGGCGGCCGGCACCGGCTTGCGCGGGCTGCTGCGGCTGAGCTTCACTTACAAGGAGGCGTTTGCCTGGAAGATGCAGGCCGGGATGGGGGACACCATGTTCGTGCCGTTCTATGAGGTTCTCAAAGCGCGTGGGGTGAAGTTCGAATTCTTCAGTATCGTTCGCGAAGTCATCCCCTCGGCCGACGGCACCCGGATCGAGGCGATCACCATCGGCCGACAAGCGACGATTAAGGATGGCACGGATGGCAAGGATTACAGCCCGCTCTATTCGGTAAAAGGGCTGGATTGCTGGCCCAGCGAACCGTTCCTCGATCAGCTGGTCGAGGGGGACAAAATTGCGGGCAATCGCATCAATCTGGAATCCTACTGGAACAACTGGCCCGATGTCCGCACCGACACCCTGAAAGTGGGTGAGGATTTCGATGAGGTGGTTCTGGGCACTTCGCTGGGTCCGATCCCGATCATCTGTCCGCAGTTGCTCAGGCAAAAGCCCGAATGGCAGGCGATGTGTGACAATGTCGAGGTAATCGGGACGCAGGCGTTCCAGATCTGGACCAATCTGGACGATAAAAGCTTACGCAAAGCCCCCGATGGCGAGGAGCTGGAGGACAAGCCGGTGCGGCCGATCTACGGCGGTTTTGCCCAGCCGCACAACACGATTGCCGACATGTCGCATCTGCTCCCGCGGGAGAACTGGCCGGCCGGCAACGAGCCCAAAGCGATCTATTATTTCTGCGGACCGCTCCCGCTCGAAAAAGGGATCCCCAAGCCGGACAGCTTCTTCTACCCGGCGTATCAAGATGCCGCCGCCAACGTTCGCGCGTCGGAATGGATGCGCAGCAATGCGCAGTTCATTCTGCCTGGCTCGATGTTCGCCGGCTATCCTGAGAGCTTTCCCGATACGCTTGACTTCGCTGTGCTTTACGGAGCGGAACAAACGGGCAAACCGGCCAGCGATCATTTCAACCAGCAGTATTGGCGGGCCAATGTCGACCCTTCCGAGCGCTATGTCCTTTCGGTCAAGGGCTCGACCCAGTATCGGCTGCGAGCCGGGAATTCAGGCTATGCCAATCTCAAGCTGGCGGGCGACTGGACTCACACCGGGCTCAACTATGGCTGTGTCGAGGCAGCGACCATGTCGGGCATGGAAGCCTCGCGCGCAATCTGCGGCGAACCCAAGCTGATTTTCGGGGAGAATTTCCCCTTGCCGTGATCCTGCTTGAGAATGGTATCATTTTGCGCCGAATCCCTCTAGGCGCGCGCCATGCTCAACCTTTCCGACATCACAGTCCGCCTTGGCGGGCGCACGATCCTCGACGGCGCAACCGCCAAGCTGCCCCCGCGCGGGCGAATCGGACTGATCGGCCGCAATGGCGCGGGCAAGTCCACGCTGATCCGGGTGATCGCCGGAATGCTCGAGGCGGATACCGGCTCGGTCGACATGCCGCGCGGCAGCCGCCTTGGCTACATTGCCCAGGACGCGCCGGGCGGAGATTCGACTCCGTTCGAGACGGTGCTGGCCGCCGATATCGAGCGAGCGGCGTTGATGATTGAAAGCGAGATGGGCGACGATCCGCACCGTCTTGGCGAGATTCACGAGCGGCTGATCGCGATCGAGGCCCATTCCGCGCCCAGCCGCGCCGCGCGTATCCTGGTCGGCCTCGGCTTTGACGAAGACGCGCAGCATCAGCCGCTGGAGAGCTTTTCGGGCGGCTGGCGGATGCGCGTGGCGCTGGCCGCGCTGCTGTTCTCGCAGCCCGATGTGCTGCTGCTCGATGAACCGTCCAACCACCTCGATCTCGAAGCGGTGCTGTGGCTGGAAGATTTCCTGCAAAGCTATCCAGCGACGATTCTGCTGGTCAGCCACGAACGTGACTTCCTCAACAATGTGGTCGATCACATCCTCCACCTGAGCGCGGGCAAGCTGACGTTATACCCCGGCGGCTATGATGCGTTCGAGCGGCAGCGGGCCGAGCGGCAGGCGCAGATCGCCTCGGCGCGGGCCAAACAGCAGACTCAGCGCGAGCATTTGCAGGACTATATCGCCAAGAATTCCGCCCGCGCCTCGACCGCCAAGCAGGCCCAGTCGCGGGCCAAGGCGCTGGCCCGGATGCAGCCGATTGCCGAGCTGGTCGACGATCCGTCGCTGAGCTTCGATTTCCCCAATCCCGACGAACTGCGCCCGCCGCTGATCACGCTCGATCTGGCCTCGGTCGGTTATACCGATACGCCGATCCTCAGCCGCCTCAATCTGCGGCTCGATCCCGATGACCGGATCGCGCTGCTGGGCCGCAACGGCAATGGCAAGACCACGCTGGCCCGGTTGCTGGCGGCGCAGCTCAAGCCGATGGACGGCGCGATGACCGCCAGCGGCAAGATGCGGGTCGGCTATTTCACCCAGTATCAGGTCGAGGAGCTCGATCGCAGCGAAACCCCGCTCCAGCACATGACCGTGCTGATGAAGGGCGCGAGCCAGTCTGCGGTGCGCGGCCAGCTGGGGCGCTTCGGCTTCTCCGGGCAAAAGGCCACCACCGAGGTGGGCAAGCTGTCCGGCGGGGAGCGCGCCCGGCTGGCGCTGGCGCTGATCACCCGCGATGCGCCGCATATGCTGATCCTCGATGAGCCGACCAACCACCTCGATGTCGATGCGCGCGAGGCGCTGATTCAGGCGCTCAATGACTATACCGGCGCTGTTGTCATGGTCAGCCACGATCGCCACATGCTGGAAATGACTGCCGACCGGCTGGTGCTGGTCGATGGCGGCACCGCCAAGGATTTTGACGGCTCGATCGAGGATTACATCGCCTTCGTTCTCGCCAAGGAGCCCGCCGGATCGCGCCGCGAGGGCGCGAACGGCGAACCCAGGCTCAACAAGAAGGACCAGCGCAAGGCCAATGCCGAAGCCCGCGAAAAGGGTCAGGCGGCGCGCAAGAACGCGCGTCATGCCGAAGCCGAGCTGGAACGGCTGACCGCGCTACGCAGCGCCATCGAGCTGGCGATGTTTGATCCCTCGGCGGCCGATGCGACGCTGGCCAGGCTCAACATGACCGACCTGATGAAGCGCCGGGGCGAAACCGCGAAACAGATCCAAGCCGCCGAAGCGGCCTGGCTTGCGGCCAGCGAAGCGCTGGAGAAAATTGCCGCGTGACCTGTGCCATGCGGAGCTGATCCCGGCACACGATCACAATTTCTTGTCGCGAGGGCTTATGCAATTCACCGACTTCGACCCCGCTGTGTTCCTGCGTGATTATTGGCAGAAGCAGCCGCTGCTGATCAGAAATCCGTGGCAAGCATGGGAAAATCCGCTCGATCCGGATGAACTTGCCGGCTTGGCCTGCGAAGACGAAGTCGAATCGCGGCTGATCACCCTTGGCCGCGATGGCGCGCCCGATCAGCTGGCAGCCGAACATGGACCCTTGCCGCAAAAACGGTTTGGCCAGCTTGGCAAACAGCCATGGACGCTGCTCGTTCAGGCAGTCGATCACCACGTCGCAGAGGTTGCCGCGCTGATCGAACCGTTCCGGTTTGTCCCCAATTGGCGGATTGATGACGTGATGGTCAGCTATGCCACTGCGGGCGGCGGAGTGGGGCCGCATTTCGATCAGTATGACGTGTTTCTGGTGCAAGGCTTGGGCCAGCGGCGCTGGCAGATCGGCGCGATCTGCGATGCCAATACCGCGCTGTTGCCGCACGACGATCTGCGCCTGCTCGCCAATTTCGAAGCCACCGCAGAGTGGATTCTCGAACCCGGCGATATTCTGTATGTCCCGCCCCGCTTTGCCCATAATGGCGTCGCAGTCAGCGATGATTGCATGACCTATTCGATCGGTTTCCGCGCGCCATCGCGCCGCGAGCTGATCGAAAGCTGGTGCGATGATCTGGTCGGCGATCTCGAAGACGAAGATCGCTATGCCGATCCGGACTTGTCGCCCCAAGCCAATCCGGGCGAGATTTCTGGAAGTGCCATCGCCGGCCTCCATTCGCTGATCACCGAAAAACTGCACGACCGCGCGGCATTTGCGCGCTGGTTTGGTGCGTTTACCAGCACCCCCAAATATCCCGATATGGAATGGCAGCCCGAACAGCCGATGACAGCCGATGCCCTGCGCGCATGCCTGGGCGGTAATGTGCCGCTGATCCGCAACCCGGCCAGCCGCTTTTCATTCATCCGCGGGCAGGGGGAATCGGTGACGCTGTTCGTCGATGGCGAGTGCTTTGAATGCGCCGGGGAAAGCAGTGCCTTCGCCCAGCAACTCTGCGCGCACAGCCGTTTGACCATCGCTCCGGACCTGGCCAGATCGGAACCGGCGGCCGGCTTGATCATGACGCTGTGCAATCAAGGCAGCGTGGCTTTCGAGCCTGAGAATTGAGTCTTGCTGGCCTAGATATCGGCCGTCACTTCACGCCATTCCCCGGGCTTCATCCCCTCGATCGTCCAGTCGCCAATCGCCCAGCGCACCAGCCGCAGGGTCGGGTGGCCGACCGCCGCCGTCATCCGCCGCACCTGGCGGTTTCGGCCTTCGCGGATCGTCAGCTTGATCCAGCAGTCAGGCACGCTTTGGCGGACCCGGATCGGCGGATCGCGAGACCATAGCATCGGGGCGGGGATGCGCGCCGCCTCGGCGGGCAGGGTCAGGCCGTCCTTCAGGCGGACACCGTGGCGCAACTGGTCGAGGCGCGCTTCTTCGACATCTCCTTCAACCTGCGCAAGATAGGATTTCGCCAGTCTGAACCTGGGATCCGCGATCCGCGCCTGCAGGCGGCCATCATCGGTCAGCAACAGCAGCCCCTCGCTGTCGAGATCGAGCCTGCCCGCCGGATAGACGCCGGGGATGTCGATGTAATCCGACAGCGTCGGGCGGGCCGATCCTGCGATCCCGCTGGTGGGTGGGTCACGATCGGTAAACTGGCACAGCACGCCAAACGGCTTGTTGAACAGGATCAGCCGGGACATGCTTTTAAGGATCCTCAGGTTTCGCCGCTCATGCAGTCAACCAGTCTAGAGCGTGATGCGAAAAAGTGGGAACCGGTTTTTCGCTGTAAATCACGCGACAACAAAGAACTGGAGAGCATGATGCGATTCAGCTTTATCGCATCGTGCTCTAGAGAGCTTGGCGCGGCAGGTCCATGACCTCGGCGGCATTGGTGGTGTTTGGGATGATTGCAAAGCATCGCTCGCTCTGCACTGGCGCGTAGCCGAATGGCCGTTTAAGCTCGGTGCCAGCTTCCCCGCCCGTGGAGAACCAGCCCTGTGCAGATCGATCGTCTCCCCTCGTTGCGTTCATCGCTCCAGCCCAGCAATCACCCCTATCTCAACGGTGCATGGACCCCCCAGCATGAGGAAGTGACCGCGACAGATCTTCGGCTTATTGCGGGGCGCATTCCGACCGACCTCGACGGAGTTTATCTGCGCAACACCGAAAACCAGCTGCACCAGCCATTGGGCCGCTATCACCCGTTTGATGGTGACGGGATGATCCATCAGATCAGCTTCACCGGGGGCAAAGCAAGCTACCGCAATCGTTGGGTCCGCACGCGCTGCTTGGCGGCCGAGCAGGAGGCAGGGGCCGCGCTGTGGGGCGGGTTGATGGACAAGTCCGGCACCTCAAAGCGCCCCGGCTTTGGCGCGCATGGCGGGCTTAAGGATGCGTCGAGCACGGATATCATCGTCCATGCCGGCAAGGCGATTTCAACCTTTTACCAGTGCGGTGAGGCCTACCAGCTGGATCCCGAAACGCTCGCCCCGCTGGGGGTTGCGCCATGGGTTCCGCTCGATGGAATTTCTGCTCATCCCAAGGTCGATGGCCGCACCGGTGAACTCTTGTTCTTCAACTATGCAAAACACGCGCCGTTCATGCATTACGGCGTGGTTGATCGACGCGGGCAGCTTGTTCACTATATCCCCGTGCCACTGCCTGGACCGCGACTGCCGCACGATATGATCTTTTCCGAGCACTGGTCGATCCTCAACGATCTGCCGCTGTTCTGGGATGGCGCGATGCTCGAACGGAACATCCATGCGGCGCGCCTGCACCCTGGGCTGCCGAGCAGGTTTGCGCTGATCCCGCGCCACGGCCAGCCGGATGAGATCCGCTGGTTCGACGCTGCGCCGACTTACATCCTCCACTTCCTTAACGCCTATGAGGACGGTGACGAGGTGGTGATGGACGGATATTTCCAGGACAATCCCCAGCCTGCGCCGCTGCCTAACGAGGACGGCTATGGCCATATGATGGCCTATGTCGATGAGCACAGCTTTCAGCCCAAACTCCATCGCTGGCGTTTCAATCTTGCCGATGGGACAACGCGCGAAGAGCGGCTGGACGACCGCGTCCTGGAATTCGGGATGATCGATCAGCGGGTCGCCGGCCGCAAGCACCGCTATATTTATTCGACCACCTCCAAACCCGGCTGGTTCCTGTTCACCGGTTTCGTCAAACATGATCTCGAGACGGGCGAAAGCTGGACGCTGGAGCTGGAAGAAGGCCGGTATGCCAGCGAGACACCGTTCGCCCCGCGGATCGGCAGTATGGCCGAGGATGACGGTTACTTGCTCAGCTTTATCACCGACGAAAATACCGGCACCAGCGAATGCATGCTGATCGATGCTCGCGATATCGAGGCAGGCCCGGTTTGCCGGATCGCGCTGCCGCACAAGATTTCGAGCGGTACGCACAGCTGCTGGGCGGACCGGGCGGCGCTCAGCGAGTAGGCGAGCGCTGCGGTACAGCTAGCCTCAGGCGGCAAGCGCGCCATAAAGCATGTTCTTGATTTCGCGGCGGATCGGATAGCTGTTCGACGGCATCAGCTGGGTCATGAAGACCATCGCAATGTCTTCGACCGGATCGATGAAGAAGGCCGTCGAATACATCCCGCCCCAGAAAAATTCGCCGGGCGAACAGATGGTCATGGTTGCGGCAGGATCGATAATTTGGGCAAAACCCAGACCGAACCCGGTTCCGGCCATTTCAGCCTCGCTGAACAGCGATCTGCTGTGCTGCGTCAGATCACCGCCGCCGGGCAAATGGTTTGCCGTCATCAGCTCAAGCGTCTTCGGGCTGATAATCTGGACGCCGTCAAGCGCACCGCCGTTCAGCAGCATGCGGCAGAACCGGTGATAGTCCGCCAGTGTCGAGGCGAGGCCGCCGCCGCCCGACTGGAATTTGTGCGCCCGCGCCCACGCGCTTTCGCCGCCGGCCTTGTCCGCCAGTTTCATCTTTTCGGTCGGGTGCCACGAATAGGCTGGCGGAATGCGGTGAGCCTTGTCGGCAGCAACGACAAATCCGGTATCGTCCATCCCCAGCGGGCCAAGGATGTTGGCCGCGAAATAGGCCCCCAGCGACATCCCAGAAACCCGCGCCACGATGACGCCGCACAGATCGGTTGCAACCGAGTAGTTCCAGCTCGTACCGGGATCGAATTCGAGCGGCAGCTTGGCCAGCTTGGCGACAAATTCGTCGTTGTCGTGCTTGCTCCAGACATCCACATCACTTTTGCGATAAGCAGCATCGATGTTGGTGCGGTCCTGAAAACCATAGGTAAAGCCGGCCGTGTGGCGCATCAGATCCACGATCCGCGGAGGCGATGCGGGCGGACGGGTCATGAACGGGCTGGTGCCCCCGCCACCGGCGAAAACGCCGATGTCCTTGAACTCGGGGAGATATTTCGCGATCGGCTCGCTAAGCGCGATCTTGCCCTGCTCGACAAGTTGCATCAGCGCGATCGACGTGATCGGCTTGGTCATCGACATGATCCGGAAAATCGCATCATCGGCCACCCCTGAATGCCACAGATGGGCAATCTCATCGCCGCGCCCGATCAGCAGCGCGGCATGGGGCAGCTTGCCGGTGTCGAGATATTTCGCCTGGATATGCGCATCGATCCGCGCCAGCCGGTCGGGAAGGAAGCCAAGATCGCGAGAATTGGACACACTCAGCATCAGTTTTGCGCTCCTTGGGCAATCGCCTCGGCCTTGGCAAACAGGGCAGGGTCAATGCTCAGGCCAGATGCCGCGGCGTTCTCGGCCACTTGTTCAGGCCGGCTTGCGCCGATGATTGCACTGGCCACATTGGGCTCGCGCAGCACCCAGGCGAGGGCGAACTGGGCCAGACTGCATCCAGCCTCCGCCGCGAGCGGCTTGATCGCCTCGACCGCTTCAAGCAGTTCGGGCACCAGCCAGCGGTCCATGAACCCGCCCATCTCGCTGCTCGCCGCCCGGCTGTCGGCCGGAGGCGGGGTGTCCTTGCTGTATTTGCCGGTGAGCAGCCCTTGGGCGAGCGGGGACCAGACGATCTGCGAAATGCCGTTGGCAGCGCACAGCGGGATCACTTCCTTTTCAGGCCGCCGCCACAGCAGTGAATATTGCGGCTGGCTCGATACGAACTTCACGCCATCGGGCACGGCCAAGCCATCGCGGATGTTCTGCGGCGACCATTCCGAAAATCCGATCGCCCGCGCCTTGCCCGAGCGGACAACTTCAAAGAGCGCTTCCATCGTCTCTTCGATCGGGGTCTCGGGGTCATAGCGGTGGCACTGATAGAGATCGAGATAATCGGTCTGCAATCGCATCAGCGAGGCATCGACCTGCTTGAATATCTGCGCGCGAGACAAGCCCTGGTCGGTGTCTGACATCGGGAAGTAGAGCTTGGTCGCCATGACATAGCTATCACGCGGACGCGCCTTCAAGGCGTCGCCCAGAAATGTCTCGGCCGCCCCGCGGCCATAGACGTTGGCCGTGTCGATGAAATTGATGCCCGCATCGAAGGCCGCATCGACACAGGCCCTGGCCGCGCTGGTATCGACCCCCACGCCGTAAGTCAGCCAGCTGCCGAGGCAGATTTCCGAGACCTTGATTCCGCTATCGCCGAGTTCACGCATTTTCATTGGATCAAACTGCCGTCTGGCCGGTGAGCTGGCGCGTCACCGGATGTGAAGAGGAAAGCCCGCCATCAACCGCAATCGCCTGGCCGTTGATATAGCTGGCCTGATCGGAGGCGAGGAACAGCGCGACATTTGCCAGCTCGTCGGGCTGGGCGGCGCGGCGCAGCGGATTGAGGCGACCAACCTTGTGCATCACATCCTTGGTCTTGGCATAGTCGAAGGTCGGTTTGGTCATTCCGGTCTCGGTCAGGCCCGGGCAGATCGCGTTGCAGCGCACGCCAGTTTCGGAAAGCTGCTGCGCGGTGACCATTGCCAGATTGATAACACCCGCCTTCGAAGCCGAATAGGCTGGTCCGCCCGCGCCCGAACGGATCCCCGCGACGCTCGCCGTCAGGATAATCGATCCGCCTTTGCCGGCATCGGCCATGGCCTTGCCGGCATGTTTGACGATCAGCCATGGGCCGATCAGATTGACCCGGAGGATCTCCGTCCAATCCTCGGGCGTCAGATCGAAAATCCCGGCCATACCGCCACTGATACCCGCGTTGGCAAAGGCGACATCGAGGCCGCCGTAGGTGGAAAGCGCGGTTTCGACGAGCTTTTTGACATCGGCTTCGACGCCTGCATCGATCTGTAGCGCGATTGCGGCGCCGCCTGCGTCGATCGCCAACCTGGCAGTTTCGTGGACGGCCTCGGTCTTGTCGGCGATGACGAGCTTCGCGCCCTCAGCGGCAAACCGCAGTGCGCTGGCCCGGCCGATGCCCGAACCCGCGCCGGTTATGATCGCGATCTTTCCGTTTAATTGCCCAGTCATGGTCATGAAAGTCCCTCAATTGATTGCCCGAGCCCGGCGTAAGGTTGATGATCTGGCGGGGCATCGGCGGTGCGAGACCTGTCAGTTGCTTACGACCATACCCATTCCCGGTCGGCTTCATAGCGGGTTTTTCTGGTACAGATGCAGGCAGGAGCTCTGAGCGCCTGTCGTTTGGTCCCACCTGCCGACCCGGGATGAGGCCGGAGACCATCAATTAGAGTTGCAATCGATTGTAATCGAAGGCAATGGACAGCGCATCAAAGCTAATTCGAAAAGGGACTTGGAGCGATTAAGCCATGCCCGGCGCCAGCAGCTATGCGCTATGGTTTGCTCCCGGCGGCGGTTATTCGGTTATATCTCCAAAATTGGAACTGGCAGATCATGGCACAACGACTGATAGGTGCGCTCGAGGCTGGCGGCACGAAATTCGTCGCCGCACTGGCGCGCGAAGATGGAACAATTCTGGCCCAGATTCGTATCCCGACGCAGTCCCCGGCGGAATGCTTTCCGGCCTTGGCGGAGTTCTTCCGCAGCGCCGCTGCCACGCATGGCCGGGTCGCCGCGTTCGGCGTCGCAAGCTTCGGCCCGATTGATATTGACCCAACCTCGCCCGCCTATGGCACTTTTACCACCACCCCCAAGCCCGGTTGGGCAGGCGCTCGGTTTCAAGATGTGCTGGGCGGGTTTGGCGCCCCGATCATCGTCGATACCGATGTCAATGGCGCGGCACTGGGAGAATGGGCGCAGGGTGCCGGACAGGGCTGTACCACGCTTGCCTATACCACAATCGGCACCGGCATCGGCAGCGGCGTGGTCCGAGATGGCCTTCCGATCATGGGCTTTTCGCATTACGAAAGCGGCCACATTCCCATGCCGCATGATCTTGTCGCGGATCCTTTTTCCGGCTGCTGCCCGTTCCACGGCGATTGCCTTGAAGGGCTGGCGAGTGGCCCGGCGATTGAAGCGCGCTGGGGGGACAGCCTCTCCAGGCTCGGCAGCCCGGCTGACAAGATCGAACTGATTGCCAGCTATATCGCGCAATTGGCGGTCAGCCTCGTATTGCTGCACATGCCCGACCGGCTGATCTTCGGCGGCGGGGTGATGAAAACGCCCGGCCTGATCGAAGCGCTGCGCCGCGCAACCGAAGCGAAGCTGGGCGGATACATCAAGGCGCCGCAGCTTGATCCCGGATTGGAGCGCTATATCGTCGCCCCGGCGCTGGGCGATGAGGCCGGGATCACCGGAGCCATCGGTCTGGGTCGGCAAGCGCTGGGCTAGTCGACCTGCCTCAGCCAGGCTCGGCTTTGCAGAACTTGTCGATCCACTGCTGGTGCGTAGGCATCCCCTCGGCCGCATGCGCCAGCGCGGCTTCAAGTTTCTTCATCCACTCCCGCTGATCGCTGGCGCGGTGAAGGAGCAGCGGCTCGCCACCGGTGGGGATATTGCCCTGTCCGACATGGACGGCCAGCCAGCTGGGCGCGCCGAACAGGTCTGCATCACGCGCCAGCAGGCGGCCATAGCGGCCGAAATGCTCGATCTTCCAGGTCAGCGTGTCTGGAATGTCCATCGCCCCGCAATAGCGCCACAGCTCACCGTCAGTCCGCCTGGTCAGCTTGTAGTGGAGGATGATGAAATCGCGGATCCGTTCATACTCGCCCACCGCGATCCGGTTGTATTCATCGGTCACTAGCGGATCGAAATCGCGGTCGGGGAACAGTGCGAGCAATTTGGCAATCCCTGCCTGGATCAGATGGATCGAGGTCGATTCAAGCGGCTCCATGAAACCGCCGGACAGACCAATCGCGACCACGTTCTTGTTCCAGAACAGATTGCGGCGTCCGGTGATAAAGCGCAGCGGCTTGGGATCGGTCAGCGCCTTTCCATCAAGATTGGCAAGCAGGGTCGAAGCCACCTCGTCATCGGAGATGAAGTTGCTGCAATAGACATAGCCATTGCCGGTCCGGTGTTGCAGCGGGATCCGCCATTGCCACCCGGCCTCGCGCGCAGTGGAGCGGGTGTAGGGCGTGAACTCGCCCGCCTTGGCGCAAGGGACCGCCATCGCCCGGTCGCAGGGCAACCAATGCGTCCAGTCCTGGTAGCCGGTCGCCAACGCGCCTTCGATGAGCAGGCCGCGAAAGCCCGAGCAATCGACAAACAGATCGCCTGCGAAACTGCGGCCGTCTTCAAGGGTTACAGCGGTAACGAAGCCGCTCTCGCCATTCTGCTCGACGCTGCCGATCCTGCCCTCGATCCGGGTCACTCCGCGCGTTTCGGCATAGCTGCGCAAGAACCGCGCATAAAGCCCGGCATCGAAGTGATAGGCATAATCGAACGTCGACAGCACATTGCGCTGATCGGGCAGGGGGCGTCCGAACTTGCCCCGCTTGGCCGCGGCCCAGGCCATGCACAGCTCATCCAGCGGCGGCGCAGCCCCTTGCGCATGGGCCGCCAGCCAATATTGGTGCAGCGGGACCATATCGGCATCGCGGCCATAGGAGCCGAACGGGTGGAAATAGGTCTGGTCGATGCTTCCCCAGCCCTTGAACTGAATACCCAGCTTGAACGAGCCCTGGGTCGCCTTGACGAAGTCGTTCTCGTCGATGCCCAGCGTCTCGTTGAAAGTGCGGATCGGCGGGATCGTCGCCTCGCCAACGCCGACCGTGCCAATTTCATCGCTTTCGACGAGCGTGATCCGGCAATTGGCCTCAAGCGCGTTGGCAAGCGCGGCAGCGGTCATCCATCCCGCAGTGCCGCCGCCGACGATCACGACTGACTTTATCGCCTTGTCATTCTGCATCGAACCGCTCCTGGAATCGCGCTGCACTAAACCAGATGCAATCGTTTGTGGACAGGAAAACGACGCCCGAACCGGCGCATCAGAATTGTGGCGGGCGGATGTCGAGCGCGATCATCAACCGCTCTCCCGCCGCAAACGGCTCGACCGCGTGCCACATCATCGAGGGAAAGGTCACCACCAGCCCGGGTTCGGGCGCGATACTGCAATAAGGGGCAAGGCTCAGGCCCAGTTCCGGCGGCGGCGTGCCGAAGGATATATGCCCTGCCGGGGCCGGTCCGCGCGCCGCTTCATCCGGTATGACAACATAAAGCGACGAGCTCATCCACCCCATCGGATGGGTATGCGGCACGTTGTGGCCAGCCGCGCCGAGCCTGACCGACCAGCTGCCACCGAGCAAAAGCTGATTGCGCGACTGGCGCAGGAAGGGATGGCCCTGCTCAGGCGCGGGCAATTCGGCAATATTGGCCCGGATCGCCTCCATCCATACCGCGCGGGTGCGCTGCAGGATCGGCTCGTGCCGTAGCATGATCGAGCGATCGGTCTGCGTGCCGCCGCGCACGGTCTGCTCGGCATAGGGCGCCTCCATGGTGTGAAGCGCGCGCAGCACATCGCCCAGCTCGGCCATTTCAGCGGCATCCAGCGCGATCGCGCGCGACTGGATGGTGGTGTCGGGCCGATCAAGCCACTGCGCCTGCGGATCGCCCAGCAGCCGCCAGACGAGTGAGGCATAGGGCCAGAACAGCCCGGCGCTTGCCCCGCCGAGCAGCGGCTGGACCAGATCGCGCGCCGCCTCAAAGCGATTGTAGCGCAGGGCATGGCGGATCCGGCACAGCTGGATCGTGTCTCCGGCGAAATGCGCCGTTTTGGCCAGCAACGCCTCGGCCCGGGCGGGATCGTCCGCTTCGCAGGCGAGGAACAGCTGGGCCGAGAGGATCGCGGGCGTGATCCCGAGCTGGGTTTCAGCCCCGGCAAGGATGGCGCGGGCTTGCTCCCAGTCCTGCGTCTGGGCAAGTGCACCGAACCAGGCGAGCCACAAAGCCGCATTCCCCGGCTCGGCCCGGACCGCATCGCCGTAGCTTGCGGCAAAGCCCTCGCGGTCGCCGCCGGTCCAGCGCAGCGTTGCCACTGTCTTGTGGCCATCGAGCCAGCCGGGAATGGTCCGCAGTGTCTCAAGCAGCAACCGGAGCGCCCCGGCGCGGTCGCCCTCGGATGCCATGGCCGCTGCGCGGTTGCGCAGTAGTTCGAGATTGTCCGGGCTGGCACGCTGGGCCTCGCCAAACAACGCCGCTGCGGGCAGGCCAAGCTCATAGCGCGTCTGCGCCAGACCCTGGAGCACTGCGGGATCAGCCAATCCTGCGGTGCGGGCTGCGGCAAAGACCTCGGCCGCCTCGACCAGTTTCTGCGCGAGGCGCAGGGCCACGCCGTGGAGGGTTACGATCTCGGCGTCGATCGGTAGCTTGCGGTTCAGCGCGGCAAGCAGCGGGATCGCCTGACCGCCCAGTCCGGCGCTAAGCGCCCGCCGCGCCAGTGCCACCGAGCCTGCGCGGTCCTCCGGGCGCAACTGTGCCGCACCGCGCACACGTTGCTGCGCTGTGGCAAGCGCTTGGGCGAGTTGGCGGTCCGGCTCGGGGGTCATCGCGGAAATCCGGGGGTGTGCATGCGCCGATCCTGACACCAACAGAAAAAGGGGGCAACCGAAGTTACCCCCTCTTCCTGTTGGACTGCTGACTTATGAACCGTCAGCCCTTGCGACCGGTTGGGGCCTAGAAGCTATAGCGAACCGATCCGGTGAAGGTGCGGCCCAAAGCTGTGCCGCTACCGATCACACCAGCACTGGCGTCAGCCAGATTACCCGGCCCGCGCAGATCGTACTTGTTGAACAGATTATAGGCCTGCACGCCAAGTTCGAGGTTCTCGACCGGACGGACGCGGAGCACCGCGCCAATCGTGGCGCTGCCCGGATAACGGTTGCCATCATCGCCCAGCGTGCCGGTCTGGCCGGTGGTGTTAATGCCGAAGGTGGCCATGTCACCGATGTCATAGCTGGCCGACACCGTGTAGCTCAGGTCAGGCAGGTTGGGTGAACGGCTGAACACGCTGGATCCCGAACCAGCGCGGGTTGCCTTGGAATAGGTCGCGTTAGCGACAAGCGAGAGACCACTGTTCTGGTAGGTTGCAAAGAGTTCGGCACCATAGGACTTGTACCTGGCATCGATCACGCAGCCACCAGCACCGCCGGGGCACTTCGTCGCAGAAAGCTCAAACGTGCTCTGCTTGAAATTGCCCTTGAGCAGCGTCAGTTCGCCAGTGAAGCGGCCGCCGGCCAGATCACCGCGGGTCTTCACGCCAAGCTCGTACTGCTTGACGAAATCGATCGACGGCGTGACGCCATCGGCCGAACAGCCCAGCGTGCCGGCCTGCGCCATCGCGCCGCTGCACAGCGAACCGTCGCTGGCAATCTTGCCGCCGACGGTCTGACGGTCACCGTTGAAACGGCCACCCTTCGATGCACGAGCAAACACGCTGGTGTTGTTGCTGACCTTGTAGAGGCCGCCAACCGACCAGGAGACATAGTTGCGCGAATAATCCAGCACTTCACGGCGGCCATTCGCCAGCATGGTCGGGATCGCAACACCGCCAACATTGGTGTTGAATTCAGGGCCGCCCTGCTGTGTCCAGCCGCTTGCCTTGACGTTTTCAAAGCGGACACTGCCGTCGAGCACGAAATTGTCGGTATCGAAATCGAGGTTCAAACTGCCAGCATTGTTGGCATAGCCCAGGCTGTAATCACGAGCGCAGCAATCACCCCAATTGTTGTTGAAGCCAGCGATACCATCCTGGCTCAGCTTGGCACCGGCCGCGGTGAAGAGATCGAGATTGGCCGGGTTGTCGCCGCTGATTTCAGCGAAAGCCTTGTTGACGTGCCAGTCGATCGCGATCTTCTGGTTCATGAAGAACCAGCCAGCGCGCGCCGTCAGCGTGCCCATTCCGGCATCGATCTTGCCCGAAACAGCAAGATCGTTGGTGAAGCTGCCCATATCGCGGATGTTGGTGCGGAAGTTGGCGTTGTTGTTGATGTAGGTGCCGGTGTAAACCTGACCTGCTCTCGGGCCATTGGCATAGCGCAGGGTAGCAACCGTGCCGCCGTTGACGACCGAACCGATTACGCCCGATGCTCGCGATACGTTCAGGAACGCGCTCGCGAACGCACCGCTCATATCGGTCCAGCGCATGTTATTGTCGATCTTGATCCCGCCATCGAACTCATAATGGAACTGGTTCTGGATCGATTTCGCCTTGGTCGTGATGCCGTCCAGCGCAACCCGTTCCAGCACACCGTCGCGGTTCACGATCTGCATCGTCTGATTGTGGATCGAGATGTTCGATTGCCTGCGCCCGTCATAGCCCGGGAACGGACGGATATTGCTGACCTCGCCATTGGTGATCGTTGCCAGAGCAGGATGTCCGGGATAATTCGGTTCCTGCGTGTCAGCAAATTTGAACAGGAAGCGGATGTAGCCCTTGCCGTCATCGAATTCCTTCGTGACGTTGGCCTTCACCTGATAGCTGTCGCTGACGTTGTAGCCGGAATGCAGCGGGCCGCGGCCGCTCTTGAAATAACCGCCGACGTGGAAATTGAGGCTATCATTCAGATGGCCGCCATAGCGGAAATCAACCTTGTTCTCGTCGTAGTTGATACCCTTGTTGAGCTGGATATAGCCGCCGTCCTGCTTGCCGGTGTGGCTGATGTAGTTGATGACTGCGCCGGGAGCCTGCGACGCGAAGGTCGATGACGAACCGCCGCGAACGCTTTCCACATTGGCGACCGACGCATCGAAGTGCGTCCAGTAATCGTTGTTGCCGAACTGGATGTCACCGAACAGAACGGTGGGCAGGCCATCTTCCTGGATCTGGACGAACGGCGAGCCGCCGGTGGCGACCGGAAGGCCCCGAACTGCGATATTCGAGTTACCAGCCGGGCCGGCGGTACCGCCAACCTGAATGCCCGGGATCATGCGGAAAACTTCCGCTTCCGAGCTGGGCTTGAAATCTTCGATGAGGTCAGCGCTGATGCTGGTGACCGAGACCGAGCTGTTCAGCTGCGACTTGTTCTTGCCCGAGGCCGTGACGACGATCGCATCAAGCCCGGTGGCATCGGTATCGGCAGTATCGGCAGGAGCGGTATCTTGCGCGAATGCAGGAGCGGCAAATGCGCTCATCATCACGATGGACGCGATCGACACGCAGCCCTTCAGTACGGATTTTTTCATGAACCTCTCCCCAATCAACGAATCGCTTGCCTCGAGCAAGTCGAGGCTGCACTGGCAGACGCAACAATCGATTGCAATTGTTTTTTGCAATCGATTGCCAATGAATATTTCCCGTGGCATCATTGCAACATCTGCCACGGTCAAAACGTTTAGACCTAATGTGATCTAAGGATTGAGATGAGCCGCGACGAACTGCCCGATTTGAGCGACCTGTGGTTGACAGTCCGGGTGACCGCGACGCATCAGTCGCATTCGCCCGCGCGACACGGGGCAACTGCGCCAGGATGGGCAGCCTGATATGAACAGTAACACCACTCCCCCCGGACGCATCCGCAACATTGCCGAGCTGGCGCGACTCGCTGGGGTTTCGGCGGGCACAGTGTCGCGCGCACTCGCCAATAAGGCGCTGGTCAATAAGGAAACGCGGGAGCGCATCCAGGCTTTGGCGCGCGCACACGGGTTCCGTCCGAACCAAATGGCGCGGCGTCTGCGGGTGCAGGAAACCAGAGTGATCGGCGTGGTCGTGCCATTGGGGCACGAACAGCGTCAGCATCTATCGGACCCGTTCTTTATGACGATCCTGGGACATCTGGCCGATGCGCTGACCGAGAGCGGTTATGACATCATGCTGAGCCGCGTGATTCCTCACGAGGACGACTGGCTCGAGCGGATCGTCGATTCAGGTATGCTCGACGGCGTTTTGGTGATCGGGCAGTCCAATCAGTTCGAAGCGCTGGAGCGGGTGGCGCAATATTACCGGCCGATGGTTGTCTGGGGCAGCCACACAGCCGGACAAATCCATTGCACCGTCGGGGTCGACAACCGCCAGGGCGGCCGGCTGGCGGGCGAGTGTCTGATTGCCGCTGGTCGCAAGCGGCTCGCCTTTCTGGGCGAGATCGACGTGCCTGAATTGCACGAACGTTATCTGGGCCTGTGCGATGCGGCCGCCGCCGCTGGGCTCCCCGCGCCGCTTCAGCTCGACATCCATCTGGCATCTGACACGATGGCCGAAGAAATCGGTGGCCACATGGACCAAATCCGCGCGCTCGACGGGATTTCAGCGGGTTCCGACCTGATCGCGATGCAAGCAGTGCGGGCGCTTGCCGATCACGATATTGCGGTGCCCAGAGATATTTCCGTGGTCGGCTTCGACGATTTGCCGCTTGCCGAACAAACCATCCCGCGCCTGACCACGATCAGCCAGAATATCGCCCGGGGCGCACAAGCCATGGTGACCACATTGTTCGACCGGATCGCCGGGAATGACACCGATCCGGTCGAGATGGAGCCGGTGCTGATCAAGCGCGATACCGCCTGACCGGCCTCACGCCGCGCAGGGTTGCCCGGCCTGGCACTTATTCCAGCCAAGCAAGAGCCGCTCTCCCGCCATCCGGTGCTGCATTGTCAACGACAGAGCGCCGCCTTCTCCGACGATCTCGATACTCCCGGCGTCGAGCCACAGCTCCAGCCCATGCCCGGCTGGCAACTGCACTTCGCGAAACGCATCGAGAAAGGGGCTTGCCGGATCAAGCCGGGTGACCCGCAGCAGGGTGGCATCTTGCTCGATTGTCAGCATTCGCCCGAGGGCATCAGCCAAATGCAGCACGAACACTCCGTCGGGCAAAGCAAGACGCGAAGCGATCGCGATCTCAGTCTGATCAAGCCCGGCCAGCGCCACGCCGACGATCGCGGCAGGCTCCAGCTGTTGCACCAGGCGCAGCCGCTCACCTTCCCAGCGCAGCGAGATCCGGCGCGGCACGCTCATCGCGCCGCGCCAGCCCTGAACCGGCAATTTGCCCTGATAGGCATGGTTGCCGATCCAACCGATCCACACCGGACGACCCGCCTCGTCGCGCGGCTCATGCCAGGCGATCGCGGCATAAAAATCGCTGCCCGCGTCTACGACCAGCCATTGCCCTTCCGCATCGGGGATGAAGCTTGTGCCATCGAAGCTGCCGGTCTGGTAAAGCGCGCCCGAACCCGGAGCACCGCTCAGAACGTCGACCTTGAACAACCAGTGCGTGCCGCCGCCTTCGACCGGCAGTTCGATCAGCAACGGACATTCCCAGATGTCGCCGGGAGCGCCGGCGCCGGTAATCGCGGAAAGCTCGTGCCAGCTCAGCAGATCGCGCGAGCCATAGATCAGTGCACGGTTTTCTGCCGAAAGAACCACGACCATGATCCACTGTCCACTTGGCGCGTGCCAGAAGACATTGGGATCGCGGAAATCGGCCATACCGATGTCGAGCACGGGGTTTTCGGCCAGTTTCTGCCAACTCCGCCCGAGATCGTTGCTCCAGGCCAGGCATTGCGACTGGTGCGCAGCCGCGCCCAGCGCCGCACCGGTGTAGAGTGCGACCATTGCGTCATGGCCCAATCCAGCCGTGCCCTGGTGATCGACCACCGCCGAGCCCGAGAAGATCAGGTGCTGCTCGTCTTCGAGCAACGCGGGTGGAAGTTCATCCCAATGGGCCAGGTCGCGGCTCACCGCATGGCCCCAGCTCATGTGCCCCCAATCCTCGCCTTGCGGGTTGTATTGGTAGAAGAGATGCCATTCGCCGGAAAAATGGACCAGGCCGTTGGGATCGCTCAGCCAATTGGCGGCGGGCGCATAGTGATAGGACGGGCGCATGAAAAAATCCGCTCAGGTCAGTAGGGATCAGGCAGCGATGGTCACGCGCCCGCCGTCGAAGGCAAGGCGAAACACCGGGCCGGGGGTGCCCCCGAATTGCTGGCGCAACAGGGCTGGATGATCCTCAAAGCTGCGACCCTGCATTCCCCAATGGTCGACAAAACTCCACACTTCGCCCTCGCCGGTCACCCACCAGCTGTAACCCTGGGTCGGTTCGCTGGCGGGGTTGCCCGCGACCAGCCCATCGCCGTTCACCGGCTGCCAGGGGCCGGAAAGCTGTTTGGCGACCATCGCATAGAGCCCGTTCGGTCCCGCCGCGGAGTCCGGCGAAAAGGTCCGGCGCTGGGTTGACCAGAACAGGTAATAGAGCCCGTTCTTTAACACCACATGCGGACGCTCAAGCTCGTTATTGACGCCAACCGCCTCGATCAACGGATCTTCGAGGTGCCATTCCTCGCCGACCAGCGTCGCAAGGCCGACCACGCCATTGTAGTCATCATCCGACCAGCCAGCGCTGCCCGTGAACAGAACGTGGCAATTGCCAGTTGCAGGATCGCGGAACCAGGCTGGATCGCGGAACGCCTTGATCATCCCGGGCCTGCCGTCAGCCTCGCGGGCGACGACATAACGGATGCCGTCGGCGGTGATAATTTCGCGCGGGCTTTGCCACTTGGCCAGACCATCAGCCTCCAGCGTGCCGTCGACGGCAAATATCCTCTGCTCGAAGGATTGGGCTACGCCGCGCCGACCCGCGGCGGTGTAGAACAGTGTAACACTCACCCCGTCGTCATGCAGCACCGCCGATCCTGCCCATTCGCGGCTCCCGGGGTTTTGCCCGTCGGACAGCACCGGGCCGTGATCACGCCAACCATCTGCCCCCAGCGAAGCCAGCCGGATACGTGCGGCGTCGTGTCGCTGACCCGGATCGGCGAACCGGGGCGCGCTGAGGAAAAACCAGTATTGGCGGCCGTCCAGCACGGCAAGGCGGCCATCCTCATGCGTGAGCTGCCAATTGTCCCACAGATCGATATCCTGCAGGATCGGCGCCGCTCCCGCCTCTTCGATCAGCGCGATTTCCGCACCCACAATCGATTGCGGCCGCCACCGCGACACACCGGCCGGCGACCACTGTTCTCCGGACTCGGCTTGAGAAGAATTGCTCGTCATTCTTTTTCCCTGATGGCTGAGCCATTAAATACTTCGATCATGATCTCCGGCACCGTTCCATCGGGCGTCCGGTATGTTTTCTGGATCGCTGCATAGACTTGCGGGACGGCGTCGCATTGCAAGATGGCGACCACCGCGCCGCCAAAGCCGCCGCCCGTCATCCGCGCGCCGCCATCGGGGCCGATCGCGGCAGCCAACTGGTCCACCAGTGCATCGACCGCGGGCACGCTGACTTCGAAATCATCGCGCAGCGAGGCGTGGCTTTCCGCAAGCAGCCGGCCGACAGCGGCGATCTCGCCCGCCGCGATGGCGTCCACCATGGCAGCGGTTCGCGCGATCTCGCTGACCACATGCCGGGCACGCCTGCGCAGCCTGGGATCGATCTTTGCGCCTGGCAAATTGGCGAGGGTGGCATCGCGCAGGCTTGCCACGCCGAGCGCCGCAGCGGCAGTTTCGCAATCGCGGCGACGCTGGTTGTAATGCCCATCGACCAATCCGCGCTTCACCCCAGACTGGACGATCATGACCGCCCAGTCCGGAGGCAAGGATACCAGGCGGGTCGCAAGGCTGCGGCAATCAAGCATCAGGGCACTTCCCATCTGGCCAGCGGCAACCGCCATCTGGTCCATGATCCCGCAATTGACCCTGGCCCAATCATGCTCGGCGGATTGCGCGGCAAAGGCCAGCGCGCGCGGATCGGGTTCGCTCATCCCGCCTGCTGCAGCCAGCGCGCGGGCAATCGCCACGCATAGCGAAGCCGAGGACGAGAGGCCGGCCCCGCGCGGAATTGTTCCGGAGATCGCCAGTTTAGCTCCGCCAGACGAGAGGCCCCGCTGGGCAAGACCTGCCGCCGTCCCCCGCAGATAGCTACGCCAGTCTGCGGGCGAGTGGGGGCTGACTTGTCCGGGGACAAAGCTGTCAGTCGCGCCATCCAGATCGAGTGCGACCGCATCGATCCGCTCGGTCGGCATGGCGCTCCAGGCGGCGGCGGTGCCGGCCGAGATCGGCATCGGCAGCACCAGCCCGTCGTTGTAATCGACATGCTCGCCGATCAGGTTCACCCGGCCGGGCGCAAAGGCAATGCCATCGGGCTCGTGCCCGAAATGCGCAACGAACCCGGCGCGGGCTTGCTCCAGCGCGCTCATGATTTAACGGCTACTTCGCGCAAGCGCTGCGCTGCGACTTCGGGCGTGAGATCGCGCTGCGCTTCGCCGAGTAGCTCAAAACCGACCATATGCTTGCGCACGGTTGCAGAGCGCAGCAGCGGCGGAAAGAAATGGGCATGGAGCCGCCAATGCGCAGTATCATCGCCCAGCCCATGCGGCGCGCCGTGCCAGCCCATCGAATAGGGAAAGTCCGTCTCAAACAGCCCGTCATAGCGTTGTAGCAAGCGTGAGAGGATCGCGGCGAGCGCGCGGCGCGCTTCGGTGTCAAGATCTTCGAGCCGCGCCACCGCCCCGCGCGCCATCAGCAACACTTCGAACGGCCAAGCCGCCCAGTGCGGCACCACCGCCAGCCAGTGATCGTTGCTTTCGACCACCCGTTCGCCAGCGGCGATTTCGGCCTCTGCAACAGCGTCAAGCAATACCGACTTGCGGGCTGTGAGCCACGCACGCTGGCGGGCGTCTTCCTTGCTCACCAATTCGGGAATGAAATCGCTCGCCCAGACCTGCCCGTGGGGGTGAGGCGATGAGGCGCCCATCATGGCCCCCTTGTTCTCGAACAATTGGACATGCGCCCAGCGCGCGCCCAGTTCCGCCGAAAGATCGCACCAGCGTTCGATCACCCGGGACAGCGCGGGCTGGTCAAGCCGGGCAAGCGTGGTGCCATGATCGGGCGCGAAGCAGATCACCCGCGCCTCACCAGCGGCAGGCTGGATCTCGAAGATACTGTCCGATGTATCTCCCTCGAAGCTCTCGGCCATCAGCGCTGCGAAGTCGTTCGGGAAGACGAAAGTGTCGGCATAGTCCGGGTTCGTCTCACCCGTCGCTCGCGTGTTGCCGGGGCACAGGTGGCAAGCCGGATCATGCGACGGCGGATGCGGCACAGGCGGTGGTGCAGCTTCGCCCTGCCACGGCCGCTTGGCACGGTGCGGCGAGACCAGCAGCCATTCTCCGGTCAACAGATTGCGGCGGCGGTGGGGGAGGTCGATCCAAGGAGAAATAGTGCTCATTTTGTCACCTTGAGGTGGAAGATGGCAACGCTTTCGGCTTTGAGCGGCGGCAATGGCAAGCCGGCATGAGCGAGCCAGCTACCGGTGAAAGCCACTGGAGCTTCGCGCATGGCGCCGAACAAAGGGGCGCTGTGTGCAGTATGCCCGTCACCACCACCGGCGATCCGGAGCAGCTTCACTGTGCAGTTTCCGGTCCCTGCAAGGAAGGGTAGCTGTAACGGCTGGGCGCGGCGATCGAGCGCAGGCGCGGTGCGGATGGCGAACAGCAGGAGCTCGTCCTCCCGGCCCTGCGCCTGCCACAGCAATCCGTCCGCGCCCTGGCCCAGCCAGACCCGCCCGCCGTGCAGCAGGTTGCGCCAGTCCTTGTAAAAGCCGATCCAGTCAGCCAGCTCCGCCCGCTCATTTTCGCCTAGGGCGCGCGGATCGAGCTCGACGCCGAAATGTCCGGGCATGGCAACCGCCGCGCGAAACGCCAATGCCTGGGCGCGGCCCGTGGCATGGGCCGGGCTCGCCCCGATATGCGCGCCCATCAATTCGGGCGGCAGGAAAGCCAGAAAGCCGCGCTGGATGTCCGCCCGGCTCACCGCGTCGAGATTGTCACTGGTCCAGAACCGGTGAGTGTAAGCTGCAATCCCGGCATCGCTACGCCCGCCGCCGCCGGCGCAGCTTTCGATCTCGACATCAGGATGAGCGCTGCGCAACCGCTCCAGCAATGCATAGGTACCCAGCACCTGCGCGCGGCCCCCGGCGGGAGCGAGATCGCGGTTATGATCCCATTTGAGGTAAGCGAGCGGCAATTCAGTCAGCAGCGCATCCAGCACCTCGAACAGATAATCCCGCACTTCGCCGCGCGACAGGTCGAGCACCAGCTGGTTGCGCGCGGTCGGCTGCTCGCGCTGCGGCAGGTTAAGCGCCCAGTCGGGATGAGCGCGGTAAAGCTCGCTGTCCGGATTGACCATCTCGGGTTCGACCCACAGGCCGAACTCCATCCCGAGCGCCACGATCCGGTCCGCCAGCGGCTTCAGCCCTTCCGGGTATTTCACCGGATCCGGGGTCCAGTCGCCCAACCCGGCGCTGTCGTCATTGCGGCCGCGGAACCAGCCGTCATCGAGGATGAACCGCTCAACCCCGAGGCTGGCAGCCGCTTGCGCCAGCGCACCGATCCGCGCGGCATCATGATCGAAGTAGCAGGCTTCCCAGCTGTTGCAGTGGACGGCACGCGGGCGCATTGCGCCGCCCGGCCAGGTCATTCGGGTTCGGACGACGGCGTGCTGCTGTGCCATCGCCCCATTGCGGCCCCCGGTGGAAACGGCGAGGATCGCTTGCGGGGTGGTAAAGTGCTCGCCGGGTTGCAACTCCACCTCACCTGCCTGCAACACTGCGCCTGCGCTCAGCGTCCAATAACCCTCGTCATCCCGCTCGATCAGCAGCCGGCTATCGCCTGACCAGGCCAGCTGAAGCGAGTGGATCAGGCCGGCGTGATGCCCCGCGCCTTCGCCTTCGACATTGACCGCAGGCGGACCGCCATGCCCGCTAATCCCGCGCCGACCCTCGCGCAGCCAGCTCTGCTGCGGCATCGGCTCGGCCACTTCAACCAGCTCGGCATTATGCCGCCCGCGCCATGAGACCAGCCGGGCCGACAATGCCGGGATCGGAAGCAGGGCGCTTGCCAGCCAATCAACCCCGACAGGCCCAGCGTCCGCCGAGTTTCCGTGGTTGGACAAGGTCGCATCGAACAGAAACGCACCGCCGCGATCAAGGCTGATACGCTGTTCAAGCGACAGTCCGGCCTTGGGATCGACGAGGCGGATTGTGATCGTGTCTTCGCCATGTTGCACCACCGCCTCGGTGAATGCCGGAATGAGGGCGCGGCCGTTGCGGCGCAGCGCGATGGCGGCGGGACCAAACCACCCGAGCCCCGCAAGGGGCGCGCTCGACAGCGGCACATCCTGATCGAGCGAAAATGAGGCCGGGGTTCTCCCACCACCAAGCGGCGCGAGTCCGCCAGGGTCAACGCGTGCGCCAAGGTGCCGCCAGAGCGGCGGGGCGCCCTCGCGACATTCGAGCACAATGCTGGATTCGGCACTATGCAGAAAGGCAAATGTCGGTGTCATGCAGCGAAGCTCGGCTCCGTCTCGGTGGCCGCTACGCGGCCTTCGCGGACCCACAGCACCGCCAGCGCGGCAACGATCAGACATGCCCCGCAAACCATCAGCAAGTTGCGCGGATCAGAGTCCAGCAGCTTGTCATAGACCCCGAACCCAAGGGTGAAGAAGTACAGGTTGAGCTGGGACATCACGATCGCGAAAATCAGCATCGGGATAACGATCATCATGTTGAAGATCCCCATATAGACGCCGGTGCGCGCGGGCGGGATCGCATTGGCGAGGATCGCATAAGGGTTGCCCATGATGCTTCCCCAGGCCAGGCCGATGCCGATCGCGGGCACGAACAGCATGGCCCGGTCCGTGACATGCGGCAGGAACATCATGCCGATGCCGCCAGCGGCCAGGCACAGCGCATGCATCGGTCCAGGGCCAGCCCGCTTGACCAGCGGCACCATGGCGAAAGCGGTTACGAACGCGATGGCATTGTAGAACGCCGCCACCACGCCATTGGTGATGACCGCCGAATGGAACGCCGAACTGGTCGCATCCGAGGTGTGATAGACACTGCGGCCGATCGAATAAACCGCATAAGTCCAATAGCCCGACATACCGAACCACTGGAACAGGCTCATCAAGCCCAGTTTCCGCATCGCCAGCGGCATATCGCGGATAGCGCTGGAAATCTCGGTGAAGATTGCCCTCACGCTCTTGGGCTGCGCGTCGATCCTGGCTTGCTCGGCAACCGAAAGCGGCAGTTCGGGCACCCGCAAAATCGACCACACAATGGTCGAGAGCGAAAGCACCGCGCCGACCCAGAACACGATCCGCACGGTGTAGGGAATGTTGTGCTCATCGACCCAATCCTGGTTCATGCCGAACCCGACCAGCAGAGCGGGCGTGATGAAGGCCAGCATCTGGGCCAGACCGGTGAAAGCGCTTTGAGTCAAAAAACCGACCTGGCGCTGATCGGGATTGAGCCGGTCCGACACATAGGCGCGGTATGGCTCCATGGTGATGTTGTTGCCGGCATCCAATATCCAAAGAACCGAAACCGCCATCAGAATCGAATTCGACAGCGGCATGATAAACAGCCCGAGCGTGCACAAGATCGCCCCAATCAGGAAATAGGGCGTCCGCCGCCCCCATTTGCCGCCAGTCCTGTCGCTCATCGCCCCGATGATCGGCTGGATAATCAAGCCGGTGATCGGCCCCGCCAGCGAAAGCAGGGGCAGCTGTGCTTCGCTTGCGCCAAGATAGCTGTAGATCGGCGCCATGTTGCCCTGCTGCAGCCCGAAGCTGAATTGCAGGCCCAGAAAGCCAAGATTCATCTCCATGATTCGCAAGAACGAGAGGCGCGGACGATTGGCGTTCATGGCATTCTCCCCAGCGCTCTTGGAGGCGCGGAAGTGCTTCATGTCACAGCTGGGAGCAAAGGACAACAATCGATTGCAATTTCTAAAGTTCCCACCGTGCCATCGCTTCATGCAATCTGTTACCGCGACAAACTAGCGGGTTGGCGCCCGACTTCACCGCAGCGGGTCGTGCATTTGCTGTGGCTCCAACAAGGAACGTAACGTTTCGATGAGCTGTTCGGGACAACAGGGTTTTTCGATCAAAGTTCCGGGCTGGAATTCCGCAGGAAGTTGTTCGCGGAAATACCCGGTCGTCACGATAAAGGGCAGACCGCGCGCAGTCAGGGCAGTTGCGATCGGCGCCGCGCTGACGCGATGAAGGTTTGCATCCACGACTGCCGCATCGAGTGCGCCACTTTCGACAATCGCAAGGCCCTCTTCCAGCCGTCCTGCCACGCCGACGATCTCAAAGCCGGCGCCGATGAGCGTCTGTTCAAGCTCGAACGCAATCACCGGCTCATCTTCGACAATCAGTATTCGCATCGGTCGGGCTTGCTCATCAGTCATCTCGAGGAAACTCCAATATGCTTTCGACCGGCGCGGTCAACGTCCATGAAACCCCGGAATTCAGATACGCCAGATTGGCACTGCCGTGGACCGCGCGTTCCGCCATTTTTACGATGACCGTTTGCCCGAACCCGGGTTTGGCCGGGGTGACGACTTTCGGGCCATTTTCTTCCAGCCACACCATTGTAAAGGTTCCAGTCTGCGGTTCGGAGACCTCCCAACTGATCCGCACGCGCCCCTCGCTATTCGAAAGTGCACCATATTTGCCGGCGTTGGTGGCCAATTCGTGCAATGCCATGCCGATTGCTTGTGCCGCGCCAGCGTTCAATCGCAAGGCGGGCCCGTCAAACAACACGCGCGCGCCGAACAGCGGACTGAAATGCGCAAGCTGGCGCTGTCCCAGGTCGAGGACATCAACCCCCTGCCACTGGTCCTTGACGAGCAGATCGTGGCTGACGGCGAGGCCGGCGATGCGGCTGTTGAGCTGATTGACGAAAGTTGCCGGATCATCGGAACGCGCTGTTTGCCGGGCCACTGCCTGGACGACAGCAAGCAGATTTTTTGCGCGATGATTGACTTCTGCCATCAGGAGAACATTTTGTACCTCTGACAATTTGCGCGCCGAGATGTCCTCGACCGCAGAGATGAAATAGTCAATTTCGCCGCCGGTCATGCGCATGCAGCCGACTGTCAGATTCACCCATTTCGAAGTGCCATCCTTGCGGACATAGCGCTTTTCCATGCTGTAGCTGTCACACTGGCCGTCAAGCATCTGCTGCACATTCGCCATATCCGCGACCAGATCATCGGGATGCGTTATGTCCTGGAAAGAGCCCGACATCAGTTCTTGTGACGAATAGCCGATGATCTCGCAAAGCCGCTCGTTGACCCGGAGCCACGACCCGTCAGGCCCGACCTGCGCCATGCCGATTGCCGCGTTGTCAAAGGTCGCCCTGAATTTCCTCTCGCTTTCACGCAATTGCAGCTCGCCCTGCTTGTGCCCGCTGATATCGCGAAAGATCACCGACACCGCACAAGCGTGACCATCGTTGTCCAGCACCGGCGAGGCGTTGATCTCGACAGGGACCAGACGCCCATCCTTGCACCGCCGCAACGTCTCGCTGATATGCTTGCGATCGCCGGAACGAATTTCTTCATAAGCGCGGAGCCGCACTTTCTGACCGCCGTCAGGGATGATCAGTTGGTCCACCGAATGGCCGATAGCTTCGGCTTCAGTATAGCCGAAAAGCCGGATTGCCGCCGGATTCCAGGTCCTCACGATGCCGTTGAAACCGACACTGATGATTGCGTCGGTTGACGAGGTGACGATCGCGGCCAGCTGTTGTGCTTCGTTGCGGACGCGCCGCAATTCGAGCTCGTATTGCAGGCGCTCGGTTGCTTCGAAAACTATCGTGTTGATCAGCCGCGGCGCGTCATCCGGGCCGGTTTTCAGATCGGAATTGATAATGACGTTTAATGGACTCCGCCCGGTGCGTTTCAGCTGACAGGCGACCTCGTGAACCGATCCCTGCATGCGCAACATGGGTATATAATGCGTTTCGTAGAAAATCCGTCCCGGGACAGTCAGCAGATCCTGGAACCGGATGCCATCAAGCAATGCTGTGTGATCCTGCCCGAGCCACGAGACCATCGTATCGTTGATATAAACGATCGCGCCATCGGGTAGCGTTGAGACAAAGCCGCAGGGGGCGCCGTTCAAAACTTCATCAATCGAGATATCAGCGACGCCAGTTGGCCACTCGCGCGTCATTGTTTCGTCTGCGCCAGATGTGCCGCAGTCAGATCATTGCGCATGGCGGCAATTGTTTGGTCCGCTGCGCTCAGATCATAGCCAAAGCCATGCAGCTGGTGCATTGTTTTTCCGCCATTTTTCTCAACTTCGACGCGATTGCGACGAAGAACAGAGTTGCGGAAATCCTCCTGCGTTTCGGAGTTGCGTTGCAAAATGGCGTTATCCCGGTTCGCTTTGTGGCACAAATAGAGTGTTACGATGATTGCTTCGGCGACATGGCATCAAACTATTGCAGCCCAGACGGCGGCGCAATTGGCTTGTAATGGCGACATTGCGAAGCCGGAACAAGGCCAAAAAATGACCGTCGTTGACCGCATCGCGGTCATCGGCTTGATGTGGAATCGAGGCCAGATTTTGAAATTGAGTCCTGCCAAAGTGCATTTCCCGTCAGCGCCAAATAACCAAGCATGTGCGCTTTGGACTGGAAGCCACTGACAATATGCTGATCACCGGATGGCCGAAAAAGTGCGGTTATCAATCAGATGCTGTTAGCCGTTGGGGGGGAGCGTGGCTGTGTTCATCTCAGCGGCGCACCCGTTCGAGCACGCGGGTCCAGGTCTTGCCATCGCCGATCACCAAATGGTCGCCGTTCAGGCGGAACGGGCGGGGCTGGACGGTGCCAGCGTAACCGTTGCTGAGGTCGCTCAGGACATTGTGGGTAACCACGCCAGCGCCCAGATCGACGGTGTAGGTGCCCCAGTAAGCGACGGAATTGTGCAGCAACGCCTGCATTTGTTCGGGGCTGCACGCAAACAATGCCCGATCGTCCATTTTCCCTCGCCCGGACTTTTTGCCGGGCGCATAGCAAGCAGGGTTGGCCGGATTGGCAATCTGAATAATGACATGTCCATCAGCGGTATAGACGAACAGACCGACGGGCTTTTCGCCAAAGGGTCGGATGATCTTGCCGTCCTCGACATCTTCGAACGAGATTAGGCGCCATGTGCCGACAAGGTCCGCAGGTGTGGTAGCATTGGCAGGCGGAGCTGTCGCGGCAACGGGCAGCATCGATTCCGCCGGTCGCGCGGTGGTGATCGGATCGGCATGACGATGGACGAGTTTCCACCCTGCGCCGATCTTTTCATAAACGCTCGTCACGCGGGCAGCGAATTCGGAAAAGTCGGAGCTGGTGCCAAGCTTTGCTCGGCCATGTTCAATCTCGACCAGGACAAACGTCGTTCCGCGCCCATAAACCGCGATCCGTTCAACCTTGACGACCGAGCCATCCTTATATTTGGTCGCCGCATTGTTCAGCGCCCTCAGCACTGCGGCCCGGCCTTTGCCGAATGGTCCAAAGGGGTTGCCGAGCGTGGTGTCGGCGCGGTCGGCGAACAGCGCGGCATAGCCTGAAGGATCACCGTTCAGGATCTTTCTGAGCGCATCGTGGCTTTCGGCGATCACCGCTTCCAACGCGGGTGGTACGTGTCGCATTTGGGCTGCGCCGGGTGTTTGCGCCAATGCCGGTGGTGCGCTCAGACACAGCAATACGGCGATACACAGCAGCCAGCGCCGCGCACTATTCATCAAGCCAAACATCTTCTGTCCCCCCTTGTTGGTCTTGTTGCCACGACCCATCTCACTGCCCCACCTTCGCTACGTTGGGGATCAGGTCCAATTCGCCCATTGCAGAATTGCGCCGTTCCGCTGCCGCAGATCGCAGCATGACCAAAGCGGTATAAAGCACGACCAGCGTAACGAGCCATCGCAGCGTCTCGACCGGCATCGACTTCACCAGAAACGCCGCGATCAGCACGGCGGGTATGCCGCCGATCACTATGCCCAGCACAATCCTCAGATCGATCTTCCCGGCCTGGACGTGACGACTTGCCACGACCACCCCCGCCAGTGCATTGCTGCTGGCCATGATCGGAAAGCAATAGCGCGGATCGAGGCCCATCAGGCTGAGCAAGGCCAAGGTTGGGGCATAATTGCCGATTCCGAAGTTGAGCATTATGCCGAACACAAAGCTCGCCGCAATCGCAATTGCTGTCAGCCCCGGTGGCAGGCTGGAAGCCGTCCCGCCAATGGGCATCAGCCCAAAATTGGCCAATGTGTAGAAGGTCGCGGCAAGGATCAGGGCAAATCCCACCGCGCCCTGCACCATCCAGACCTTGGCGAGATAGACGAGGCGTGCGCCGATCAATCCGCCGATCGTCAGTGCGACCATGTTGCCTATCAGCAAGACCGGATCAACCTTGTTCCCCAACAGGGCAAGAAATATCAGAGCCTGCACCATGGAGGGCGGCGTATGGCCGGCGATCATGGTCTGGGGAATGAGATGGTCGGGAACCAGTCGGCGGAATTTGAACCAGGCCATGGTCGGGGCAAAGCTGCCGATGCCCAGCGTATCGAAGAAGTTCGTGACCGCGCCAAGCAAGGCACCCTCCGCGCGCGGCCAGGCGCGTTGGCTAATCACATTTCGCAGCAGGATGAAACCGTTGCCCACGGCACCGAGCGCCAGCAGGATAATGATGGCCGTTAACATGGCGTTGTCTCCTTAAAGGCAGCGGCTCGATCTGCTTGTGCTCAGCGGCCCACTTTGGCGGCGAGGGCGAAGGCGGCGGCGATCAGGCTGCATATTGCCATCGCGGTGAACATGGCGGGGAACCCGCCCAGGCTGTCGAGCCAGCCGAGCGAAGCCGAAGCCAGCGTCCGCCCAAGGTTCAGGATTGCCATGAAAACTGCAAACTGCGTGGCGGCAATCGCCGGGATGCACAGCCGCATGGCCAGTGCGCCGCTAGCGACACCTCTGAGGAAAGCGAGCGCCGTGAAGGTGAAGATTGCGGCGATCAAGAAGACGGGGTTGGTCCAATCGTCCCGTACGCCGAGCATCACGAGTGCAGCTGCAGCAGCCAGCAATGCGGCCACGATAAACATCCGCCGGGCTCCCCAGCGCCCGGCGGCCAGGCCGAACAGGAGTGCGCTCGCCAGCCCGGCAACGAGCATGGCCTGGCTGCTCCAAGCGCTGTAGATATTCTTTTCCCAGCCGAGAATGTTCGCGGCGAACAGCGGAGCCAGGCCAAGGAATATACCCCAGGCCGCCACAATCGCGATCAGCGCCGGGACGAGGATCAGTGTTTGCCGGGTAAACATCGCGGCACATAAACTGCGGATAATCGGCGCAAAAGCACCGAGATGGAGATCGAGGTTGCGTTGCGATGCTGCGCCGCTGGTCCAGGGCAACAGGCGTTCGCCGGGGCGCTCCCGCACGATCAGCACGAGTGCAAGTATGGCGGCGATGATCGCCGCCAGCGTCAGCACTGCTGCCGGAAGGCCGTGATAGGCGATAAGATAGCCGCTGGCAGCGGCACTTGTTGCCACGCCGATGGCCTGACCGCCGAACATGAAACCGTTGACCCGCTCGATCTCGTCCGCCGGCAGGATATCGACCGCCAGCCCGTCAACCGCAACATCCTGCACGGCAGATGACAGGCCGAGGGCGAAGGCGAAGGCCGCGATCAGGCCGATCTGGTGGACGCCGGGATTGACCAAAGCCATCGCCACAAAAGCAGCAACCAGACCGAGCTGGCCGATGATGATCCAGGGCCGCCTGCGGCCCATGGAAAGGAAGGCATAACGATCCATCACCAGGCCATAGGCCAGCTTGAACGTCCAGGGCAGGATGACCATCGCCAGAACGCTGCCAATGTCCGCCGCCGATGCGCCATTTTGCGCGAGCCAGGCGAGCAATGAGAAATCGATCAGGCCAAATGGCAGGCCCTGAGAGAAATAGAGCAGGAACAGCACAACAAAGCGCAGCGACGGGTGCTCGCTGAGTGTAAGTGGGCGCGGTGCGCTGAACGTAAGCGTGGCCTCAGTCATAAAAATAGCGCTCCTCGGTGATCTGGCCGTTGCGCACGGTGTAGAGCGCGATTTCGTCGAAGGGCTGGCCTTCCCCGCTCGCGCGGCTGACGATCACCATGTCCATGAACAGGGCAAACTGATCGCCCGTGATAAAGGGGCCGTCGATGCTCAGATCTTCGATCCGGCTGGCGGCGAACCAGGCCCTGGATTTGGCGCGTGCGGCATCGATGCCGCTGACAAACGCCTGAATGCCGCCGGGCAAGGCTGCCGGCTCGATGCTGGTGATATCGTCGGCCCAGAACCGCGCGCCTGCTGCTTCGAACTGCCCCAGCCGCAGCATAGCAGTGAAATCGTGCGCAACATCGTCGATAATGGCCATGGCTGCCTCCCGGAATACGGGGTCGGGATGAGGCAGGCGACAACCCAGAAGCTGCCGCCTGCCATGATCCTGAAACGGGTCGCTTATTTCAGAATCAATTCCTGATATTGGGTCGAGCCCAACTGTTCGCGCATCTTGCCGCGCTCACCGCTGGCGGTGGCGGCCTTGCGGTTATCCTGCGCCAGCATCGCATTGATCTTTTTGTTGAAGGCTTCCTGCTGGGCGGTGGACTGGTAGTCCTTGTATTCGACGATCAGGATCAGGTCAGGTTCGCCCGCGCGCGGGTTGTTGGTCGAAAGAACATGGTAATCGACGACAATGCCTTCGGCCTTGCCCAGTTCCTGAACCTTCTTCCACTGGCCCGCGAGAAAATCCATGTAGCTTTCGAACTGGCCGGGCAGCACATCGATCCGGCCAGCCTCCCACACGGTGCCGGGCTTGTAGCTCGATTCCTGCGCCATGGCAGGAGTGGCCGTGGCTGCAACGATCACCATGGCTGCGCCAACGAACAGTGATTTCATCATTTTCATCGTCTCTCTCCACTCTACTGCCCCCTCACCATGAGCGGGCATTCCAAAGAATTGGGTCGCGCCGTCAGGCCGCGACCGCCTCGGCCACCATCGACTTGCCGCGCACCTGTCCGCGCAGCAGCCGGATGAGCGCCGCCATCAACAGCGTGATGAACGAAAATCCGATCAGCGCGGGCTGAAAGCTGCCCGTCGCATCCTTCGCTGCGCCCCAGCCATAAGGGGCGACGAAGGCGCCGATCTGCGAGATGGTGTTGATCGCCGCAGCGCCGATGGCGAGCTCGCGCACGTGCAAAACCTCTGCCCAGCCCGACGAGGTCAGCATCGGCAGAGTGAAGCAGATGGTCGCAAAGCCGAGATAGGCGGCGATGGTCAGCATGGGTGAGGGTGACAGGCCCATGACCAGCACCGCGCCCGCCAGCACGAGGCCACACCAGAAGGCGTTGCCCCAGCGGTCGCCGTGCCGGTCGGCATAATTGCCCAGGACGAGGATCGCTGCCGCCCCCATGAGACCACCCAGCGCGACCAGATAGCCGATCGACTTGGCATCGAGTGTCGTCGCAGCTTGCAGGATCAGCGGCGCGTTGAGCACGACCGTGGTGATCACACCGATCAGCAGAAATCCGATCGTGCCAAGTAGCAGGACCCGCGGATTGCGGAAGGCGGCGAATACACTGTGTCCGGCAGGCGCGCCGATCCGCGCCTGTTCGCGGGCCAGCTCGCCGTGAATCCAGTCCTTTTCAGGCTGGCTGAGCCAAGTCACCGTTGCGGGGGAGTCTGGCAGAAAGCGCAGCACCACCAGCCCGAACAAGACTGTCGGCAGGCCCTGGACAAGGAACAGCCACTGCCAGCCGTGCAGTCCGCCGGTGCCATCCATTCCCAGCAGCCAGCCCGACATGGCCCCCATGACAACCGAAGCGAGCGGTGAAGCCACGAAGAAACGGCTGACCGCACGGCCCCGGTGGCACGGCGGAAACCAGCCGGCGAAATAGAAAATCACTCCCGGGTAAAATCCCGCCTCGGCCACGCCCAGCAGAAACCGCAGAACATAGAATTGCAGCGGCGTCTCAACGAACATCATACCCGCCGACAGCAGTCCCCAGGTAATCATGATCCGCGCGATCCATTTGCGCGCACCAAACCGCACCAGCATCAGGTTCGACGGGATTTCAAACAGCGCATAGCCAAGAAAGAACAGCCCGCCGCCAAGGCCGTAAACGGTAGCGCTGAACGCCAGATCCTCGTTCATGGCCGCCGCTGCAAAGCTGACGTTGACCCGGTCCATATAAGCGAAAAGATAGGCGAGCAGGATCAGCGGCAGGATGCGCCAGAACGCCTTGTTCATGGCCGCTGCGCCAATTGCTTCGTCTGTCTTCAGTCCCGCGCCCAAAGCCCAACTTCCCCCAACTCTCATCGCGCAGACACAGCTTCCCCGCTTGCGGAACCGGAGTTTTCCGGCTCGCCAATAAGGCTGAAAATGTCTGCTTTCCCGTAGCTGGATAGTGCCGCCGTGCAGCGTCAGTCGTCAACCATCGCAACCGTCAATAAAGCGTCAATAAAGCGTGAACTCTGCGTCAATCGATGCAGCGACGCCCTTTTGCATTGACTTGGCCACGTCGTCCGACAGTCTATGCCCCAGAGTCTGGATGAGGGGTAACTGCAATGCGCACCACAGTGGTGATGGGGTCGATCATCAGCCTGCTATGGGCCAACCATGCCGCCGCACAGGCGCTTGCGGCGGACGCGCAGCGCGAGGCGATGCTGGCCCGGGCCAAGACTGCAGAAATAAGCAACACCTGGACGCCTGCCCCCGGTGCCTCGCTCTCCCATTTTACCGTCGCTTACGCCAAGCTGATGTGTAGTGCAGTGTTCGTCAGCGGGATGGACCCGTCGTTTGCGCAGGCGACGCTGGGGGATAGCAACGCGCTTGCCGCGGTGGCGCACCGGGCCAAAGCGGGTGACCCGGTAATCGATCGCAAGCGCCGCGAAGTGCGCGTCACCACGCAAACCGGGATCACGCGCATCGCGCGCTTCTATGGCGATCAAGGGTGCGTCAGCATTCCCGAAGGCGCAGCGGGGATTGCCTTCAAGCCAAAGCCTGTCACGCGCAACCTGCCCGATGCCGCGACGACGGCCTGGCCAATGGGTGACCGGGTGGCACCCGGCGCGGCGAGCGGCCTTGATCCCCTGAAGCTTCAAGCCGTGGTCAACGCTGCCTTCGCGCCGGATGACGCGCTGACCCAGGCCTTTGTCATTACATGGAAAGGCCAGATCATCGCGGAACGCTATGGCCCCGGTGCTACCGCCAAAACGCCGCTCGAAGGTTGGTCGATGGGCAAAAGCATCGCTGCGAGCCTGATGGGCGTTCTCATCCAGCAGGGCACCTATGCGCTCGATCAGCCCGCGCCGATCCCGGAATGGCAAGCGCCGGGGGACAAGCGCAAAGACATTCGCATCCGCAACATCCTCAACATGTCGAGTGGGTTGCGCATCCGGGCGGAGCAGGATCCGGATTATGCCTATGACGGTCAATATCCCGATCACTGGTATTATTACACGGGCAACAACGCCTTTGCCTATGCTGCCAGTCGTCCGCAGCAATGGGCCCCGGGCGTCGTCGGCCGTTACCGCAATACCGATCCGGTTCTGATCAACTACCTCATCCGTTTGGCAGCGGAGAAAAACGGCCAAGATTACCTCACCTTTCCGCAGCGCGCGCTGTTCGACCGGATCGGCATCCGCTCGGCAGTGCTGGAAACCGACGCGCACGGAAACTTTCTGACTCAGGGCTATGATCTGATGGCCGGGCGCGATTGGGCACGGCTCGGCAATCTCTATCTGCAAGACGGCCTGTGGAAAGGTGAACGCATCCTGCCCGAAGGCTTTGTGAAGTTTGTCAGCACCCTCGCGCCGGCATGGGTTGCCGATGGCCGCCCGATTTATGGTGGCCTGTTCTGGATCAACGGAGACGGCGAAATCCCGATTCCTAAGGAGGCCTATTACATGGCCGGCGCGGGTGGCCAGTATACCATGATCATCCCGTCGCACGATCTGGTTGTCGTCCGTTTGGGGCGATTTGCAGGCGCTCGGCCGGGCCAGAGAAGCCTGAACAGATCATTGGCGCTGTTGCTGGAGCTTGTCCCGGCCAGTCGCTGACCTACGCCTGATTGCTGGGCGGTGGCAGCAGATCGGGCCAGCCATATTTGTCCCACGCCGCGGCCATGCCGATGCGCTGCGCAAACGGGATGAACTCGGGGTGCTGCCAGATCTGGCGGATGGGGTCGATATCGGCCCAGATCGACATCAGGCAACCCATATTGGCGGGCGAAATCCGCTGCCCCAGCGTTTTGAACAGCATGTCAGCATAGCCCATGAACACCGTGGGCAGGGCAATCGAATAGTCTGCGCTATCGTGCATGGTCACGTGCAGAAAATCGAGCATGCGGCAATAGGCTTCGCGATCCTCGGCCTTGCCGCTGCACACCCCTTTGGCCGCGACAAGCCAATAGGCGTCCATAACCTCCGGCGTCATTGGCGTCGTCCCTGCGGGCGGCATGATCATCTTGTTTACCAACAAGCGGGTTTGCATATATTGCTCAACAGCCAGCTCATGGTTGCCCGCTGCCGCTGTCGCAACCCCAAGATGGACTGAAGGAAAGCCGAGGTCGACGGAGCGTTGGCCATCGGCCAGCGCAGCGGCGATATTGCCGCGATTGAGCTGGCCGGTGCAGCGCAGCATATATTTGCGGCCATCAATCGGATCCTGCGCAATCGCTTCTTCGATATATTTCATGCCGTCTTCGGTGCGCCCGCAGAACATCAGGTACGAACCAAGCCGCATCGCCACCGCCGGATTATTGGGTTCCATGGCATAGCCCTTGAACGCCAGGTCGAGCGCGCTGACAAAATCATTCTCTATCAGGTGGTGAAGACCCAGCAGCGAATAGGCCTGACCCAGATCGGGTTTGATGGCGAGCGCCTTTTCCACGCACTCCACCATTCGCGCCGACGCGGCAGGACGGTCAAGGCAGGCGGTGTATATTGCAATCAGCTGGTGGACTTCGGCGAGCAACAGCCAAGCCTCGGAAAATTTGGGGTCGAGCGTAACTGCCTGTTCAAGCAATGTTACCGCCGTGTCCAACATCCCGTCGCCGAACAGTCTGAAGCTGAGAGTTCGCCCTTGCAGATACAGGTCATAGGCCGCCTTGCTCTGTGTCATCGCGCGCACCAGCGGCGGCTGAAACGCTATATCGAGTGCACTGCCGAGTGCGGCCGTCACGGCCTGCGCAACATTTTCCTGAAGCGCAAAGACGTCGTCCAGCGTGCCGTCAAAGCGGCGGCCCCAGCTCTCGAAACCGGCACCGCCGTCAACCAGGCGCACATGAATCCGGACCTGCTCGCCCTGACGCTGAACCGAACCTTCGATCAGGTGCGACACCCGCAATGCGTCCGCGATGGCCGCAGGCGGCAATTCGCTATCTCTGAAATGGAATGACGACGTCCGGCCGGCCACCATCAACTGCGGCACCTGACCGAGCGTGGTGATCAGTTCGTCGACCATGCCATCGGCAAAATAGTCGTGTCCGTCATGAGTTTCGAAAGACTGGAAGGGCAATACAGCGATACGAATCTTGCCGCCTGCCTTGTCCAACCCGCCGGTACGCGGCGCGGACGGATCGCGTGCCGCCCAAGCATTAGCTAGCCGCGCATGTCCGGCAAAATCGCCAGCCTTCTCCAACGCGGCGAACCCATCGGCGAGAGCCGCGCGCAGCCGCCGTTCGCTTTCCGCACGGTGCCTGGCAAGCCAGTCATTGCAGGCGCTGCCCTGATCGAATTGATCCAGGATCGGATCGCTTCCGATCCGCGCCAGCAGCGCCGCCGCGTCCGCATAGCGTCCCTGCGCAAGGGTGTTCTCCAGATCGCAGAGGTCAGTTTGAAAAGCCGTAGCTTCAAGGGCAACCGCGCCGCGCGTCACGACCAGACCATTGCATCCGTGCGACGTCAGCAATTTTCCCAGATCAAGCAGACATTGCCGCAAACTGGCCTTCGCATGGGCTTCGAACCTGCCGGGCCACAACAGCTTGCTCAGATGCTCACGGTCAATCGACTCGCCGCGGACCAGACACAGCATCGCGAGCAATGTCCGGGCGCGCCGGTTGGAAATGACAATTTCGGTGCCATCGGCGGTCCTGACCTGAAAGCTGCCGAATAGCGAGGCATGAACGATGCCTCGTCCCGCTTCCAACGTCGCCCCCTGCTGCCCCATTTCGGTCGCCGGTCCCTCTCTAGCCCGGTCCGGCTTCTAATTCAGTTTCGGATATAAACCAATGCGATATTAGAAAGAGCCAACATCGCGCGAGCATCTGGAATTGCGCTTGAGCGATCGCAGTGTCTCAAGCCGATCCGGGCGCGAAACCTTGACAGGAAAACTTTGCGCAAGAGGCCAGGGTTAGCAAGATTGCCACTGCACGCCGCTGGTTGAGCGATGGCTGCAATAGGCGATGGTCGTCGCTACGCGAGGCGATGAGGTCCGCAAGCTCATCTGAATAATATGGCGGAGCCAGTGGTGCGCGATACTGGCGCGCCACTGGCTCCGCCGGGCGATCAGAAGTTAAGCGAGGCCGTGACATAGACCTGGCGGGGATTGCCGTAGAAGGCGGTCAGCGTGCCCTCCCTGCCCAGCGAAGCGGCTAGCGGGGTGTTGGGGACCCCGGTGGTCAAGTTGCCCCTCAAAAAGGCGTAGCCCGAAGTCTTGATCCGTTCGTTGGTCAGGTTCTTGCCGAACACGCCCAGTGACCAGCGGTTTCCAGGCGCGTGATAGACCAGGCTGGCGTCGAACAGCTGGTAGGCCGGCTGGTCGAACAGGGGGAGCGGAACTTCGAACTGGTAGGTGGTGCTCTTGAACGAGACTCCGCCGCCGATATCGAGCCATCCCTCGCCCACCGGCACGGCGTAGCTGGCCGAAGCGCTGCCGGTCCACGCCGGGGTGTTCTGGACTTTGCGGAACTGTACGACATCGGTTGGTACGCCGCCGATGTTGGTCACATATTTGAGGAACTTGGCGTCGATATAGCCGAGCGAGCCGGACAGCGTCAGCGCGCCGAGCCGCAGCTTGCTCTCAAGTTCGAAGCCCTGCATCCGCGCCTTGCCCGCGTTCGTAACGACCCCGCAGAAGCTGGGCAGCCCACCGATCACGCAAGCGGCCGAGCCGGGGATCTGCACATCGGTGTAGTCCATGCGGAAGCCTGCAACCGCCAGTGTCAACTTGCGGTCGAACAGCTGCGCCTTGTAGCCGATCTCGTAACTGTTGACCGATTCGGGCTTGAAGCTGAGGAACGCGGCGATTTCGGAATTCGATTTGACCCCGTCACCGTTGGTATCGGGGGCATTGACACCCGCACCGCGCGGATCGAACCCACCGCCCTTGAAGCCCTGCGAGAAGCTGGCGTAAAGCGTGGTGTCCGGGTTGGGCTTGAAGCTGAGCGAAGCCTTTGGCGTGAACTTGGTGAAGGTGTTCGATCCGCGGAAATTGGTCCCTGGCGCTCCGAACGGAACGCCCGCGCCGCCGAACACCGGCGAACCGCCGCCCAGATAGTTCTGGCGCAGGATCACCCCGGTGCGCTTGTCCCAGGTGTAGCGCCCGCCCAGCGAGAGGCTGAGCTGTTCGGTGAAATCATAGGTGAAGTCGGCAAATCCGGCCATCGTGTCGGTGCCGATGTCGGCGCTGGTGAATCCGGTGAGGCCGGCAATCGTGGTGAACAAGCGCACGTCGAACTGGGTCAGCGCCGAGGCGTTAAGGTAATAGAACCCCGCCAGCCCATTGAAATTGCCCGTGCTGACCAGCACCTGCAGTTCCTGGCTGAACTGCTTGTTCTTGTAGACACCGGGCACGTCGACATCGACCGAGGGCAGCGCGTCGAAATCGATCGGCGTCGCCGTATCGTCCTTGCGGAGCGAAGTGATCGAGCGGAACGTCAGCCCATCGGCAGGCTCGGCTTCGAGGAACAACGAGCCGCCGTAGGCCTCGACATCCTGCTTGGGATCATTGAGACCACCGCGCGTGTCATAGACGTTGGCCAGCACCGGCGCGAGGGTCAGCAGACTGGGGATCAGCCGGTGCCCGCCGCGCGGGTTCGACTTGTCGCGCGTATAATCGCCCGAAAGCCGCGCAAAAATGCCGTTGCCATGCAGCTCGATCGTGCTGCGGCCGGCCCAGATGTTCTTGTCGTAATTGTCGAGGCCGGTGGTCAGGTTGGTGCCAAAGCCATCACGGGTAAGCCGCGCAACCGAGCCGCCGATGCGCACCACGCCCGAACCGATCGGGGTGCTGGCGGTCAGCACTCCGTCGGCCTGGTTATAGCTGCCGTAGGTCGCGCGCGCCGAGAGATGCGCGACGTCGTCGAGCCAGCGAGTAACGTATTTGATCGCGCCGCCGACCGTATTGCGGCCATAAAGCGTGCCCTGCGGCCCGCGCAGAACCTCGATCCGCTGGACGTCATAGATGTCGAGAACCGCAGCCTGCGGGCGGTTGAGGAAAACATCGTCGAGATAGATGCCGACGCCCTGCTCAAAGCCGGCAACCGGATCCTGCTGACCAACGCCGCGGATGAAGGCGGTCAGCGTCGAGTTGGTCGCCCGCGAGGGTTCGAGCGTGACGTTAGGAACGGTCTCGGCCAGTGCGGTGATGTCCATCGCGCCCTGATTGGCGAGCTGGTCGCCCGAAAGTGCGGTGATCGCGATCGGCACGTCGATCAGATTTTCCTCGCGCCGCCGGGCGGTGACCAGGATCGCGCCGTCGTCTTCAGCGCTGGTTGCGGCGGGCGCACTGACCTGAGCGAGCGCTGGGGCAGCATAGCCGGTCAGGGCAGTTGAAGCAGCCAGCGCAACCAAGGCGGCGCGGCGGGCAGGAAGCAGGCTCCAGATCATCATTCTCTCCTCATCCAGCGAACCAAGCCGCCTTCCGACGAGGCAGATATTGAAACATGAACCATGTTTCAACTAATGATTGGCATTCAAGCCATTTCGTTCTAACTCCGTGTCGTCATGGCAACAGCAGCAGAACCAGAACGATCCGCGATCAAGGGCGGGGCCGCGTTTGAGGGCGGGGCCAGCCCGGGAAAGGCGCCGCGCACCGCGCGTGGGCGTGAGACTTTGCGGCGGCTGATGGATGCGGCGGCCCTGGAATTTGGCGAGCGCGGGTTTCACGACGCCTCGATCAGCGGGATCACCCGCCGTGCCGGGACCGCGCTGGGCAGTTTCTACACCTATTTTGACAGCAAGGACGCGATCTTCGCGGCGCTGGTGCGGCACATGTCGCAAAGCGTGGCACAGGCGGCAGCCGCCAGCGTTTCACCCGGCAGCACCGGCATCCGCCGTGAGCGCGAGGCGCTGGCGGGGTTCCTTGGCTTCGCGCGCGAGCACAAGGAACTCTACCGGATCATCGACGAGGCGGAATTTGCTGATCCGGGCAACTATCGCGCGCATTACGAAGGCACTGCCGCGCGGATCGCGGCGCGGTTCGACGAAGGCGTGAAGGCCGGGGTTATCGCTCCCGGGGATAATGAAATCCGCGCCTGGGCGGTCATGGGGATGAATGTCTTCCTGGGTCTGCGCTTTGGGGTCTGGGCCGAGGACCGCTTGATCGATGACGTTGGCGCTGTAGCCGAAGCGCTGCTCACCGACGGCTTGGGCACCCGGTCTTAAGTCATCTGGCGCTGGGCTCGATGATCAGTGCCGGCTCACAGAGACAACCTAGAGCATGATACGATAAGGCTGAATCGCATCATGCTCTCTCATTCTTTGTTGCCGCGTGAATTACCGCGAAAAACCGGTGCCCACTTTTTCGCTTCACGCTCTAAACCGCAGATACAAAAAACCCCGGCGATGGCCAGGGCTTTCTGTTTCGGGAGACTTGCGCCAATTTTTGGTCAGGCGCGGATCTTCAATCAGGCGTAGCTGACCTTGACGCTTGGGGTCGCAGCTTTGCGGCGGCGCATTGCTCCACCAACCAAGGCAACGCCAGCAATCATCAGCAGCCAGGCAGCAGGCTCAGGCACGGCTGCAAAGCTCAGCACTCCTGAATAGGATGCCGCCCCGCCGGTCATACCGTTAACCTGGATCGCGTTGAATCCGCCCACGGCCAACATGAGATCAGACAATGAGCCAACCTCGACCGCACCGGTTGGGGAAAGCGTGAAGGCATTACCGTTCAACGTTACCGAACCGAAATCGATATTGTTGGCTTTTGAGTTGGAAATGTTCGTAATTACGGCGCTCACAAGCCGAAACCCAACCGGGGTCACGAAGTTGATGGTGTCCGAAAACGCGCAAGGGGCTGGGCCCCCGCAGGTCACCAGATTATTGCCGAAAGTCCCGGCCGAACCGGTAATCGTGATGAATGTTGCGGCCTGGGCCGGCGCACAAATCGCGAACGACGCCGCCGCAAGAGCAGAAAAACCAAAAATTTTGCGCATGACCAAATCTCCTAGAACCCTAAATCCTTGCTGTCCTCAGTTAATGGCATTTTAATGATTCGGTCAATTGCTATTTGATTTGCCGATATTCAGTATTCGAGCAGGCGATCTAAAAAATAATGTTATAAGTCAGATAGTTAGAGTAGGATCCGGGCGATGCGTCAAAATGGCACAGTAAAACAGGAAGATTTCGAAGTCCCGCGAATCAGATTCCTGCGTACCACGGGTAGTCCCGGCCATCCTCCCAGTGACCGCCACGACCACCGTAGAGTCCGGCGAGCGTGTTAACCAATTCGATCCTCATTACATACTTGGCCTGCTTGTAACCAAGCTGGCGCTCAACCCGCAGCCGCAGTGGCGCGCCATGGGCGATCGGGAGAATCCGGTCATTCATTCGCCAGGCGAGGATCGTCTGGGGATGGAAGGCGTCGATCAGGTCAATTGATTCATAGTAAGGTTTGCCGTCCAGCACATCGGCGCAATGGAATACTGCATAGCGCGCGGCTGGCTTCAGTCCGGCCTTGGCAAGGATCGCGGCAAGCTGCGGCCCTTGCCACTTGCCGATCGCGCTCCACCCCTCGACACAGTCAAGCCGGGTGATCTGGGTCCGCTGCGGCATGGCTTGGAGCGCGCTGAGCGGGAGTGCCAGCGGCTGGCGGACCAGCCCGTCGACCCTCAGCGCCCAGCCGCTGAACCCGGCGGCGGCATGGCGGCTATAGCCGGCGTCCTCCACCGAGGTGCTGCCATTGGCGCGGAACAGCGGCGACATTTCGGCCTCACTGTATTCGCGCGCCAGCGCATCGCCGGTGATCAGGCGCTGGCTGCGCATATGCAGCCCTTCGGCGCCTTGCAGCAGCGCGCGGAAGCCGGGGTTGGAATTGAGCTGGTCGCAACCTGACAGGATCAGGCTTCCGGCCCCAAGCGCGCCCGCGCTCAGCAGGCGGCGGCGGGTGATCTGGTCGTTCATGCCGCGTCCTGCGTGTCGGACGGTATTCGGTACCAGCCAGTGATCATCGAACGGACCTCGTTGATCGGTCCAGCCAGAATGACCATCGCAATGTGAACCAAAAAGAAGCCGACGAGGCCAAAGGCCGCGATAAAGTGCAGTGAGCGGGCCGATTGGCGCCCGCCAAACAGATCGAGCAGCACAGAAAGTCCGGCGTTGAGACTGGGTGACATGGTCATGCCGGTCAGGATCACCAGCGGCAGCAGCACAAACAGCACCCCGCAATAGGCCAGCTTCTGCAATATATTGTAGTGCAGTGCTGCGGCTCCGGTCGGGAAACGCAACGCCGCATGTTCTTTCATGCCATGCCAGATATGCGACGGCTTCCATTCGTCCGCGCGGATATGAAGCTTGCGCCGGATGTGGCCGCGAACCAGTCCCCAGATCAGATACAACAGCAGGCCGAGCGCGAGCACCCAGGCAAAAGCCAGATGCCACAGCCGGGCATCGGCCAGGCTATAGTTCGATGGGATCGTCGCCCAGGCGGGGAACGCTAAGCCGCCGGTTTCAGGGATTTCGAGCCAGGCCTTGTCGGAGTTGGCTCCGAACTCACCCCAATAGAGCCGGGGATGCGCGTTAAAGATCATCAGCCCGCTCATCAGCAAGACGAGGATCGTGCCGGCGTTGATCCAGTGCCAGACGCGGGTAACCAGCCTGTGCCGTTTGATCAGTTCACCGCCTAGCGGAGCGACAGGCTCGGTTTCCGCAATGATCACATTATCCGCTTCCATAAGCCGCAAGTTCCCGAATTACCTTCATGGATATCGCAATCCGAAGTGCGGAGCAATTCACGGCTTGGCTGGAGGCACCAACACGTAGCGATTGCGCTGGACGGTTTCGAGCAGCCAGTCACGGCAAGCGCGGACCCGCGCCAGCTGGTGGGTGTCCTTGTGCGTGACCAGCCAGAAGCTGCGGCGAATCCGCCGCGTGGGCAGGACCGGCACCAGCGCGGGATCGGCATTGCCAATGAAGCAGGGCAACACGCCGATCCCGGTACCGGCCGCGATCAACCGGTGCTGGGCATTGATGCTGGAGGATCGGACTGTCGCAGCAAGGCCGGGATGGAGCTCATCCAGATAGCGCAGCTCGGGCGCATAGAGCAGATCGGGGATATACCCGATCAGCCGGTGACCCTGGGCCAACTCGGCAGCCTGGGTGGGAGTCCCGGCTGCGGCCAGATAGGCCGGCGTGGCGTAGAGCTGAAGCTCATAGTCCGACAGCTTGCTGGCGATGACCGGCCCGGCTCTTGGTCTTGACAGCACGACCGCAATGTCCGCTTCGCGTTTTGAGGGGCTAAGAAAGCCGCTGCTGGCAACCAGATCGAGCGTGAGGCCCGGGTGTGCCGCGACAAACCGGTGGATCTGGCTGGCAACGATCCAGGTTCCAAAGCCCTCGGACAGGCTGATGCGGACGGTTCCGCTGGGGCCGCTGGCGGGTGGTACTCCTTCGGCGATCCGGCCTGCTGCTGCCTCCATCCCCTCAACCTGCGAAAGCAAAGCCTCGCCCGCTTCGGTCAGCACCTGACCTTCGCGGGTCTGTTCAAACAAGGTCTGGCCGAGGCGAGACTCAAGTCGCCGCAGCCGGCGCCCCATAGTAGTTGCATCGACACCGGCGAGCGCAGCCGCGCGCGCCAGCTGGCCGGCGCGCGCGATGGCAAGGAAATCTTGCAGATCGTTCCAGTGAATAGGCTGCATAATTGCAGGCAATCATTGCATATACACCGCTTGCCTGCAATGGCTGATGGGTGCAGGATAACGCGTTATAAAAATCGGAGAGGATTCTGGCTCCCCTGCGGCTTGTGCCGGTGACAGCAGGGGTAGGGCCGGGTTCCAAAAGCAAAAGGAACGCCGCAATGGCCACTGCCGTAATGGTCCAATCGACCACCGAAGCTGAAGAGATCGCCGGGCTGGTTGCCCGTTCGCGCGCTGCGCAAGAGCAGATCGCCAACTATACGCAGGAGCAGGTGAACGCCTTGATCCGGGCGATGGTCTGGGCGGTCGCGCGCGATGATGTCGCGGTCAAGATCGCGCAGCACACCGTCGATGAAACCCAGCTTGGAAATTACGACGGCAAATACCTCAAGATATTCCGCAAGACCCGCGCCACCCTGATGGATATCATCGATGACAAGTCGGTTGGGATCATCGAGGAAGACAGTGCGCGCAATTTGATCAAGATCGCCAAGCCGGTTGGCGTGATCGGGGCGCTTTCGCCCTCGACCAACCCCGAAGCGACCCCGGTGATCAAGGCGATCTCGGCGGTCAAGGGCCGCAACTCGATCATCGTTGCGCCGCACCCGCGCGCCAAGCTCACCAACAAGCTGATCTGCGATCTGATGCGCGAAGCGATCGTCAAGATGGGCGGGCCTGCCGATCTGGTGATCAGCATCGATACACCCTCGGTTGAAAAGACCAACGAACTGATGCGCCAATGCGATCGGGTCCTCGCCACCGGCGGCGCGGCGATGGTGACGGCTGCCTATTCCAGCGGCACTCCGGCGCTGGGCGTCGGTGTCGGCAATGCGGTGATCACGGTCGATGAAACCGCCGATCTGGATGACGCAGCAGAAAAGATCCGCATGTCCAAGACGCTCGATCTGGCCGCCTCCTGCTCGTCCGACAATGCGGTGATACTGGTCGATGCGATCTACGACACCATGCTGGCAAAGCTGGTCGCCAAGGGCGGGTTGATCCTCGACGCCGATCAGAAGGCAAAGCTTCAGGCGGCAATTTGGGTCGATGGTCACATCAACGCCAAAGTCGTAGCGCAGACCCCTGCATTTATTGCCGATTATGCGGGCTTTACCGTTCCCGAAGGCACCCAGTTCTTCATCGTTCATGAGACCGGCGCCGGTCCGGACCACCCCTTCTCGGGCGAGAAGATGACTGTGACCATGGCGCTCTATCGCGCCGCCGATATTGACGACGCGATTGCGCTGACCAACCGTATCCAGGCCTATCAGGGCCAGGGTCACAGCTGCGGGATCTATTCGCAGTCGGATGAGAATATCCTGAAACTGGCCAACGGCACCCGCACCAGCCGGGTCATGGTCAATCAGCCGCAGTCTGCCTCGAACAGCGGCAATTTGTGGAACGGGATGCGCCAGACGTTTTCACTCGGCTGCGGCAGCTGGGGCGGCAATGGCACCAACAACAACATCACCTGGCGTGATCTGATCAATGAAACCTGGGTGTCCAAGCCGCTCGCCGTGGCCAAGGTTCTTCCCAGCGATGAGGAATTGTTCGGTAAGGATGTGATGACCCGGCTGGCGTCCTGATCCGGGCGCTTGGTCAATGGCCACGCCCCGTTGCGCGGGTCCCCGCGCTGGTCCGATGGCGCGCCAGATGGCGAGACGGCATGGGCTATTCCGGCGATAGGCTGAGCGGCGGGAACATCTGGTATCACGGGGTGTTGTGGGGAGCATCTTCTCCCCGCAAAAGGAACTTGAGCATGCGCCGCATTCTGATTGGACTGATCTCGCTTGCTGCTCTGGCCGCCTGCTCGGACCGCACCGATCCCGCCGCTGAAGCCAGCCAGGCCGCCGCGCCCGTGCCAACCACCAGCACTGTCCCTCCAGCAGCCATGCCGCCGCCCCCTCTTGCGAAGGGTCCGGCGACCATCCCGGCCGCGTTGCAGGGCCGCTGGGGGTTGGTTGCAGCGGATTGCGCGTCGGATCGCGGTGATGCCAAGGGGCTGCTGGTGATCGATTCGACCAGTCTCAAATTCTATGAATCGGTCGGCCGGATCGACTCGATCAGCGCGGCAAGCGCCACCCGGCTGCGCGCCTCATTCAGTTTCACCGGTGAGGGAATGAACTGGACCCGCGACGAGGTTCTTGATGCCCAGAATCAGGGAAAGACGCTGATCCGCCGCGAATATGGCGCAGATGCTGCCCCTGGTCCCTTGCAATATACGCGCTGCTAGGCTGAACCTAAGGCCATGCCCGATCAATTCCAGCTCTCCGAAAACCGGCTCGTCACCTGGCGAGGGGCTAGGCCATGAAACATCGGGTCAGCAGCGGATCGCCGCTTGAGCCGGTGCTTGGCTTTAGTCGCGCGGTGCGGACCGGCAATCAGATCATGGTTGCCGGAACCGCGCCGATCGAGCCCGATGGTTCGACCACGCCCGGCGATGCCGCAGCCCAGATGGAACGGTGCTGCGCGATCATCGCCAAGGCCATCGCCGATCTGGGCGGGGATATTGCCGACACCGTGCGAACCTGTATTTACCTAACCGACCGCGCAGATTTTGCAGCGATCGCCGCGGTTCATGGCCGCTGGTTCGGCGTGGCCCGGCCCGCCACTACAACGCTGATCGTGACAGGCTTTGTCAATCCCGAGTGGCGGGTGGAAATCGAAGCGGAAACAATGAGCTTATGACCGATCAATTCCAGCTTTCCGAAGATCAGCTTGCCATTCAGGAAATGGCGCGGCGGTTTACTGCCGATGCGATAACGCCGTTCGCTGCGCAGTGGGATGAGGATCACACCTTTCCGCGCGATACCATTCGCGCGGCGGCAGAGCTGGGCTTCGCGGCGATCTATGTGTCTGAGGAAGCAGGCGGAATCGGCCTTGGACGGCTCGAAAGCGCCCTGATCATGGAGGCGATGGCCTATGGCTGCCCCGCGACTGCTGCGTTTATCTCGATCCACAATATGTCGGCCTGGATGATTGACGGTTTTGGCGGGGACACGGTCAAAGCCAAGTTCCTGCCCTCGCTCGTTACCATGGACAAGATGGCGAGCTATTGCCTGACCGAGCCTGGTTCCGGCTCGGATGCGGCAGCGCTCAGGACCAGCGCGCGGCTTGAAGGCGATCATTACATCGTCAACGGCACCAAACAGTTCATCTCGGGCGCGGGGGTCAACGATGTCTATGTCACCATGGTCCGCACCGGGGTTGAAGGCCCCAAGGGTATTTCCTGTCTGGTGATCGAAAAGGACATGGCCGGCGTCAGCTTTGGCGCGCCCGAGCGCAAGCTCGGCTGGAATGCCTCACCCACCGCGCAGGTAATCTTCGACAACGTCAGGGTGCCGGTCGAAAACCGGGTTGGCGCGGAGGGCGATGGCTTCCGTTTTGCCATGGCCGGGCTCGATGGAGGCCGGGTCAACATCGGGGCCTGTTCGCTTGGCGGGGCGCAGCGCTGCCTTGACGAGGCGATTGCTTATACCAAGGACCGCCAGCAGTTTGGCCAGCCGATTGCCGATTTCCAGAACACGCAGTTCACGCTGGCCGATATGGCGACCGACCTGGAAGCAGCGCGCGCGCTGCTGTATCTCGCCGCTGCCAAGGTCTCGGCCAACGCGCCTGACAAGTCGCGCTTTTCAGCGATGGCCAAGCGGCTGGCGACCGATAGCGGTAGCAGCGTCGTGGATCGTGCGTTGCAGCTGTTCGGCGGCTATGGCTATCTGAAGGACTATCCGATCGAACGGTTCTGGCGCGATTTGCGGGTTCATTCGATCCTTGAGGGGACCAATCAAGTGATGCGGATGATCGTCGGCCGGGACTTGCTGCGGCAATGACCGATCAAGTTCTGATCCATCGCGAAGGCAGCGCTGGCTTCCTCTCGCTCAACCGGCCAGGGGCACTCCATGCGCTGACGGTGGAGATGTGCCATGCCATGACCACCGCGCTGCTGGGATGGCGCGATGATCCGGCGGTCCATTCGGTGATTGTCGATCATGCCGAGGGCCGCGGTTTCTGCGCGGGCGGCGATATCGCCTTCCTGCGCAATTCCGCGCTCAACGATGGCGGTGCCTCGGGGCGGAAGTTCTTTTACGACGAGTATCAGCTCAACCATTTGCTGTTCACCTATCCCAAGCGGGTGATCGCTTTTATGGACGGGATCACCATGGGTGGCGGGGTCGGTATTTCGCTGCCCGCCAAATTCCGGGTCGCGACCCAGAACACCCGCTTCGCCATGCCCGAGACCGGGATCGGCCTGTTTCCCGATGTCGGCGGCGGCTGGTATCTGTCGCGGCTGTCGGGCCGGATCGGGCAATTCCTCGCGCTGACTGGGGCTCGGATCGACGGGGCTGAATGCCACTGGACCGGTCTGGCGACGCACTATCTGCCGCATGAAGTGCTGCCAGAAGCCAAGCAGCGGATCGCGCAAGGCCATGAACCGGGCGGTGTGCTCAGCGCGCTGGCCGTGACCCCTCCAGAGGCCCGGATCGAGGCGAATGCCACCTCGATCGCTCGGCATTTTGCTTCCGATCGCTATGAGGATATCCTGGCCAGCCTGGCAGGCGACGACAGCGATTGGGCCGCCAAGGAACTCGCGACACTTCGGACCAAGAGCCCGCAGACCTGCAAGGTCGCGCTGCGTCAGCTGCATGACAGCCTGGCAGTTGCGGATTTCGCCGCGAACATGGCAATGGAATATCGCATTGCCAGCCGCGTCCTGGTCCGGCCCGATTTTGCCGAAGGCGTTCGCGCCGTGATCGTCGACAAGGACAATGCGCCCAAGTGGGACCCGGCAACGCCCGAGGGGGTGAGCGCCGAACTGATCGACCAGATATTCGCGCCGCTACCCGCGCAGGAAGAATGGAAACCCCTATGAGCTACGAGACCATCCTGGTCGAAACGCGCGGGCCAGTCGCACTGATCACGCTCAACCGGCCGCAGGCGCTGAACGCGCTCAACAGCCAGGTTCTCGATGAGCTGATCGCTGCCTTCGCCGCCTATCAAGCCGATCCGGCGCAGCGCTGCGCAATTATTACCGGTTCTGGCGAAAAGGCTTTTGCCGCAGGGGCCGATATCAAGCAGATGGCCGACAAATCTGCGGCGGAATTCTATGCGGAAGACTTTTTTTCCAAATGGACCAGCCAGATCGTCAAGGCAGTGCGCAAGCCGTGGATCGCAGCCGTCAATGGCTTCGCGCTGGGCGGCGGCTGCGAGCTGGCGATGATGGCCGACTTCATCATCGCCGCTGACAGTGCCCGGTTCGGCCAGCCGGAGATCAAGCTGGGGGTTGCCCCGGGCATGGGCGGATCGCAGCGGCTTACACGGGCGGTGGGCAAAGCCAAGGCGATGGAAATGTGCCTGACCGGCCGGATGATGGGGGCCGAGGAAGCCGAGCGTTCGGGGCTGGTAGCGCGTGTCGTTCCGCTGGCTGATCTACTGGCTGAAACGCTCAAGACCGCAACCGAGATCGCTGCCATGCCGCCGCTTGCTGCCATCGCCAACAAGGAGATGGTCAACGCTGCGTTCGAGACCACGCTCGATCAGGGCGTGCTGATGGAACGCCGGATCTTTCAGGTGTTGACCGCGACCGAGGACAAGGCCGAGGGCATGGCCGCCTTCATCGAAAAACGGCCCGGTGACTGGAAGGGGCGCTAGATCATGAAGATTGCATTCATCGGACTTGGCAACATGGGCGGCGGGATGGCTGCGAATCTCGTCAAGGCCGGGCATGATGTCCGCGCCTTTGACCTCAGCGGCGAAGCGCTGGCCCGGGCTCAGGCCCATGGCTGTGCGACTTTCGGGACTGTGCGCGAAGCGGTGCAGTGCGTCGATGCGGTGGTGTCGATGCTCCCCAATGGCGCGATCGTCGATAGGGTCTATTCCGCCGATGTGATCGGACAGGCCCCGGCCGAGGCGCTGCTGCTCGATTGCTCGACGATCGACGTGGCGACGGCCAAGAAGGTGGCGGAGGCTGCGCGCGCGGCAGGTTACGCAATGGTCGACGCGCCGGTCTCGGGCGGGATCGCGGCGGCCAACGGCGGTACGCTGACGTTCATGGTTGGCGGCAGCGATGCGGCTTTTGCGCGGGGGCAGCCAATTCTGGCGGCGATGGGCAAGGCGGTGATCCATGCCGGCGGTTCGGGCACAGGCCAAGCCGCCAAGATCTGCAACAATATGATCCTTGGCGCAACGATGATTGCCACTTGCGAGGCATTCCAGCTGGCCGAAAAACTCGGGCTCGACCTCCAGACCTTTTATGATATTTCGTCCAAGGCCTCGGGCCAGTCATGGTCGATGACCAGCTATTGCCCGGTTCCCGGCGTCGGCCCGCAAACCCCGGCGGACAATGATTATCAAGGCGGTTTTGCCGCAGCCCTGATGCTCAAGGATCTGAAGCTGGCGGTTGCCGCAGCGGAGGGAGCAGGAGCCAAAGTGCCGATGGGCGATCTGGCCGAGCGGCTCTATGCGCAGTTTGCGGATGGTGGAAATGGTGGGCTGGATTTCTCGGCGATCATCAAGACGCTGTGATAGATTGACCTTTTCGCAAGCCCTGTGCAAAGGCAGCGCCCGCGCTTCGAGCAGCGTTTGCGGGTGTAGCTCAATGGTAGAGCAGCAGCTTCCCAAGCTGAATACGAGGGTTCGATTCCCTTCACCCGCTCCATTTTCCCCGACGTCGGCTCGTGAACAATGAGCGGCCTGCTTTTCGCTCTGCTGGCGACGCTTCTCGCCGGGATCGGGGCGCGTGACCTGTTGATTGTTGCCGGAATCGCTGCGCGGCAGGGACCGCGGCCGGGCTTGCTGGCGGTCGCTGTGGCAACAAGCCTAGCGACCGGCGCTGCGGCGGCCTATGGCGGGGCATTGCTTGCGCCGCTGATGGGCGGCACCGCGCGACTGATGTTTGCGGCGCTGGCGCTGGCCTTGGCGGGCGCGGAAATGGTGATTTTTTCGGCCCGGCGGATGCCGGATGAGCCAACCCAGTCGCTGGGCGCTACCGCGATCGTCCTGACCGCGCACCAGCTAACCGATGCATCACGGTTTCTGGTCTTTGCCATAGCAGTCGCAACCCGCGCGCCCATTTCGGCGGGTCTAGGCGGAGCGTTGGGCGGAGCTTGTGTCGTGCTGGCCGGTTGGCTTGCGGCAGGAAACCTCCCCGCTCGCCACCTCGCCCGCATCCGCCGCCCGGTGGGCGGAGTGCTGCTGGTGCTGGCAGCGTTGCTGGCATTGTCTGCCTTAGGCAAGTTCTGATCGGCTTTTCCGATCACATATCGAAGGTTATTATAGAAGCCCGATTGCTGCTTTGCTGGTATGACCGCATCAACACGCGCTTCGAGGAGAGCATTCATGCCTGCCCGCAATGATAACGCTAGGAAAGCATTGATCGACAATCTCAACGGGTTGCTGGCGGATTGCTTTGCGCTCTACCTCAAGACCAAGAACTTCCACTGGCACGTTTCCGGTCCCAACTTCCGCGATCTGCATTTGCTGTTCGACGAACAGGGTGCCGAGCTGTTTGCGTTGACGGATATCATCGCCGAGCGGGTCCGCAAGAACGGGGCCGACACGCTGGGATCGATCGGCGCGATCGCTGCCAAAAGCCGGATCAAGGATCAGGACAGCACTGCGCTCAAGCCCGCAGCGATGCTTGAAGAACTGCGCGACGACACTGTTCTGCTCATCGCCGCACTGCGCGAGACCAAGCAATCTGCGAGCGACGCCGGGGACAATGCGAGCGAAGGAATGATCGACGATTGGACCGATCAGGCCGAACGCCGCGTGTGGTTTCTCACTCAGACGATGGAGTAATACTTGCATAGCATTGCAGTGGCGTTCCGCAGCGGTTGCAGCGGTGCTATGCGGCGGGGATGAACAGGGTTCAAATCATCGACGGGGCAAGTGATTTCGAAATCGCAGCCTGGCTGGAACGACGGCTTGCGCAGGCGCTTGCGCAAGACGATGGTCTGGTTTCGGTTACTATTCCGGGCGGCTCCACGCCCTTTCCGATCCTGGCCGAATTGGCCAGAGCGCAGCTCGATTGGCCGCGGATCGCGGTTTGGCCCGGGGATGACCGGATCGTGGCAGAAAGCCACCCGGCCAGTAATGTCGGCCGGATTCGCGCCGCATTGGAGCCACTGGGAGCGCAGATCGTGCCGCTGGCAGAAGCCGCCAGGCCGCCGCATTTTGCGCTAGCCTGGCTGGGCATGGGCAATGATGGGCACATTGCTTCGCTGTTTCCCAGCACCGATCCGCAGGCCAACGATCCGCTGCCCGTCCGCCGCCTCACGCCCGATCCGCTCCCGCCCGAGGCCCCATTTGACCGGCTGAGCTTGACCATCCCGGCGCTCCTTGCCAGTGACGCCTTGTTGTTTGTGATCCGGGGCGCAGAAAAGCGCGCGGTGTTCGAAGCGGCACTTCGCGGTGAGCACGATCTCCCGATCGCGCGGCTGCTTAACCAGGCGCGCCAGAAGATTACATGCTTCACCTGATCCCGACTTCGCTGCACCGCCTGGCCTACCGCGTGGCGCATGGCCTGCGCAAACGCTGGTGGCGGCTGCGCAAACCGCGGTTGATCGGTTGCCGGATGCTGGTGTTCGATGATCAGGACCGGGTGCTGCTGGTGCGTCACTCTTATGGCAGCGGCCAGTGGATGCCCCCTGGTGGCGGGGTCGGCAAAGGGGAAAAACCGCTCATTGCGGCGGGCCGGGAACTGTTCGAGGAGACCGGCTGCATCCTGCTTGGCGCGCATGAATTCGCGCTTGTCGAGGAACCGCTCCATGGCGCGATCAACCAGGTTCACGTGGTTGCCGGCCGCACGCTGGATCAACCGGTTCCCGACGGCCGCGAAGTGATCGAAGCGGGCTTTTTCGCGACGTTGCCGCAAGAAATGACGCCGAATTTTGCCGCAGTATTGCCCGGTTTGATTACAGCAGCGATAGCTGTCCTGCAGCGGGAGTGAGCGTTCCCGGGGCATCGTCCTCGGGCTCCTCGTCATCCAGTGCTGACAGCGTCAGCCCCATTAGCCGGACCGGCTGAGGCAGGGGCAGCACTTCGCCGAGCAAGGCATGGCTGATCTGGCTGAACTCGGCGAGGTTCGCCACGGGCCGGGGCAGCGCGCGCGCGCGGCTAAGCTGGGTGAAATCGCCGTGCTTCAGCTTGAGCGTGATCGTCCGGCCTTTCGCTCCACTCTTGGCAATGCTCTCCCAGACGATTGCGATAATCCGTTCGAGCGCCTCGCGCAGTGCGGTTCCCGACGAGATATCGCGATCGAATGTCCGCTCGCCGCCGACCGATTTACGCGGGCGGTTGGCCTTGACCCGGCGCAAGTCGATGCCCCGTGCCGCACGGTAAAGGTAATCGGCCTGACTGCCAAAGTGCTGGCGCAGGAATGCCAGGTCCTTGCCGGCCAGATCCGCACCGGTTTCGATCCCCAGCTCCGCCATCTTCTCGGCACCACGCGGGCCGATCCCGTGGAACCGCCGAACCGCCAGCGAGGCCACGAATGCCGCGCCTTCTCCGGGCCGGATCACGCAGAGACCATCGGGCTTGTTCTGGTCGCTGGCCAGCTTGGCGAGGAATTTATTATAGGAAACCCCGGCGCTTGCGGTGAGGCCGGTGGCGGCCTTGATCCGCTGGCGGATCAGCTCCGCAATCCGGGTGGCTGAGCCAATCCCCTTCAGGTCTTCGCTGACATCCAGATAGGCTTCATCCAGACTCAGGGGTTCGACATGGGGCGTATAGTCGAGGAAAATTGCCCTGATCTGGCGTGACACCTGATTGTAGACAGCAAAGCGCGGTTTGCGGAAGATCAGCTTGGGGCACAGCCGTAACGCCTTGACCGAGGCCATCGCTGAACGCACCCCGAAAGCGCGCGCCTCATAGCTCGCTGCCGCCACCACGCCGCGATCGGAAGAGCCGCCCACTGCCACCGGCAAGCCGCGCAAGCCCGGCTCGTCGCGCTGCTCGACGCTGGCGAAGAAGGCATCCATATCGACATGGATGATCTTCCTGAGGCCGAAGCCTTCCTCGTCGATGTCAGCGGATTCGGAAGAGTTGCGTTCCATCAGCTTACCCTAGCGCATGGCGGCCTCATGCAAAATGGCGCGAAAGAGGCTGGCAAGAATGCAACCGAACCGCCATGGAGCCAGTGGCATGCAGTCTTCAACCCTCCCCGACCAGAGTTTCCGCCTCGGCGCGGGGGAGTTTATCGCAATGATGGCGATGATCCAGGCGCTCCATGCGCTGAGCATCGATGCCATGCTGCCTGCACTGGGGGTCATGGCCAGCGATCTGGGCACGACTGACCCAAATCAGCGCCAGCTGGTGGTCGGGGTATATTTGATTGCCTCGGGGTTTGGCGCGCTGCTGCCCGGTTCACTGGCTGACCGCTATGGCCGGCGACCGGTGCTGTTCGCCAGCCTGGGGCTATATATCATCTTCGGGCTGGGCTGCGCCCTCGTGAGCGATTTCAGCACGCTGTTGATACTCCGCGCCCTTCAGGCGGTTAGCAGCGCGGGTTTGATTGTCCTGCCTTCTGCGATCATCCGTGACCGTTATGAGGGGGACAAGATGGCGCGGATGCTGTCGACCGTCTCGGTAGTTTTCATGATTGTCCCGATCCTCGCCCCGGCGCTGGGACAGCTTATCCTGCTGTTTGCCGGGTGGCGCTGGATTTTTGGCGGAATCGCTCTGATGGCAGTGTTAGTGTGCGGCTGGGTATTCCTGCGGCTGCCTGAAACACTCCACTCCGAATACCGCCAGAGAATCGAGCCGCTGGTCATTGGTGCCAATATGTGGACCGCGGCAACCGAACGCAGCTCGATCGGTTATGTCATCGGCAGCGCGCTCGTGTTGGGCGGGCTGTTCGGTTATATCAACAGTGCCCAGCAGCTGGTGGTCGAACATTTTGGGGCAGGGCAGGGCTTTCCCCTGCTGTTTGCCGCATCTGCGGCAGGCTTGGCGCTGGCCAGTTTTACCAATTCGCGGATCGTCGAGCGATTCGGCGCGCGGCGGGTTTCGCATGCCGCGCTGCTCGCCTTCATCGGGGTCAGCGCCGTGCAGGTCTGGGTAGCATTCAGCCCTGGAGAAACCTTGTGGAGCTTCATGCCGCTGATGGCCGCCAACATGTGCCTGATCGGTTTTATCGGCGCCAATTTCGGCTCGATCGCGCTCCAGCCCTTTGCCCGGATTGCCGGTGCCGCGGCTTCGCTTCAGGCGTTCGTGCGGATGGTGATCGCTTCGACCTTTGGTGCGTTGATCGGGCAGGCCTATGATGATTCGGCGCGCCCTCTGGCGCTGGCGCTGCTGTGCGGCGGTATCGTCTCGCTGGGGTTGGTGCTTTATTGTGAGAAGGGACGGCTGTTTCGCAGGCTTCTTCCGCCCGGCACACTGCGACCCATCCCTGAAACGACTGTTCATTAAGGCGAGAAATGGACGAGTTTTACGATCTTGCAGTCATCGGTGGCGGGGTAAACGGCGCGGGCATTGCCCGCGATGCCTCCGGGCGCGGCGCCAAGGTCTTGCTGCTGGAAGCGGGCGATCTGGCGCAGGGCACGTCTTCGGCCTCGACCAAGCTGATCCACGGCGGATTGCGCTATCTGGAGCATTACGAGTTCTCGCTGGTTCGCGAATCGCTGTCCGAGCGCGAGGCGCTGTGGAAAATCGCCCCGCACATCATCTGGCCGCTGCGCTTTGTCCTGCCCCATGTCCCAGGGCTTCGCCCGCGCTGGCTGCTGCGGCTGGGGCTGTTCCTCTATGACCACATCGGCGGAAGGAAGCGTCTGCCCGCGACCCGCTCGATCAATCTGGCCCGCCATCCGGCGGGCGGCCCGCTGAAGCCGGGGTTCCATGCCGCGTTCGAATATAGCGATGGCTGGGTCGATGATGCCCGGCTGGTGGTTCTCAATGCCAAGGATGCGGCTGAAAACGGTGCGACCATCCGGACCCGCTGTGCGGTGACAGCGGCACGGCGTGAGGGTGATCACTGGCTGATCGAGACCCCGCAAGGGCAATTCCGCGCCCGGGCGCTGATCAATGCAGCCGGCCCTTCGGTGCTGGCGGTGCTGGGGCTAACCGGCGAGGCGCCTGAATACGGAATGCGGCTGGTGCGCGGCTCGCATATCGTGGTGCGCAAGCTGTTCGACCACGCTTACGCGTATTTCTTCCAACTGGCTGACGGCCGGATATTCTTCGCGATCCCCTATGAGCGCGATTTCACCCTGATCGGGACGACCGACTGCGATCACGATGCCGCGCTCGATCAGATCAAGGCGAGTGACGAGGAGATCGCTTACCTTTGCGATGGCGCAAGTACCTATTTCGCCCAACCCATCACTCCTGCCGATGTCGTCTGGACCTATTCGGGTGTGCGCCCGCTGATCGATGATGGTTCGGGAAAGCCGGAGGCGGCCACGCGCGGCTATCGGCTCGATCTGTCGGAAGACGCGGAGGGGCCAGCGCTGCTTAGTGTCTATGGCGGTAAGATAACTACCTATCGCCACCTTGCCGAAGAGGCGGTCGATCTGTTGGCGGAACGGCTGCCCGCGCTGTCCGGCAAGCCCTGGACCACCACGCTGCCATTGCCCGGCGGCGATTTCCCGATGGACGGGGCCGAAGCGCTGAAGGCCAACCTGCGTGCGCGCTATCCTTTCCTCGCCGCCGATGATGCAGACCGGATTGCCAAGGCTTATGGCACTCGCGCCTTCGCCTGGCTGGGCGATGCACCGGGCTGGCAGGCGCTGGGCAAAGACTTTGGCGGCGGACTTACGGCTGCCGAGGTCGATTACCTGAGGAGTGCGGAGTGGGCGGTCAGCGCCGAAGATATTCTGTGGCGGCGCAGCAAGCTGGGACTGCGGCTGAACGCGGAACAGCAGGCGGTCTTGCAAAATTACCTGTCTGCCTGACCCAACGTGCGCCACGCCAGATCGGCAAATTCGCATAACAACGCCCGCGTATCGCGCGGGTCGATGATATCCTCAACCGAAAACCGCTCGGCGCTGCGGAAGGGGGAGCGGACCAGATTGAGCCGGGCGCGGATGGCTTCCAGATGCGCTGCCGGGTCTTCTGCAGCCTCCAGCTCGGATTTATAGGCCACCTCGATCCCGCCTTCGATCGGCAGGCTGCCCCAGTCACCCGAAGGCCAGGCGAAGCGGTACTGGAAGGCATCGGCATTGCTCATCGCGCTGCCGGCGATGCCATAGGCGCGGCGCACCACCACGCTGCACAGCGGCACGGTGGCATTATAGATCGCGTTCATCGCCTGTACGCCGTAACGGATAGTTCCGGCAGTTTCCGCTGCCAGCCCGATCATGAAGCCGGGATTATCGACCAAATGGACCACCGGCAGACGAAACAGGTCGGCCAGCTTGACGAACCGTTCGGCCTTTTCGCTGGTCTTGGCCTCCCATGATCCGCCCAGGAAGCTGGGATCGCTGGCGAGCACCGCCACCGGCCAGCCATCGAGCCGCGCAAAGGCAGTGATCGCGGCGCGGCCCCACTGGCGGCCCATCTCGAACACACTGCCCTTGTCGAACACCGCCTCCAGCACCTGGCGCATCGAATAGACCTGCTTGGCCTCGCGCGGGACGACCGACAGGAGCATTTCCTCGCGGCGATCGACTGGATCGGTGTTTGCGGTGCGCGGCGCGATTTGGCCGACGGCAGAGGGCAGGTAGGACAGGAACCGCCGGGCTCGAGCGAAGGCTTCTGCTTCGGATGCTACTTCCTCATCCACCACGCCGTTGCGGGTGTGAATGTCGCTACCGCCGAGGCTTTCCTTGTCGCTTTTCTCGCCAATTGCTTCGACCACCGCTGGCCCTGCGGCGAACAGCTGCGAGAGCCCTTTGACCATCAGCGAATAATGGCTGGCGACCACGCGCGCCGCACCCAGTCCCGCCGTCGGCCCCAGAGCGAGCGCGACGACCGGCACTGTCTCAAGGTTTTTGACCACGTCGCTCCAGCCGGGAACGGCGGGAATGTAAGTCGCGCCGATATCCTCCAGCATGCGGACCGAACCGCCGCCGCCGGTGCCATCGATCATCCGGATCAGCGGCAGCTTCATAGTATGCGCCATCATCTCGCACTGGACCATCTTGCGATGGATCGCCGCATCCGCCGCCCCGCCGCGCACGGTGAAATCATCGGCGCTGGCCACCACCGGGCGGCCCTCGATATTGGCGCGGCCATAGATCAGGTTGGAGGGCGATAGCCCGGCCAACTTGCCGTCCGCATCATAATGCCCCTTGCCCGCAATCTTGCCGATCTCACGAAACGACCCGGGATCGACCAGCCCTGCGATCCGCGCCCGGGCATCCAGCTTACCGCGCGAATGCTGGCGCGCCAACTTCTCTTCGCCGCCCATTTGTTCGGCCAGCAATTCGCGGGCGCGCAGTTCGGAGACTTCGGGTTGCCAGCTCATTCCCCCACAGCCTCGATCCGCGCCAGCAGCGCCTCGACCTGCACCTGCGCGCCGGGGATGGCATTAAGCTCCGCCACCACCCCATCGAACGGCGCGGTCAGCGTATGCTCCATCTTCATCGCCTCAAGCGTCAGCAGCTTCTGGCCTTTGGTGACGGTGTCGCCCGCCGCCACTTCGACCGCGATGATCTTGCCGGGCATGGGGGAGAGGATGGTGCCGTCGCCCACGGCAACCAAGTCACCGCCGACCCGCCATGGCGTAAGCTCCCATGTCTGTCCCTGTTCGCTTAAATGCACCGAGGTTTGCGGTTCTTCAACACCGTATTGATCGAGCCGAACTTCGGTCGCCTTGCCATCAAGCGCAAACCAAGCGGAGCGTTTGCGGTCGGCGTTAAGTCGGAAACCCTGCACATCATGCGCCGGGACCAGCTCCATAGCCGCCAAGGTCAGCCCTTCTACCGAAGGCAAAGGCGAAGCGGCCATTGCCTCGTCGTCGCGGCCGATCAGCCCGGTATCGACATCACCGGCCACGAAATCGGGATGCTCAAGCGCCTTTGCAAGAAACGAGGCGTTGGTTCTAACCGGCCACACCACAGTTTGCGAGACCAGCTCGTGGAGGATTTCTCGCGCCGCATTGCGGTCTTTGCCAAGGGCGATTATCTTGGCGATCATGGGATCATAGAAGGGCGAAACTTCGGCACCTTCGTAAACGCCGGTTTCAATCCGGCCGCCCTCCGCATCGCCAAGTTCAAAGAGATCGAGCTTTCCCACGCTCGGCAAAAACCCTTTGGCCGGATCCTCGGCATACAACCTTGCTTCCATCGCCCAGCCGTTGATGCTGAGCTCGTCTTGCCGCTTGGGCAGTGCCTCGCCGCTGGCGACCCGCAGTTGCCATTCGACCAGATCGACCCCGGTGATCTCCTCGGTCACCGGATGCTCGACCTGCAGCCTTGTGTTCATTTCCATGAACCAGATGCGATCCGCGCGCAGGCCTTCGGAGGCATCGGCGATGAATTCGATCGTACCCGCGCCGACATAGTTCACCGCTTTTGCTGCACGAATTGCTGCGCAGCATAAGTCTTCGCGGGTTGCAGCATCCATGCCCGGGGCGGGGGCTTCCTCGATCACTTTCTGGTGGCGGCGCTGGAGCGAGCAATCGCGCTCGAACAGATGGACAATGTTGCCATGCGTGTCGCCGAACACCTGGACTTCGATGTGGCGCGGGCGCTGGATATATTTCTCGATCAGGACGTGGGCATTGCCGAACGAGGATGCTGCCTCGCGTTGGCACGAGGTAAGCGCATCGGCAAAGTCAGCGGCCTGCTCAACCAGCCGCATCCCCTTGCCGCCGCCGCCCGCCACCGCCTTGATCAGCACGGGATAGCCGATCTTGGCGGCTTCTTTGGCAAGAGTAGCAGGGTCTTGGTCTTCGCCCAGATAGCCTGGCGTCACCGGCACGCCAGCCGCGGCCATCAGCTTCTTGGCCGCATCCTTGAGCCCCATCGCGGTGATGCTGGCTGGCGCAGGCCCAACCCAGACCAGCCCTGCGTCGATCACGCTTTGGGCAAACTCGGCATTCTCAGACAGGAAGCCATAGCCGGGGTGGATCGCCTCGGCCCCGGTAGCTTTTGCCGCAGCGATGATCTTTGCGCTCACCAGATAGCTTTCTCGCGGCGGAGGCGCGCCAATATGCACCGCCTCATCCGCTTGACGCACATGCAGCGCCTTGGCGTCGGCATCGGAATACACCGCAACGGTGCGAATCCCCATGGCCCGGGCAGTACGGATGATGCGGCAGGCGATCTCGCCGCGATTGGCTATCAGCAGGGAAGCGATCATTGGCAAGGGCTAGTCGGCATGTCGTCCGCGCGCAAGCTTGCCTAACCCCCTTGCGCTCCGCCCGGACCGACACTAGAGCGGCCCGAAATCGCGAGGCGCATATCCTACGGGGCATTTTCGATGGCAGACCGTTTCAATACCATTGCCGGCTGGACTCTGTTTTCCGGCATTGTCGCACTTGGCCTTTCTAGTGTGAGCGGCCACTATTTCGAGGCGGATAAGGCCCATCCACCGCATACGCCCGGTTACAAGATCGAAGGCGTGGTCTCTAGCGAAGGCGGTGCGGCTGCTGCCGTGCCGCTCGAAACGCTGCTTGCTGCCGCTGATCCGGCTAAGGGCGAAGCGACGTTCAAGAAGTGCACCTCGTGCCACACGATCAATTCGGGCGGAGCCGCAGGCATTGGCCCGAACCTTTACGGCATTGTCGGCAAGCCGGTGGGCAAGCACGCTGCCGGGTTTGCCTATTCAAGCGACCTTGCAGGCCACGGCGGCAACTGGGATTTCGCCAATCTCAATGATTGGCTGACCAGCCCGAAGAAGTTCGCCAGCGGCACCAAAATGAGCTTTGCCGGCCTCGGAAACGCGGAAGAACGGGCCAATCTGATTGTTTATCTGAACGCTCAAGGCTCCAATTTGCCGCTGCCAGCTGCACCGGCGGCTGCCGCTCCTGATGCGGCCAAGCCTGCCGATGCTGCCGCCGCGGCTCCGGCACAAGCGGCCAAGCAATAAGCGCTTCGCTGCGTGCCGGGAAAGCCGAGGCGTCGCGCATCGCCCCTGCATGCCTCAATTGCCCTTGAAACCTTGGGCGATCACATACCATTCGGACGAATCCTTGCGGCTGGCGGGCGGCTTGGCATGTTTGACGCTGGTAAAATTGCGCTTGAGCAAGCTCAGCAGTTCCGTATCGGTGCCGCCTGCCAGCACTTTGGCGATAAAGGCCCCGCCCGGTGCCAGCGTGGCGATGGCAAAAACCACTGCGGCTTCAACAAGGCCCATCGTCCGCAGATGATCGGTCTGCTTGTGGCCAGTGGTATTGGCGGCCATGTCCGACAGGATCAGGTCGGGCGCTCCGTCCAGCGCGCTGGCGAGCGCGGCAGGGGCTGCATCGGCCATGAAGTCCATCTGGAAAATGGTAACGCCCTCAATCGGATCGGTGGGGAGAAGATCGATCCCCACGACCAGCGCAGTCGGTCGTTTTTCCCTCACCACCTGGCTCCACCCGCCGGGGGCAATGCCCAGATCGACCACGCGGCTGGCAGCGCGCAGCAGGCTGAATTTCTCGTCCAGCTCGATCAGCTTATAGGCCGCGCGGCTGCGATAGCCGTCGGCTTTGGCCTTCTTCACATAGGGGTCGTTAAGCTGCCGCGTCAGCCAGCGCGAGGAGCTGGCGGTACGTTTTTTGGCTGTTTTGAGCCGTTCGGGATCCTTGCCGGAGCGGCTCATATATTGCCTTTTTTCAATTGCCGCAGCGCCGCGAGGCTGCGTTCGGCTTCTCCACCTGCGGACATCAAGCCGCGCAAGATGCCTTCGCGGATGCCGCGATCGGCGACGCCAAGCCGGTCTGCCGGCCAAAGATCGAGAATCGTTTCAAGGATTGCGCAGCCGGCCACCACCAGATCGCTGCGCTCGTGCCCAATGCAAGGCAGTTCGCGGCGCTCATCGGGGGTCATCGCCGATAGGCGCGTGCTGATATCGCGCATCGAGGCTGAGGGTACGATCAGACCATCCACCGCCCGGCGATCATATTGGGGCAGGTCAAGATGGAGGCTGGCCAGCGTTGTCACGGTGCCGCTGGTCCCCAGCAGGCGCAGCGCATAGGCTGGTCCGGCGCTGCGGGTGGGACCAATGCGCATCGCAAAATCAGCGAAGCTGTCGCGCACCAGTTCGCGCATCCGGGCATAGCGGGCGGCACGTGCGGCGGCATCCCCCTCGGCAACATGGCCTTCGCTGCCGCAAGTCTCGGTCAGCGAGACGACCCCCCAGGGCACACTCTGCCAGTCGCGGATATGCGGCACCGCACCAGCGGCGTTTTCGACCAGAACCAGTTCGGTCGATCCCCCGCCAATATCGAAAATCATTGCCGGGCCTTCGCCTTGCTCCAGCAGGATGTGGCATCCCAGCACGGCCAGCCGCGCTTCCTCTTGGGCACTGATGATATCGAGCACAATGCCGGTTTCCTGGCGGACCCGTTCGATGAATTCGAGCCCGTTTGCAGCCCGCCGGCACGCCTCGGTGGCAACTGAGCGGGCCAAATGGACGTTGCGCCGCTTGAGCTTGTCCGCGCAGACGTGCAGCGCTCCCAAAGTGCGGTCCATCGCGGCATCGCTCAACCGGCCGGTCTGGGCCAGCCCTTCGCCCAGCCGGACAACGCGGCTGAAGGCATCGATTACCACGAAGTTCTCATCCGCAGGCCTTGCGATCAGCAAGCGGCAATTGTTGGTACCCAGATCAATCGCGGCATAAGCCTGGCGGTGAAATGGGGCGGGCCGGTTGAACGAGGTTTGACGCCAGTCACCAGCCCCGCGCTCACGCTGGGGCCACGAGTCCGTTCGGACGCCGGGTTGGCGCTTGGCTTCATTAGCGGGATCGGCGTGGCTGGCTTGGCGGGGGTTATCGCCGGGTTGATCTTGCCGCTGCCCGTCTTCGCTCGCTGGTTCCTTGCGCGCTGCCGGCGGAAAATCTTCCGCCATAATCACTCTACTCATTATCATTATCCCGCGACAAGCGGCGGGTACCTGACCGTGATGTTAGACTTAGCGCGCGCGCGGGGCAAGTGCTGTGGCTTGACGCAGCCCGGGCGCTTGCCTAGGAGCCACCGGCCTGTTGCCCCGTCGTCTAATGGTAAGACACCGGTTTCTGATACCGTTTATCGAGGTTCGAGTCCTCGCGGGGCATCCATCCTTCCACTTTGCTCCCTGCCTGCTTTGACAGCAAGCCCGTGACAGGGGATGAGGGCTTATGACTGACGAACCCGAAAAAAAACTCACTCGCGGCCGGTTCTACAAAGCCGATCAGGAAGCCTCCTTCGTCGAATCGCACGGCCATACCACGCCCCAGCAGCGTGATCCTGCCTATCGCCTAGCCTATCGTGATACCGACTTCCTGCTGCGCGACGCGCTGCGCCCGGTGCGCTTCCAGCTGGAGCTGTTGAAAACCGATATGCTGCTGGAGGAGGCCAAGATCGGCTCGACACTGGTTTGCTATGGCTCGGCGCGGATTCCCTCGCCCGAGATGGCTCAAGCGGCGCGGGACAGTGCGACCACACCTGAACGGCAGGCCGTGGTCGAGCGGCTGATTGCCAATTCGAAATATTATGACGAGGCCCGCAATCTGGCACGGATCGCAAGTAGCTGCGCGATTGTCGAAAAGGGTATGCGCCAGTTCGTGATCTGCTCGGGCGGGGGGCCTTCGATCATGGAGGCAGCCAACCGGGGCGCGGACGAAGTCGGTGCCGAATCGATCGGGCTCAACATTGTGCTCCCGCATGAGCAGGCGCCCAACAGCTTTGTCACTCCGCACCTCTCGTTCCAGTTCCATTATTTCGCGCTCAGGAAAATGCACTTCCTGCTGCGCGCGCGCGCCGTGGCGGTATTTCCGGGCGGGTTTGGCACGCTCGATGAATTCATGGAGCTGCTGACGCTGGTCCAGACCGGCAAGATGAAGCCGATCCCGATCCTGCTGTTCGGCAAGGCGTTCTGGAGCCGGATTATCGACTTCGAGGCGATGGCCGACGAGGGCGTGATTAATCATGAGGATCTGGCGCTGTTCCACTGGGTTGAAACCGCAGAAGAAGCCTGGGCTGTAGTGGTGAAATTCTACGATCTGGAGGGGTGAGCGCTAACCCCGGGCCAGCGCGTGGCCCAACGGGCCATGTCCGGCGCCATAGCCGGGCGCGGCACGCAAGGCTGAGCGGACGAACAGCCGCGCTCGATCGACTGCTTCTGGCAGGGCCAGGCCCTTGCCAAGAAAGGTAGCAATTGCGCTCGACAGTGTGCAGCCGGTGCCGTGGGTGTGCGGCGTGTCGATCCGCGATCCTTCAAATTGCAGGGTATGGCCGTCTGGAGCGACCAGCAGGTCAACGATGGTGTGCCCCTGTGTGTGGCCGCCTTTGGCCAGCACGTGAAAGCCATGCCGCTGGGCAAGTGTAAGTGCTGCGTCGCGCATTTCCGATAGGTTGGTTGGTTCGGTGCTCGTTAGAGTCGCCAGTTCAGGCAAGTTGGGGGTAAGCACGGTCGCAAGGGGGAAAAGGCGAGCGACCATGGCATCGATGATAGCCGTGTTTGCTAGCAGTGCGCCCGAGGTGGCGACGAGCACTGGATCCAGTACAATCGGAAATCGTTGCAAGCCGGGAGGCAGGACCTTGCGGCTGTGCCCCGGAACTGAGCGTGCGGATATTTCCGGCGCAGTGACCAGTCCACCGGCAACACAGCGCACCACTTCCTCACTACCCAACATGCCTATCTTGATTGCGTCAACGCCGATATCTTCAATGCACGAGGCCATTTGCTCAAGCACCAAATCACCAGGAAGAAGCTGGATTTCCTGCACACCGATACTATTTTGCGCCGTCACTGCCGTAATCGCGGTCATCGCATAGCCGCCGAGCATGGTGATGGTCTTGATATCCGCCTGAATTCCCGCCCCGCCCGAACTGTCAGAGCCGGCGATCGCGAGGATTCGGGGGGATTCAACCACCCCCGGGTACCCCAAGGTATTTCCGGACGGTGGAAGGCGGATGCTTGGCGTGGAGCGCACTGGCCCGGGTCGGCCGGTCCATCAGCTCGCCGCCGCAATTGGGGCAACGATCATCCAGCACCTCGGCGCAATCCGCGCAGAAGGTGCATTCGAACGAGCAGATGAAAGCACCGGGCGCTTCGGCAGCAAGATCGCCGCCGCAGCGTTCGCAATCGGGGCGCATTTCAAGCATCAGCGGGCAGCCTCTTGCACCGCCGCGCAGATCGCATCGACCACCGCTGCAACTTCGCCCGCATCGTCACCCTCGGCCATGACGCGGATTACGGGTTCAGTGCCGGATGGACGGATCACCAATCGGCCCTTGCCCAAGAGCTGAGCCTCGGCATCGGCGATCACCGCCTTGACCCTTGAATCATCCAGCGGACTTCCCCCTGCAAAACGGACGTTCTTCAGCAGCTGCGGCACCGGATCGAACAAATGCAGCAGCTCGCTCGCCCGCTTGCCCGATTGGACCAATGCCGCCAGCACTTGCAGCCCGGCTATCGTCCCGTCGCCGGTGGTGGCGTGATCGAGCAGGATCATGTGCCCCGATTGCTCGCCGCCGACATTATAGCCGCCAGCCTTCATGGCTTCGAGGACATGGCGGTCACCCACTTTTGTGCGGATCAGATCGATCCCCTGGCCCCGCAGAAAGCGCTCCAGCCCAAGATTGGACATGACCGTGGCAACCACGCCGTTCCCACGCAAACGCCCCTGCGCGGCCCATTGGCTGCCGATCAGCGCCATCAGCTGGTCGCCGTCAACCGTCTGGCCGCGTTCATCGACTACGATCAGCCGGTCGGCATCGCCATCCAGCGCGATCCCGATATGGGCTCCGTTCGCGATGACGGTTTCCTTGATCAGGTCCAGATGAGTCGAGCCGACCTTGTCGTTGATATTCTTGCCATTGGGGTTGACCCCCACCGTGATCACTTCGGCGCCCAGTTCCCACACCGCCGAAGGGGCGACCTGATAGGCTGCACCATGGGCGCAATCGACCACGATCTTCAGGCCATCGAGGCGGATATCGTCGGGGAGCGAGCTTTTGACCGCGTGGATATAACGCCCGCGGGCATCATCGATCCGGCGGGCGCGGCCAATCTCGGCCGAAGTGGCAAGCGGCTGGTCGGCCCCCAGCATCGCCTCGATCGCTAGCTCATCCTCGTCCGACAGTTTGAAACCATCTGGGCCGAACAGCTTGATGCCGTTGTCTTCATAGGGGTTGTGGCTGGCCGAAATCATCACACCGACATCGGCTCGCATCTCACGGGTCATCAGCGCGACCCCAGGTGTTGGCATCGGCCCGAGCAGGATCACATCCATCCCCACGCTGGTAAAGCCTGCCACCAGCGCACTTTCCAGCATATAGCCCGAAAGCCGTGTATCCTTGCCGATCACCACCCGGTGCTTGTGGCTTCCGCGCAGGAAATGCGTGCCAGCGGCCTGACCAACCTTCATCGCGGTGGCGGCGGTCATCACGCCGGCATTGGTGCGCCCGCGGATGCCGTCTGTGCCGAAAAATTGCCGTCCCATGCTTCGGCTCTCCAATGTTTCGGCCCAGTGATGCTGATTTTCTTCAAAATTGCTATGTCGCACGAGGCCGCTAATGTCACGCCTGCAAACAAACAACGCAGGGGCTTGCATGACTGACCGCAAAACATCTGAAACTGCCGCAAGCAGCTTTATCCCCGACGTGCGGGTGCCGGTTGGCTGGACGCTGGGCGGATTGGCCGCCGGTCTGGCGCTGGGGATTGCGCTGGAAGGAACCAGCGCTGCGCCGCTGGTTCTGAAAGCGGCGGATGTGGTCGGAACCTTATGGCTGCGGGCCTTGCAGATGACCATCGTGCCGCTGGTCGCGTCGCTGCTGGTGATCGGGATTGTCCAGACCGTTGCAGCGGCCAAAGCAGGGCGCATGGCGGTGCTGTCGCTCTCGCTGTTTGCGTCGATATTGACGGCAGGAACAATCTTCGCCGCCTTTGCCATGCCGGCCCTGCTGGATGCCCTGCCAATACCGCAGGCGGCCGCCGAAGCGCTGCGACAGGGGCTGGCCGCCACCGACACCAGCCAGGTTCCCGATGTGGCGGAATTCCTCAAATCGCTGGTTGCACCCAATATCATCAGGGCTGCGGCGGATAATGCGATGCTGGCGGTGATCATCTTCTTCAGCCTGCTGGCGCTCGCCATTGTTCGTTTGCCACAGCTGCACCGGCAGCATCTCACCACGCTGTTTGAAGCCATTACCGGCGCGATGCTGGTCATCATCGGCTGGGTGCTGTGGCTCGCTCCGGTTGGCGTATTCGCGCTGTCGCTGCTGGTTGCAGGGCAAAGCGGGGCAGCCGTTCTGGGGGCGCTGGCGCACTATATACTGACGGTTTCGGCGATCGGCGGCGTGGTATTGCTGGCGGCCTATGGTGTCGCGGTGATTCTCGCGGGCCAGCCGCTCGGGCGGTTTGCCCGCGCCGTCGTGCCGGCGCAAGCGATGGCGATTTCGACCCAATCCTCATTGGCAAGCCTGCCGGTCATGCTGGTCGCCTGCCGCGGATTGGGTTTGCGCGATACGACGGGTGAGTTCGTCCTGCCGCTCGCTGTCGCCCTGTTCCGCGCGACCGGTCCGGCGATGAACCTGGCTGTGGCGATCTATGTGGCGCGGCTGGCAGGGATCGAACTCAGTCCGCTGATGCTGGCGACCGGGGTGGGAGTAGCGCTGCTTACCACGATCGGATCGGTTTCATTGCCCGGCGCGATCAGCCTGGTCACCGCAACCGGTCCGATTGCGCTGGCGATGGGAGTGCCAATCGGCCCGCTCGGCCTGCTGGTGGCGGTAGAGGTGCTGCCCGATCTGATGCGCACTGTGGGCAATGTGACGATGGATGTCGCGGTTGCGGCGACGGTGGACCGGAAGTCCTCAGATCAAAGCGCCTTGTCGTAAACCCGGTATTCCTTGTTGACCGTGGTGCCGATCGCTTCGGCGATGGCGATCATTCCCTGATTGTCGTCTAGGATCCAGCCGATCTCGCCGCGGGTTCCGCCATATTCGGTTACGGCGGCGCGGCGGATATATTCGATCATCATGAAAGCGAGCTGGCTGGCCATCCGCGAGCTCTGTAGCCGCTTTTTCACCCCCATCAACGGCACGCGCATATCGGCATTGGTCGGCTTGCGCAGCCACCACAGCAGCTTGGCCCAGCCGAACGGGAACAGCTTGCCCTTGATCGCCTTGATCGGGCGGTTGACGTCGGGCAGCGTCATCATGAAGGCCACCGGTTGGCCGTCGAGCTCGGCGATGCGGATCAGATCTTCGCGGACCAGCGGTTTCAGCTTCTTGCCGGTGTAGGCGATCTCGCTGTCGGTAATCGGCACGAAGCCCCAATTGTCCGACCAGGCATCGTTGAGAATCTCGAGGATGGTGCGCGCTTCCGCGTCGAAATTCTTCAGATCGACATTGCGGATCCTGATCCGCGGGTTCTTTTCGCCCGATTCAATGATCCGCTGGAGCAGGGGAGAGAAAGGCTTGGTTATGTCCAGCTCATAGGTCAGCAGGTTTTTGGCGGCTTTATAGCCCAGCGCCTCGATCCAGCCCTGATATCTCGGGTTGTGATGCCCCATCATCACCGTGGGCGGATGATCATGGCCCTTGACCAGCAGGCCGGGTTCTTCCCAAACCGAGAGGCTGATCGGCGCCAGAACCCGGGTCATGCCATGGTCGCGCAGCCATGCTTCGGCACGAGCGATCAGCGCCTGGGCCGTGGCCTCATCCTCGGCCTCCAGCAGTCCCCAGTTGCCGGTGCCTGGCCCCATGCCCTGCTCGGGTGGCTGAGCCAGCGCGAGATGATCGAAATGGGCCGAAATCCGCCCGACAGCTGCGCCATCTCGCTTCGCCAGGAAAAACTGGTGGGTGGCATGTTCGAAGAACGGGTTCCTGCCCGGGGTGAGCGTCTCGATCACTTCGGCGCGGATTGGTGGAACCCAGTTGGGATCATCGCGATAGAGAAGCCAGGCAAGGTCCACAAAGGCCTTGAGGTCAGCCTTGCTGCAAACCGGGGTAATGATTATCTCAGTTCGGGCCACGATCTTGCCTTTGTTGCAGTCTAGTCGGCACTGCCTATGGCCTCTGTTGCTTGCCAAGCCAAGCAGCGGGGGTCATCGCGACACGGATATTCAGCCGGAAAGCGTGTCCGGCAAGGCTCATTTGGAACGATTGCATGACTGTCTACCAAGCCATCGATAATCTGAGTGCCGCGCCGATCGGTTCGGAAACCTCGGACAAGGGTGCAAGGATTCCCGACGACATGGCCATGCTGCGCGCAGCGGTCGAGCTCACGCGCGATATCGCTGAGGCGCGGCCTGCAATCTATTGGCCGGACCTGATCGGCTCCGCGCTGATCGGCTATGCGGCGCTGGCCGGAGCTATCCTGCTCGGCAACCCGGCGCTGGCGGTTGCTTCGGGCGTGGTTGCGGCACTGGCGCTGTACCGCGCGCTGCTGTTCATCCACGAGCTGACGCATATCCACCCCACCGCGCTGCCCGGCTTCCGCCTTGCATGGAACTTGGCTGTAGGTGTGCCGATGATGATGCCCTCGTTGATGTATGAGAATGTCCACACGCTGCACCACGCGCGCACCCGCTATGGGACGGCGGACGATCCCGAATATCTGCCGCTCGCCCTTATGAAGCCATGGTCGCTGCCGCTGTTCATCCTGATCGCGATGCTGCTGCCGGTCGGCCTGCTGCTGCGCTCGGCGGTGCTGGTCCCGCTTGGCGCGCTGATCCCGCCGCTGCGGCGGCTGGTGTGGGAGCGCGCTTCGGCGCTCTCGATCAACCCCGATTTCCGCCGCCGCCCGCCTGAAGGCGAGTTTCGCACTATGGTGCTGTGGCAAGAGACGGGCGCCTCGCTGTGGGCGTGGTTCCTGATTGCCACCGCCCTGGCATTCGACTGGCGACCGCTGGCGATCGGCCTCGGCGTGATCTCGGTCACCGCTGTGCTCAACCAGCTGCGCACGCTGGTCGCGCATCTGTGGGAGAACGAGGGCGAGCCGATGACGGTAACCGCGCAGTACCTCGACACGGTCAATGTTCCACCGCCCGGGCCGCTCGCCGAGCTATGGGCGCCGGTGGGCCTGCGCTACCACGCGCTGCATCACCTGCTCCCCAGCATACCCTACCACGCGCTTCCCGAAGCGCACCGGCGGCTGGCGGCGCATGCAACCGGCAGTGTGACCTACGCCAAGGCGAATTACGCCGGGATGCTGCCGCTGATCGGCAAGATCGCGCGCAGCACGATGCGGCTGGGGTGAATGTTGCCAAAGTTGGGCGCGGGGACCAGGAACTGGCCCAACACGACTAATATTCCGCCAGCTCAAATCGGGATCCAGACGTCGCCGACCAGATCATTCTTCGGTCCGCACCAGCACTGTTTCGCCGACCATGGCGAACAGCAGGAACGGTGCCCAGGCGGCGATCATTGGGGGGTAGCCGCCGAAGTTGCCCATGGCGAGTGCGGCGTTGTCGATCACGAAATAGGCGAAACCCAGCGACATGCCGATGATCGATCGGATCAGCAGCTGGCCTGAACGCGCGAGGCCAAAGGCGGCGACCGCGCCGAGCAGCGGCATCAGCAAAGCCGAGAGCGGCCCGGAAATCTTGTGCCACCATTTGCCTTCGAGCTCACTGGTGCGGCGGCCCGCGGCCTTCATCGCTGCTATGGTGTCCGACAATTCAAGCAGCCCCTGCGCATCGGCGTCGGTGCTGCTGAGTGCCACCTGCGCTGGGGTTACGCCTTTTGCAACTACCAGCGGCGCGAGCGCTTGCTGCATGGTAGACTTCACGTCAAACCGGCGCGGGGCATCCAATTGCCAGCCCGGATTGGCATAGGTCGCCTGAGGGCTGCGGATCTGATCGACCACGATTCCACTCGCATCGCGGCGATACCAGGTGACGTTCTCCATCCGGATGGCCCGGCCCGCGCCGGTCAGCGAACCGGCCGCAAGAATGTTAGGCCCGTCGCGCAGATAGATGTTGTAGCGGATCCCCGATTGCTTGGGAATCGGCGCATACTCGACCGCGGTCCAGGCTTTCAGGGTGGCGGTGGCGCGGGTGACGACCCGCTCGTTGAACCCAAAGCTGACGCCCGATACCACCAGCGCCGTCAGCAGCAGCGGCGCGAGCACCTGATGCGCGGATAGCCCCGCCGCCTTCATCGCGATGACTTCGCTGTTCTGGTTTAGCGTGGCGAGCGTGATGATCGTCGCCAGCAGCACCGAATAGGGCAGGAACCGAGCGATCAGCTGGGGCGTGCGCATGCTGACATACTCCCACAGCTGCGCCTCGCCATTGCCGGGATAGCCCAGGATCTTGCCGCTTTCGGATAGCAGGTCGAGCATCTGGAGCACCAGCACCAGCATCAGCAATACCGCCAGGATCCGGGTGATGAACAACCGCGCGAGGTACAGCGTCAGTGTTTTCGAGGGGAAAAAGTCCAACTGCATCAGATTGCCCCGGGCCGGCGCTCACGCCGATTCAACGCCGTCCGCAGCCACTTGCCGAGATTGGCGGCAAACCTTTCCAGTGCTCCGATCGCCTGGCCGCCGGGAACAAAGGCAACCCGCCAGTACATCCACACAATCAGGGCCGCGAACAGCGCAAACGGCCCCCATAGCGCCAGCGTCGGATCGATCCGGCCCAATGCTGCCACAGCCTGCCCATATTCATTGACCTTGTGATAGGCGACAACCATCACAATTGACACAAACAGCCCCAATGCAGAGGTTGAACGCTTGGGCGGGATCGCCAATGCCACCGCGAGCAGTGGCAGCAGCAGCATCATCACCACTTCGACCAGCCGGTAATTCAGGCTGGCGCGGGTTTCATTGCGGATCTGTTCGCTGGCGTCCTTGCTCCAGCCGATCCGCAGCAGCTCGGGGAGGATGTATTCGCGTTCCTTGCCGCCGCGCTGACGGAACTCCTCGACTGCCGGCAAATCGATCGGCAAATCATGTTGGGAGAAGTTGAGCACGCGCGGGCTGGAGCCCGGGGAATCCTGGATGATCTGACCGTCGGTCAGGCGCAGGATGATGGTGTCTGGCGCATCCTTGAGCGCAAGGAACCGCCCCTCGCGCGCCGAAATCGAGAGCACTTGACCACCCTTGCCGCTGACCCGGGCAAAAATGCCGATCAGCTCGTGCCCCTTATCGCTGCTTTGCTCGATCCGCAGCGCCATCTTGTCCTTCAGCGTCGTAAATTCGCCCACCTTTATCGAAGCGCCGAGCGCACCGGAACGCAGCTCGAACTGCAGCTGCTCATAGTAATAGCGCGAGAGCGGCTGGAGATAGCCGACGATCACGAGGTTCAGCGCGGCAAGGGCAATGGTGATGAGGTAGGGTACGCGCAGCAACCGCGTATAACTCAGGCCGATCGCGCGCATCACATCAAGCTCGCTGGTAGTGGCAAGCTTCCTGAAGGCCAGCAGGATCCCCAGCATCAAGCCGAGCGGAATGGCCAGGCTGGCATATTCGGGCAGCAAATTTGCCAGCATCTTGAACACGACACTGACGGGCCCACCCTCAGTCGCCACAAAATCGAACAGTTTGAGCATTTTATCGAGCACAAGCAGCGAGGCAGCGATAACGAACACCGCCAGCATGGGCATCAGCACCAGCCGGAAAATGTAACGATCAGTGGCGGTAAGAATTTTCACGGGCGGCTAATGATACCAGCTTAGGCGGTTCTGCTTCGCAGCCCTAGGCGGTTCGCACCCGGCCAGCAAGGACGGCTACGCTTTTTCAAGCGTGCACTGCAGCGGGTGCTGGTTCGCGTTGGCGAAGTCCATCACCTGCGTGACCTTGGTTTCCGCGATCTCATAGGGAAAAATTCCGCAGACGCCGACGCCCTTCTGGTGGACGTGGAGCATGACCCGGGTGGCCTGTTCAAGATTCATTCCGAAAAAGCGCTTGAGCACCATGACCACGAATTCCATCGGAGTGTAGTCATCATTCAGCAGCAGCACTTTGAATTGGCTCGGCTTCTTGGGCTTGGCGCGGGTTTTGGTAGCAACGCCCAGCTGGTCCTGGCCGCCATTGCCTGCGCCGCCGCCCGGCGTACCGCCCGCGTCGTCGCTGGCGCGAATGGGCGCGGCAAGGGAGTGATCGTTTGGGGTCGTGTAAGTCAGCATGGTCACGAAATATCGCATTGCAGGGGGAAAGAACAAGCCTTCGTGGTTCGATAATCTTCGATAGGCACAAAAACGGGCCGGGCAGCTTGATGCTGGCCGGCCCGAAATTGAGTTCAGGCACCGAACGAGTGGACGGGTCGGCGCTTGAGGAGCGGGCTGCGCTTAGGCGGCCTGCTTGACCTTTTCGATCGCCATGCTGGCGCGGGTCGAAATCGGCGCAAAAGCGTCGCCAGCCAGCTTGACCAGCGTTTCCGAGTTCTTCGAACCAGCGGCAATCGCGGCATCGAAATTGCGACGCAGGATTTCGCTTTGCAGCTTGAAGAAGTCGGTTGGCGACTTGACGGCGGCGAGTTCCTTGACGTCGGCGGTCAGGGTTTCGATCGCGGACTTGCTGTCAGCAACATAGGCCTTGCCCATGTCCTGCAGGCCAGCGGCGAGGATCTTGGTCGATTCGACCAGCGCTTCGACGTTGCCCTTGCTGAATTCGGTGACGTCGCCAAGCACCACGGTGCTCTTTTCGTAAGCAACCTTGGCGCGCTCCTGGGCGTCGGCAACGCTGTCCTTGATGCGGGCGGCGAAATCTTCGGTCTGGGTCTTGGTGGTAGCCATGAACTTGTCCTTGATCTTGGAGATGGGGAGGATCTGGAAAACATTGGGGAACTTGATAGCGGAAGTAGTTTTCTTCGCGGCAGCCTTGGCAGGCGCCTTCAGCTTGATCGCCGCCTTGGCTGCAACCTTCTTCGCGGCAACCTTTTTGACCGCAATCTTCTTGACGGCAGCTTTCTTGACGGTTGCAATCATCATGGCAGCCGGAGCCTGCGTTTTCGCAGGAGCCGCCTTGGCCTTCGCAGGAGCCGCCTTGGGCGCCACGACAGCCTTGGCTGCGACGGGCGCAGGCGCGGCGGTTTCGGCGGCAGCGGCATAAGCCTTCTCTGCGGCCACATCAGCCTTGAATTCGGGCAAATTGGTTTCGGTGGCGTCGGCCATCGGGTCTATCCTTCGCTAATGGATCCGACCGTCGGAGCCATTTATGTTGCACTGCACAAAATATATATTGCGACCGCGAAGTCAAGAGTATTTTGTGCAGTGCAGCATAAATTAGCTAAGACACTGTTCTAGAGCGCTTTAACGTAATTTCCCGGGGCATCTTCAAGCACTTTATCACCCTTCGAACCCGGTGTGCGCTTGCCCTTTGCAGCGACTTCCACACTGTCTTGCCGCCGCATCCACTCGATCCAGTGGGGCCACCAGCTGCCCGGCGTCTCATACGCGCCCGCGACGAAATCGGCAAAGCTGTCGACCGGTGCAGGGTTGGTCCAATATTGGTATTTGTTTGCAGCGGGCGGGTTGACCACTCCAGCAATATGTCCGGAACCAGCCAGAACAAAGGTTTGGTCCCCGCGCAAATGCCGGGTCAGCCGCCAGACGCTCTGGGGCGGCGCGATATGATCCTCGCGGCCCGCCTGGATATAGGCCGGGGTTTCGATCCGGGTGAGGTCGATCGGAGTGCCATCCGCACTCATCGCATCGGGCACGACCAGCCGGTTATCGCGGTAAAGGTCTTGCAGATAGGACTGGTGCCATTTGGCGGGCAGGTTGGTGGTGTCGCCGTTCCAGTGGAGCAGGTCGAACGCCGGATAGTCGTCGCCAAGCAGGTAATTGTTGACGACATAGCTCCAGATCAGGTCGTTGCCGCGCAACAGGTTGAACGCAGCCGACGTATAGCGGCCGTCGATATAGCCTTTTTCGCCGGAGAGCTTGGCCAGGTTCGCCAGCTGCTTGTCATCGATGAAGACTTTGAGCTCGCCGCTCTGTTCGAAATCGACCTGGGCGGTGAAGAAGGTTGCGCTTTTGACCTTGTCTGCCGCGCGGCGCCGCGCCAGCACCGCCAGCGTTGCCGCCAGAGTTGTGCCTGCGACACAATAGCCGATCGTATGGACCGCCTTGACGCCGAGCCGGTCGCGGATCAGGTCAATCGCTTCGATCTGTGCGCGGATGTAATCGTCCCACACGACCTCTGCCATGCTGGCATCGGCCGACTTCCACGAGACGACGAACACGGTGACGCCCTGTTCCACCGCCCAGCGGATGAAGCTTTTCTGCGGGGCCAGATCGAGGATGTAAAAGCGGTTGATCCAGGGCGGGAAAATCACCAGCGGCACTTCCAGCACGTTTTCGGTAGTCGGGCTGTACTGGATCAACTGGTACAGCGGGGCCTGGTGAACAACTTTTCCCGGGGTTGTGGCAATATTCTCACCCAGCCGAAATGCATTAGGGTCAACATGAGTCAGCTGGCCGCGTTTCACGTCGGTCAGCAGATGCTGCAACCCCTTGACCAGATTTTCGCCGCGGGTTTCGATTATCCGTTGCAGCACCACCGGATTGGTCAATGGCATATTGGCCGGGCTGAGCACCTCGACCAGCGTGCGGGTGGCGAAGCGCAGCTGATCGCGCTTCTCCGGGTCGGCGACCTCGATATTGTCCATCATCGCCATAATCTGTTCGGCGAGCAACAGATAGGTCTGGTGGACGAGGGCAAAAAACGGCTGTTCGCGCCACTTGGGGTCGGCAAAGCGGCGATCCTTGCGCGGCAGGTCAGCGGTGCCGCCCTTTGCTGCGTCTGCCTTGGGGCCGAGGCCGTACTGGCCGAGCACGCCTTCCCACAGGTTCAGGCTGTCTTCCCACAGACGCTTTTGGGTTTCTGGATTGGCCAGCGGCAGCTGCTTGAACCAGCCCTGCGCGAGGCCTAACCAATTGCCCGGATCGCTGAACATTGCCGGAGTTTTTTCAGCCATTTGTCCGGCCTGATCGCGCTGGAAATCGAACCACATTGCCTGAAGCCGTTGGGCAACACTGCTCCACTGGGCGAGATCGCCTTCTGCCCCGGCGCTGCCTTCTGCAACGCCGGGCAACAGCCCGCCAAACAACTTTTGGGCGGCTTCGGCCGGAGCCTTGAACAGATCGGACAGGATATCGGGTGGTGTCTTGTCAGTCATTGCTCATTCCTTCAGGTCGGAACCATTCTACGCGTGAATCGGCTATTTGCCAGCAGCGCATATCCGACTTACAGACCTAATTCCGGCAATTCTGCCGAATAGCATGGATTTTCCGAGGTTATGGAAGACGAGTTCTACCGCATCAAGCGCCTGCCGCCCTATGTCATCGCCGAAGTCAACGGCATGCGGGCAGCTGCGCGCGCCGCGGGCAAGGACATCATCGACCTTGGCATGGGCAATCCTGATTTGCCGCCCCCCCAGCACGTGATCGACAAGCTGTGCGAAGTGGCGCTGAAGCCCGATGCCCATGGTTATTCGGCTTCCAAAGGCATCCCCGGCCTGCGCAAAGCCCAGGCCAATTATTATGAGCGCCGCTTCGGCGTCCAGCTTGATCCCGAGACCGAAGTCGTCATGACCATGGGCTCGAAAGAGGGTCTGGCCAGCATGGCGACCGCGATGACCGCACCGGGCGATGTCGTTCTGGCCCCCAATCCCAGCTACCCGATCCACACTTTCGGCTTCATCATCGCCGGGGCGACGATTCGATCGGTCCCGACCACCCCGGATGAGAATTACTGGCGCTCGCTCGAGCGGGCTATGGCCTTCACCGTGCCGCGCCCGTCGATCCTGATCGTCAACTATCCTTCGAACCCGACGGCCGAAACGGTGGACCTGGCCTTTTACGAACGGCTGGTTGCCTGGGCCAAGGAGAACAGGGTCTGGGTCCTGTCTGATCTTGCCTATTCCGAGCTATATTTTGATGGCAATCCGACCCCCTCGATCCTGCAGGTCCCGGGGGCGAAGGATGTCGCGGTGGAATTCACCTCGATGTCGAAAACCTTTTCGATGGCAGGTTGGCGGGTTGGCTTTGCGGTCGGCAACAAGCGGCTGATTGCGGCGCTGACCCGGGTCAAGAGTTACCTCGATTACGGAGCATTTACGCCGATCCAGGCAGCCGCCTGCGCTGCGCTCAATGGTCCGCAGGATATCGTCGAAAAAAACCGTGAGCTTTACCAGAAGCGCCGCGATGTTCTTGTGGAATCGTTTGGTCGGGCCGGGTGGGAGATACCTTCACCCCGCGCCTCGATGTTCGCCTGGGCACCGCTTCCGCCCGCGCTCAAGGATATGGGAAGTTTGGAATTTTCCAAGCAATTGCTAACGCATGCCGAAGTCGCAGTTGCACCTGGCGTGGGTTATGGCGAGGACGGCGAGGGGTTCGTCCGGATCGCGATGGTCGAAAACGAACAGCGCTTGCGCCAGGCGGCTCGCAATATCCGCCGCTACCTTGCCAGCATGGGGGTGAACAGCACCGCTGCCTAAGAACTGCGACTATTGTCGCTGCGGTTGTGCGATACTCGTTCAATCGCCTTTGGCAATATGTCAGAAATACCCGTGTCTTGCTTTGAAGCGAGGGGGGTCGGCGTAGGGGGCGCACCTTGCGGCAGTTTCGATGGCTTGCGGCAGTTAAGGTTCCTGCCGGAATGGATTTGCGCCAGCTAGGCTGGCACCTCCTGGACGACCCCGTCGAGCCGCAGGAAGAGAAACCCTGCCTGATGCTGGCCTCGCCAGTCGGGCTGTCTTTCGCCGAGTGGATTGCGCTCCTTGGGGCTGCCCAGCCATTGCGCCGGCATGTCTTGCTGCTCGGCGTTGCCGATCCGGCCGAACGCGCGCGGTTGCTGCGGCTGGGCTTTGGCGATGTCCTTGGCCTGGAATTCTCGCTGGCCGAGGTCGAGGCTCGCGCGCTCCGGGTCGATCTCTTGGCCGGAGCGATGTCGCGATTCCGTCAGCTCGGACAGTTGCAACTGGACCTGATGGCTCGCGATGGCTTCGTCGCGAGCCATCAGGTCGGACTCCATCCGCGCGAGTTTGCGATCTTGTGGCGGTTGGCCGATTTGCCGGGCTTGGCCGTTTCGGTCCTCGATTTGCTTAATGACTTATGGCGGATGCGCTTCCGGCCCGAAACCAACACTGTGGCAGTTCATGTCTGCCGGGTCCGGGCCAAGCTGCGCCTTGCCGGATTGTGCGGCTTGATCGAAACCATGCCGGACGGGTCCTATCGGCTGGCGTTGGAAAACGCGGCCGCGCCGCTTCCGTTCGTCGCTTTGACGGATGATTTGGGACTGGACGGCTATCTGCGATTGAGCGAGGAGCACTCCAACAAGCAGCAACAGGATGAGCGCCATGAGGCATGAGCTGAAACCCAACGACCGCGTTCGGATCACGATGGAGGCCGGCGGCGTTGCCCAGGTACGGATGATCCGCGCCGACAAAATGAACGCGCTCGATCCGGCGATGTTCGAAGCGCTGATCGCTGCAGGTCAGGCGCTGCACGACATGCCCGGGCTGCGCTGCGTGGTGCTGGCGGGCGAAGGGCGCTCGTTCTGCGCCGGGCTCGATATGGGCAGCATGGCCGATACGGCGCGGCATGATCGGGCGCCGCTGACCGAGCGCAGCCACGGCAATTCCAATCGCCCGCAGCAGGCCGCGATGCAATGGCGCAAGCTGCCGGTGCCGGTAATCGCGGCGGTGCACGGTGTGTGCTTTGGCGGAGGTTTGCAGATCGCCAGCGGTGCAGACATTCGGGTGGTTGCCCCCGATGCGCGCCTCGCGGTTATGGAAATGAAGTGGGGCCTGGTCCCCGATATGGGCGGCTACGCGCTGTGGCGCGGCACCGTGCGCGACGATATCTTGCGCGAATTGACCTATACCAACCGGGAATTCACCGGCGAGCAGGCGCTTGCCTTTGGCTTTGCGACCATCGTCGATGCCAACCCGGTCGCCCGCGCCACCGCGATCGCGCACGACATCGCAGGCCGCAATCCCCACGCCCAGCGCGCTGCCAAAACCCTGTTCAACCGCTATCTCGAAACCTCGACCGACGACATCCTGATGGCCGAAAGCGTCGAGCAGCAGAAGCTGATCGGCGGCAAGAACCAGATCGAAGCGGTGATGAGCCAGCTGGAAAAGCGGCCCGGCAACTTCATCGATCCGTGAGGCGTCAGATCCGCTCCACCGCAGCCGCCGCAATCGGGCTCAGTTCCGCGCGGTCGTCGGCCCGGATCGCGGCCATCATCCGTGGGTCCCAGAAGTCGCGGAGATGCTGGGCCGTAGCAGCAATCGCCGCTTCCTCGCCCTGAACGGCAAAGTTCAGGGCGATCTGGTTGACCATGTGGCGGAGTGTCTTCAGGTTCATTATTGAGCTGGCTCGACTTCGATCCGGCGCGATTTCGCACTGAGTTCGGCATAGTCTTCCTGCCAGTCACTCGGTCCGTTGCTCGGCATCACCTGCACCGCTGTCACCTTGTATTCGGGGCAATTGGTCGCCCAGTCGGAAAACTCGGTGGTGACGACATTGGCCTGGGTCGCGGGGTGGTGGAAGGTCGTATAGACCACGCCGGGGGCAACCTTGTCGGTTACCAGCACGCGCAACGTGGTCTCGCCGGTGCGGCTGGCGAGGCGTGCCCAGTCGCCGTCCTTGAGGCCGCGGTTTTCGGCGTCGTCGGCATGGATTTCGAGCAGATCTTCGGGGTGCCACACGGTATTGGCCGTCCGCCGGGTCTGCGCGCCGACGTTATAGTGGCTGAGGATCCGGCCGGTGGTCAGCAGCAGCGGGAAGCGTGGCCCGGTTTTCTCGTCGGTGGGCACATAATCGGTGACCACGAATTTGCCCTTGCCGCGCACGAAGCCATCGAGGTGCATGATCGGGCTGCCGTCCGGGGCTGCATCATTGACCGGCCATTGGAGCGATCCTGCTTCATCCAGCCGCGCATGGGAAACGCCTGCAAAGCTGGGGGTGAGCCGGGCGACCTCATCCATAATTTGACTGGCGTGGGTGTAATTCCACTCGAGCCCCATCGCGTTGGCGAGCGCCTGGGTGACTTGCCAATCCTCCATGCCGTTCGCCGGCTCCATCACCTTGCGGACCATCTGGATCCGGCGTTCGGCGTTGGTGAAGGTGCCGGTTTTCTCGAGGAATGTCGAACCCGGCAGAAACACATGCGCGTAATTGGCGGTTTCATTGAGGAACAGGTCATGGACGATGACGCAGTCCATCGCTTTGAGCCCTGCCGCCACGTGATGCGTGTTGGGATCGGATTGGAGAATATCCTCCCCCTGAATGTAGATCGCCCGAAAGCTGCCATCGAGCGCGGCATCGAGCATGTTTGGAATGCGCAGGCCCGGTTCGGGATCGAGCGAAACGCCCCAATCTGCCTCGAACAATGCGCGAGTTGCCCCGTCGGAAATATGGCGGTAGCCGGAAAGCTCATGCGGGAAGCTGCCCATATCGCAGGCGCCCTGAACATTGTTCTGGCCGCGCAGCGGGTTCACCCCGACGCCGCGGCGGCCGATATTGCCGGTGACCATGGCGAGATTGGCGATCGCCATGACGGTGGAGGAGCCTTGCGAATGTTCGGTCACGCCAAGGCCGTAATAGATCGCGCCATTGCCGCCGGTGGCGAACAGCCGGGCGGCGGCGCGCAAGTCTGCGGCCGGAACCCGGGTGACCGCTTCGAGAACTTCGGGGCTGTGCTTGGCATCCGACACAAACCGCGCCCAGTCCTGATATTCGTCCCAGTCGCAGCGTTCGCGGATGAAGGCCTCATCGGCCAGCCCCTCGGTGACAATCACATGCGCCATCGCGGTCAGCACCGCCACGTTGGTGCCGGGCTGGAGCGGCAGATGATGCGCCGCTTCGACATGGGGGCTGCGGACCAGATCGATCCGGCGCGGATCGATGACGATGAGTTTCGCGCCCTGGCGCAGGCGCCGTTTCATGCGCGATGCAAACACCGGATGAGCATCGGTCGGGTTTGCGCCGATCACCAGAATGACATCGGAATCCATCACGCTGTCAAAATCTTGCGTGCCCGCCGAGGTGCCGAAAGTGGTCTTCAGCCCGTAGCCGGTGGGCGAGTGGCAGACCCGGGCGCAGGTATCGACATTGTTGGTGCCAAAGCCCGCGCGGACCAGCTTCTGGACCAGGAAAGTCTCTTCGTTGGTGCAGCGGCTGGAAGTGATCCCGCCCAGCGCGCGCGCGCCATATTGCGCCTTGATCGATTGCAGGCGCGCAGCGGCAAAGCCCAGCGCCTCATCCCAGCTGACCTCGCGCCACGGCTCATCGATGCTGTCGCGGATCATCGGCGAAGTGATCCGGTCCTGATGGTTGGCATAGCCCCAGGCGAACCGCCCTTTGACGCAGGAATGGCCGCGATTGGCCTTGCCGTCCTTCCACGGCACCATCCGCACCAGCTGCTGCCCGCGCATCTCGGCGCGGAAGGTGCAGCCGACCCCGCAATAGGCGCAGGTGGTGATGACCGCGCGTTCGGGCTTGCCGATCTCGACAATCGCCTTTTCCTGCAAGGTCGCGGTCGGGCAGGCCTGCACGCAGGCGCCGCAGGAGACGCAGTCCGAGGACATGAAATCATCGCCGGCCTGTCCGGCGCTGACTTTGGACGCAAAACCGCGCCCGTCGATGGTTAGCGCGAAGGTTCCCTGCACCTCGTCGCAGGCGCGCACGCAGCGCGAGCAGGCAATGCATTTGCTCGGATCGAAGTCGAAATAAGGGTTAGATACATCCGGGACGAGGCCCAGATGGTTCTCCCCCGCATAGCCATAACGGACGTCGCGCAGGCCCACGGCGGCAGCCTGATCCTGCAGCTCGCAATCATTGTTGGCGCTGCAGGTCAGGCAATCGAGCGGATGGTCGGAAATGTAGAGTTCCATCACCCCCTTGCGCAGCTTCTGGAGGAGCGGCGTCTGGGTGTGGACGACCATGCCTGGCGCGGCGGGCGTGGTGCAGCTGGCAGGGGTGCCGCGCATGCCATCGACCTCGATCAGGCACAGTCGGCACGAGCCGAACGCGGCAATATTGTCGCTGGCGCAGAGCTTGGGGATCGCTCCGCCGCTTGTCCCCGCGGCGCGCATCACCGAAGTGCCGAGCGGCACGGTCACTTCGCGGCCATCGATGGTCAGCGTGACCGAACTGTCCGAGGTGACTTCGGGGGTGCCGAAATCCGCTTGCCGTTCATAGCCCATCGCGTTGCTCCGCAGCGGAAAGGTCCGCCGGTGTGTTGATATTAGCAGGTTTGGCCGCAGCTTTCACCGGCTTTGCACCGATCGCTTCGGCAAAGGCGCGCATCGAGTGGCGAGCATCGCTCTCCAGCAGTGCATCAAGCTCGGGCGAAGCGCTGGCAGGCCACAGACCAATCACCGGCTGATCGGCCAGATAGGCAGGCGCAGGCGACAACAGCGCAAGCAGATCGTCGGGCAGCCCAGTCGAATCTACTCCGCACGACAGCACCGCTTCATAGCCGTCGTCGCGGGCCAGATGCAGCGCAGCGGCAAGACCCGCAAGCGGTCCCATGCCAGCTCGCGGCCAATCGGGCAGAGTCGGCGCAGGCGCAGTTTCCCGGCCGACCACCACGACATATTCGCACCAGAGCGCCAGCGCATCGACCGCGCGAGCAATCAGCGTGCGCCCGCCCAGCTCTGCCAGCGCCTTGTCGCTGCCAAACCGGGTGGACTTTCCGCCGGCGAGGACGACGCCGAGGATCATCCGCCAAAATCCTCCGGCCAGTGCTTCAGCGCGGACAGCACCGGATAGGGCGTGAACCCGCCGAGCGCGCAGAGCGAGCCAAATTTCATCGTCTCGCACAGATCTTCGAGCAGCACGATATCTTCCTCCCGGCTGCGCCCGGCTTTGGAGGCGTTGTGCATCTGGGGCAGCACCTCAACACCATCGGCCTTGCGGCCACCTTCGCGGATCCGGTCGATCAGTTCCACCCCGCGGACCGAGCCGATCCGGCACGGTGTGCATTTACCGCAGCTTTCCACGGCGCAGAATTCCATCGCGAAGCGGGCCATGCGGCCCATGTCGGCGCTATCGTCGAACACGGTGAGCCCGCCATGCCCGATCAACGCATCGGCGGCGGAGTAGGCTTCATAGTCAAAGGCGATATCGAACTGGTGCGGGGCGAGATAGGCGCCCAGCGGCCCGCCAACCTGCACTGCCTTGACCGGGTGGCCCGATGCCGTTCCGCCGCCGATATCCTCGATCAATTCCTTGAGCGAAATTCCAAACGCCGTCTCGAACAACCCGCCATGCTTGATGTTCCCGGCCAGCTGGATCGGTATGGTGCCCTTGGAGCGCGCAATGCCGTGGCTGCCGTAATGCGCCGCGCCGCCTTCGATGAGGATATGCGGGATCGCGGCAAGGGTGAGGACGTTGTTGACCACCGTGGGGCAGCCAAACAGCCCCTCGATCGCAGGCAGCGGCGGCTTGGCGCGCACTTCGCCGCGCTTGCCCTCGAGGCTGTTGAGCAGCGAGGTTTCCTCGCCGCAGACATAGGCGCCGGCACCGACGCGGACTTCCAGCTGGAACGGGGCGATGATGCTGGCGGCCAATGCGATCGCCGCGTCCAGCTTGGCAATGGCGTGGGGATATTCGCTGCGGACGTAGATGTAGCCTTGTCCCGCGTCCACCGCATAGGCGGCAATCGCCATGCCCTCGATCAACTGGAAGGGATCGCCTTCCATCAGCATCCGGTCGGCAAAGGTGGCGCTGTCGCCCTCATCGGCGTTGCAGACGATGTATTTGCGCGCACCGTTGGCATTGGCGACGGTCTGCCATTTGATCCCCGCTGGGAATCCCGCGCCGCCGCGGCCGCGCAGGCCCGATTGAGTGACTTCGGCCACCACCTCAGCCGGTTCGAGCGAGCGCGCGCGCTTGAGCCCGTCCCAGCCGCCGGTTGCGGCATAATCATCAAGGCTGAGCGGCCGCGTGCGCCCGGCGCGGGCAAAGGTCAGCCGCTGCTGGCGGGCGATAAATGGGTGATCGAGGATTGGGCCAATAGCTTTGTCGCTCGTCCCGGAGAGGATGCTGGCAACATCACCTACTGTCACCGGACCCCAGCCGATCCCGTCAATCTCGACCAGCGGCTCGAGCCACTGCATCCCCCAGCTGGAGACCCGCTCGACCGTCGCACCAGCCGCCGCAAAAGCCTCGGCCACCGCATTCGCCCCGCAAGCCAGCGCCAGCGCGTCGTCAGAGATCCGCACCACGCTCATGCCGATTGCACCAGTCGGACCAGCGCGGCTTCATCCAGCCGGGCGTAGAGAGTATCGCCAATCCGCGCCGCCGGACCGGCGCTGCACAGGCCGAGGCAATAGACGGCAGAGAGCTTCACCCGCTCGCCCGCCGCCGCCTCGCCTGCGCCAACCAAAGCCTCGACCCCGCGCGCCTTGCAGGCTTCGGCCCGGCATAGCTGCACCACCGGGCGAGGATCGGCCTCGGGCGTGAAATCGGGGTAGAAGCTGACCACCCCGTGCACTTCGGCGCGGGAAAGGTTTAGTATCTTGGCGATCTGCGCCTCGGCTGCGGCATCGACGCAGCCGAATGTGTGCTGGACATCATGGAGGATCGGCAAAAGCGGCCCCTCGCGGGCCCCATGCTCGGCACAAATCTCGGCAAGGCGCGCTTCGCTCGTCACGCCTTAAGTCGCTCCGCATGCCAGGCCACATGGTCGGCCATGAAGCTGGAAATGAAGTAATAGGAATGATCATAGCCCGGCTGCATCCGGATCGTTGCCGGGATACCGGCTTTGGCGCAGGCCTGTTTCAGCAATTCGGGCTTGAGCTGTTCAGCCAGGAAATTATCGCTTGTCCCCTGATCGACCAGCAGCTCAGGCAGATGGGCGCCATCTTCGATCAGCGCGCAGGCATCATATTGGCGCCAGGCCGCGCGGTCTGGCCCGATATAGCCGGTCAGCGCCTTCTCGCCCCACGGACAGTTGAGCGGGCTGACGATCGGCGCAAAGGCACTGGTCGAACGGAACCGGCCGGGATTGCGCAGCGCAATCGTCAGCGCGCCGTGGCCGCCCATGCTGTGTCCAGTGATCCCCTGGCGGTCCATATCGACCGGGAATTCAGCCGCGATCAGCGCGGGCAGCTCCTGCTCGATGTAAGACCGCATCCGGAAATTCGCCGCCCACGGCGCTTCGGTGGCATCGACATAGAAGCCCGCGCCTTTGCCGAAATCATAGGCTTCATCATCGGGGACATCCCCTCCATTGTTATCTGGGCCGCGCGGGCTTGTGTCCGGGGCGACGAAAATCACCCCATACTCGGCGCAAGCGCTACGAAACTCGCCCTTTTCGGTGACATTGGCGTGAGTGCAGGTCAGCCCCGAAAGATACCACAGCACCGGCAGCTTCGCGTTCGGCTCGTGATCCGGCACGAACACCGAGAAATTCATCGCTGTGCCGGTTTGCGACGACTGATGCGTATAGACGCCTTGCGTTCCGCCGTGGCTGCGAGTGGCGCTGAGCTGTTCCATCAAAAGACCACCACACTCCGGATCGATTCCCCGGCATGCATCAGATCGAAGCCCTTGTTGATTTCCTCAAGGGTCAAGACATGCGTGATCATCGGGTCGATCTCGATCTTGCCGTTCATGTACCAATCGACGATCTTGGGCACATCGGTGCGGCCCTTGGCGCCGCCAAACGCGGTGCCGCGCCAGTTGCGCCCTGTGACCAGCTGGAACGGGCGGGTCGAGATTTCCTTGCCTGCCTCCGCGACCCCGATGATGATCGAGGTGCCCCAGCCGCGGTGGCAGGCTTCGAGCGCCTGGCGCATCACGGTAGTGTTTCCGGTGCAATCAAAGGTGTAATCCGCCCCGCCATCGGTCAGCGCGACCAGATGCGCGACAATATCACCCTCAACATCCTTGGGATTGACGAAATGCGTCATCCCGAACCGCTTGCCCCATTCCTCGCGCGCCGGGTTGATATCGACGCCGACGATCATCCCCGCGCCCGCCATTCGCGCGCCCTGCAGCACGTTTAGGCCGATCCCGCCGAGGCCAAAGACGATGACGTTTTCACCGGGACGGACCTTGGCCGTATTGACCACCGCGCCAACGCCCGTTGTCACCCCGCAGCCGATGTAGCAGCTGGTGTTGAACGGCGCATCCTCGCGGATTTTTGCGACCGCGATTTCAGGCAGAACAGTGAAGTTGGAGAAGGTCGAGCAGCCCATGTAGTGAAAGATGGTCTGGCCCTTGTAGCTGAACCGCGAAGTACCATCGGGCATCAGTCCCTGGCCCTGGGTCGCCCGGATCGCGGTGCAGAGGTTGGTTTTGCCCGAGAGGCAGCTTTTACACTGGCGGCATTCGGGGGTGTAGAGCGGGATCACATGATCGCCCGGCTTCACGCTGGTAACACCCGGGCCAACCTCGCGGACGATCCCGGCGCCTTCATGCCCGAGCACCGAGGGGAAGATGCCCTCGGAATCGAGCCCGTCGAGCGTATAGGCATCGGTGTGGCAGATGCCGGTCGCCATGATCTCGACCAGCACTTCCCCGGCCTTGGGGCCTTCCAGATCAAGCTCGACAATCTCCAGCGGGGCTTTGGGGGCAAAGGCAACGGCGGCGCGGGTTTTCATTGGTAGGCTCTCCTGAAATTCAATAGTCTACGGCATTGACGGCAAGGCCGCCAAGCGAAGTTTCCTTATATCTGGCCCGCAGGTTGATCCAGTCGAGCACCGCCAGCGGATCGTTGCGGCGTATCTATTTGAACACGACGGTGCGGGCACCATTGAGCATCACCCGGTGCTCAAGGTGCAGCTTGACCGCGCGGGCCAGCACCCGGCTCTCGGTATCCTGGCCCTGCGAGATCAGATCCTCGACGGTATCGGCGTGATCGACGATCGACACATCCTGCGTGATGATCGGGCCCTCATCGAGGTCCGGGGTCACATAATGGGCAGTGGCACCAACCATCTTCACCCCGCGCTCATAGGCCCGGTGATAGGGCTTGGCCCCCTTGAAGCCGGGCAGGAAGCTGTGGTGAATGTTGATCACCTTTCCGTCCAGTTTGCGGCACAGCTGATCGGACAGGACCTGCATATAGCGCGCCAGGATGATCAGATCGACCTGCTGCGCCTCGGCCAGATCCATCAGCCGGGCTTCCTGTTCAGCCTTGTTTTCCGGCGTGATCGGCAGGTGGTGGAAAGCAATGCCCTCGTGTTCGGCGCGGCGCTGCCAGGTGGTATGGTTGGAGACGATGCTGGTAATCTCCATCGGCAGGCGGCCGGTCGAGGTGCGGTAAAGCAGATCGTTCAGGCAATGGCCGCCCTGGCTGACCATCACCATCGTGCGCAGCTTCTTGCTCAGATCGTGGATCCGCCATTCCAGCCGATAGGCGGTAGCAACCGGGCTGAAGGCCTCGGTAAAACTCTCGATCGACATGCCCACGGGGCGCGAGATCGCCACGCGCATGAAAAAGCGCCCGGTATTGCCATCGCCATATTGCGAACTCTCGATGATGTTGCAATCCTGGCTCGCAACCGAATTGGCGACCGCAGCTACGATGCCCTTGCGGTCCTCGCTGGCGATGGCAAGTACGAAGTCGGCGCCTTTTTGCATCTTGAATCCCGGTCATACAGTGATGGCTGCCCGGGCTAGCGATGAGGCGCAGACCGGTCCACCGGCGCAGCGTTACATTAGACGTTTTGATTGCAACATGTAGATGTTGTGATCAATGCGGGAATAAATTTTACCAGTCAGGAAAAATTGCTCAATTGCCGCTTGGGGGAAGGGGCGACAGCCTTTACCATGTAAAAATCAATCAAAAATCCCTCGTGCACGGGGGAACTCAGGGGAGTACGTAAATTGAAAACCAGCTGGAAATTGTCGACGTCGATCTTGGCCGTAACGATGCTCGGTGCAGGCGCGGCTCCGGCCTTTGCCCAGGATACCACCGCTCAGGCCGATGACGGGAGCATCGCCGATATCGTGGTCACCGCCACCCGGCGCGAGGAATCGCAGAATAAGATCCCGCTCGCCATTCAGGCGCTGAGCGGCGATGCGCTGGAAAAACTCAACGTCACGAACTTCGAAAAGCTGATCGAGTATCTGCCCAATGTGCGCAGCGCCTCGCAGGGTCCTGGTACCTCGTCGATCTATATTCGCGGCCTCTCCACCGACACACCGGGCTTGCAGATCAATGGCACCGCCGGCCCTTATCCGACGGTGGCGCTCTATGTGAATGACGCGCCAGCCTCGCTGGTCGGGCGCAATCTCGATCTCTATGCCGCCGATCTGCAGCGCGTCGAAGTGCTGGCCGGACCGCAGGGCACCCTGTTCGGGGCAAGTTCGATGGGCGGCGCGGTTCGCTATATCACCAACAAGCCTGATCTGAACGAGTTCAAAGCTGGTTTCAATGCTGGCTATGCCTTCACCAAAGGCGGTGATGAAAGCTCGTCAGGCAACGCTTTCGTCAACGTTCCGGTGATCGCAGGCCGGGTCGCGATCCGCGCGGTGATCTACACCGACAAGCAGGGCGGCTATATCGACAATGTCCCCGGCACCTACCAGATGCCGTTCAACGGCAATGTCGGCCAGGCGGGCAAGCTGCCCACCGGCAACCCGCTGCTGGTGATCCGGGCGCTGGAATCCTGCTCGGGCGTCGCCGGCTGCACCGGCGCTGGTTATGCCGCACCGATCCGCCAGACGATCAACAATGATCGCTTCGTCGAAGATAACTACAACGATGCCTCCTATTCCGGCGGCCGTATCGCGCTGGCCGTCAAGCTCACCGACGATTGGTCGCTCGATGTGATGCATGCGCGGCAGTCGCTCGAAACCGATGGTGTGTTCAGCTATGAGCCGGGCGTCGGCGACCTCAAGGTCACCCAGTTCAACCCCAACACGCTCAACGACAAGTTCAACATGACCACGCTGACCCTCAGCGGCCGGATTGGCATGCTCGACATGATCTACAGCGGTTCATACCTCAATCATCGCGCGGTCCAGGTGGCGGATTACGCCTCCTATTCGAATATCGGGCTCTATCTGCCCTACTACGAATGCGATCGCGGGGTGTATTACACCGCAGCTTACAACGGCAATATCGGCAAGACCTGCTATACCCCGTCGAAGAGCTACAAGGTCGATAACAAGACCAGCCGCTGGACCCATGAGTTCCGCGTAACGACGCCAGCCGAAAACCGGCTGCGGGCCACCGCCGGCCTGTTCTATGATAGCAATACGCTCAAGGACGTGACCGACTGGTCCTATCTCCAGGGGGGTGCCGGCTTCATCATTCCGCGCAAAGCCAATCCGATCGTCAATCCCAACGATCCCAACGTGAAGCCGCTTCAGGTCGGCTTCTTCAACGATGTGATCCGCAAGGATCGCCAGTTGGCAGTTTATGGCGAAGCGTCCTTTGACGTCGTGCCTGAAAAGCTGACGATCACGGCGGGCGCGCGGTATTACGATGAAAAGGCCTCGATGACCGGCTCGTCGAACACCAGCTTCGGCACTGGCGGCCGGGGGGTCTACAACCCGGCAACCGGGACCTATAGCCTGCCAGCAGTCCCGGCGACGCTCTATGGGATCAGCGCCAATCTGGCGCAGACGCTGGCCGGTCTGTCGCCCGCCAAATATACGGGGGTGATCCTCAAGGGCAACGTTACTTACAAGTTCAACGAAGGCTCGCTGGTCTATGCGACCTATTCCGAAGGCTTCCGTCCGGGCGGTTTCAACCGCAAGCCCTGCAACGCCCTGACACCGGCGTGCAACGGCCTGAAGCAGTATGTACCGGACAACGTCACCAACTACGAGCTGGGCTGGAAGCTCTCACTGCTCGATCGGACGCTGCAGTTCAACGCGGCGGCCTATCAGATCGACTGGAAGAACATCCAGATGACGGTGTTCGATCAGAACATTTCCAACCAGACCTTTACCACCAACCTCACCGATGCCCGGATCCGTGGTATCGAAGGGGACATTACCTGGCGCACCACGCGTGAACTGACGGTCAATGCAGCCTTCTCGTACAATGATTCGAAGCTGACCAAATATCGTCAGGCAGCGACCGTGCTGGTGCCGATCGGCAGCCCGCTGGCGCTCAGCCCGAAGTTCCAGGGCAATCTGCGGATGCGCTATGAAACCGAGACCAGCTCTGGCTATCGTCCCTTTATCCAGGCGGCGGTTCACCATGTCGGGTCGAGCATTTCGTCGGTCATCGACAATGTTGATATCCGGTTCCCCAGCTTCAACGCGACTGCCGGCTATGCCGCGCAGGTTCCGGTTGTGTATAACGGGGTGACAGTGCGTCCTGGCGATGTGGTGGTGCCGCTCAGAGGTTCGCTCAAGCAAAGTGCCTATACCACGCTCAGTGCCGCGATCGGCGTGAGCAAGGACACTTGGTCGATCGAAGCCTACGTCGACAATCTGACTAACGAACGGCCTGAACTCTACCGGTTCGGGAACGATGGCGAACAGCGCATTACAACCTCGCGGCCTTTGACCGCCGGGGTGCGCGTTTCCTACCAGATGTAGTCAAGTCGGGTCGCAACGGGTCCTCTTTCTTCGGAAAGAGGACCCGCCCTTCTTCAGGCAATTCTGGCACACTTTTTCGTCCCCCAGACCCTTCCTTGGCTGGAGCGCTTATCGACTATGTCTGCGACCGCAGTTAAGGAACCGGGCATGACTCAGGCCGACCTTGTTCCGACCGACCGCGACGCCTTGCTCTCCTCGGCTCGCGGGGCGCTGCAAGGCGGACGGTTTGCCAAAGCGGCAGAGCTGGCTGGTCAGATCGCTGCCGATGAACCGGCCTACCGCGATGCGCTGTATCTGCGCGCGGTCGCTGCCCGTTATAGCCGCGAATTCGAGGCTTGCCGCCAGCTATGCGAACAACTCATCGCGCTTGATCCGGCCTATAGCCGGGCGCATCAGGAATTGGGCCATTGTCTGCGCGATATTGGCCAAAACGATGGGGGCAGCGGCGACGCTGCGCTGGCGGCCTATCAGAACGCGGTAAGCCTCAATCCGGCGTTGCTTGCCAGCTGGCGGATGCTGGAACAGCTGCATCGCGCAGCCGGGCGGACGACTGCGGCCGAATTTGCCCAGGCTCAGGGGGATTATCTGGCGAACCTGCCGCCCGAACTGCTCGGGGTGACCAATTTCATCAAGGAGGGCCGGCTGCTTAAGGCCGAGCAGCTGTGCCGCAGCTTCCTCAAGGCGAACGGCCACCATGTCGAGGCGATGCGGATGCTGGCCGAGATCGGGACCAGGTTCAACTCGCTGGATGAAGCCGAATTCCTGCTTGAATCCGCGCTGGTTATGCAGCCGGACAATGCCGGCGTGCATTTCGATTTTGTCGAAGTGCTGCACAAGCGGCAGAAATTCGCCGAGGCGCTCGAACAGGCCAGCTTGCTGCGCGCGAAGGAGCCGGACAGCCCGCAGATCGAAATGCTCTATGCCAACGAGAATCTCTCGGTCGGCAATTTCGACGAGGCGCTGGCGGTCTATCGCCAATGCGCCGCGCAGATGCCCGAATATCCCAATATCCACCTGACGCTGGGCCATGCGCTCAAGACCGTCGGCCAGCAGCAGCAAGCGATCGAAGCCTATAGCCAGGCCTACAAGATCCGCCCCGATTTCGGCGATGCCTATTGGAGCCTCGCTAACCTCAAGACTTATCGCTTCGATGATGCGCAACTTGCCGCCATGCGGGCGCAGGAAGCAGCCCCCTCGACCCAGTTGGCCGATCGCTATCATCTGTGTTTTGCGCTGGGCAAGGCGCTGGAGGATCGCGGTGATTATGCCGGCTCGTTCACCTATTACGAGCGCGGCAACCGGCTGAAGCGCGATGAAGTGGGCTATGACTGGCTCAAGATCAGCAAAGAGATCGCCTTGCAGATCGAACACTGCACCCCGGCGCTGTTTGCCGGGCTGGAAGGATCAGGCAGTCCGGCACCCGATCCGATCTTCATCCTTGGCCTGCCGCGCGCCGGATCGACCTTGCTCGAACAGATCCTTGCCTCGCACAGCATGGTCGAAGGGACGATGGAGCTGCCCAATATCCTCGCGCTGGCCCACAAGCTCGACGGGCGGCGGCGGGTGGATGAAGAGGCGCGCTATCCGGCCAATCTAGCTGAGCTGAACCGCGAAGAACTATCCCAATTTGGCGAAGCCTATATCCGCGATACGGCAATCCACCGCAAGCAAAGCACGCCTTTTTTCATCGACAAGATGCCCAACAATTTCCGGCATATCGGCCTGATCCACCTGATCCTGCCGAATGCGAAGATCATCGATGCCCGCCGCGGCGCGATGGGCTGCTGTTTCAGCGGCTTCAAGCAGCTGTTCGCCGAAGGGCAGGAGTTTACCTATGGGCTTGAGGAAATCGGGCACTACTACACCGATTATACCCGGCTGATGGACCATTGGGACCAGGTGCTGCCGGGTAAAGTGCTGCAGGTCAGCTATGAAGCGGTGGTGGCCGATCTCGAACCACAGGTCCGCCGCCTGCTTGAATTCTGCGGGCTGCCGTTCGAGGACGCTTGCGTCAAGTTCCACCAAACCGAACGCGCGGTCCGCACCGCCAGTTCGGAACAGGTCAGGCAACCGATTTTCACCAGCGGTGTGGATCACTGGGAGAATTTCAGCTCCTGGCTCGATCCGCTGCGCGCTATTCTGGGACCGGACCTGGTCGCAAATTGAAGGACACGACGATGGCAAGTGCAGCACCGGTCAGCGCGGACACCAAATCGACCCTGGGGCAGCGTTGGTACGTGCTGTTCATCATGATGCTGGCCTATACGATCAACATCGCCGACCGCTATGTGATGTCGACTGTGCTGGAGCCTATCCGGCTCGAACTGGGGCTCAGCGATGGCGGGGTCGCCTTCCTCACCGGGGTTTCGCTGGCCTTGTTCTATGTGACGATGGGCCTGCCGCTGTCATGGATCGCGGACCGGCATAACCGCCGCAATTTGCTCGCCATTTCGATAACGATATGGTCGGGGATGACTGCGCTGTGCGGCATGTCGCAGGGCTATATGCAGCTGCTGCTGGCCCGGATCGGAGTTGGTATCGGCGAGGCCGGCGGAACGCCCGCATGCAACTCGATTGTCGGCGATTATTTCCCGGCCGATCGCCGCGCCATGGCGATGACGATCTTCGCACTGGGCGCACCGATCGGCGCCTGGCTGGGTGCCGACATGGCCGGCGCCGTGGCGGCGGAATATGGCTGGCGATCCGCCTTCTTTGTGCTGGGGATCCCCGGCTTGATCCTGGCGCTGGTCATTTTCCTGACGATCAAGGAGCCAGCGCGCGGGCAGCTTGATGCCGTAAGCGCGAGCGATGCGCCATCGTTCAAGGAGACGATGCGGTTCCTGTGGTCGCAGAAAGCGGCGGTCCACGGCATAATGGGCAGCGGCCTTTCGGCATTGTGGGGTTGGGGGCTGATGTGGTTCACGCCGACGTTCATCCAGCGCACTTACGGTCTCGATGTGGGTGAGGCTGGCGCGGTGGTTGGCCCGATCCATCTGATCATGGGCATCGGCGCTTCGCTGCTGACCGCTTGGGTGGTATCCAAGCCAGCCTATACCGATCCGCGCAAGATCGTCCGGCTGCTGGCGGTGGTGACGGGGTTGGCGACGATCCCTTCGATCATCGCCTACTGGACGGACTCGCTGCAACTGGCGACCCTGATGTGGTGGATTTTCATTCCGGCGATCTATTTCTACATCGGCCCAGCCTTTGCGCTGGTTCAGAACCTCTCGCCGCCCAGGATGCGGGCAATGGCGGTCGCGGTGGCCCTGCTGATCGCCAATGTCTTCAACCTGATCGTCGCACCGCAGGGCGTGGGCTGGTTGAGCGACTATTTCGCCGGACCGGGCGGCGCCGACGCTGCCTCGTTGCGGCTGGCGCTGCTGGTGCTGGCGCCAACCGGCTTCTGGGCCGCGTTCCATTATTGGCGCGCCGAGAAATATATTGTCGAAGATCAGAAGCGGGCGGTGGGTTATGTCTGAAGTGCCACTTAAGTCTTACATCGCGGGGAAATGGACTGCGCCGCAAACTTCGGTCCAGACCTTCGAGGCGATCAATCCCGCCACCGAAGAACGCGCCGCGCTGGTTGCGCTGTGCGGTCCCGATGATGTCGATGCAGCCGTTGCCGCGGCCCGCGCGGCCTTCCCGGCCTATGCCGCGCTGCCGCTCGAGGCGCGGATCGCGCTGGTCGAAAAGCTGATCGCAGTGTTCGAGCGCCGCTATGATGAAATGGTCCGCGCGATCTCGACCGAGATGGGCGCGCCTTATGATCTCTCGTTCGATGCCCAGGCCGAATGCGGCCCCGGCCATCTCAAAGAAACGGTCAAGGCCGCCCGCGCGATGGAGTGGGAGCGCAAGATCGGCAGCAGCGGGCGGCTGACTCACGAGCCGATCGGCGTCTGCGTGCTGATCACCCCGTGGAACTGGCCGATCAACCAGCTGGCCGCCAAGATCGGACCGGCGCTGGTCGTGGGTTGCACGATGGTGCTGAAACCGAGCGAAGTCGCGCCGCTTTCAGCGCAGTTGTTCGCCGAATTCATCGACGAAGCGGGGTTCCCGGCGGGCGTGTTCAACATGCTCCACGGCACTGGCGCCGCGATCGGCGATGCGCTGACCGGCGATCTCGAAGTCGATATGGTGTCCTTCACCGGATCGACTCGCGCAGGGGTTCAGGTGGCCAAGTCCGCTGCCGACACCGTCAAGCGGGTCTCGCAGGAACTGGGCGGCAAATCGGCCAATATCGTGTTCGCCGATGCGGACCTTGAAGCTGCGGTAAAGCGCGGTGTGCTGCACTGCTTTGAAAACACCGGCCAGTCGTGCAACGCGCCGACCCGGATGCTGATCGAGGCTTCCGCCTATGACGCGGCGGTGGCGATTGCCGCCAGGGTTGCGGCGGGCATCACGCTGGGCGATCCGCTGGACAAGGGGCCGCACCTCGGCCCGGTGGTCAGCAAGGTCCAGTATAACAAGATCCAGGCGCTGATCCAGATCGGAATTGATGAGGGCGCAAAGCTGATCGCTGGCGGAACCGGCCGCGCGACTGGCTTTTCGCGCGGGTATTATGTCAAACCGACGATCTTTGCCGGCGTCACCAACCAGATGACCATCGCGCGCGAAGAGATTTTCGGCCCAGTGCTGGTGATGATCCCCTTTGCCGATGAGGCTGAGGCAATCACGATTGCCAATGATACGCCCTATGGGTTGGCAGCCTATGTCCAGAGCGGCGATGGGACCCGCGCCCGCCGCGTCGCCGGTCTGCTGCGTGCGGGCAGCGTCTCTATCAATGGTGCGGGGCAGGACTATTGCTCGCCGTTCGGCGGCTACAAGCAATCGGGCAATGGCCGCGAATGGGGTGAGTTCGGATTGCATGATTTCCTCGAGATCAAGGTGATGAACGGGTTCTACCCGGCATGAAGCTGGCCGATATCCAGACCTTTGTGGTCGGCAATCCGCCGCCGCATTTCGGCGGGCGCTATTTCGTGTTCGTCAAGCTGACCACGGGTTGCGGGATTTCGGGCGTGGGCGAGGCCTATTGCGTACCGTTTGAGCCGCATCTGGTGGCGAAAATGATCGAGGATGTGTTCGCGCGGTATGCGCAAGGCAGCGATCCGCATGACATCGAGGCGCTGTGGCGGCGGGTCTATTCCAGCGGCTTTACCCAGCATCCTGACCTCACCGTGATGGGCGTGCTGAGCGCGCTCGAGATGGCCTGCTGGGATATTATCGGCAAGGCTGCGGGTCAGCCGGTTTACAAGCTGCTGGGCGGGCAGGTGCACGAGCGGCTCCGCGCCTATACCTATATCTACCCGCGCCCCGGCGACCAGAGCGATGTCTATCACGATCCGGATCTGGCGGCGGAGCGCGCCGGCGAATATCTGGCGCAGGGCTTCACCGCGCTGAAGTTCGATCCGGCGGGGCCTTATTCGGCGTTCGACGGGCGGCAGCTGTCGCTTGATGCGCTCGAACTGTCCGTGCGGTTTGCCCGCACCTTGCGCGAAGCGGTTGGGACCAAGGCCGATCTGCTGTTCGGCACTCATGGCCAGATGACTGCCGCCGGTGCGATCCGGCTGGCCAAGCGGCTGGAGCCCTATGATCCGCTGTGGCTGGAAGAACCGGTGCCCCCCGATGCGCCAGAAGAAATGGCCAAGGTTGCCCGCGCCACCAGCATTCCGATTGCGACCGGTGAGCGTCTTGCGACCAAATATGATTTCGCTCGGCTGCTGGCGGCGGGCGGCGCGGCGATCTTCCAGATGAATCTCGGCCGGGTTGGCGGGCTGCTTGAGGCGAAGAAAATCGCAGGGATGGCCGAGGTCCACCATGTCCAGATCGCCCCGCACCTCTATTGTGGGCCAATCGTGGGCGCGGCCAATATCCAGCTCGCCACCTGCTCACCCAATTTCCTCATCCTCGAAAGCATCGAGACCTGGGGCGGGTTTCACACCGAGATCCTCAAGAGCCCGATCCCGTTCGAGGACGGCCACGTCATTCCGCCGACCGCACCAGGCCTGGGGGTCGAACTCAACGAGGAAGTGGCGCTGGCCAATCCCTACACCGGGACGATGCTGCATCTCGAGATGACCCAGCACCCGGTCCGCTAAGATGGACGAATTTGATTATGTGATCGTCGGCGCCGGAACCGCAGGCTGCGTGCTTGCCAACCGGCTGACTACGGACGGCAAGACCACCGTGCTGCTGCTCGAGGCGGGCGGCAGCGATCTTTCGATCTGGATTCAGATGCCGATCGGCTATGGGCGGACCTTCTTCGACCGGCGGATCAACTGGATGTATGATACCGCGCCGGTGCCGGGGCTGGGCGGGCGCAGCAGCTATTGGCCGCGCGGCAAGGTTATTGGCGGTTCGGGCTCGATCAACGCCATGGTCTATGTGCGCGGTCAGCCGCATGATTTCGATGGCTGGGAAGCGCTCGGCAACCCCGGCTGGGGCTGGGGCGATGTGCTGCCCTTGTTCAAGAAGTCGGAGGATTTCGATGGGGACAGCGCCTATCATGGCAAAGGCGGCCCCCAGCATGTCACCGACATTTCGCCGCATGCCCATCCGATCTGCCAAAGCTTCATCGAATCCGCCGGGGCACTGGGCTTTGCCCCGACCAGCGATTTCAATGGAGGTCAGTCCGAAGGGGTGGGGTTTTACCAGATCAACACCCGCGGCGGCTGGCGGGCGTCCACCGCCAATGCCTTTCTGCACCCGGCGCTGAAACGCAAGACGCTGAAATTGCAGACCAAGGCGCTGGTCGCGCGGATTATGTTTGAGGGTAGCCGCGCTGTCGGGGTCGAATATATCCGGCGCGGGCAAACCCATCAGGTCCGAGCCCGGCGCGAGGTGATCCTGAGCGGCGGGGCGATCAATTCACCGCAGCTGCTGATGCTGTCGGGCATCGGCGATCCTGCGCAATTGAAGCGCCTCGGGATCGAGCCGCTGGTCGCCGCCACAGCGGTTGGCCGCAATTTACAGGATCATCTGGCGGTATCCTATTTCTACAAGACCCGCACCGCGACGCTCAACGATGTGCTCCATCCCGCGCTCGGCAAGGCGCTGGCGGGGCTGCGCTATATGTTCGATCGGTCCGGGCCGCTCTCGCTCAGCGTCAACCAGAGCGGCGGGTTTGTGCGCAGCGATCCGGCCCAGCCTCATGTCAATCTGCAGCTCTATTTCAGCCCGGTCAGCTATACCCAGACCCCGCTGTCCGAACGCAAGCTGCTTAATCCCGATCCGTTTTCGGCCTTTCTGCTGTCACACAATCCCTGCCGGCCGACCAGCCGCGGGCAGCTGGAGCTGGCCTCGGCCGATCCGACTGTCCATCCGCTGATCCAGCCCAATTATCTTTCAACCCAGCAGGACATCGACGATGTGATCGCGGGCAACCGCCTGCTCCGCCAGATCGCCGCCACCCGCCCGCTGGCGGACATCATCACCGAGGAAATCATCCCCGGCGTGGGCGTCGATGGCGATGAGGCTCTGCTCGAGGATTTTCGAAAGCGCGCCGATACCGTTTATCATCCGACCAGCACCTGCATCATGGGGCCGGATGCGGCGAACTCGGTGGTCGATGCGCGGCTCCGGGTGCATGGCGTACAGGGATTGCGGGTGATCGATGCTTCGATTTTCCCGACTATCACTTCGGGCAATACCAACGCGCCCACCGTGATGGTCGCCGAAAAAGGCGCAAGCATGATCATCGAAGACGCCCGAGCAAGGAGTGAGCAGCTTGCAATATAACGGACTTGGACCGCTCGAGAATGTCAGTCGCCTGACGCTCGGTGGCGGCGGATTGGGACAGGGTTGGGGCGAGACCAC
>JANNAE010000065.1:0-13098 GCA_031383985.1 Novosphingobium sp. | reverse complement strand
CGCCTGCTTGCGCCCCGGATTCCGGCACTTCAGCCCTATCTTGAACGAGAGTCGCTGGCGGCCTTCTTCCTCGGCGTATCTTCGGGCTTTCCTTATGCAATGATCGGCGCGACTCTTACCACGCGGCTGGCGCAGGAGGGGATCGACAAGAAGACAGTCACCGCCTTCACGCTGGCGTTTCTGGTCTATAATCTCAAGGTTTTCTGGGCTTGGGTTGTTGATGGCATTCGTTTGCCACTGCTTGGCCGGCTGGGGCAGCGCGTTTCATGGATGGTCTTTGCGGGCGTGCTGGTTTTCGCTGCGGTCATCAACCTTGCGCTAGTCGATCCAAGCGCCAGCCTGCAAGCAACCGTGATTGCTGCAATCCTTGTGGGCGTAGCCGGAGCGACCTTCGATATTGTGATCGACGCTTATCGGATCGAAACACTCAAGCCTCACCAACTCGGCACTGGTTCGGGCATGTCGCAATATGGCTGGCGGATCGGCTCGGCAGGGGCTGGCGCGCTGGCGCTGGTGGTCTCGGCGCGGATGGGCTGGAGCAGCGCCTATATGGCCTGCGCTGCCTTTGCGCTCCCGGCGGTCCTGACGGCATTGTTGCTGGGAGAGCCGGCCCGGCACCGTGAACCCACCACCAAAAAGGGCCTCGCCGAAGTCTGGGCGTCGATTGCCGGGCCGTTTGCGGAATTCTTTCAGCGGCAGGGCGCGTTTCTGGTGCTGCTGTTCATCCTGGTCCACAAGATTGGCGATACGCTGGCTAACCTCACGTTCCGGCTGCTGTTCGATGATCTAGGCTTCAGCAATGACGAGATTGCGATCTATGATGTGGGGGTCGGCTTCTGGGCGTATCTGATCGGCGTGTTCATTGGCGGTGTTGCCTATGCGAAACTTGGTCTCAAGCGCTCGGTGCTGGTCTCGCTGGTGCTGATGGGCGTCTCCAATCTCAGCTTTGCGGCGCTGGCGGCAGCGGGCCATTCCAATCTTGGCATGGCCGGAGCGATCGGGTTTGAGAATATCGCCAGCGGGTATGGCGGCGTGGTGGTGGTCGCCTACTTCTCGGCGCTGTGCGATCTGCGTTTCACCGCGGCGCAATATGCGCTGATTTCGGCCGGGGCCAGCGTAGTCGGCCGGTTCCTGACCGGGACGACCGCGGGGGCTTTCATCGAGAGCCTCGGTTACGTGAATTTCTACCTGCTAACCACGCTGGCGGCGATTCCGGGGATTGTCCTGTTCTGGTGGATGAGCCGGGCCGGCCTGATTGATGCCTCGATGGGCACGGCCGGCGAGGAGACTAGTCCGGAAACTCGCGGTTGAGGCGCAGCACTTCGCCGGCCAGGTAAAGCGAGCCGGCGATCAGCACGTCGCCGCCGGGCGGCAGGGCGCGAAGCGCGTCTGGTACATTGGCGAAACTGCTAACCGCCAGATCGCTATGCGCGGCAAAGTCTGCGGGGGCATGGGCCTCATGACCCGGCGGGGGAACGACTGACAGGCTGAGCAGCTTGCCCCGCAGCGGCGCGACAATTGCGGCCGGGTTCTTGGCAACCAGCATGCCGATGATCAGGTGAAGTCCCCGGTCAAGCGAGCGGCGACGTGATTCAAAAAACCGCGCAATCGCCAGCCCCGCGTCGGGATTGTGCCCGCCATCAAGCCATATCTTCCGGCCCGGCACCAATGCTGTCAGCGGGCCCGGACCAAGCAATTGCAACCGCGCTGGCCAACGCGCCGCGCGAATACCCTCGGCCATTGCCTCAGGCGTAACCTCCACCAGCGACTGATGCCGCAACATCGCCACTGCCAGCGCGGCGTTATCGGCCTGATGGGTTCCGGCCAGCGCGGGGAGGGGGAGGTTCAGCTCGCCCAGCCGGTCACGATAGGCGATCCCGCCATCCACCTCGGCCCACCAGTCCAGGGCGCGCATTGCCGGGCGCGCGCCGATCTGCATGGCGGTTTCGATCACCGTCCTGGCCACATCCAGCGGATAGGCCTGCGTCACCAGCGGCACGCCCGGCCGGGCGATACTGGCCTTCTCGAATGCGATCCGGTTGAGCGGCACTTGCGGCACGCCATCCTCTGGCACCAGCAGAAAGGCCTCGTGGTCGATCCCCAAACTGGCGATGCCGCAGGCTGCGGGCTGTTCCAGCACATTGGTCGCATCGAAGCGCCCGCCCAGCCCCACCTCGATCACGCAGGCATCGGCCGGAAAGCGCGCGAAAGCTAGGAAAGTGGCGGCGGTGGTCACTTCGAAAAAGCTCGGAGAGAGGTCCCCGCAGCGGTCGAGGATCTCTTGCAGCAGCGCGGCCAGCAAATCGTCCTCGATCAGCTGTCCGGCGATGCGGATGCGTTCGTTGTAGCGGACCAGATGCGGCTTGGTGGCGACGTGAACGCTCAAGCCCTGCGCCTCCAGCATGGCGCGCAGATAAGCGCAGGTCGAGCCTTTGCCATTGGTCCCCGCGACGTGGAACGTCGGCGGCAGATCCAATTGCGGATCGCCCAGCCGGGCCAGAATCGCGCGGATCGTCTCCAGCCCGAGCCGTCCCGCTGGCAGCGACAACGCGCCGAGGCGGTTGAGCTGCGCCTGGACGGCGGGGGAGTCAGAAGTGGCGAAGTCGCGCATATCTTAGCCCCTCCCCTTCAGGGGAGGGGTTGGGGTGAGGCTTCTCCTCCAGGTGAAACCCAGCCGAGAGGCCCCACCCCCCGGCCCCTCCCCTGAAGGGGAGGGGGGTTTTCACGCCGCCTTGGCCGGAGCCAGGTAGCCCAGCACGGTTCCCAGCATCGCCCGCAGATCTTTGCGCGCCACCACCATATCGACCATCCCGTGCGCGTGGAGATATTCGGCGCGCTGGAAGCCTTCGGGCAGCTTTTCGCGGATCGTGTCCTGAATCACCCGCTGCCCGGCAAAGCCGATCAGCGCACCCGGCTCGGCAATGTGGATATCACCCAGCATGGCGTAGCTCGCGGTAACCCCGCCGGTGGTCGGATCGGTCAGCACCACGATATAGGGCAGCCCGGCCTGGTTGAGGCGGCGGATCGCCACAGTGGTCTTGGGCATCTGCATCAGGCTGAGAATACCCTCCTGCATCCGCGCGCCGCCCGCCGCGGTGCAGATTACATAGGCGCATTTTTCCCGAATCGCCCGGTCCGCCCCGGCGACGAAGGCGGAGCCAACCGCCATGCCCATCGATCCGCCCATGAAGGCGAATTCCTGCACGCCGACCACCGCCTTGTGGCCTTCAATCGCGCCCAGCGCATTGGTCAGCGCATCGGGATGCGGATTGGCCAGCCGGGCGGCCTTGAGCCGGTCAGGATATTTTTTGCTGTCACGGAACTTGAGCGGATCTTCGCGCACTTTGGGCGCGGCCAGCAGTTCGAACCCCTCATCCATAAGCTGGGCGAGCCGCGTATCGGCACTGATTCTGCCGTGGTGCTCACAGCGCGGACAGACTGCGAGGTTCTCCTCATACTCCTTGGTGAACAGCATTTCGCTGCACGAGGGGCATTTGATCCAGAGGTTATCCGGGGTGTCCCGCTTCTGCGTGAAGGGGATGGAATTGCGAACGCGGTCAATCCAGCTCATGGGGCCTCCTATCGCGCAGAATGGACGGCTTGGGCAAGCGCCTTGGTCAGTTCGCGCACCGGTCCGGCGGCATTTGCCCCGTGCTGGCCGATCAGTTCGACCAGCGCAGAACCAACCACAACCCCGTCCGCCACCTTGGCGATGGCGCTCGCCTGCTCGGGCGTACGGACGCCAAAACCGACCGCCACCGGCAGACCGGTCGCGGATTTGAGCCGGGCGACGGCTTCCGCGATCGAGGTTTGCGCCGCCTGCTGCTTGCCGGTGATCCCGGCGACCGAGACGTAATAGAGAAACCCGGACGAGCCATCGAGAATGGTGGGGAGCCGCGCGTCATCGCTCGTGGGCGTTGCCAGCCGGATCAGGGCGATCCCGGCAGCGCGCAGCTGGACCCCAAGCGAATCGTCCTCTTCGGGCGGAATATCGACGCAGATCACCCCGTCGATCCCGGCCTTGGCAGCTTCGGCGGCAAACCACTCCGCACCGCGCCGCACCATCGGGTTGGCATAGCCCATCAGCACCACCGGCACCTGTGGATGACGCGCGCGGAAGGCGGCGGCGATGGCAAGGATATCTGCGGTGGTCGTCCCCGCACCCAGCGAGCGGATATTGGCCTGCTGGATCGCCGGGCCATCGGCCATCGGATCGGTGAACGGCATGCCCAGCTCGATCACATCCGCGCCGCCTGCGACGAGAGCATCGAGGATCGCGCCGGTATCGCCGGGCGTGGGATCACCGGCGGTGACGAAGGTGACGAGGGCGGGGCATTTGGCGAAAGCGACGGACAGGCGGCTCACAGTCCCATCCCAAGCGCGTCCGCCACCGTGAAGATATCCTTGTCCCCGCGCCCGCACAGATTGACCAGAATGATTGCATCCTTCGGCATGGTCGGCGCCAATTTGGTCACCGCTGCGATCGCGTGGGCGGGCTCCAGCGCCGGGATGATCCCCTCGGTGCGGCACAGCAGCTGGAAGGCCTCCAGCGCCTCGGTGTCGGTCACCGAAGTATAATCGACCCGGCCGACATCGCGCAGCCAGGCGTGTTCGGGGCCGATCCCGGGATAATCGAGGCCGGCGCTGATCGAGTGGCCCTCAATAATCTGGCCGTCGGCGTCCTGCAGCAGATAGGTCTTGTTGCCGTGGAGGATGCCCGGAGCGCCGCCCGCGAGCGATGCGGCGTGTTCCTTATCCAGCCCATGGCCCGCCGCCTCGACGCCCAGCATCTTCACGTCAGCATCATCGAGGAACGGATGAAATAGCCCGATCGCGTTCGATCCCCCGCCGATCGCGGCGACCAGAACATCGGGCAAACGCCCGGTGCGCAGCAGCATCTGGGCGCGGGCTTCCTTGCCGATCACGCTTTGAAAATCGCGGACCATTGCCGGATAGGGATGGGGGCCGGCGGCGGTGCCGATGATGTAGAACGTGTCGTGGACATTGGCGACCCAATCGCGCAGCGCCTCGTTCATCGCGTCCTTGAGCGTCGCCGCGCCGCTGGTGACGGGGACAACTTCTGCGCCGAGCAGCTTCATCCGGAACACGTTGGGCGATTGGCGCGCCACGTCGGTCGCGCCCATGAAGATCACGCAGGGCAGGCCAAACCGCGCCGCGACCGTGGCGGTGGCAACGCCGTGCTGGCCCGCGCCGGTCTCCGCGATGATCCTCGTCTTGCCCATCCGGATCGCCAGCAGGATCTGGCCGATGCAATTGTTGATCTTGTGCGCGCCGGTGTGGTTGAGCTCGTCGCGTTTGAACCACACCTGCGCGCCCATCCCGGGCAGGGCATTCTTGCCCAGTTCAGCGGTCAGGCGCGGCGCGAAATAGAGCGGGCTGGGGCGGCCAACGTAATGTTCGAGCAGGTCGTCAAACTCGGCCTTGAACGCCGGATCGGCCTTGGCGCGATCATACTCCAGCTCAAGCTCGAGAATCAGCGGCATCAGCGTTTCGGCGACATAACGCCCGCCAAACTGGCCGAAATGGCCGCGCTCATCGGGCTGAGTGCGGAAACTGTTCGGGGTGGGGGCTGATACTGTCATAACGATTTTGCGATTGGCAGAGCGACGTGGTTAAGTCCAGCCTGCGCTGATCTGCCTTCCGCTGGCCCAGACTCCTGGTTTTCTGCCGGTCACGCCGATCACAATTTATTACCGTATAACGTAATTTAGTGTTGTATGAAAGTTACATAACGCAACTTCTCGGGTCTTTCTGAATAGCTTGTTCACAGATTGGTAAGGCGGGGATTCCTAATTCCCGCCCCGTTCTCACAAGTAGAGGACAGAAAAATCAGGAGTTTATATGCGTAAGGTTCTTCTCGCACTCGCCGTTTCGGTTGCAGTTGCGTCGCCCGCCCTGGCCAACGAAGCGCGCGTTGAAGCACGCGGCGGCGTGATCTGGGACGGCGGCACAAGCGAGGCCACCGCTGGCGTTGCTGCCGGGTATGACTATGATCTGGGCACCAGCGGTTTCTTCGGCGCTGAAGTTTCGGCCGATAAGGTTCTGGTTTCGGGCAGCGATATCTATTTCGGTCTGACTGCTCGCGGAGGCATCAAGGCCGGGGAAAATGGCAAGCTGTTCGTCGCTGGCGGCTACACCGTCGGTGAAGGCGAAGACGTGCCGCATCTTGGTGCGGGCTATGAGCACAAACTTAGCGAGAACGTCTATCTGAAGGGCGAATACCGTCACTTCTTCAGCGATTTCAGCGATGCCGATGCGATTTCGGTCGGCGTCGGTGTGAAGTTCTGATCTGAATTAATCCGCCACCGAGGGAAGGGCGGTCCGGCAACGGGCCGCCCTTTTTCTATGCGTCCAATTCTTTATGCGTCCGAGTCAGCCATGGCGCGCGGCGGCGCAAAAGGCCGCAATCCTCGCCGTGTCCTTTACCCCGGAGGCGGATTCAACGCCGGACGAGGTGTCGACCAGCGGCGCGGCAGTGATGCGGATCGCTTCGGCCACATTGCACGCCGATAGCCCGCCTGCCAGGCCCCAGGCGCTGGCCCCCTGCCAACCCGTCACCAGTTTCCAGTCAAACGCCAGCCCCATTCCGCCGGGCAGTGTGCCCTTGGGCGTCTTGGCGTCAAACAGGATCAAATCGGCGGCACCGGCATAGGCATCGGCGCGCTGCACATCGGCGCGGCTGGCGACCGGCAGCGCCTTCCACACCGGCAGGCCGAACCGCGCCTTGATCGCGGCCACGCGCGCCGGGCTCTCCGATCCGTGCAATTGCAAAGCATCGAGCTGCGCCGCCGCGACAGCATCGCCCAGCAGCGCATCACTGACATCGACAAACAGCCCGACCCGCAGGCTTCGTCCTGCTGCCCGCGCACTCAGTTCCGCTGCCTGTGCCAGCGCGACGTGACGCGGCGAGGGCGGATAGAACACAAAGCCGACATAGTCCGCCTGCGCCTTGATCGCGGCGCTCAGCGCGTCGGCGGTGCTTATTCCACAAATCTTGATGGCGGGGCCGGGCATGGATTTGCCCCATAGCCCAATCCCCGCGTCTGTCGAGCGTGCTTACGGCGCCAGTTCGAACAGCACCGTTACGCTAGAGGTCATCGAAACCTCGCCCGCGGCTACCGGGGTTGGCGCGGCGGAGTCGGCCATGGCGGCGCGGGTGTACATCACCTGCGGCTGGGGGACATAGCCGCCGCTTTCGCTGATCGTCAGGATCCGCACCACCTTGAGCCCGGCCGCGCGGGCATAAAGTTCGGCGCGGGCGCGGGCCTTTTTCATCGCTTCGGTCCGGGCCTCGTCGGTCGCCGCATCCGCATCATCCATCTGGAAGCTCGGGCCGTTCACCTGATTGGCCCCAGCCGCGACGAGCGTATCGATCACCCGCCCGAACTGCGCCAGATTGCGCTGGCGGACGTTGACCGTGTTGTTCACCTGATAGCCGATGATCCGGGGCTGGGCCGGCTCGATCGTGCCGTTGGGCAACTGGCGTTGCTGTTCGTAAACTGGATTGAGGTTGAGATTGCTGGTCTGGATATCGCGATCGGCGATGCCCGCCTTCTTGAGCGCGGCGACGACCTTGTTCATCTCGGCCGAATTGGCGCTCAGCGCCTCGCCAGCGGTCTTGCCCTGGCTGGTGACCCCGGCGGTAAACACAGCCAGATCGGGGGTTCTGGTCGATCGCCCCTCGGCCGACAATGTCAGCAGCGTATGCCCTGCCGCCACCACCGGTCCAGAACTGAGGTCATGCGCCTGGACCAGCGCGGGCGCGGCCAGAACGGCGAGGGCAAGGGCAAGGGAAATGCGCTTCATCGACAGGTTCCTTCAATTGGTCGCGACGGTGTGGCGCGGGCAGGCTGTCGCGCGGCTGAACTACAGCGTCGCCTCGATCGCGCGGGCAGCTGCCACCGGATCCTCGGCGCGGCTGATCGGGCGGCCGATCACCAGCACGCTCGCCCCGTTGTTGCGCGCGTCCCGCGGGGTGACAGTGCGCTTCTGGTCGCCGGATTTGCCCTCGGCAGGCCGCAAGCCGGGGACAATAAAGAACCCGCTTTTCCACTGGGCATGCACTGCCGCAACTTCGTGGCCCGAGCAGACAATCCCGTCGAGCCCTGACTTCTCGGCCAGCTCAGCTAGCCGCATCACGTGATCGTGCGGCGAGCCGGTGATCCCGGTGCGGGCCATATCGGTCTCGTCCAGGCTGGTCAGCAAGGTGACTGCAACCACTTTGCAATGCTCGCCCGCCGCGGCTTTGGCATCTTCCATCATTGCCTGGCCGCCGCTGGCGTGGACTGTCACAATGGCCGGCTCGAGCACATGGATCGCCTGCATCGCGGCCGCGACGGTATTGGGGATATCGTGGAGCTTGAGATCAAGAAAGATCGGCAATCCGATCTTGGCGATTTCATGTACCCCGTGGTGGCCATGGGCATTGAAAAACTCAAGGCCCAGTTTAAGCCCGCCGACATGGCCTTTGACTTTCTGGGCAAGGGCTTCGGCAGCCTCGATCCGGGGCAGGTCGAGCGCAAGGTAGATCGGATTGGTGTGCATATCAGACCGGGGGCGTTTCCGATGCGCGTGCATCAAGCTGGGTAGCGGTCGCCACGGGCGGCGCAGCGGGTGTGGTCGTGGTAGCGCGCACGGTGTTTTCCAGCGCATTGATCCGCCGGGTCAGCCGCCAGCCCTTGGCCTTGTGGAGCAGCCACATCGGCAACAGGCCTAGCAGGAATGCCACGACAATCAGCGCCGGCAATCTGGTTTCGAGGATCAGACCCTCCCAGATCTTCACTTCGACCTGCTGCCAGTTGTTGATCGAGAACAGCAGCAGCACGACCAGCAGCAGCACCCACACAATCGTTCGGATCACTTGCATCGGACGCGGTCACTTTCCCCTTGCGGATACTGGCACAATGCTAGGCGGGAAAATCGCGGATGGGAAGGCCCCGGAACGCGTACTGCTATTCCCCGAACACCCGGGCAAAAATCCGGTCGACCTGCGCGAAATGGTAGTCGAGACCAAAGCTGGCCTCCAGCTGCTGTGCCGGCACATGCGCGGATACTTCCGGATCGGCCTTGAGCAGTTCGAGCAGCGACAAGGCCCCGTCTGATTCCCACACCTTCATCGAATTGCGCTGGACCAGCCGGTAGCTATCCTCGCGGCTGATGCCTGCTTGCGTCAGCGCCAGCAACACCCGCTGCGAATGGACCAGCCCACCCATCCGATCGAGGTTCTTCTGCATCCGTGCGGGATAGATCAGCAACTTGTCGATCACCCCGGTCAACCGTCCCAGCGCAAAGTCGAGCGTGATGGTCGCGTCGGGGCCGATGTAGCGTTCCACCGAGGAGTGCGAAATATCGCGCTCATGCCACAGCGCGACGTTCTCCAGCGCGGGCACTACGGCGGCGCGCACGACTCTGGCAAGACCGGTCAGGTTTTCGGTCAGGATCGGGTTGCGCTTGTGCGGCATGGCCGACGAACCCTTTTGTCCGGGCGCGAAATACTCCTCCACCTCGAGCACTTCGGTGCGCTGGAGATGGCGGATTTCGGTTGCGAGCCGCTCGATCGAACTGGCGATTACCCCCAGCGTGGCGAAATACATCGCGTGCCGATCGCGCGGGATGACCTGGGTCGAGACCGGTTCGATGCTCAAGCCCAATTTTTCCGCGACATATTCCTCGACCGCCGGATCGATGTTGGCAAAGGTGCCAACGGCGCCGGAAATGGCGCAAGTGGCGATCTCGGCGCGGGCGTTGATCAGCCGGGCTTTGCAGCGGGCGAACTCGGCATAGGCCTGAGCGAGCTTGAGCCCGAAGGTGGTCGGTTCGGCATGAATGCCGTGGCTGCGGCCGATGGTGGGGGTGTATTTGTGCTCCAGCGCGCGGGCCTTGATCGCCGCCAGCAACGCATCGAGATCATCGAGCAGGATGTCGCTGGCCTTGACCAGCTGGAGATTGAGCGTGGTGTCGAGCACATCGGAGCTGGTCATGCCCTGATGCATGAAGCGCGCCTCATCGCCCACTTGTTCAGCCACCCAGGTCAGGAAGGCGATCACATCGTGCTTGGTGACAGCTTCGATCGCATCGATCGCGGCGACATCGATCTTGGGCCCCGTCGCCCACCAATCCCACAGTGCCTTGCCCGCGCTGACCGGGACCACGCCAAGCTCGCCCAGCTTGTCGGTGGCATGGGCCTCGATCTCGAACCAGATCGCCAGCCGCGCCTCCGGCTCCCAGATCGCAGTCATCGCGGGGCGGGAATAGCGGGGGACCATGTTCGACTCCAGTGATGCAGGATGATGGAGCCGCTAGGGTGAGGGCGCGCCGATGGCAAGGGGCGGAGTGGCTTTCGCTTCTTCCCTCAAACCAACCCGAGCTTGGCCAGTTCCCCGGCCAGCCTTCCCGGCATTGCCTCACCGGCATCCTCCCCCTCGGCCAGATCGCGCGGGGCGTCGGCGTCTTCCAGATAGCGCCAGCCTTGATGCGCGCGGCGGGGGACCGGGTAGAGGTCGACCAGCTTTGCCGCGATCACGATATGGGTCTTGCCGCCATCAGCGGGCTCGAACCGGAGGATCGGTGAGCGCATCACCAGTTGGCCCTTGAAGATCCAGAACAGCGAGCCGTTGTTCCCATCCTCTCTGGCAAGTTCTGCGTGGCGTTTGGGCAGATAGCGGGTCGTCAGGAATGCCTCGTCGCCGCGCGTGGCGAACCAGCTTTTCATATCCTCGAGCGACTTGGCCCCGAAGGCGACTTTGGTGAGGTGGAGCGGCATTGTCAGTTATCCGACCAGCCCGCTCGCCACCGCCAGGCCCAGAAATACGAAGAAGCCCATCGAATCGGTGATCATGGTGACGAACACGGAGGATGCCACCGCCGGATCGGTATCGAGCCGGTCGAATACCACCGGCACGATCACTCCGGCCAGCCCTGCGGTGATGATGTTGATGATGACCGCAGTGGCGATCACCGCGCCCAGCAGCGGGTTCTGGAAGAACAGCGCGGTGGCGATCCCGATCAGCATGGCCACCGTACTGCCGTTAAGCAGCGCGACGCGAATCTCGCGCCACAGGATCCGGCGGGTGTTGGAGCGGGTCAGCTGGTTGGTGGCCAGCGCGCGGACGGTGACGGCCATGGTCTGGGTCCCCGCATTGCCGCCGATCGAGGCGACCATCGGCGATAGCGCGGCCAGCGCCACCAGCTTTTCGATCGCTCCGCCGAAGCTGGCGATGATCGTCGCCCCGAGCAGCGCGGTGACGAGGTTGGCGATCAGCCAGCGGACCCGGCTGACGTAAGTATCGCGGATCGGCTCGTTGATGTCGCCTTCGCCGGCGCCCGACAGCAGCAACGCATCCTCGCCGGCTTCTTCCTGGATGATGTGGACCACGTCATCGACCGTTATCTGGCCGACCAGCCGGCCGGCATCGTCGATCACTGCGGCAGAAATAAGCGCATATTTCTGGAACCGCAGCGCGACCTCTTCCTGGTCCATCAGCACCGGGATCAGCGTCTGATCACGCTTCATCACATCGGTCAGCGCGATATTGCGCGGGGTCCGCAGGATCCAGCTCAATTGGCAGCTGCCGAGCGGGCGGTGCGCCGGATCGACAATGAAAACTTCCCAGAACTCGTTCGACAGCTCGCCGTTTTCGCGCAGATAATCGATCAGATTGCCGACCGACATATGCTCACCCACCGCGACGAAATCGCGGCTCATCAAGCGCCCGGCGCTCTCTTCGGGATAGGACAGCGCGCTTTCGATCGCGGCGCGGTCTTCCGGCTCCATCTCGGCGAGCACCGCCTGCTGGTCGTGCTCATCGAGATCCTCGAGCATCGCCACCGCATCGTCGGTGTCGAGCTGTTCGGCGATATCGGCAACGGCTCCTGCCGGGAGCGATTCGACCAGCAGCTCGCGGACGTGATCGTTGAGTTCGGCGATCACTTCGCCGCCCATCAGGTCGGAAATGGCCTTGGCCAGCGGAGCGCGCTCGTCGGCATCGAGCAGTTCGAACAGATCGGCGATGTCGGCGGGATGCAGCGGCTCGACCAGAGCATAGACCGCGTCGGTCTCACCCTGATCCAGCGCATCGCGGACCCGGCGGACAAATGCGGGCTTTAGCCGGTTCTCTTCGTCGAGGGATTCGCTGTGGCGCGGGCTGTCGGCCGCAGTCACGGCATTCTCCAGCAGCGTGTGGTCGAGTTCCTCGGGGGCCATGGGCCGAGGGTCTAGGCCGGTCGGAAACAATTGCAACCGCACTTGGACGGCGGGCGTGACTTTGTTCCAAACAGTCCTATATCAGCCCCCGAAATTCAGGAGATTCCTTATGACAGACAAGCTTACCCTTACCCTCGATAGCGGCGATGTTGTCATCAAGCTGCGCCCCGACCTTGCCCCCGGCCACGTTGCCCGGATTACTGAGCTGGTCGGTGAAGGTTTTTACGACGGGGTAAAGTTCCACCGGGTCATCCCCGGCTTTATGGCGCAGGGCGGTTGCCCCGATGGGACCGGCATGGGCGGCTCGTCCAAGCCTGACCTCCAGGCCGAGTTCAACGCCGAACCGCATGTCCGCGGCACCTGCTCGATGGCCCGCACCAGCGCGCCGAATTCGGCCAACAGCCAGTTCTTCATCTGCCTTGACGATGCCAGCTTCCTCAACAAGCAATACACCGTCTGGGGCCAGGTCGAGAGCGGCATGGAACACGTCGACGCCCTGCCCATGGGTGAGCCGCCGCGCGAGCCGGGCGTTATCCGCAAAGCGGCTGTCGGCTGATCTATCCCATATCCGTGGCCCGGCTGGGCCGGGCCACGGACTGGACGAACAGGTTCAATTCCCGACGGTCACGTTGCCCGAACGGACACCGATTTTTGCCATTTTCTTGACGTATTGCTTGCGTTCATGGGACAACTCGACGCTGTATTCTTCCCAGGCATCGCGGCGATCTTCGATGTCGCTGACATGGCGCAGATCGCTGACTAGTTCCTTGCGCGCCTCGTTCAGATTGGCACGATAGTTGAACCAGAACATGCTTTCGATGCCGCCAATTGGCGAGCTGATGATGCGGGCTTCTTCTTCATGCGCAATCTGCTCT
>JANNAE010000070.1:0-119175 GCA_031383985.1 Novosphingobium sp. | reverse complement strand
CCGGGCCGAGAAAAGCTCCGACCCGATCGGCGACATCATCGCCGCACGATTGCGTTAGGCTTTCGCCACCGGCGCGTCTTCGCCCAGGTCTTCGAACCAGGCCTCGACCGGTCCGGTCAGCTTGATCGTCAGCGGCTGGCCCTTGCGGTCCATGGATTTGCCGGCCTGAACCCGGACCCAGCCCTCGGAAATCGAGTATTCTTCGATATTGGTGCGGACCACGCCCTTGAAGCGGATGCCGATGCCGCGCATCAGCACGTCTTCATTGAAGAATGGACTGCGCGGACTAATCGCGAGGTGATCGGGGGGCACGTCTGGGCCGGATTTGGTTTCTTCGCTCATGGAACGCGGCTCTAGATTGTGTTCGCAGCTTGTCAATTCGGCAGAGTTTGGATAGGGGCGCACTCCACTTCTCAAGAGTGGGCCGCTTCTCAGGAGCGGGCGCGTAGCTCAGTGGTAGAGCACACCCTTCACACGGGTGGGGTCGCAGGTTCAATCCCTGCCGCGCCCACCATTGCTTCTTGTTGAAAGCGCGGGCGCTAGCGGGCATAGGCCCGGATATGCATGACATTCGATTGATCCGCGAAAATCCTGAAGCCTTCGACGCCGCGCTGGCTAGGCGGGGAGTGGAGCCACAATCTCAATACTTATTAGGCGTTGATCGGCGAGCGCGCTTAACTCAAACTACAGTTGAGCAGTTGTTGGCTATCCGAAAGACGCTTTCCAACGAAATCGGTCAGCTGATGGCTCAAGGAAACCTTGAGGCTGCGAACATAAACAGAGAAGAGGTCGAGCAAATCAAGGGCGACTTGCCTTTGAAAGAGGAGGCGAGCCGAGTCTCGAAGCAAGCGCTTCAGACCGCCCTCGCTCGCCTGCCCAACCTGCCGGACGCTGATGTTCCCGATGGGGCAGACGAGACACAAAACTTTGAAGTCAGCCATTGGGGCGCGCCGCGTCAGTTCAATTTCCTGCCCAAGGAACACGCTGACATCGGCCCAAGGCTTGGACTTGATTTTGAAACCGGTGCACTGATCTCGGGTTCGCGATTCACTTTCTTACGCGGCCAAATGGCGCGGTTGCAGCGGGCGCTGGGTCAGTTCATGCTCGATCACCAGACTGGCACAAACGCCTACACAGAGTGCGCCCCACCGCTACTAGTGAAAGACGACGCGGTGTTCGGCACCGGGCAGTTTCCCAAGTTCGCTGACGATTTGTTCTCGACGGACATTTCGTTGGACCCACAAGAATACATGGACTTTAAATGGCAGGCCTATCAGGCTAAGCTCGCAGAGAATGGGCAGAAAGTCGCGAACGCAGCGGCTCTATTGGAAGAAGGGGTTTGGGATAGCTTCCCAAATCCACCAACACGCCGCTGGCTGATCCCCACCGCCGAGGTCAGCCTGACCAATTCGGTCCGCGAGCAAATCCTAGACAATGCCGCGCTGCCAATCCGTCTCACCGCCCTCACCCCCTGCTTCCGCTCCGAAGCGGGGGCGGCGGGCAAGGATACGCGGGGCTATATCCGCCAGCACCAGTTCGAGAAGGTCGAGCTGGTCAGCATCTGCCGTCCGGAGGATTCGCCGGCCGAGCATGAGCGGATGGTCAAGGCCGCCGAATCGATCCTCGAGGCGCTGGAACTGCCCTATCGCAAGCTGCTGCTTTGCGCTGGCGACATGGGATTCACCGCGCGGAAAACCTTCGATCTCGAGGTCTGGCTGCCGGGGCAGAATGCCTACCGCGAGATTTCCTCGATTTCCAACTGCGGTGATTTTCAGGCGCGGCGGATGAATACGCGGTACCGGCCCGAGGGCGCGAAAAGCAACGAATTCGTCCATACCCTCAACGGGTCGGGGCTGGCAGTAGGCCGGACTTTGGTTGCGATTCTTGAGAACTATCAGCAAGAAGATGGCACCGTCCAGGTTCCGGAAGTGTTGCACCCCTATATGGGCGGTGTGACCAAGCTGGTGCCGATGTACTGATGCGTATCCTGCTCACCAACGATGATGGCATCCACGCCCCCGGCCTCGATATCCTCGAGGCGCTGGCCCGTCAGTTCAGCGACGATATCTGGATCGTCGCTCCGGACGAGGAGCAATCGGGTGCAGGCCATTCGCTGACTCTGTCGCGCCCCGTTCGGCTGCGCCAGCATAGCGAGCGGCGCTGGTCGGTGTCGGGCACCCCCACCGATTCGGTGATGATGGCGCTGCGAACGGTGATGCCTTCGCCGCCCGATGTGATCCTTTCAGGGGTCAACCGCGGGGCCAATCTGGGCGATGATGTGACCTATTCGGGCACCGTCTCAGCGGCGATCGAAGGCGCGCTGGCGGGGATCCGCTCGATCGCGCTGAGCCAGGTCTATGCGATGGAAGGGATGGGTGATAACGTCCCGTTTGCAGCAGCGCGGGAATGGGGGGCAAAGGTGCTGGCCCCGCTGCTCGATGTGCCGCTGCCACCGCGAACGCTGGTCAATGTCAATTTCCCGGCGCTGCTGCCCGAGGAAATCCAGGGTATTCGCGTGGTCCGCCAGGGCTTCCACGATTATGCCCGCGGATCGGTGGTTGAGGGCATCGACCCGCGCGGTTACCGCTATTTCTGGTTCGGCCTGCACGGGATCGAGCATACCCCCGGCCATGCGACCGATCTGGAGGCGATTGCCGATGGCTACATCTCGGTAACCCCCTTGCAGCTTGATCTCACGCATGACGCCTCGCTGGCGGAACTGGCCGGACGGTTTGGATGAGGGAACTGGCGGGATGAAATGCACACTGCTCCTTTTGGGCGCGCTGGCGGTGCTGTCCGCCGCGCCGCTGGCCGCGCAGGATGCAGACCTCAAGACCGAGACCGAACACCGGGTCAAGCCCGGCGAGACATTGGGCGGAATAGCGGCCCGCGCCGAAGTGCCGCGGATCCTGATTATCGAGGCCAATGGGCTGAAAGAGCCATTCATCCTGCGCGCCGGGCAAAGGCTGATCATCCCGCGCCGCCGCAGCCATGAAGTCAAACCGGGCGATACCGGCTTTGGCATTGCGCTTGAATATGGTGTGCCGTGGGGCGTGATCGCCGTCGCTAACGGGCTTGATCCCAAGGCTTCGCTGCGGACTGGGCAGAAACTGGCGATCCCGACCGTCAGCAAGACGACCATAGTGGCCAGCCCAACTACCACCCCGTCCCCACCAGCCACGCCGTCGCCCGGCGCGCCGCCTGCCGCCGATGCCCCGCCGGTCAAACTCGCCTGGCCGGTGCAGGGTGCGATCCGCAGGGGTTTCGCCCCGCGCGGCAAGGCTAACTATCACGACGGGATCGACATCGCTGCCGAGGAAGGCACTGCCGTCCGTGCCAGCGCCGCAGGGCGCGTGATCTATGCCGAGGCCGGCCCGCGCGAATATGGCAATACCGTGATCGTCCATCACGGCGGGCGCTGGACCACCACCTATGCCTTCCTCAGCCGGATCACGGTCAGGAATGGTGATCGGGTCAAAGCCGGGGAACGGGTCGGCCTGGTCGGCCACAGCGGCATTGCCCGCGCCGACCAGCTGCACTTCGAAGTGCGCCACAACCGCGCGGCGCTGGACCCGGTGGCGGTGCTGCCGCCTCGCTCAGGCGATTAGGCCATCAGCCAGAACGTCGTGCCCATCACCAGATAGGCGCATATCCAAAAGGCCGCGTGGGTGATGGACGCTTCGAGCAAGGCGCGCTGGTGGCCCAGCGTGATCCACAGCGCCGGGACAAGGAAAGTCACCGCCACTCCGCCCGACATCATGAAATAGAGCCACGGCTTTTGTTCCAGCGTCGCGCCGCCTACCCGGGCGAACATATGCCCCAGCATTGTCGCCGAAATCAGCAGCAGCACAAATGTGACGGCGATCTGCGCCACAGGAATGCCATGCGCTAGCGAGCGCGGGCCGGTGGTGGCGGCTTTTATCCTGCCAAACAGCGGGCCGTACCACAGCCGCTCCAGCGCCAGCGCAGCCAAGGCTGCTACCAAAACGCCCAACCAGTTTACCGATCCCATCGTGTAAAACGCTCCTTTGACCGGAATGTAGAGTGATACAGCCGGATTTGCCAAGTCGCCGTCCCGCGAATACGGCGACATGGCCTTGTGGTGCGGCGATCCACCGCGCTGCAACGGCGCAGGTGACGCGGGCGACAATTGCGCCTATGCGCCCCCGCCATGGCATTAGAGATTCCCGCACAACGCAAGATCGGCATGGTCAGCCTGGGTTGCCCCAAGGCGCTAGTCGACAGCGAACGTATCCTTACGCGGCTGCGCGCCGATGGCTATGCGATGAGCGCCGATTATGCCGGGGCCGATGTGGTGCTGGTCAACACCTGCGGTTTCCTCGATTCGGCCAAGGAAGAAAGTCTGGCCGCGATTGGCGAGGCGATTGCCGAAAACGGCCGGGTCATCGTCACCGGCTGCATGGGCAGCGAGGCAGAGCTGATCCGGGCGAAATTCCCCGCCGTGCTCGCAGTGACTGGCGCGCATCAGTATGAGGCGGTGGTTGAAGCGGTGCACGAAGCCGCCCCGCCCGGCCAAGGGCCATACGTCGATCTTATCCCGCAAAATTACGCGGATATGGCCGACATCAAACTGACCCCGCGCCACTACAGCTATCTCAAGATTTCAGAAGGCTGCAACCATTCCTGCGCCTTCTGCATCATCCCGCAATTGCGCGGCAAACTCGTCAGTCGGCGCATCGATGCCGTGCTGCGCGAGGCCGAGAAGCTGGTTGCGGCTGGCACCCGCGAACTGCTGGTGATCAGCCAGGATACCTCGGCCTACGGGGTCGATACCCGGCATGACAGCCGCGAATGGAAGGGCCGGCAGGTTCGCGCCCATATGACCGACCTGGCGCGCGAGCTGGGCGGATTGCGCACCCCCGAAGGCACCGCGCCGTGGGTGCGGCTGCATTATGTTTATCCTTACCCGCACGTCGATGCGGTGATCCCGCTGATGGCCGAGGGTCTGCTTACGCCCTATCTCGACATTCCGTTCCAGCACGCCAGCCCATCGGTGCTGCGGGCAATGAAGCGCCCGGCCAATGAGGCCAAAGTGCTGGAACGGCTGAAATCATGGCGCGAAATCTGCCCCGACATTGCGGTGCGCTCCAGCTTTGTGGTCGGCTTCCCGGGTGAGAGCGAGGCGGATTTCCAATATCTGCTCGACTGGCTCGATGAAGCCCAGCTCGACCGGGTCGGCGCATTCCGCTTCGAGCCGGTGGCCGGTGCTGCTGCCAATGATTTGCCAGGCCCGGTGCCCGAAGAGCTCAAGGAAGAGCGCTACCAGCGGCTGATGGAAAAAACCGCAGCGATCAGCGCCGCCAAGCTGGGCGCCAAGATCGGGCGCGTGCTCCCGGTGATCGTCGATGAGGTGGGCGAGGCCGACGAAGACGGCGATGTCGGCGCCACCGCGCGGTCGCAGGCCGATGCGCCCGAGATCGACGGCAATGTGTTCTTACGCAATGTTCCTGCCGGGCTCGTCCCGGGCACTATCGTCGATGTGCTGATCGAAGATGCCGATGCCCATGACCTGTTCGGTGTTATCGCTCAGGCCTGAAGCGCGCACGTTGTTCCTGCGGTCCTCTGCCTTCGGAAATTAGCGATCTGTAAACCAAACTGGTTTAGACAAATTTCTCGTTCATGGGGATTCTCCTTCAAGGTTGTGAGAGTTAAGGGGCAATGGCAGTCGGCAGACTTTTCAAGGGCTTTTCCGGGCTTTCCGGCGTGCAACCTGCTGCTGCTGCGGTTTACGGCGATGTCGCCGTTATTACGCCTGCCGATACGAGCCGCCGTCTTGAAGTTCTGGACGATTTCGAACGCGCCGGGATCGGCTGGCTATGGGCCACTGACGCCGAAGCGCGGCTGATCTATATTTCAGAAAATGCGGTTGAAAAGCTCGAGCGCTCAATCGAAGAGTTGCTCGCCAAGCCGCTGGTTTCCCTGTTTGAAACCGATCCCGACGACCCGGATGACCGCTCGGGACGACCGCTCAATTTCCAGCTCAGCGCCCGCAACAAGATCACCGATCTGACGGTCCGGCTGACGCTCGGGAAATCCTTGCAGGAAGGTCGCCAGACCTGGTGGTCGATCTCTGGCCATCCCAAATTTGATAAGGCCGGCAAATTTCAGGGATACCGGGGCAGCGCCAAGGACATCACGGTTGAGTATGAGCGCAAGCTCGAAGATTCGCGGCTGGCAGAATATGATTCGCTGACCGGTCTGGCCAATCGCTACCGCCTCAACCGGCGGCTTGAATCGATCCTGACCGCGTTTCGCGCCGCCAAGCGCAGCTGCGCCTTGATGATGCTCGATCTCGACCGGTTCAAGCAGGTTAATGATACGCTGGGCCATCAGGCCGGCGACGATCTGCTCAAGCAGGTTGCCGAGCGGCTCACCCGCCTGATCGGTGATCGCGGCGAAATCGGCCGGCTGGGCGGTGACGAGTTCCAGGTAATTCTGCCCGACATCGATGACCGCGGCAAGCTGGGCGAACTGGCCGGCAAGGTCATCCAGCTGCTCTCGCAGCCCTATCTGATCGACGACAAGCGGGCGATCATCGGCGCCTCGGTCGGGATTGCGGTAGCGCCCTATGACGGCGTCGAGAGGGACGACCTCATCCATAGCTCGGATCTGGCGCTCTATTCCGCCAAGAATGGCGGCCGTGGTCAGTTCCGCTTCTACTCCGCCGACCTCAAGGACGAGGCGGAAGAACGCCGCCTGCTCGAAGAGGACTTGCTCCAAGCTCTAACCAATGAAGAACTGGAATTGCATTACCAACCGGTGGTGCGCGTGGCAGATCACATAATCGTCGGCTTTGAAGGGCTGATGCGCTGGTCGCATCCCGAACGCGGCGATGTCAGCCCCGGTTTGTTCATTCCGATTGCCGAGGAATCCAACCTTATCAATCAGCTGGGCGAATGGGCTCTGCGCCGGGCGTGCCAGGATGCCACGCGTTGGCCGGCTTCGGTGCGGGTTGCGGTCAATGTTTCGGCCAAGCAATTCACCAGTCCCGGCTTTTTAGCCATCGTCACCAATGCGCTGGCCGCCTCGGGGCTGGAGCCGGACCGGCTCGAGCTGGAGCTGACCGAGAGCGTGTTCATGGGCGACAGCGACGCCACTGACGAGACCTTCAAGCTGCTCAAGCTGCTGGGCGTCCGCTTGGCACTCGATGATTTCGGAACCGGCTATTCCTCGCTCAGCTATCTGCGCTCAGCGCCGTTCGACAAGCTCAAGGTCGACAAGAGTTTCGTCGATAGCTGCACCCAGAACGATCAGAACAGCGCCAAGATCATTGCCGCGATCATCGGCCTGTCCGATGCGTTGGGGATGGAAACCACCGTCGAAGGCGTCGAGGCATTCGATCAGTTCAATCTGGTCTGCTCGAAGGGAGCGAAATTCATCCAGGGCTGGATTTATTCCAAGGCCTTGCGGGTCGAAGAGCTCGAAACTTTGATGGGTTCGGGCGAATTGAAGATCGAGCCGAATGGACCGATCAAACATCGGCGCGAACGGCGCTCGGTATTCCGCCGGGTCGGCCTGATCCACGAGGATCATCGCTACGAGGTGGTGATGCGTGATCTGTCCACTACCGGCGCGCGGTTTGAAGGACTGGTCGGGGTTCCGGACGGAACCGGACTGGTGCTCGATCTGGGCAGCGGCCAGCTGGCGGTCTGTGTTGTCAGCCGCTCGCAAGACGCCTCCATCGCGGTCGAGTTTGAGACGCCGTTGGTCAACGATGGGGCGGGCGGGCTGTGCACGCGCCACCGCGTGTCACCCTATGCGCTGGCCGCAGCGGGGATGCCGCTTACCGCTCTGCCGCAGGGAAGCTATCCGCTGGTGCTGGGAACCGATGAGGCGAAGAGCAAGCCGCAATTCCTCCAGGTCGTGGTTACACGGCAATAGCCGCGCGCGGGCACTGTAGTCCGGAGCGCCCACCCGCATAACCATAGCTTGATTAGTGGGAACAAGCGGCTAGCCTGATCGCCATGAACCGCATTCTGTTCGCGCTTGCCGCATTCGCCCTGACTTCCCTCGCCCAGGAGCCATCCGCAGCCCAGGCTCAGGATCTCTCCGCTGCCGAGGCCGCTGCGATCGACACGGCGGTTCGCGAAGAGCTGGCCGCCAGCGGCGTGCCCTCCGCCCAGATCGCAGTGGTCCGCGATGGGCGGCTGGTGCTCGACCAGGCGTGGGGCAAGGCATCCGACACCATCGCGGTGACCCGAACCGACCTGCCCTATCAGATTGCCTCCAATTCGAAGCAGTTCCTGGCCGCACTGCTGCTGTTGCTCGAGGATGACGGCAAACTTTCGCTGAGTGACCCGGTTGCCAAATGGCTTCCCCAGATCAGCGGCGGTGACAGGATCACGATTCGGCAACTGCTGAGCCATACCTCGGGACTGCAGGACTATTGGCCGCAGGATTACAGCTTCCCGGCGATGGAAAAACCGACAACCCCGCAAGGGATCATCGATCGCTGGGCCAAAAAGCCGCTCGATTATGAACCCGGCACCCGCTGGCAATATTCCAATACCGGCTATGTCGTAGCGGGGATGATCGCCGAAAAGGCCGGGGATGCGCCGCTGTGGGATCAGTTTGAGGCCCGGCTTTTCAGGCCGCTCGGGATCAAACCGCGACCGGTTGACGAGACCAATGGCACCGCGTTTCCGCAAGGCTATCATCGCAACGCACTCGGCCCGGTCCGCGTTGCCGCCCCGGCGGCCAAGGGCTGGCTGTGGGCCGCAGGCGAGCTGTCGATGACCGCGGCAGAGCTGGCCGAATGGAACATCGCCCGGATCGAGCGGACCCTGCTCTCCAAGGAAGATTGGGAGATGATGGAAACCCCAGTCCGCCTGGCTGACGGAACCAGCGATGGCTATGGGCTGGGGGTAAGGAAGCAGCTTGTCGGCGGGCGCTGGCTGATCAATCATGGCGGCGAATCGGTCGGGTTCCTCTCGCAAAACACTATCTGGGTGGATGACCGCGCCGCAATCGTGGTGCTGACCAATGCCGATTTCGCCGGGGTTCAGGGTTCGCTGACCCGCAGGATCGCCGAGATCGTGCTACCCAAATCCGGCCAAACCAATACCGGCGAAGCGGCACGGACAGCAGACGCCCGCGCCACGCTTGACGCCATCACACTGGGCAAGCTTGATTCCGCTCGCTTCACCCAGAACGCGCAGTATTATTTCAAGCCCGAAACGCTGAGCGATTACAGCGCCAGCCTGAGCAAACTTGGCCCGGTTACCGCAATTGCACCGCTTGGCAGTCCGCGGTTGCGCGGCGGCTTCGTCAACCGCAGCTTCCGCCTGAGCTATGGCGCGAAGCGGCTGATCCTAAGCACCTATGCCGAACCGGGCGAGACCGGACGGTGGGAGCAATTTATCGTGATGCCCGAATGAGGTTTACAGCCAGCCGATCTTGCGGAACCGCAGCCACAATCCGCCGCAGATCGAAGCGATCACCCCCAGCAGGATGAAATAGCCATAGCGCCATTCCAGCTCGGGCATGAATTTGAAATTCATCCCGTAAATCCCGGCAATCGCGGTTGGTACGGCCAGGATCGCGGCCCAGGAGGCGAGCTGCCGGGTCATCACACCCTGGCGGTGGACTTCGAGCAGGCTGGCAGTCTCGACAATGCTCGCCAGCGTTTCCTTGAGGCCTTCCATCCGCGCCATGGTCCGGCGGACATGATCGAGCACATCGCGGAACCAGATGCGTGCGGCGGGATCGATCACCGGAAGTTCGGTCGCAGTCAGCCGCTCGCACACTTCCTCCATCGGGCCGATGATCCGGTGGAACCGGCGCAGCTGGCGGCGCTGACGGAAGATGCGCCTTATGGTCGACTGCTCGGGAAACACATCGATCGCGCGTTCCTCCATCACCTGGACCGACACTTCGAGCTTCTCCATGATCGGCTGGTAGCCATCGACGATGAAATCAAGGATCGCATGGGCGACATAGTCCGGCCCTTCGGACAGTCGCTCGGCATCGAGTTCGAGTCGCTGGCGCAGGGCGTGATGCGCCCGGGTCGAACCGAACCGGACGCTGACGATGAAATCACGGCCGAGGAATATCGCAGTCTGGCCATAGGCGATATTCTCACCCTCCTCCATCGCGGCGGTCCGCGCGACGATGAACAGCTGGTGGCCATAGACCTCCACCTTGGGCATCTGCGAGGGGTTGAGCGCATCTTCCACCGCGAGCGAATGCAGGCCGAATTGGCGGCGAACCAGTTCCATCTCCTCCACAGTGGGTGAGGCAAGCCCGATCCAGTCAAAATGATGGTCTGGAAGCGGTTCGCGCGGCGCGCCCTCCACGGCCAGCGAATGATCGGATCGTTTCCCGGCGGCATAACGGCGTGCGGCAATGATTGGCATTGCATTGCAGTGCCAAACCGCAAAGATGCTGGCAATCGAAACCGAGTTAGCTTACACTCTTGTCAATAACCGAATGGAGAGCGAGCGATGAACGCCCATAGTACAATGAGCGATGCTGTTGACGTGCTGATCGTCGGGGCGGGGCTTTCGGGCATCGGTATGGCCGCGCATCTGGAAATGACGTGTCCGGGCAAGACCTATGCGGTAGTCGATCGCCGTGCCGATCTGGGCGGGACCTGGGATCTGTTCCGCTATCCCGGCGTCCGTTCGGACAGCGACATGCACACGCTGGGCTTTATCTTTGAACCATGGACCCATGAAAAATCGATCGCCGACGGCCCGGCAATCCTCGATTACCTGAACCGCATCGTCGATGAGCGCGGCATCCGCCCGAATATGCGGATGGGCTACAAGGTCATCTCGGCCGATTGGCACGGCGATAGCGCCCAGTGGCAGGTGGTGCTGGAAGATGGCGCCGGAAACCGCAGCACCATGCAGGCCGGCTGGCTCTATCTGGGTTCGGGATATTACGATTTCGACGATCCCTATGACGCCCGGATTCCCGGTCGCGAGGACTTCGCGGGCCTGATCATCCATCCCCAGTTCTGGCCCACGGATCTCGACTATCGCGGCAAGCGCGTGGTCATCATCGGTTCGGGCGCGACTGCGGTTACCATGGTTCCGGCGATGGCGGATCAGGCCGCGCATGTGACCATGCTCCAGCGGACCCCCACCTGGTACGGCTCGCGCCCTGCAAAGGATGCCCTGGCCAATTTTCTGCGCAGGCTGCTGCCCGAAAAACTGGCCTATGCGATCACCCGCAAGAAGAATATCTGGATGCAGGATTATGTCTTCAAGCTGGCCCGCACCAAGCCCGAAAGGCTCAAGAAAGAGCTGACCAAGCGGACCCGCAAGGCGCTGGGCGACAAATACGATCCGGTGGCCTTCACCCCTCCTTACAACCCGTGGGAGCAGCGCTTGTGCCTGGTCCCCGATGGCGACCTGTTCGAGGCGATCAAGGGCGGCAAGGCCGATGTCGTAACCGATCACATCGAACGGATCGACGCCACCGGCATTCAGCTAAAGTCCGGCAAACACCTCGATGCCGATATCATCATCACCGCCACCGGGCTCAGGCTGGCGATCGCGGGCAAGATCGCGATCAGCATGGAAGGCGTGGCCATCGATTGGTCGCAGCACTTCTACTACAAGGGCGCGATGTTCTCGAATGTGCCAAACCTGTCCGCCGTGTTCGGCTACCTCAACGCCAGCTGGACGCTGCGCGCCGACCTCAATTCTGAATTCGTCTGCAAGGTTTTGAACCAGATGGATCAGGTCGGTGCACAGAGCGCTACCCCTTACCTGCCCGAAGATCACGGGCTGGTAGAGGAAGATCTGTTCGATTTCTCATCCGGATACATCCAGCGCGGCAAGCATATCATGCCCAAGAGCGCGGTCGGATTGCCGTGGCGGCTCAATCAGGACTATCGCAAGGACCGCACGGATCTGAAAACCGCGCCGATTGACGATGGCCGACTGAAGTTTGGCAAAGCCACAGCCGGAACGGTGGTCGCGGAAGAAATTCTGGAACCGGCAGAGTAGCGCACCCGCGACAATTCGGTTAGCGAGCGGGCTATGACCGATCCCACCCGCATCTACACCGCCGCGCTGATCGTGGTCGGCGACGAAATTCTCTCGGGCCGGACTCACGACAAGAACATCGCCCAGGTCGCCAGCTGGCTGGGGGTGCAGGGCATCCGCCTGCGCGAAGTGCGGGTCGTGGCCGATGATACGCCCGCAATTGTCGAGGCGGTGAACACGCTGCGCGTTCGCAACGACTACCTGTTTACCACCGGCGGAATCGGCCCGACTCACGATGATATCACGGTGGATGCGGTGGCCGAGGCGCTGGGGGTTGCAGTAGTCATCCACCCCGAAGCCCGCGCCATCCTCGAGCGTTATTACGAAACGCGGGGCGGGCTGAACGAGCCCCGCCTGCGGATGGCCCGCGTGCCTGCCGGAGCTGAACTGATCCCCAACCGCATGTCGGGCGCACCGGGCATCCAGGTGGGCAACGTTTTCCTAATGGCCGGGGTCCCCAGCATCACGGCCGGGATGCTCGATGCGCTGACCGGCACGCTCGAAGGCGGCCTGCCGCTGCTGTCGGAAACGATTGGTTGCTGGGCAGTTGAAAGCGAGGTGGCCACGCTGCTGCGCGTCACCGAACAGGCCTTTGAAGGCTGCCAGATCGGCAGCTATCCGTTCTTCCGCGAGGGCAAGGTCGGGGCAAATTTCGTGATCCGTTCCACCGATGAAGCAACGCTTGAAGCCTGTGCCAGCGCGCTCAGCACCGGACTTGAAGCGTTGGGCCGCCCGGCTGTGGCAGGCGGAATTTGAAGGCATTGACGGGAATTATGGCCGTGGCAACGCTTTCTGCCTGCACGACACCCGACGCGATGGGGCTCACAGACTTTGAGCGCGTCCTCGCCAGCGAGCACAGTGCGACTGCGGCGCTGACCAGCTGGTGCCGGGTCCGGGGCATCGCCAATCCGCCCGCGATCATCGCCCAGCGGCTGAAGACCGAAGCTCCGCCGACGCCGTCCGCGATCCTCGATCTGCTCCAGCCTGGCCCAGCCGAACGGATCGCTTATCGCCATGTTCGCCTGACCTGCGGCGAGGCCGTGCTGTCGGTCGCCCAAAACTGGTACCTGCCCGATCGGCTGAGCGCAGCAATGAACCACGCGCTCGATACCACCGAAGCGCCGTTTGGCCGGGTCATTGCCCCGTTGGGCTTTACCCGCGAGCTGCTGGCGAGCGAGCAGGGCCGCACTGCCGATTGCCCGGCGGACACCATCCTGATGCAGCGCGCGCTGTTGCGGTTGCAGGACGGGCGGCCGGTCAGCGCCGTGGTAGAATGCTATACCAGCGCCAACTTGCCGGTTTCTGACGCCGACCGGTAACCAGTTAAGCTTTCCACTCCCGCGAAGTTCAAAACGGCACAGCGGATTCTCAGCGATTGCACAGTGCAGGCCGGCGGCGTTTATCCGCAAGCACGGGGGTATTCCCCCAGTAGAGTCACCGCTACCGACAGCTGAACAGGATAATTTGGCATGGGCATAGATATCAAGTGCAATCCCGACTTCCATGAAAAGCGCCACACAAGGCGCAACGCCCTGGAGATGGCCTGCACCGTCCGCGAGCGCGCCCGCACCGCGGTATCTGCCGAAATCAGGGACTTTTCCGCCAATGGTGTCCGGATTGCCAGCACCAGCTCGCCGGTTACCGGCAATCAGATCTGGGTCAAATTGACCGGGCTGGAAAGCTTGTGCGGCAGGATCGCCTGGACCAACGGTTCGGTCGCCGGGATCGAATTCGAACGGCCATTGCATCCCGCCGTGGCGTTGCGGTTCGAACCTGCGGCCCGCTCCCACGAGTCCAGCTATGAGGAGCGGCCGGCCGCGCCCGACAATGTCGTCCCGCTTGATCCGCTGCTATCGCGCCGTGAACAGATCATCCGCGGCGTCACTGGCTCGGACCTCTCGCCGCTCAAACACGGCAAGCAGCCAACCCGCACCGGTATGCTCGGCTCGATCAACCGCGCCATCGCCCGCAAGAGCAACCACCGGCACGAGCCGCGCTACAACGATATGACAACGACCAGCCAGATGACTCTGTTGATCCGGGGAAACCCGGCGAAGATCGAGGACGTGTCCAACAGCGGCCTCCGGATAAAGGCCGAGCTGTGGGACAATATCGGGGCAAATCTGTCGATCGAGTTTGACGGGTTTGAGCCCATCGAAGGCAAGCTGGTCTGGCTCGGCAATGGCGAAGCCGGGATCAGTTTGCCGCCCGAATCGCTTGAATTGAACGCATCGTAGGCCTGACCGGTTCAGACCACGCCGCAAGGGCGATCACGCGCCGGATATAAAAACGGCCGGGAGGGTTTCCCCTCCCGGCCGTTTTATTTGTCTGGCGCCGAAGCTTAGAGCGTGATGCGAAAAAGTGGGAACCGGTTTTTCGTTGTAAATCACGCGACAACAAAGAATTAGAGCATGATGCGATTCAGCTTTATCGCATCGTGCTCTAGCCGCCGTGGACTTGCGCTACGTCGATCTTGAGGCCCGGGCCCATTGACGAGCTGAGGCCGATCTTCTGCAGGTACTTGCCCTTGGCGCCGGCCGGCTTGGCCTTGAGGATGGCATCGACGAAGGCATCGAAGTTGGCGCGGATCGCGTCGTCGGAGAAGCTCATCTTGCCGATCCCGGCGTGGATGATCCCGGCCTTTTCGACGCGGAATTCGATCTGGCCGCCCTTGGCTGCCTTGACCGCTTCGGCGACGTTAGGCGTGACGGTGCCCAGCTTCGGGTTCGGCATCAGGCCCTTGGGACCCAGAACCTTGCCGAGGCGGCCGACGATGCCCATCATGTCGGGCGTCGCGATCACGCGGCCATAGTCGAGGTTTCCGGCCTGCATGTCTTCCAGCAGGTCTTCGGCGCCAACCTTGTCGGCTCCGGCGGCGAGTGCCGCTTCGGCCTTGTCGCCGCGGGCAAACACCGCAACCTTGATGTCCTTGCCGGTGCCCGAAGGCAGCGTCACCATGCCGCGGACCATCTGGTCCGCGTGGCGCGGATCGACGCCCAGGTTGAGCGCAACTTCGACGGTTTCATCGAATTTGGTGGTCTTGAGGTCGCGCAGCAACTGCAACGCTTCACTCACGCCATAGAGCTTCTGGTTGTCACCGAGCTTGGCGGCCAGCGACTTCTGCTTCTTGTTCTGATTGATCATGATCTCAGCCCTCCAGCACTTCGAGGCCCATCGCGCGCGCGGAGCCTTCGATGATCTTGGTTGCCGCCTCGATGTTGTTGGCATTGAGATCGGCCATCTTGGTCTGGGCGATTTCGCTCAGCTGCGAGCGCAGGATCGTTCCCGCCGAAATCTTGCCCGGCTCTTTCGAACCTGACTTGAGGCCGGCAGCCTTCTTGATCAGATAGCTTGCCGGCGGCGTTTTGGTGACGAATGTGAAGCTGCGATCGGCAAAGACGGTGATCACGGTGGGGAGCGGAATGCCCTTTTCCATTTCCTGCGTGGCAGCGTTGAACTGCTTGCAGAATTCCATGATGTTCACGCCGCGCTGGCCCAGCGCCGGCCCGATCGGCGGTGACGGGTTGGCAGAGCCCGAGGGCACCTGCAGCTTGATATAGCCTTCAATCTTCTTGGCCACGATGGGCCTCCTTTCTTCCTATTGGGGCGATTTGCCCCGCAGAGTGAGCGGTCAAACAGTGCAATTGCACCTCCCGCACGGTTGCTCCCGAAGGAGCGTTTTCCGGCCGCTAGCGGCCCGAATTCTATTTCACCAGTTCGACATGCTCGAAATCGAGTTCGACCGGGGTGGCGCGCCCGAAGATCGACACCGCCACCTTGACGCGGTTCTTGTCGAAATCGAGTTCTTCGACCACGCCGGTAAAGCTGGCGAAGGGACCGTCGAGCACCTTGACCACATCGCCGATCTCGTAATCGACCGAAATCTGATGCTTGGGTTCGGCGGCAGCCTGATCGCGGGCCCCGAAATAGCGGGCGGCCTCACGCTCGGAAATCGGTTGCGGCTTGCCGTTGGGGCCAAGGAAACCGGTGACCTTGGGGGTGTTCTTGACGAGGTGATAAACGTCGTCGGTCAGCCCCAGCTTGGCCAGGACATAGCCCGGCATGAACTTGCGTTCGGTCTGGACCTTCTTGCCGCGCTTGACCTCGGTGATCGTCTCGGTCGGCACTTCGACCGCCTCGACCAGCTGCGACAAGCCCATGCGATCCGCTTCCGACAGGATCGAATCGCGGACCTTGTTCTCGAAACCCGAGTAGGCGTGGATGATATACCAGCGAGCCATGATTTTTTCCGTAATTCCCGTGCTCAGGCCAGCGACAGCAGCCAACTAACGACCGCGCCGAACAGCGTATCGATGCCCAGGAAGAATATCGCCAGTATCACCATCATCACCCCCACGAAAATGGCGGTCGTGGTGGTTTCCTGACGGGTCGGCCACACGACTTTGCGTGCTTCCGCCTGTACCTGGCGCATGAATTCGCCTGGACTGATCTTGGCCATGGCTGCCCTGCTCATCCGTTCAAAAATTGCATCATGCCTTTCGCCACAGGATCCGCGCCGCCCCGGCTCCCTGTTCAAAAGGGTGATCCGGGAGGGGCAGCGATTCTCCGATGTCGGAAGACAGAGGCGCGTTTAGCTAGGGTCCGGCGCTTTTGCAAGCCGTGCGAGCAAGCCATCCCTGCTGCGCCAGATCACGACCGCGCCAGGCGGCAACCGGCTCGGCTCGGGAGGACCGACATACCAGAGGTAATCAGCCTGCCGGGCCGGCTGATACTGGCTGAGGTCAATCGGCTCGCCGGGCCGGAACTTGATTCGCTGCGAGGCATCGATGAAGTTTGGCCCGCCGTCCCGCATGATCAACATATGGACCCGCGGAACCGCAAAGTTCGAGTTGACCAGCGCATCGCGGCGCACCACCGCATAACTGCCGATATGCTCAAAGGTGTTGAAGGCCCAGACCGACTGATCCGACGCGACCGCGCTGGCGATCCGCGCACCCTGGGGAACATGATCGAGCGCCGCAAGCAGCTCGGCGGTGTCGCGTGAGCCGGCCCGCCAGCCCTCGGTAGTGATGGCCAGCCGGCCCAGGAACAGCGCCGGGGCCAGATAAAGCACCCAGCGCGGCAGCGGCCAGTCGATCGCAAGGCACGCGACCAGCAGCCCGGCCGAAATCAATCGGTAATCGGCATAATCTCCGCCAACAATCTGCCGCGGCACGGCGAGCGAGCCGAGCAGCAAAAGTAGCGCGGCCCAGCCCAGCCGTCCGTCGATCCGCTTGCGGCCCAGTGCGATCAGCAGCACGACCAGCACCAGCGCCGCGCTCAACAGATCAAGCTGCTCCGATTGATCGCGCATGGCCTTCAGCCAGATCGCCAGCTTGTAGACCAGCACATGCGCGCCATAGGAAAACAGCCCCTTGGTGCCCGCGCCAAACAGCATCGGCAGGATCGGCATGGTCAGCGGCCAGGGGGCGAGGAAAGCGCGCCAGATCTTGCCGCGCTGCCATTCCCAACCCTTCTGCCACTCATAGCCAAACACCAGCAGCCCCAGCACGCCCCAGCCCGAAACGTGGCACAGCCACACCAGCAAGCCGATCGGCATGAACAGAGCCCAGCGCCAGCGCCACTGCGCCAGCCGCACCCACCCCGCGAAGGCAAACAGCGCGAGTGCCAGCGACAGCGCAAAATTGAGAAAGCCGAGCAGCAGCGAGGGCGACCAGATGAAGGCAAAGGCCAGCAGCGAACCGGCCCCGATCCGCTTGCGCAGCGTCCATTCGACCGTGAGGATCGACAGGCCGGTGAGCACCGGGATCAACCCCGCGATCAGCCGCCCGGCTGGCTCAAGCCCGATCAGTCTGGCCAGCGGCCCGATCAGCAGATCGACGCCAAGGTTGCCGGTCCACTTCCACTCGAACCCATAATAACGGGCTAGCCCCGGGTTCTGACCATCTGCCAGCATCACGTGATAGCGCGCCAGATGCGAGGGATAATCGCCCATTTGGGGGTAGGTCGCAAGCAGCACCGGCAGGCAGGCGAGCAGCGCCAGCGCTATGCCCAGCGCCAGCCCCTCGCGCTGGCCGGGCAACGCAGCCAGCCGCTTGGTAAATTGACTGTCAGGCTGCGCGGATCGGATTTCGGCCGCCATGAGACATTTCGATCTTCCGGGGAAAACTGGCAGGAGTGGAGGGACTCGAACCCACGGCCCTCGGTTTTGGAGACCGATGCTCTACCAACTGAGCTACACTCCTGCGGGCCGAGGTGCCTCTATAGGCTCGTTCGGCGGATGACAAGCGGTCCGCACGGGTCCATGCAAGTTTTGCCGTGCATGCCCCCACCTCTTTGCCGATCATCGAACCCGACATGCTGATGCTGGCCTATCGCAGCGGCATCTTCCCGATGGCCGACAGCCGCGACGATCCGGAGATTTTCTGGGTCGAGCCGCGGCGGCGCGCGATCCTCCCGCTCGATCGCTTTCGCTGTTCCCGCTCGCTTGCCCGCACCTTGCGCCGCGGACGCTTGCGAGTGACCTGCAACTCTGCGTTTACCGCGGTGATGAGGGCCTGCGCCCAACCCCGGCAAGACAGCGCCGACACCTGGATCAGTGAGAGGATCGCGGCCAGCTACCTCGCGCTGCATGAAGCCGGCCACGCCCATTCGGTTGAATGCTGGCAGACCAGTGCAGCGGGAGAGAGCCGGCTGGTCGGCGGCCTCTACGGCGTCGGGTTTGACCGGGTATTCTGCGGAGAGAGCATGTTCAGCTGCGTTCCCGACGCTTCAAAAATTGCGCTGGCCTGGTTGGTCGCGGCGTTGCGCCATGGCGGCGCGCAGCTGCTCGATTGCCAGTTCATTACCGATCACCTTGCCTCGCTGGGCGCGGTGGAAATCAGCCAGAAACGCTACCTTGAGCTGCTTCGCGCAGCTCAGACGCCCACCGACGGCGATGGCGGAGCGGCGCTTGGCGATGGCGCGGGCTTGGGCGGCGCGGCCGTTGGCTTGGGCGCCGGAGCAGCGGCGGGGCTGGCCTTGCCCGAAGGCTTCGCCGCGCTGCTCGAGGCAGCTACCGGGTCTTCCTCTTCGCCCGGAAACTTCATCGCGCAGTCTTTGACCCAGACATCATAGACGGGATGCTCAACCACGTTGAGCGACGGCGAATTCTTGTAGAGCCACCCGGAAAAGACCTTGCGCCAGGTCAGCGGATCGCTCGATTCGGCCCGCTCCTCAACCAATACCTGGACAAAAGCGCCGGTCTCGGGCGGCGTTTCCCACGGCAAGCTACGCTCACAGCTGGCCAGCTTGACGATGACATTGCCAACCCGGCGCGCTTCGCCCGGCTTCATCGTCAGATCCTGAGTGAGATTGTTGCGCTTGTTCAAAAGGCCCAGCGTGGCAACGCGGTCTTTCACCGGAGTGCCGAAATCGCTCTCCACCGCGCCGCTGGCCATCGGCGCGGCGGCCACCGATTTGGGCACTTCGGTGGCGATCGCTTCACCCGAATCGTCAGGCTCGCCCGAACAGGCCGACAGCGCGAGTATGCCAGCCAAGCAAAGTGCCCGCGTCATCGTCAGGCGTCCTCTGGCGACTTTACCAAATTGTCGCCATCCGGCGACCAGGCCAAATTGTCGCCATCCGGCGACCAGGCTTCGTAATCACCGGTAGCGCGGGCCCGCTTGCCGCCGCGCTCAAGCGCGCCTTGCGGGCGATAGGCCTGCGCAGTGCCGGTCGCGTTGGGGGTATAATCGACTTCCCAGATCCGCGCGGGAGGAAGGTGGCTCTCCGGCACCGCATCATAGCTGTTATGCAGCCAGCCATGCCATTCGGGCGGCACCCGGCTGGCATCATTGGGGCCGTTATAAATCACCCAGCGGCGTTCGCGCCCACCCAGCGGGCTATCGGCCGCGCTGCGCTGTTTGGCGCGATAATAGTGATTGCCCTGTGCATCGGTGCCGACTTGCTCGCCGGTGACGCTGCTGTTGAGCCAGGTGCCGATGGTGGCGCCGTCCCACCAGGTGAAGATCTTGCCGAGGATTCCCATGGCCAGCGCGTTAGCCGCAGTCACCCTGCCAGCGCAAGCTTACCACTCCACGCGATCCCCCGCCACGATTCCCAGCTGCGCTGCGCGGCCCGCATTGAGTTCCAGCACGGCCTTGACCAGGCCGGCCGAAAACAGCGGCGCTTCGGAATAGGGCACCGCGTTGGCGGCGATGTTGGTGATCCGGCCATCGACCCCGATGAACAGCAGGTCGAGCGACATCACGGTGTTTTTCATCCAGAAGCTGGCGGGCCGGGGCGGATCCATCGGAAAGATCATCCCCTCAACCGCGCCCATCTCGGTGCGGAACATCAGGCCCCTGGCCTGCTCGGGCGTGCTGGCGGCCACTTCGACCCGGAAGACATGCCGCGCTGAGCCGTGCGTCACGGTCAGCGGCACAACTGCCAGCCCGGAGACCGGATGAACCGCCGGAGCCGCTTGGGTCGAGGCCGGATTGGCATCGCTGGCACCCGGCGAGCAGCCGCCGAGGATCAAGGCAAAGCTTGCCGCAACGAGGGGGGTTAGCCGCATGATTCGTCCTCTTCTGCGTCTGCGGCCCATTGTTCGGCCGCTGCAACGCTGGGGGCATTGACCAATTCACGCGCACTGTCGAGGGGGTGGCCGGCGCGCAGCATGGCACTAAGCTGCTTTTCGCGCTGCGCCCGGTCTTGCGCTTTTTCGCCAAACGGGCCGAACCGGCGCTTGCGGGCCAAGGCCAGCGCTGCAAGCCGCTGCGCGCCCTGCCCTGCGCGAACATCCTCGCGCACCTCTGCGGCAATCCCGGCCGCCCCCAGCGCCTGGCCGATCCGGCGCTGGCCATAGCCGCGGCGCAGCAGGCTGCCGCTCTTGGCCCGGGCGAACGCGGTGTCATCAACGTAGCCCGCTTCAACCAGACGCCCGACCAGCGCCTTGATCGGCGCGTCCTCCTCACCCTCCCAGCCACGCTCCCGCAGCTTGCGCCTCAGATAGTCCTCCACCTTGGCTGCACTGGTCGCGAAACGGGCGACATAGGCCAGCGCCAGCTCGTTCAAGCGGGCCGAATCGAGGGGCCGCGGGGGCCGTTTGGGGCGGTTCTGGGTTCGCATTGGCCTTATTCGTGCCATAGTGTGCCGCAATGGGGGAAGCCCGGGCGCAAGAGTCAATGTTTTTGCGCACCCATGATCGCAGCGAATGATGCTGGAAAACAGCGCTTCGCCATTGAAAAGACGGGTTTTCGCAGAATGACCGACGCCGCAACGCTGGTTTCGACCGCAAAGGCTTCGACCGGAGCCCCACCCTTGGTTCCGACGCCAAACGACGACAAACTGCCGCGTCGCTTTGCAGATTTTGCCACATTTGGCGAATCGCTGGATTATGCCGCGCAGGGTCTCCGCGGGCTGAACTTTCATGATCCGCGCGGCAATCTGACCCGGGTCTATCCTTTTTCCGAATTGCGCACCGATGCGCTGGCCATGGCCCGCCGCCTGATTGCCCACGGTATCCGGCCGGGCGACCGGATCGCGCTGGTCGCCGAAACCGGCCCCGAGTTCGCGGCGCTGTTCTGCGGTGCGGTCTATGCCGGGGCCTGGCCGGTGCCGCTGCCGCTGCCGACCAGCTTTGGCGGCAAGGATAACTATATCGACCAGCTGGCGGTCCAGCTGCAAAGCTCTGACCCCAAGGTGCTGTTCTATCCAGCCGAGCTTGCCGACATGGCCGGTGCCGCCGCCGGGCGCCAGAACTGCGAAGGGCTCAGTTGGGAGGTTTTTGCGCAAGGCCCGGATCCCGATTGTGCCCTGCCCGAAGCCAAACCCGATGCCATCTGCTATCTGCAATATTCGAGCGGCTCGACCCGCTTCCCGCATGGCGTGGCGGTGACGCATGAGGCCCTGCTTAACAATTTGAGCGGCCACGCGCATGGGATGAAGTTTCGCCAATCCGATCGCTGCATCAGCTGGCTGCCGTGGTATCACGACATGGGCCTGGTTGGCTGCTTCCTGTCGCTGATCGCCAATCAGGTTTCGGCCGATTACCTCAAGACCGAGGATTTCGCCCGGCGTCCGCTGGCCTGGCTCGATCTGATCAGCCGCAATCCCGGCACATCCTGCAGCTATTCGCCGACCTTTGGCTATGACATCTGCGCCCGGCGCATTTCGAGCCAGTCCAATGTCGCCGAACGCTTTGATCTGTCGCGCTGGCGGATCGCCGGCAATGGGGCCGACATGATCCGCCCCGATGTGATGCAGGGGTTCGTCAACGCTTTTGCCGATGCCGGTTTCAAGGCGAGCGCCTTCCTGCCCAGCTACGGTCTGGCCGAGGCGACGCTGGCGGTGACGATAATGCCGCCCGGCGAAGGTATCCGGGTCGAACTGGTCGAGGAAGAGCGCCTGTCCGGATCCCCGCGCGATCTGTCACGCCCGGCCCGCTACCGCGCGATCGTCAATTGCGGCAAGGCGGTCCGCGACATGGCGCTGGAGATCCGCGGCGAGCATGGCTCGGCGATGCCCGATCACCACATCGGCAAGGTCTGGTGCAAAGGCCCCAGCGTGATGCACAGCTATTTCCGCGATCCTGAGGCGACCGCTGAATGCCTGGTCGATGGCTGGCTCGATACCGGTGACATGGGCTATCTGGTCGATGGCTATCTGTTCATCGTCGGCCGGGCCAAGGACATGATCATCATCAATGGCAAGAACCATTGGCCGCAGGATATCGAATGGGCGGTGGAACAGCTGCCCGGCTTCCACCAGGGCGACATCGCCGCCTTCTCGGTCCAGACCGAATCTGGCGAGGAAGTTCCCGCGGTGTTGGTCCATTGCCGGGTGTCGGATCCTGCCGAGCGCCGCAAGCTGCACGACCAGATCCGCGACAAGGTCCGCTCGATCACCGGCATGAATTGTGTGATCGAACTGGTCCCGCCGCGCACCCTGCCGCGCACCAGCAGCGGCAAGCTGAGCCGCGCCAAGGCCAAAAAGCTGTATCTATCGGGCGAGATCGAGCCGTTCCAGCTGGCTGCCTAGAGCGTGATGCGAAAAAGTGGGAGCCGGTTTTTCGCGGTAATTCACGCGACAACAAAGAATTAGAGAGAATGATACGATGCCGCTTTATCGCATCATTCTCTAGAATTGAAAACTGTTCCAAACCGGGAATCGCATCGCACTTGGAATTTCGGTACAGCAGGCATATCCCATCACCATGGGTGAAAAACAGGGTCAGGAAACCGCGCAGGGTCAGCTCGATAGCGATAGCTATGGCGTACTCGTCGGCTGGAGCCATTCGGAATTTACCGGTCGGATCGACCTGCGCTTGCAGGCCGTCCAGTCAACCCGCCGCAGCGGGCGCAAAGAGGTCGATTCGCACCATTTCATGATGACCCCCAATCAGGCCACGCTGCTCGCCAACTATCTGTTCGAAATCACGCATCGTAGCCCGCCGCGCCGGCGTAGTTGGCTGGCGCGGTGGTTCGGAAGCTGAGGGCGCAAGACTGCCCTGCCGCGGCCGGGCCTGACCACCGCTTGGCCCGGTGCCACTGACCCTTCCCTGTCTTATCTCGCTAATACAGCTTGCAACCGCGCGCAATGCATCCCATCTTGCGCGGCAGTATTGCATGATCTGGAAGAACCCATGGCCTCCATTCCGACTGACACAGCCGCCCCCACCATCACGCTGATCGCGCCCGATCCGGTGCCGGTGATCGCGCCCGAGCAGGCAATCGGGCTGGTCCCGGTCTCGCCGGGCGACAAATCGAAGCTCGAAGGCAAAGTCGATGCCTTTATCGCCGATCTGGTGGCGCAGGATGCCAATTCGCCCGAATTTGGCCAGCGGGTCGATCAGCTGACCAATATGGGCCGCAAGGAAATTGCCACCGCCGCCGGAATGTCGAACCGGTTCCTCGATCGGCCGATCCGGGCGATGGACAAGGATTCGGGCGTCGGCGCTGATCTTGCCGCGCTGCGCCGAACGGTCGAGGAGCTTGATCCTGGCAAGAAGGGCAAGCTGTCAACCGGCCGCAAGATCCTCGGGATCATTCCCATGGGCAACAGCCTGAAGAAGTATTTTGACAGCTACACCTCCAGCCAGGGCCATATCCAGGCGATCCTCGCCCGGCTCAGCTCGGGCAAGGACGAACTGCTGATGGACAACGCCGCGATCGACGTGGAGCGCGGCAAGCTGTGGGAAGCCATGGGCAGCCTTGAACAGATGATCCATATTTCCCGCACGCTCGATACCAAGCTGGAAGACAAGGCAGGCGATCTCGATCACACCGATCCGGCCAAGGCCAAGGCGCTGCGCGAATCTGCGCTGTTCTATGTCCGCCAGCGTACCCAGGATCTGCTCACGCAAATGGCCGTCACGGTGCAGGGTTACCTTGCGCTCGATCTGGTCAAGAAGAACAATGTCGAACTGGTCAAGGGCGTTGACCGGGCCAGCACTACCACGGTCGGCGCGCTGCGCACTGCGGTGACGGTTGCCCAGGCGATGACCAACCAGCGGCTGGTGCTGCAGCAGATCACCTCGCTCAACCAGACCACCGCTAATATTATCGATTCAACTGGAACCTTGCTGCGCGAGCAGACCGGCAAGATCCATGAGCAGGCCGCCGCCAGCACAATCCCGCTGGAAACGCTCCAGCGCGCGTTCCAGAACATCTATGACACGATGGACAATATCGACACTTTCAAGGTGAAAGCGCTCGAATCGATGAAACAGACCGTCACCACACTGACCAGCGAAGTCGAGAAATCGCGCGGCTATATCGCCCGGGCCGAAGGCGCGGCGCAGGCTAGATTGACCGCCGATTCCCCCAGCCTCCTGAGCCTGGAGGGCTGATGGCGCAGACCCCTGCCCAGATGAGCCAGCGCACGCTGGCCGAAGCACGGGCTTCACTCAACAACCAGCGTGCGGGTGGCCGCCGCAATTCGATCGGTCGGCGCTCGGCCGCGCTCAAGCGCGAGCATTCATTGCGCAAAGTCCTGCGGATATTCATGGCGATCGTCGCGATCCTGATTGCAGCGATCGGCGTTGGCATCGTCATCGACGGGATTGGCTTTACCGGCATCATGGTTGCGGCACTGGCGATTTTCGCCGCGGTGGCGTTTTTCGGGCGTTATCCCAGGCTGAGCGTCCCCACCCGCGCCGCGCTGACTGGCAGCGATGTGAAGTCGCTGGTCGGGCGGACCGAACTGTGGCTGGAAAGCCAGCGCCCGGCGCTCCCCGCGCCTGCGGTCCAGCTGGTTGACCAGATCGGGCTGCAACTCGATGCGCTGGGGCTACAGTTGGACGGCTTGACGCAGAACGCCCCCGCAGCGGTAGAAGTGCGCAAGCTGGTCGGCGAACATCTGCCCGAGCTGGTTGCCACCTATACCAGCATCCCCCGCCATCTGCGCGGCGAGGTCAGCGGTGGCCGCACCCCCGATCAGCAACTGGCCGAAAGCCTGAGCAAGATCAGCACCGAGATCGACAGCGTCACCCGCCAGCTGGCCGCGGGCGCGATCGATAATCTGGCGATCAAGACCCGCTATCTCGACTACAAATACGGCACCGGACCCGAAGGCGAGGCTGGCTGATGCGCGTTGCCATCCCGCATGATCTCGACCGGGCCGAAGTTCGCCGCCGGATCAAGGGCCGCAGCCATGAGATTGTCGACTTCCTGCCCGACCGCGCCGATGTCAGCACCAGCTGGCCGAGTGAAGACCGGATGACACTGGCGGTCAGCGCAATGGGACAATCGATCACCGGCGACATTGACATCGAAGAGGGCCAGGTGGTGTTCACCATAAACCTGCCGGGAATGTTGTCGTTCGTCGAGCCGATGATCGAAAAAGCGATTTCGGCCAAGGGGCGCAAGCTACTTACCTAGAGCATCACGCTCTAAAGCTCACGCTCCAGCTCGAGATAATCCTTGGGAATCCGCAAGCTTGCCATCGCCAGCTGGGTTTCGCGCAGGAACAGCACCAGGCCCCACATCAGCAGTGCAATCGCGAGCAGGAACAACCCGGCGGCGATCAACTGCAGTTTCAGCCCGGCAATTTCCTCGACGAACAACGCCGCTACGGTCAGCCCGATAATCAGCGCACTGATTACCAGCATCCGGATAGCCCGCCCGATCAGCGCAATACGGCGATCCGAATTGCGGATTTCCAGCACCAGCAGGTCATGCTCCTGGCCCTCGGTTTCGCTGTGCCGGGCCTGCAGATGGCGCGAGCGATCCACCACCCGCCCGAGCCGTCCGGACAGGATATTCATGATATTGCCGATCGCCACCAGCACGAACACTGGAGCAAGCGCGAGCTGAATGGTCTGAGCGATCATGCCGTTGGCTTATCGGCCAAGCCACGCCATATTCAAGCAGGGAACAAGGCTTACTCCGATGAGTTTTTGCATTATGACAAGAATTTCACGCTCTATCGCCGGGGCAGGCGTTGCTGCTGCTGTCCTTACCTTGGCCGGCTGTGCCGCGCTGGGGCCCAAGCACGCCGTGGGCAATGCCGCCGTCCCCCAGCCTGCCCGCTCGGTCGAGTTGCAGCGCTATCTTGGCCGCTGGTATGAAATTGCCCGCTATGAGCAAGGCTTCCAGAAGGATTGCGATGGAGTGACGGCAGACTATGCGCTGCGCAGCGATGGCAAGATTTCGGTACTCAACCGCTGCCGCAAGCCTGATGGCAGGATAAGCGATGCCAAGGGTGTCGCCAAAATCGACGACCCGGTGAGCAATGCCAAGCTCAAGGTCAGCTTTTTCGGCCCGTTCTATGGCGATTACTGGGTGCTTGATCATGCCGCGGATTACAGCTGGTCAATCGTCGGTGAGCCCTCTGGCCGCTACCTGTGGCTGCTGGCCCGCGATGCCGTTCCGGGCACGGTGCGCACCGCTGCGCTGATCGCGCGGGCAAAGGCGTTGGGATATGATACCACCATGCTGCGGATCACCGCCCAGCCCTGAGTTACCCGCGCGTTGCCACCAGCGTTTCCACCACGCCAGGATCAGCCAGCGTCGAAATATCCCCCAGATTGGAGACATCGCCTTCCGCGATCTTGCGCAGAATCCGCCGCATGATCTTGCCGCTGCGCGTCTTGGGCAGCGCCGGGGCGAAGTGGATCACATCAGGCGTCGCAATCGGCCCGATCTCGCGGCGGACCCATTGGACCAGCTCGCTGCGCATCGCCGCGCTCTCCGCCTCGCCGGCGTTGAGCGTGACATAGGCATAGATGCCCTGCCCCTTGATCTCATGGGGCATGCCCACCACTGCGGCTTCGGCCACTTTGGGATGAGCGACCAGCGCGCTTTCCACTTCGGCGGTGCCCATTCTGTGCCCGGAAACGTTGATCACATCATCGACCCGCCCGGTGATCCAGTAGTAGCCGTCCTCATCGCGGCGGCAGCCGTCGCCGGTGAAATATTTGCCCGGATAGGTGGTGAAATAGGTCTGGAAAAAGCGCGCATGATCGCCCCATACGGAGCGCATCTGTCCCGGCCAGCTTTGGGTGATGCACAAATTGCCCTCTGCCGCGCCGTCCAGCACCGCGCCCTCGGCATCGACCAGTTGCGGCACGACTGCGAACATCGGATGGGAAGCTGAGCCCGGCTTGAGGTTTGTCGCGCCGGGCAGCGGCGTGATCATTGCTGCGCCGGTTTCGGTTTGCCACCAGGTATCGACGATCGGGCAGCGCTCGTCGCCCACCACCCGCCAGTACCATTCCCAAGCCTCGGGATTGATCGGCTCGCCGACACTGCCAAGCAGCCGCAGCGAGGCACGGCTGGTAGCCTTCACCGGCGCATCGCCCTCACGCATCAGCGAGCGCAGCGCGGTCGGCGCGCCGTAAAAAATGTTGACCTGATGCCGGTCGACGATCTCCCAGAACCGGCTGTGGGTGGGATAGTTGGGCACGCCTTCGAACATCACTGTCGTGGCGCCATTGGCCAGCGGGCCATAAACGACATAGCTGTGCCCCGTGACCCAGCCGACGTCCGCGGCGCACCAGTAGATCTCGCCGGGCCGGTAATCGAACACATAGTGATGGGTCATTGCTGCCCAGACAAGGTAGCCGCCGGTGGTGTGGAGCACGCCCTTGGGCTTGCCGGTGCTGCCCGAGGTATAGAGGATGAACAGCGGATCTTCCGCGCCCATTTCCTCGGGCGGGCAGTCCGCAGAAACCGCTTCGCGCGTCTCATGCCACCAGCTATCGCGTCCCGGGGTCATTGTAGTGCCGCAGCGGGCGTGTTGTACTACCATGACGGCAGCAACCGAGGGGCATTGCTCCAGCGCGGCATCGACATTGGCTTTGAGCGGAACCAGCTTGCCCCCGCGCATTCCGCCATCGGCGGTGATCACGATGTTGCTATCGCAGTCCTGAATCCGCCCCGCCAGCGCATCGGGCGAGAAGCCGCCGAACACGATCGAATGGATCGCCCCAATCCTGGTGCAGGCCAGCATCGCCACTGCGGCTTCCGGGATCATCGGCATATAGATGGTAATCCGGTCGCCGCGTTTGCCGCCGATCGCCTTCAAAGCATTGGCAAAACGGCAGACTTCGCCGTGCAGTTCACGGTAGGTCAGCCGGCGCTGCTGCGATGGATCATCGCCTTCCCAGATGATCGCGGTGGTGTCGCCGCGCTTCGCCAGATGGCGATCAAGGCAATTGGCCGAGACATTGAGCGTACCATCGGCGAACCATTCAATCCCGAAATCGGCCTCGTCAAAACTGCATTTGCCCAGCTTGGTCCATGGGCGAATCCAGTCAATCCGCGCGCTTTCCTCACGCCAGAAGGCTTCTGGCGCTTCGAGCGAGGCGCGGTACTTTTCGGCATAGCCCGCCGCATCGACATAAGCGCGCATCGCCCATTCGGCGGGGACGGGGTGAATTATGGACACAGCAGCTCTCCCAATTGGGAACCATCAATGGCGGGTGCTTATCGCCGGATCAAGCGCCGGGTTTGGAATAGAACCATTTCTGCCGCCAGCCATAGGTCGATTGCACCGGATTGCCCGCAGCGTCGGTCGCCGGCCTGAAGCGGAACCGCGCTTCGGCGAGGCGGCAGGTGATCGCATCGGCCTCCGGATCGCGGCTGGCGCGCTGCACCCGGCAATTGCGTGCCCGGCCATCGGTGCCGATGGTCATGTAGATGGTCACCGAATCATCGATCCTGAGATCGCGAGTATCTCTGGGATAATCCCGCGCGGAGTTTATTTCACCGGCTATCTTGACCGCCTTTGCCACCAGCCCGCCGCCCGGGCCAGTGCCGCCGGTGCCGCTGCCGGTGCCGCTACCTTGCCCACCTGCGCCGGTCCCGGACCCGGCGTTGCTTGCGCCAGAATTGTTGGCAGCGCCGGTACTGGCCGCCTTGGGTGCGGGAGCCTTGGCGATCGCTATCTTCGGTTTGGGTGCTGCGGCTGGCTTGGCTATCGCCGTCTTTGCGGCCTCGGCGGCAGCGCCGGCCTTTTCCGGCTCCTTGCTGGGCTCGGGCGAGGGCGGCGGAGTGGTGACGGTTACCGAAAAGGCCGAGACGACGGTCTCGACCGCTTGGGCCGAGAAATCGGGCGCAAAGGCGCGGATTAGCGCCAGCACCGCCAACACATGGAGCACGGCGACAAGCGCAAATACCCCGACCTTGGTACGATGCGGCGCGCTGAGATCAGCCTCGGTCATCCAGGCAGCCTATGCCACCCAGCGCGAGCGCTCAATAGCTGCGCGGCAACTTCAGCACATGCTCGGCCAGATAGCTCAGGATCAGATTGGTGCTGATCGGAGCGACGGTATAAAGCCGGGCCTCGCGGAACTTGCGCTCGACGTCATATTCCTCGGCAAAGCCGAAGCCGCCAAAGGTCTGGACGCACATATCCGCCGCCGCCCAGCTGGCTTCGCTGGCGAGCAGCTTGGCCATATTGGCCTCCGCGCCCAGATTTCCGCCTTCGTCATAGGTCTGCGCGGCGTGATGCACCATCAGCTCGGCCGCACGCATTTGCGCATAGCAGCGCGCGATCGGGAACTGGACGCCCTGGTTCTGCCCGATCGGCCGGCCAAACACCTGCCGCTCCCTGGCGTAATCGCTGGCCTTGGCGATAAACCATTTGGCATCGCCGACGCATTCGGACGCGATCAGGATCCGCTCGGCATTCATGCCCGAGAGGATGTAGCGGAAGCCCTTGCCCTCTTCGCCAACCAGCGCCGAGGCAGGGATCCGCATATCGTCGAAGAACACCTCAGTGGTCGAATGGTTCGTCATCGTGCGGATCGGCTTGATCGTCATTCCGTTCCCTACGACCGCGCGCATATCGACCAGGAAGATCGAGAGACCCTCGGTCTTGCTTTTGACCTCGTCACGCGGGGTGGTGCGGGCGAGCAGCAGCATGAGGTCGGAATATTCGGCCCGGCTGGTCCAGATTTTCTGGCCGTTGATCACGTATGTGTCGCCGTCGCGCACCGCGACAGTGCGCAGGCTCAGCGTGTCGGTGCCGCTGGTCGGCTCGGACACACCGAACGCCTGAAGCCGCAGCGAACCATCGGCGATCCCGGGCAGATAATGGCGCTTCTGCTCATCGCTGCCATAGCGCAGCAGCGTGTTCATGATATACATCTGCGCGTGGGCCGAAGCGCCATTGCAGCCTGCGGCCTGAATTTCCTCCATGATCACCGCTGCGGCATAAAGACTTAACCCCGAGCCGCCGTATTCTTCCGGGATCAGCGCGGCGAGGAAGCCCGACTGGGTCAGCGCATCGACGAATTCGCTGGGGTAGGCCCGCTCCCGGTCTTTGGTCCGCCAGTATTCGCCGGGGAAATCCGCGCACAGTGCCTGCACTGCGCGGCGGATTTCCTGGATGTCATCGCTTTCGGTCATCAATTCACGCCGGTATCTGGTTGAACGGGATTCCCTTGTCCGGACGGTGATCCTGCGGCAGGCCAAGCACCTTTTCGGCAATGGTGTTGAGCAGAACCTCGTCCGATCCGCCAGCGATGCGCCCGGTCGGCGCGTTGATCCAGCTGGTCGTCCAGTCCTCCTTGACGAAGGCATGAGGATCGAACGCCAGACCGACATTGCCTTGCAGATCGATCGCCAGTTCGGACAGCTTTTGCCTACTGCGCACCGCAACCAGCTTGTTGAGCGACCCTTCCGGCCCCGGCACCATCCCGGCCTGCATCATCAGCATCGCGCGGGTGGTGATCGATTCGAGGCCCGATCGCATCGCGAAATTGCGGGCGATCTGCTGGCGGATCCTGCCATCGGACAGCGCCGGCTTGCCGCCCACCTCGCAACTCCGGGCCAGAGCGACGAATTCATCGAGATGCGGGCCAAAGCCGCCGCTATCGGTGGCGATATAGCGTTCGATCATCAGCGTCGTCAGGGCGACGCCAAAGCCGCCGCCAACCGGGCTCATCCGCTGGGCGTCGGTCAGCTTCACATCATCGAAGAACACTTCGTTGACGTGGCTATCCCCGCCCGCCAGCTTGATCGGGCGAACGTCTACCCCGGGGGCTTTCATATCGACCCAGAAATACGTCAGCCCCTTGTGCTTGGGCACGGTCGGATCGGTCCGCGCGACAATCACGCCATAGTCGCAATATTGGGCCCAGCTGGTCCAGACCTTCTGGCCATTCATCTTCCAGCCATTCCCGTCGGGCTCGGCGCGGGTGCGCAGGCCCGCAAGGTCCGAGCCGCCAGCCGGTTCGGAGAACAGCTGGCACCAGATTTCCTCGCCCTTCAAGGCGGCGAGGACGCGCGCTTTCATCCATTCCTTGTCTTCGCCAAAGCGGATCAAGATCGGCACGGGCATGCCCAGCGAGATGCCGAAATAATGGCCTGGCATGCCAAAGCTCATTTCCTCGGTATCGAAAGCAACCTTCTCGATATGAGTCAGGCCCTGCCCGCCAACGCCCTTGTCCCAGTTGATCCCGGCATAACCGGCATCGAACTTGGCCCGCTGATAGCGGCGGCCGAGCGCCAGATCGTCCTCGACTGACAAGCCCCGACGGGCATCGCGGCCAAAGGTTCCAGCCATCGATTCGAGCCAGCCACGAGCCGTGCTGCGATAAGCGTCCAAATTGCTCATGCCGCTACTCCTGTCAGTTCAGTGGCCAGCAGATCTTCCCAGAAATACATATTGCCGGTCTCGATCGCCAGACTGCGCGCGCGGCGCATATGGAGGTGGAGCCCCATATCCCAGGTCACCCCGATCCCGCCATGCACCTGGATGCAGTCGCGCGCGGCGGTGTCATAGGCATCGGTCGCAGAAATCCGCGCGGCGGCAGCGGCCCTGAGGAAGCCCGGCTGGCCCTCCTTGGCGGCGGCATCGCTGCAATTGGCGCGGGCAATCTCGACCAGCCCGTACATCTCTGCAATCCGGTGCTTGACCGACTGGAAAGCACCGATCTGCTGGCCAAAGGCCTTGCGGGTGATCGCATAATCGCGGGCGATGAACAGCAGCGCCTCAGCCCCGCCGACCTGCTCATGCGCGGTGACCACGGCCATCCGGGCGAGGATGTCCTGCGCCAGCGCAGCAGCGGCATCGCCCCGGGCCAACAGCGTGGCCGGGCTGTCGGCAAAGGTCAGATCGGCATAGAGGCGGCTGTTGTCAAAGCCATCGACGACGCCGCGCGTAACTCCCTTAAGTTCGGCCAGCACCAACGCCGGCTGGCCCTCAGCGCTCGCCCAGACAATTGCGAAATCGGCCTTGAGCCCGGCGGGTACGCCCTGCTTGGTGCCGGTCAGCTTGCCGCCTGCAAAAGTCACGCCCGGCTTTGGCGGTAGCGGCACGTTGCCTTCCGCAAACGCGACCGTGCCCAGCGCTTCGCCCAAAGCCAACGGGGCAAGCCAGCGGGCCTTCAGGTCCTCGTCGGACGAGGCGAGCAAGGCTCGGCTTGAACCGTAGCCCACGGTCAGGAAGGGTGCGCCCGCAGTCGCCGCCCCGGTTGCCTGCGCGATCAGCCCCAGTTCGATCAGACCAAGCCCCAGCCCGCCGTACTCTTCGGGGATCGCCAGCGCGGTCCAGCCCTGTTCGACCGCGGTATCCCAGAACGGCTGATCGAACTGCCCTGTCTGCTCAAGCAGTGCCAGCAGACGCTCCTTGCTGGTCCGCGCATCAAGCACGCGCCGCGATTCGCTGGCGATAGCTTGCTGACCTTCATCGTACAGTATCGACATTTACTGGCACCTTGGTTCGCTTGGCGGGGCAAGCCATGGCTGCCCGGTTTAATCGATTGGTTAAATCGACCATAGCGTTCCTGCAAGCCAAAGCGACCGGGAATTTTGTACAATGTCCCGGAATGTCGAATTTAGCGCGTCGCCGGCTGCTGCTTTCGGCCTTCCAGCGCGACCACATTGGACGGCACCCGCGGGAGCCGGTTCCAGGCATCCAGTGCCGCCACCTTGTAGGCCTCGGCGAGCGTCGGATAATTGAAGCTGTTGTCGATGAAATAATCGATCGTGCCCTTCAGATTGATCACCGCCTGGCCGATGTGGATCAGCTCGGTCGCACCTTCGCCGATGATGTGCACGCCGACCACCCGGCGCGAGGCGCACTCGACGATCAGCTTCAGGATTCCTCCTGAAATCCCCATGATCTGGCCGCGTGAGGTCTCGCGGAACCGCGCGATGCCGCATTCGTAAGCCTGCCCTTTGGCCCGGACCTGTTCCTCGGTCAGCCCGACCGAGGACAGTTCGGGCACCGCATAGATGCCGATCGGGAAATACTGCTCGGCCGCTGGCCCCGGCTGGCCAAACGCATGGCACGCTGCGGTGCGCCCCTGCTCCATCGCGGTGGACGCGAGGCTGGGAAAGCCGATCACATCGCCCGCCGCATAGATGTGCGGGACCGCTGTCTGGAAGGTTACCGGGTCGACGATCAGCCGCCCGCGCCCATCGCAGGCGAGACCGCAATTGCCAAGGCTGAGGCTGGTCGTCGCCCCGACCCGCCCAGCGGTGAACAACACCAGCTCGGAACTGATCTCCCGCCCATCGGCCAGCCGACAGACCGGCGTCCCGGCCAGGCTGAGCCGGACTTCCTCGACCTCGGCTGACAGGCGCAGGATGATCCCCCGGTCGCGCATCTGGAAAATCAGGTGCTCGACAATCTCACGGTCCATGAAATCGAGGATGGCGGAGCGCGGCTCGATCAGCGTCACTGGCACGTCGAGCGCGCTGAAGATCGTCGCATATTCCAGGCCAATCACCCCTGCGCCCACCACCGTCAGACTGCGCGGCACCCGCGGCGACTGGATGAAGTCGTCGCTGTCCAGCACCGAGGTGCCGTTGAACGGGATATTGGCCGGGCGATAGGGCTGGGTCCCGACCGCGATCAGCACCTTGTCGGCCTCGACCTCTTCCTCGACGATCCGTCCGCCCGATTGGCTGGTTACGGCGATCCGGTGGGGATCGAGAAATCGGCCCTCGCCAACGATCGTTCGCACGCCGTTGCGGGCGAACTGATGCTCAAGCACCGCGATCTCATGCTCGAGCGTCTGGCCCATCCGGCTGGATAGGTCTTCCGCCCCGATCTCGCGCTTGACCCGGTAGGCCGGACCGTAAAATCCCCGCTCGCGCCAGCCGGACAGGTTGAGCACGGTCTCCCGCAGCGTCTTGGACGGGATCGTTCCGGTGTGGACCGAGACCCCGCCAACCCGGGCGCGGTTATCGACCACCGACACCCGCTTGCCCAGTTTCGCCGCCTGGATCGCCGCCCGCCGCCCGGCCGGACCGCTGCCCAGCACCACCAGATCATACACTTCCATGCTCGCCCCCGCCCGTCGCCGAATTCATCACGACGAAGAACGGCAGCGAGGGGGGAATTGTCAGGACCGGATAACGAAAACCGGGGTGGTGAGCCCTGCGCGGCTCGAACGCGCGACCTACTGATTAAAAGTCAGTTGCTCTACCGACTGAGCTAAGGGCCCCACCACGGGGCCGTCACCTAGGGAGCGGGCGGGGCCGGGTCAAGCGCTTGGTCAGCTTTGCGTGAAGCTGGCGCACAGAAAGGTGGCTGATCGGATCGCGCCAGTCCGGAGCAATGGCGCGGGCCGGGCGTAACACGAAGTCGCGCGTCCGGAATGCGGGGTGCGGGACGATCAGCGTAGTGGACCCCCAGGCCCCGCCGCTCCACAGCACAATATCAAGATCGAGCACGCGCGAAGTCCAGCGCTGCCCGCCGCTACGCCGGCCGAACGCGGCTTCGATCTGCTTGAGCACATTGAGCAGCGGCTCTGGCTCCAGCGTGGTTGTGACCACCGCCGCGCCATTGGCATAACGCCGCAAAGACGGGCCAAGCGGGGCGCTGGCAAGGATTGGCGCAGCGCGCTCCACCGTGATCCCGGCCGCGCCCAGGGCCACCAGCGCGGCCCCCAGTACGCGGTCCGGCTTGCCATGGCGATGATGCCGCTGGTTTGAGCCCAGCGCAATCAGATAGCGCTGGCGCATCGCCGTCAGATATCCTGACTGATGCGGCTGTAAAGGTGAGGGCGGCGGTCCCTGAAAAAGCCCATCCCGGCCCGGTGCGTGGCGGCGCGGGCCAGATCGAGCCGGGCGATCAGCGCGCCGGTTTCCGCCGCTCCGTATTCCGAAACCAGATCGCCCCATTCATCGGCGATGAAGCTGTGGCCATAGAAGCGTTGACCCTGCTCGTCCCCGATCCGGTTGGCCGCGATCACCGGCATACAATTCGACACTGCATGGCCCAGCATCGCGCGGCGCCACATCCGGCTGGTATCGAGGTTCTGATCATAAGGCTCGGTCCCGATCGCGGTGGGATAGAGCAGCAGCTCGGCCCCCATCAGCGCCATCACCCGGGCGCTTTCAGGGTACCACTGGTCCCAGCAGATCCCGACGCCGATCCGCGCGCCAAATACATCCCACACCTTGAAGCCATCGTTGCCCGGGCGAAAATAGAACTTCTCCTGATAGCCCGGACCATCGGGGATGTGGCTTTTGCGATAAGTCCCCATAATCTCGCCGTCGGGGCCGATCATTGCAATGGCGTTGTAGTAGTGTTGCCCGTCGCGCTCAAAGAAGCTGGTCGGGATCGCGACCTTGAGCTTCGCCGCCAGCGCCCGCATCGCGATCACCGCGGGGTGCTCAGCCGTGGGCCGGGCAAGCGCAAACAACGCCTCGTCCTGGACTTTGCAGAAATAGGGACCGGCGAACAGCTCGGGAGGTAGAATCAGCTGCGCGCCGCCACGCGCGGCCTGCTCGACCAGCGCGGAGACGGCCGCAATATTCTCTGCCTCATCGGCAGAGCCAAGCGCCAGTTGGAGCGCGGCAACGGTGAGAATAGTCATGCCGCGCCTCTATTTCTCCTCCAGCGCGAAGTCCACCTGCACCGACACCCGGGTCCGGCTGGTTCTGGGGCGGATCGAGGGCGGGGCGGAAACCTGCACCGCAGATGCATCAGCCGCCATTTCATTGGCATAGGGCATGGGTATACCGCCGCTTTGCCCGCCATCGCGGATCGCCAGTACGCGCGAGATTTCCATCCCCGCTGCCTCTGCATAGGCCTCGGCACGGGTCCGCGCAGCCTTGTAGGCGGCAGTGTAGGCCCCGCGATTGGCCGTTTCGGGATCCTCGATCTGGAGCGCCGGCCCGGACAGGATATTGGCCCCGGCTGTGGTCGCGGCCGCAACAGCCTCCCCCGCCTTGGGAACATCATGGAGCCGCACTGCGAGCAGATTATTCGCCTCGAACTGCCCCTTGCGCGGTCCATATTCGACCCGGCTCAGCGAGAGGTTGCGGGTCTGGATATCCTTGTCGGCGACGCCGAAGGCGGCCAGTGCCTTGCCGATCTCGGCCGCCTTGCGGCTGTTGGCTTCATTGGCGGCCTTGGCATTGGCGCCGTAGGTTTGGACCCCGATCTCGATCGTCGCGAGATCGGGCACGCTCTCGGCATCGCCGGTGGCCGAGACCGACAGCAGCGTCTCATCGTGATCGACCCCGCGCGGATCAGCCCGTTGATCACCGCCGCCGCAACCGGCGAGCAGCAACGGCAGCGGGGCAAGGAGCATCAGCCGCAGCATCACGGGCGTTTGCGGAACAGCAGCGTCATCCGGTCGCTCTCACCAATTGCCCGCAACTTGGCCTTCTCCGCCTCGTCGGTCACCCCGCGCAGCACCGGCGGCATATGCCAGACACCGTCGGCGTGATCGGCGCTGTCCTTGAGGTTGGCGTTGGCTTCGCTTCTGCCGACGAGGGTGAAACCGTTGAGCTCCATCAAGCGGACTACATCGGCCTCGCGCAGATAGCCTTTACCGCCATCGGTGTAGCTATAGGGCGCATCCGCCTTGGCGCGATGCTGTTCGATGCCGATCATTCCATCAGCCTTGAGCAGGTCGCGCATGGCCTTGATTTCACGGTCGGCGATATTCCAGCGGAGCAGATTATGCACCATCCGCATTACCAGGATCCGATCAAAGCTGCCCTTTTCTCCCGATGGCACCGCATCGAGCGGATAGGCGGCGAAATGCGCCGCTGGATGGCCCGACCAGCCCGCAACATCGGCTGAATATTTGGCCGCCCCGTCGCGGATGCCTTTTTGTGCGGTCTCGTTGAACGGGCCGGAAGTCGGATCGAAATAGAGCCCGACCAACTTGCCCCGCGGGGCCAGGTAAAGCCCCAGTAGCCGTGAATACCAGCCGCCACCGGGGGCATATTCGCCAACCTTCATTTCGGGGGTGACCTGGAAGAAGGTCAAAGTCTCGGCCGGCTTGCGGTATTGGTCGCGCGCGCGATCCTCATTCCGCTTGGGATCGGCAACCGCAGCAGCCAGCGCCGGGTTGATCGCAGTGGTCCGGGAAGACTTTTGCTTGCCGGCGGGCGCCGCATCGGCAGCGGCAACAGGCAAGGCAATCGCAAGGGCCAAAGCAGCGGTGGCAATAAATCGGCGCATGGGGTTCTCTCCTGGTGAAATGCTGTGGTTGACAATTTAGCGCCGCGCCAAAGGATGACAAGCATCGATCCTCTCCCTACCTTTGCACCGACAAACACAGGAAGGTATTTCATGGCACAGGCAATCTTCGCAGGCGGCTGCTTCTGGTGCACCGAGGCGGTGTTCCGCGACGTGATCGGGGTGCAGGAAGTTGAGAGCGGCTATATTGGCGGCGCTGTTCCCAACCCCACCTACAAGCAGGTCTGCGGCGGCGATACCGGCCATGCCGAGGCGATCCGGATCGTTTTCGATCCCGCCCAGCTATCCTACGGCGATTTGCTCGATATCAATATGGCGACGCATGATCCGACCCAGCTGAACCGTCAGGGCGGCGATGTCGGCACGCAGTACCGTTCAGCGCTTTTCCCGCTCGACGACGCGCAGCGCGCCGAGGCAGCGGCCGCGATTACCCGCGCGCAGGCGACCCGCAGCGAACCGGTGGTCACCACCATCGAAGGCCCGGCGATCTGGTATCCGGCCGAAGACTACCATCAGGAATATTGGCAGGGCGAAGGCCAGCGCAATCCCTATTGTCTGGCAGTGATCCCGCCCAAGCTGGCCAAGCTGCGCAAGAGCTTTTCTGCCAATATAAAGTGAATTTCAAGTTCCTCGATAAAATCCCCTAAGCGGCTCTAAATCTTGCGATAAAGAACCCGTCGAGCCCGCCCGCCTCGGCCAGCATGGCGGGATCGGTGCGAAGCCAGCCTTCGGTCGTCGGCGCCAGTCCTGCGGGCAATTCCTCCGCCCGGACCGGATCGGGGGTGAGCGTCACCTGGCCCATTTGCCCGGCTCCCTCTGCCTCTTCAAGCGAACAGACCGCGTAAACCAGATGCCCGCCCGGAGCGAGCCAGGTGGCAGCGCGGTTCAGCATCTGTGCTTGCAACTCCACCATCTCGGCAATCTGGCGGGGGCCGATCCGGTGGAGCACATCGGGATGGCGGCGGCAGGTGCCGGTCGCGGTGCAAGGCGCATCGAGCAGCACCGCGTCGAACCGCCGATCGGATGCCCATTCGAGCACATCACCCTCTACCACCTTTGCTGTAAGGCCAACGCGCGCAAGGTTTTCGCGCATCCGCTCGATCCGCCGCGCGCCGCTATCGAGCGCAGTGACCTGCCAACCTGCGGCGGCAAGTTGCATGGTCTTGCCCCCCGGCGCCGCGCAGAGATCGAGCACACGCTTGCCCTCGCCAGCACCAAGCAAGCGCGCCGGCAGGCTGGCGGCGAGATCCTGGACCCACCAAGCACCTTCAGCGAAACCTGCGAGCCGTTCCACCGCCTCGCCGCGCGGCAGGCGGATATGGCCGGGCATCAGCGAGATACCGCCGAGCTCTTCCGCCCAGCGTACTGTTTCGGACCAATCGCGGAGCGACAGATCGAGCGGCGGCGGCACGGCCAGCGCTTTGGCGATTGCTTCGGACCTGATCCCCCACCGCTCCAGCACAGGCTCAGGCAAGGTCGGCGCATCGGGCAGCGTGACGGCGCGTTTGACCAAGGTCGAAAACACCCCATGCGCCAACCGTCGCGGTCCGCCTTGCAGCAGTTCCAGCCCGGTCGCGATCACTGCATGCGGCGGGGTTTCCAGCCGGAGCCAGCCCGCCAGCATCAGCCGCAGCACCGCGCGGGCCTTGGCATCTTCGGCCAGCGGCAGGCGGGTGGCGCTGTCGATCAGCTCATCTAGATCGACGAGCCAGCGCAGGCTCTCCCCCGCCAAGGCCCGCGCCAAAGCGCGATCGGCATCGCCGCGAATCCCCAGCAGCGCGCCGCCGGCGGCCTGATCGAGCGTTTCGCCGCGGCGCAGCACGGCATCATGCAGGCGCAAGGCAGCCTTGCGGGCGGGAAGACCGGGAATATCCATCGCGCGGCCCTATGCCAGATTGCAGCGAAGAGCCAGATTGCAATGTCGGATCAATCGCCCCATTTTGGCGGCATGACCAAAGCGACTCCCCGCGCCACCAAACGCCCCGCACCGTTCCACAAGCCTGGGCATTGGAGCAACGACCCTGCGCCCAAACCTGCGGCGACCAAGAATGGCGAGGACCCCAACGGCCTCTCCCCCACCCGCTATGGCGATTGGGTCAACAACGGGATCGCAGTGGATTTTTAGACCTGGCCGGGACTTCAAGCTACGTTGCCAAGTCAATGGGCCGCGTCTAGAAGTATCGCATGCCAAGTAAGTTGTTACGTCTGGCCCAAATCATCGCGCTGTTGCTGGCACCGCTTGGTATGTTGGCGATGAGCCCGGCTGCTGCGGCTGACGCATCTCCAGGATTGCAACCTTGCATGGAGCGGCAACCCCACTCCGATAAACAGCTGGTCAGGTTGAATGACTGTATGCTCGCCTGTGCCGCCACTCTGGCGGCAAGCCCTTTGCCGCAGGAAGCGCCTGGCTATGCGGCCTTTAACCACCGCGAACTGCCCGAAAGCAGTTTGGGCAGCTTCCTGGTCACAGTGCCGTTACCGCCACCACGAAGCGCAACTTGCTCCTGATTTTTTAGCAAATTCAAGCAAGGAAAATATCATGAAGAAATATCTGTTGGGTCTCGCCGTCGCGTTGGCTCTCCCCACTGTTGCCTATGCCGCAGAACCCGCTCCTGCTCCTGTAGCCAAGAAGTGCTGCTGCGAAAAGCAAGCGGATGGCAAAGACTGCTGCGACAAGAAAACCCATACCGCAGATCATGCGGACCATCAGATGGGCTCGAAGTCCAACTAGCTTAAAAATTGAAGGGGCGGGGCCGGGTTGGCCCTGCCCCTGATACTGTGCCAGGAATTTCAGTAATTGCCTGACAGGCGGAGCCGGCCCACCAAACTCGTTGTTGCTTTTTTTGAAGTCAGAAACACCTCAAACCGGCTTGAACGTCACCATCAGTCCGTCCTTTGGCTTAGGGATCGGCCAGGGTTGCCACTCGGGGGCATAGCCGGGCGCGATCTCGATGGTGTAGCGGGTCAGGATCTGGGCCATCAGGATCTTCACCTGCATATAGGCAAAGTGCAGTCCCAGGCACATATGCGCGCCGCCGCCAAACGGAACCCAGGCGTATTTGTGCCGCTTGGCAACTTCTGCGGGCAAGAAGCGCAGCGGATCGAACCTCTCAGGATCGGGCCAGAACTCCTCCATCTTGTGGACCATCGCCGCGCTGATCCCGACTTGCGTGCCCGCCGGGATACGATAGCCGCCAAAAGTGAAATCCTTCATCGCGCGGCGCGGCGTCGAAGGCACTGGCGGGATCAGCCGCAGCGATTCCTTGAAGGCCATCTCGGTCAGCTCCAGTCTGCCGAGGTCCTCATAGGCGACCGGGCGACCCGCACCGCCAGTAACCGCCCCTCCTGTGACTACTTGGGCCTCGGCGCGCAGTTTCGTTTGCCATTCGGGGTTCCTGGCGAGCAGCCAGACCAGCGAAGTGGCTGACGAGGTAATGGTGTCATGCGCGGCCATCATCAGGAAGATCATGTGATCGACCACTTCATCGACTGGCAGCAGCGAACCATCTTCGCGGGTGGCAGTGGCGAACTGACTGAACATGTCCTGTCCGCCCCCCTTCTCGCGCCGATGGATCGTTTCCTTGGTGAACCATTCGACCAGGAACTTGCGGCCCGCTGCGCCCCGGCCCATCGCGGTGAACGGCAACGGCTTACGCACGATGCCGACCGCTGCAGCGACCATATCGACGAAGGCCTTGTTGATCTGGTCCGCTTCCGGACCCAGCGGCACGCCAAGAAAGCTGTCTGCCGCCAGATCAAGCGTAAGCTTCTTGATCGCCGGATAGAACTTCATCTGCTGGCCGGACCACCGCGCGACCTGGGCGGAAATACCGCGGTTCAGGGCATCGGCATAATGACGCATCGGCTCGGGCTTGAAGGCGATCGACAACGCGCGGCGATCGATCCGGTGATGGTCAAAATCCATCAGCATCAGTCCGCGCGGGAACAGCAGATCGAGCACCGGGCCCCAGCCCTGCTCGGACGAGAAGATCTTCTCGCGGTCAAACAGCACCCGTTCATTGGCGTCGGCCCCGACAAGCGAAATCTGGCGGTTGCCGAAGCTGCGCGAACGCCAGACGTTGCCGTATTTCTCGCGCATCCGGTGACCATAACCGGATGGATCGGCGAGCACTTGCAGAGTGGTGCCAAGGATCGGCCAGCCATCCTCGCCGGGGATATGATCGAGCGAATCAGCCGGTTGGCGCTGCGACCAATGGGCGAAACGGGGGGTATCGGGAGCGAGCGTGGCCATTGGTCTATCCTTGGTTACTGACACCAATGTAAACAAACAGAGCTGCTAAATCCAGCCCTGAAGTTCGCGGCGGACCAACGTTTCAAGCATGGCCATCCCGGCGGCACCATCGTTGAGGCAATCGAGCGCGGCAAAGACCTCGCCGCCGGCCTCAAGAAATTGTTCGCGACCCCGGATCGCCAGTTCCTCGCGGGTTTCAAGGCAATCGGCGGAGAATCCGGGAGCGGCGATCGCCAGACGGCGAGTACCCTTCCGGGCCTCGTCCGCCAGCACCGCATCGGTTGCCGGCTCCAGCCATTTGGCGCGTCCGAAGCGCGACTGAAAGCTGACTTCGATCCGCAAGGCGGCGTGATCCGGGGCCAGTGCATCGGCCAGCAGCCGCGCGGTCTTGCGGCAATGGCAGTGATAGGGATCGCCCAGCTGCAGCGTCCGCTGCGGCATTCCGTGGAAACTGAGCAGCAGCACCTCTGGCACGAACGGCAAGGCAGCAAGTTGCCGGGCCGTATCGGCGCGGAGCGCTTCGATATGCGCCGCATCATCGTGATAGGGCGGCAGGATGCGGATCGCGGGCTGCCAGCGCATTGTTGCGAGCTGCGCCCCCAGCGCATCGATTGCAGTCGCCGTCGTTGCTCCCGAATATTGCGGATAAAGCGGCGCGATCAGGATCCGCTCGCAGCCAGCATCTTTCAGTCGCTGAACTTCTGCGCCTAGCGCCGGATTGCCATAACGCATCGCATGGGCGACCATGACGCCCTCACCCAGCCGCGCTTGAAGACCACGCGCCTGCGCCGCAGTGATCGCAGCCAGCGGCGAGCCTTCCGCGCTCCACACCTGAGCATAGGCATGAGCCGATTTCTTAGGCCGGGTGTTAAGGATGATCACACGCAGGATCGGCTGCCACAGCAGCGCCGGCAATTCGACCACGCGGCGGTCGGACAGGAACTGCCCCAGGTAGCGCTTGACCGCCTTGGCGGTCGGCGCATCGGGAGTGCCAAGGTTGACCAGCAGCACCCCGATCTTGCCGACTTTGACAGGAGGATGGTCGGCAGGCTTCATGAGATGTCCTCGGATAGCAGGGGCAGCCTGCGCAGCCGCAAACCGGTTGCGGAAAACAGCGCATTGGCGATCGCCGGGGCGGCCACCGCCACGCCCAGTTCACCCGGGTCCGCTGGCTCCGCCTCGCTCTCGACAAAGTCAACCTCGACCTGGGGGCAATCGCCCAGCAGCGGCAAGCCGAGCAGGCCCAGCCGCCCGATCAGCGGCAGACCATCGGCGTAGGCCGTGGCAGACCCCAGCGCGAGGCCGAGCCCGAACACCAACCCGCCCTCAATCTGCTGGCGCGCAATATCAAGGTTCACGATCCGGCCGATATCGGCCACCGCGGTCAGCGTGTCGACCTTGACCCCGGTTTCATCACGGCGAGCGGTGGCAACCACGGCGATCCGCCCCAATCCGATGATGTGGCAGGCCAGGCCCTGCCCGCTACCGTCCGCCCCGCCGCCCCAGCTGGCCAGGGTGGCGGCGCGCTGGAGGCAATCGGCAAGGCGCAAATCCTGCCCCAGCATCGCCATCCGGAACGAGAGCGGCTCACGGCGCGCCTGATGAGCCAGCTCGTCGACAAAACTCTCGGTAAAGAAGCAGGTATAGCCATGGGCATTGCCGCGCATCCGGCCGGTCGGCAGCGGGATTGCAACCGGCACATGCTCAACCACCAGATGAGGGATCGCATAGGGAGGCACCGCGCCTTCCATCGCCAGCGGATCGCCTTGATCCTGCGCCGCCAGCGCTTCTTGAGCGCTGGCACCGGCGAACAACCGCGCGCCGAACTCAAATCCCGTCGCGGGGAGCGCCAATCGTGCCTTCCAGCCGGTGACCGAACCCTCTGATGTGGTCCGCGCTGCCATCACCGCCGCCACCGGCGTGCGCGGCAATCCGGCGACATGTTCCTGCCAGCGCGACCAGCTTAGCTGGACCGGCTTGCCAACTTCGCGCGCAATCAGCGCAGCTTGCACCGCATGCTCATGCTCAAGGCGCCGGTCAAAACTGCCACCTGCGGGCATGGGATAGAGCACCACATCGCGCAGGTTCAGCCCCAGCGCAGTGGCGGCAGCGCGGCGGGCGGCTTCGGGTGCCTGACTGGCGAGCCACAGCTCCAGTCGCCCATCCGTCAGTCGGGCCGTAACGCTGGCAGTCTCCAGCGTGGCATGGAGCGCAGGGGCCACCTCATAGCGGCAGGCCAGCTCGAACTTGTCGGCGAGGACACTGTCCGGATCGCCCCGCTCTGCCATCCGAACCGCATCGCCCCTGCGCAGGGCACCATCAAGCAGCTGCGCAATCTTCACGCTGTCGGCGCGGTTTTTGGCGGTGAAGCGCGGTGCGATCAGGCTTAGTGCGCGTTCAGCGCCCCACCAGTCCTGCGCCACTGCCGCCAGCCAGTGCGAATTGTGAACCAGGCGGAGGAAACCCTGCACGCCCTTGGCGGCACTGGCATCGAAAGTTCCAAGCTCGGTCTCGCCGATCGGACCATGGCGGATCGCGGCAAAGACCATGTCGGGCAAGCGCACATCGCCCGCAAAACTGTAGCTGCCATCGACCTTTGAGGGCAGGTCGAGCCGAGGGAAACGCAGATCGGAACCGGGAGGAAATTCGTTCGGCCGCTCAGCCAGCGGGGTCGCGCGGAGTACCGCCGGTTCAGGCGGTTCATACCCTGCCGCCTCGTCAACCAGCTCTGCAAAGCTGAGGCGCTTTTTCCCATACTGAATGAAGCCCTCTGCGGTTTCGCATTCTTCCCAGGACACCCCCCATCGCTCAGCGGCAGCCATGGCCAGCATGGCCCGGGCGCTCGCGGCGGCGTTTCTGGCGGGCTGCTCATAGGCGGCCAGCGCGGTGCCGTCGGCGGTGGCAGTGAAGTCCTGTGACTGGGCAAAGCGGCGAGCCAGCAGGCTGTCTGGTCCCGCAGCGGCCCCGGCAAAGCCAGGCATCCACAATGCCGACCAGCGCGCGGCGAGCGGCACGTTGGCATAGGCCCCGCTGATCGGTGCGGGCTCAACCGCGACCTGCCGCCAGTCCGCGCCAAGTTCTGCCGCGATAATCTGCGGCAGCAGTGTCGTCACCCCCTGGCCCATCTCCAGTTGCGGAACTGCGACAGTTACCACCCCGTCCTTGCCGATCTTGAGCCAGGCATCGAACACCACTTCGTCGCGGCCGGCGGCCAGCGGCGGGGCAAAGCGGCGCGGCGTCAGGGCCCAGGCAACGATCAAACCACCGGTCGCTCCGGCCCCGATCAGCAGTCCGCGCCGGGTAACCCTCATGCCTGATTATCAAGCCAGGTGGCGAGGCGGCGCGCGATCGCGGCAAAGGCTTCGGCCTGCGGGCCGTCACCAGCGGCAGGCGGTGTTCCCGCATCGCTGTCCTGCCGAATCGAGAGATCAAGCGGGATCCGGCCAAGGAAGGCATGGCCCAGCGCCTTGGCCGCCGCTTCGACTCCGCCCTGACCAAACGGATCGCTGACTTCGCGGCAGTGCGGGCAGACATAACCGGCCATATTTTCGACCATGCCGATAACCGGGACTCCGCCATGATCGAACAGTTGCATGGCCCGGGTGGCATCGATCAGGGCCAGGTCCTGCGGCGTCGAAACGATCACCGCGCCGGCCGGCTTGTGGCGTTGCAGCATGGTCAGCTGGACATCCCCGGTGCCCGGCGGCAGATCGACAATCAGCACCTCGACATCGCCCCATTCGGCATCGATCAGCTGGCCCAGCGCATTGCCCGCCATCGGCCCGCGCCACGCGATCGCCTTGCCCGGCTCGATCAGATGACCCATCGATAGCACGGGCACTCCCCATTTGCTGGCTACCGGATTGAGCTTCTTCTGGCTCGCGGTGGGCCGCTCACCCTCATTGCCGAGCAAGCGCGGCTGCGACGGGCCATAGATATCGGCATCGACCAGCCCGACCTTGCGCCCCATCCGGACCAGCGCGACCGCCAGATTGGCCGCCAGGGTGGACTTGCCGACCCCGCCCTTGCCCGATCCGACGGCAATAATTCGCGGCTGCGGCTTCTCTGGCGACTTGTCGGCGGTCATCGCCACGCGCACTTCAGTGACGCCCTGCTGGCTGCGCAGCGCGTCCTTTACCGCCAGCTCGAGCCGATCCCGTTCGAGTCGATCAAGCCCGGCACCATCGAGCACCAGCGTCGCAACCCCATCGGCCAGTTTCAGCGATTGGAGCCGCGGATTTGCCATCGGCGGAAGCGCCGTGCGCAGGGCTTCGGTATCGCTGTCAGGCTTGCTCATCGGTGCTCCGGGATCGTCACAAAATGATCTTGCCGCCCCCTAGCAAGGAAAAAGCAACAGCAGGCACTGTTTTTGTTCGGCCAGCGTACCTATAACCGTTTGCATGAGCGGAATTGGTGGTTTGAGCATTGGCGGAATACTGGCGATGGCCGGTAGCCGCAGTCCATGGGGCGGCAAAACAGGCAAGGGAGGAGGCGATGCACCTACCCCGCCCGAAGGCCCGAGCGATAATGGCGAGGGCGAGCAGGAAGCGCCCCCTCCCCCAGCGCCGCCGGGTCCGCGAAATCCGTGGCAACCTGCGGGCGATAGCGCCCCGCCGCGGCGCGCCGCCAATATCGAGGACATCTTCCGCCAGCGCGCCAATCGCCCCGGCGGCGGTTCCGGCGGCGGTGGCAGCGGCGGCTTTCCCCGCATGCCGCAGCGCCGTAATGGCAAGAGCTGGGCACCATTGATCGCCGGCGGCGTAGCGCTGATCTGGCTGCTTTCCACTTCGACTCACCAGCTCGGCTCGACCGAGGAAGGGGTGGTGACAACCTTCGGAAAATATTCGCACACGATCGGCTCGGGCGTGTCGCTGACCGCCCCCTGGCCGATCCAGTCGGTCGATGTGGTCGATGTTACCTCGATCAAGCGCGAGACGATCCCCGAAGGCGAAGCGGAAAAGCTGATGCTGACCAGCGACCAGAATCTGGTCGATCTCAGCTATCTGGTCCGCTGGAACATCAAGAACCTCAAGCTCTACAAGTTCCAGCTCGAGGATCCCGATGATACGGTCAAGGAAGTGGCCGAAGCGGCGATGCGGGCATCGGTGGCCGAAGTGGCGCTGAACAGCGTGATGGGCGGTGCCGGACGCGGGCAGATCGAACAGAATGTCCGCCAGCGGATGCAGACCGTGCTCGATGCCTATCGCTCCGGCGTGCTGGTGCAAGGCGTTGAAATCAAGAAGGCCGATCCGCCGGCCAAGGTGGTTGACGCCTTCCAGAAGGTCACCGCTGCACAGCAGGATGCCCAGCGTGATCTCAGCAATGCTCAGGCCTGGGCCCAACAGAAAATTGCCGGCGCCGAGGGTGAAGCAGCCAATTTCGACAAGGTTTACGGACAGTATAAACTCGCCCCCGATGTTACCCGGCGGCGCATGTATTATGAAACGATGGAACGCGTGCTGAGCAATAATGACAAGGTTGTGGTCGAGGGCAATGGCGTGACCTCTTACCTCCCGCTGCCCGAAGTCAGGCGCAGAGCCCAGGCAGCCACTCCAGCGGCGGGAGGGCGATAACCATGTTGGCAAATTTGCGTCAAAATCGCGTCGCCCTGGCAAGCCTGGCAGCTCTGGTGGTCGCTGTCCTGACCAGCGTGGTTGCAGTTCCCGAAACCGAACAGGCCGTGGTCGTCCGGCTTGGCGAGCCGGTGCGAGTGATCAACCGCTTCAAGCCCAAGGCCGATTTCGGCCAGACCGGGGCGGGCCTGTCGCTGCGAATTCCGTTCGTTGAACGACTGGTGCGGATCGACCGGCGGCTGCTTTCGGTCGATATGGAGCGCCAGCAGGTGCTTTCCACCGACCAGCTGCGGCTTGAAGTGGACGCCTACGCCCGCTTCCGGATCATCGATCCGGTCAAGATGGTGCGGACCGCCGGCACGCCTGAAAAGCTGGAAGAGCAACTCCAGCCGATCCTCACCTCGGTGCTGCGCCAGGAACTCGGCAAGCGCACTTTCCAGTCGCTGCTCACCGCCGAGCGCGGCGCAGCGATGGCGCAGATCCGTACCGGGCTGGACATTGAGGCCCGCAAATACGGCGCGCAGATCATCGATGTCCGGATCAAGCGGGCCGATCTGCCCGAGGGTGCCATGGAAAGCACTTTCACCAAGATGCAGGCCGCGCGCGAACAGGAAGCAACCACGATCCGCGCCCAGGGGCAGAAGAACGCCCAGATCGTGACTGCCGAGGCCGAGGCGCGGGCTTCACAGATCTATGCCGACAGTTTTGGCAAGGATGCCTCGTTCTATGACTTCTATCGGGCGATGAAGAGCTATGATGTGACCTTCTCCAACCCCGACGCAAAGTCGAGCAGCACGATCATTCTTTCGCCCGAAAATGACTATCTGCGACAATTCAAGGGACGCTGATCGGCCCCTATTCAACGCTGGTTCATCGAATTTCGGTTGAATCGTGCGCTTGAACCGGGCCCCGCTCAGCTGAGCTACCCGGCACTGAACAAAAGGATCTGATACCTGTGCGATATGCCTATGGAGTAACCACCGCGCTGCTGCTTGGCGGCTCTGCCTTGTCCTTGATCACCGGCCTCCCCGCAGGGGCACAAGTGGCTCAGAACGACGCCGCACAAATGCAGGCGATTACCCCGCGGATGGGCGCCCCGGCCAGCTTTGCCGATTTGACGGAGCAGTTGCAGCCGGCGGTGGTCAATATCTCGACCCGCCAGCGGATCAAGGTCCAGGCAGGCAATCCCTTTGCCGGCACACCTTTTGCCGATCTGTTCGGCGGCGGAAAAGGTGAAAATGGCGGAGGCAGCCAGACCCGCGAAGCGCAGTCGCTCGGTTCGGGCTTCATCATTTCACCCGATGGCTATGTGGTAACCAACAACCACGTGGTCACCGCCGATGGCCGGGGTCAGGTCGAATCGATCACCGTAAATATGCCCGATGGCACCGAATATCCCGCCAAACTGGTAGGCCGTGATGCCGCGTCAGACCTTGCCGTGCTGAAGATCGATTCCGGCAAGGTGATGCCATTCGTCAAATTCGGTGATTCGCGCAGCGCCCGGGTGGGCGACTGGGTAATCGCGATCGGCAATCCCTTTGGGCTGGGCGGGACGGTGACCTCGGGAATCATCTCGGCAGTCTACCGCGCCACCGGCTCGGGCAGCGCCTATGACCGCTATCTGCAGACCGATGCTTCGATCAACCGGGGCAATTCGGGCGGGCCGATGTTCGACATGAAGGGCAATGTGATTGGCATCAACAATGCGATCTTCTCGCCCACCGGGGGCAGCGTCGGGATCGGCTTTGCCATCCCGGCAGAAATCGCCGCGCCGATCGTCGAAAAGCTCAAGAGCGGTCAGAAGATCAATCGCGGCTACCTGGGAGTCCAGATCCAGCCCGTCAACGAGGACCTCGCTGATTCGCTGGGTATCGCTCATAATCGCGGTGAGTTCATCCAGTCGGTCCAGCCATCACAGCCCGCGGCAATGGCGGGCTTGCAGGCCGGCGATGTGGTGCTCAAGGTCGATGGCAAGGAAGTCAGCCCTGATCAGACCCTTTCGTTCATCGTTGCCAATACGGCGCCAGGCAAGCGCATCCCGATCGAGCTGATCCGTGACGGCAAGCGCATGTCGCTGAGTGCGACAGTGGGTAGCCGGCCAAGCGAGGAAGAGCTGGCCCAGCAAAGCTTCAACCCCGATCAGCCGGCAGAAGACGACCAGTTCAACCGGACGCCGCAAAAGCAGGGCGAAGGGATCGTCGAAAAGGCGATGGGCCTGTCGGTCTTGCCGCTTACGCCGCAAATCTCCCGCCAGCTTGGTGCGCCAGAAGCAACCCGCGGGCTTGTCGTCAGCGTGGTCGATGCCTCGTCCGATGCTGGCGCCAAGGGGCTCCAGCGCGGCGACATTATCCTGTCGGCCAATTACCGCGATGTGAGCAGCGTGGCAGACCTTGAGGCGGCGGTCCGTGCGGCGCGCAGTTCAAATCGTCCGGCCGTCCTGCTCCGCGTCCAGCGCCGTGGCCAGCCGGCAGCCTATGTGGCTATCCGGCTGCGTTAAGCCTCAGCCAAAATAGCAAAAGCCCTCATCCCCGCCCCGGGTTGAGGGCTTTTGCTATTGCCCAGGTGGATTGCCACCGGTCGCTTCATCCAGGAAATCGTCGTTTGCGGCGGGTGGCGGATTTGCCGGGATTAGACCGACATCGGGATCGCTATCCTCTGGCACTTGCTGAGGGGCACCGTCGCTCGGCCGGTTGGGGTCGACCAGATTGCCCTGATCGTCGACATAATAATACTCGTCCGGCTTGCCCAGCGCGGCCTCGTCATCGGGCTCAAGCTGCCAGTCGGGCAATTTGGCCTCGGTCTGGAACTTTTCGACCGGGCGATTGGCGACCGCAACGCGCATGAAGGCCGCAAAAGCCCGCGCCGGCGCCGTACCGCCCTGAAGCCCGGCAACCGGCTTGGCATCATCACGCCCCATCCACACGCCCGTCGTCACGCCGCTGGAGAAGCCAAGGAACCAGCCATCCTTGTTCGAGCTGGTCGTACCAGTCTTGCCGGCGACCGGCCGGCCGATCTGCGCGGCACGCCCGGTTCCGGTGCTGACTGCGCTTTGCAACAGATCGGTTATCCCGGCTGCAACATACGACGGGACCAGGACTGCTCCGGGCTTCTTCTCATGCTGATAGAGGACATTTCCATCAGTGGTGACGACCTTGGTAATGCCGTAGGGTTCCACCGACGTACCGTTGGCCGAGACCGCTGCGAAAGCCCGGGTCATGTCGATCAGCCGCACGTCGGACGTCCCCAGCACCATCGAGGGGAGAGTGGTGATCGGGGTAGTGATGCCAAAGCGCCGCGCCATCGAGGCTACTGCGCCAAAGCCCACCTCATTGCCCAACTGCGCGGCAACCGTATTCTTCGAATAGGCGAACGCGGTGCGGACATCGATCTTGCCCGCGTAACTTCCGCCCGAATTGCGCGGGCTCCAGCCCTCGATGGTAACCGGCTCGTCCACCACTTCGTCATTGGGGGTGTAACCGGCTTCCAGCGCCGCGAGGTAAACGAACAGCTTCCACGCCGAGCCGGGCTGGCGCACGGCGTTGGTTGCACGGTTGTAGTTGGAGGTCACGTAATCGGTCCCGCCGACCATTGCCAGAACCGCACCGTCGCGATCGAGGCTGACCAGTGCACCCTGTGTGCCTGCCGGCGAGTTGGCATGGACCGACGCGGTGGCGGTATTCTGCATGGCGATGTCGAGCGTTGTCCAGACTTCAATCGGTTCACTATTTTCAGGAAGCAGCAAATCGAGCTGGGGCAGCGCCCAATCGGTAAAATAACGCACCGAGTTCTGGCCCTTTTCGGCAGCGAACTTCACTGTACTCAGATCGGCCGCAGCGGCCTGTGCGGCAGTGATCGCGCCGTTGGACTGCATCACCCGCAAAACCACAGTGGCACGGTCGACCGCGGCCTGCCTGTCGGCGGTGGGCGAATACCGCGACGGGGCCTTGACCAGCCCGGCGATGATGGCCGCTTCCGGCAGGCTCAGCTCGGTCCCCGGGTGGCCAAAGAACTTGCGTGAAGCCGAATCGATCCCATAAGCGCCGCCGCCGAAATAGACCTTGTTGAGATAAAGCTCGAGAATCTGGTCCTTCGAAAACCGCGACTCCAGCGCCATTGCCAGCACCGCTTCGCGCGCCTTGCGGCCCAGTGAACGGCTGTTGTTGAGGAACACATTGCGCGCCAGCTGCTGTGTTATGGTCGAGGTCGCCCGCATCGATTTACCCGAGGTGAAAGAGACCACCACCGCGCGCGCCAGGCCAATTGGATCGACCCCGATGTGGCTGCGGAAGCGCCGATCCTCGACCCCGACCATCGCATCCTTCATGGTCTGCGGAATCTGCGCATAGGGCAGCCATTTGCCATAGCTCGGCCCAAGCGAGACCAGCTCGGTCCCGTCGCGGGCGCGAACCACGATCATCTGCCCGGCCTGGCTGCTTTTGAGCTCACCATAGCTCGGCAGCGATTGGGCCGCGAGCGCCACGGCCACCCCAAGGCTCAGCAACGCCAGCAGGGTCAGAGCGCCGCCCCAAACGAGCAGCCGGCGCAGAAACTTGCGCCAGCCGGTAGGGGCAGGCTTGCCAGACCCGCGGCCAGAGGCTGGGCCGCGCCGGACATCGTTACGTGCCATATGTCTGGATATTCCCTCCGACGGACCAAACGCCCAAGCCTCTCGCCCCATGCATAGGACATTTGTAACTGCGGGTTAATGGAAGAAATTAATCCCGCCAAGCCTCACGCTTCGGGCGTGAAATCCAGGCTGGCGCTGTTGATGCAATAGCGCAGCCCGGTCGGCCCGGGACCATCGGGAAAGACATGGCCAAGATGCCCCTCGCAGTGGGCGCAGCGCACTTCGGTGCGGACCATCCCGTGGCTGGTATCGCGCCGTTCCTCCACTCCGCCATCGGCCAGCGGCGCGGTGTAGCTGGGCCAGCCGCAGCCGGACTCATACTTGGTCGCCGAAGCAAACAGCGGTGCCCCGCAGCCGGCGCACATATAGACACCGGTCGCCTTGTTTTTCTCATACTTACCGGTGAACGCACGCTCGGTCCCGGCCTGGCGCAGCACGGCATATTGTTCAGGCGTGAGGCGCGCGCGCCATTCGGCGTCGCTCAGTTCAATCTTGTCGGCCATGGGTCACTCCTTCGCCCCATCATGTGGGGTCAGTGGATATGCTCGACAAGCAGCACCGCCCCGTCATGGCCGGAAATGCGCATCCGGGTGCCCGGTTCCGCATCCGGCCCGCGCACCAGCCATTCGCTGTCGCCCAGGCTGACCCGGCCCGTACCCCCGATGATCACGTGAGTGACCACCACCGTCTCGCCTATCAGCCGCGCGCCGCGATCATTCATCAGCGGATCGGCCGCCACGATCGGATTATCGCGCAGATAGCGCTTGCCCGCGAACACCGCGAAGATCGCCAGAGCGGCAAACAGCACGATCTGCGCTGGCATCCCGATCGGGACCACCCAGCTGACCAGCCCGGTGACCAGCGCCGCTCCGGCCAGCCAGATCAGGAACACCCCGGGGATCACCATTTCGGCGATCGCCAGTATCAGCCCCAGCGCCAGCCAACCCCAGTGCGGGTCGAGCGTTTCCAGCCATGCCATCAGCGCGGCTCCCTTGGTGTGACCCCGTCCTGGCCGACTGCTGCCCTGACCAGTTCACCGATTCCGCCCAGCGTGCCGATCAGCTGGGTGGCCTCGATCGGGAACAGGATGGTTTTGGCATTGGGCGAAGTGGCGAACTGGCTGATCGCCTCGGTGTATTTCTGGGCAACGAAGTAATTGATCGCCTGAACCCCGGAATCGGCAATCGCGTCAGACACCATTCTGGTTGCCTTGGCTTCGGCCTCAGCCTCACGCTCGCGCGCTTCGGCATCGCGGAAAGCGGCTTCGCGGCGCCCTTCGGCCTGAAGGATCTGGCCTTGCTTCTCACCCTCCGCACGCAGGATTTCACTAGCGCGCGCGCCTTCGGCTTCAAGGATCGAGGCGCGTTTTTCGCGTTCCGCCTTCATCTGGCGGGCCATCGCGTTGGAGATATCTGCGGGCGGGCGGATGTCCTTGATCTCGATCCGGGTGATCTTGACCCCCCAGGGCGACGTGGCGTGATCGATCACGTTAAGCAGCTTGGCGTTGATCTCGTCGCGCTTGGACAGCGTTTCATCGAGGTCCATCGAGCCCATCACCGTGCGCAGATTGGTGGTCGTCAGCTGCATGATTGCAACATAGAGGTTCGAAACTTCGTAAGCCGCCTTGCCCGCATCGAGCACCTGAAAGAACACGATCGCATCGACGCCGACCATCGCGTTGTCGCGGGTGATGATCTCTTGCCCGGGGATATCGAGCACCTGTTCCATCACATTGATCTTGTGGCCGACCCGGTCGACGAACGGAATGATCAGATGCAACCCCGGATGGGCGGCGAGCGAAAACTTGCCCAGACGCTCGATCGTGTAGACATAACCTTGCCGCACGACGCGCACGCCCATCAGCAGGAACAGGAACACCGCCACAACCAGGGCAAGCAGAAACTCGAACATGTGCGAATACCTTAAACCATCGATTGCGTCATGGTAACGTGGGCGCAGCGCGGAGCAAGCGGAACCGGACAAGTGCCGCTGCGACCACCACTTGCCGAATGGCGCGCCGCGCGGCAATGGCGGTGCACTAACAACAGAGAGACAACATCGCGATGATCGAGAAGCGGAGTTTGGGTGGCCGGATGGTCAACCCGGTTGGGCTGGGCTGCATGTCGCTATCGTGGGCCTATGGCATCCCCCCGTCTGAGGAAGTGGCGGTCGAGCTGCTGGGCCGCGCGCTCGATCTTGGTTACGATCATCTCGATACGGCCAATATATATGGCCTGGGCCATAACGAGACACTGCTTGGCAAAGCGATCAGCGGGCGGCGGAACGAATTCTTCCTCGCCACCAAAATGGGCATCATCGTCGATGGGGCCAGGCGCGGGATCGATTGCAGCCCCGCTGCGATCCGCCGCTGCATCGATGAATCGCTGACCCGGCTTCAGACCGATCACATCGATCTCTATTACATGCATCGCCCTGATCGCGCCGTCCCGATCGAGGAATCGATGGGCGCAATGGCCGAGCTGGTTGCGGCCGGGAAAATCAGCCACGTTGGTCTGTCCGAAATGAGCGCAGACACATTGCGCCGGGCGCATGCGGTGCATCCCGTCGCCGCCATGCAAACCGAATATTCGCTGTGGACCCGCAACCCCGAAATCGCCGTGCTGGATGCCTGCGCCGAGCTGGGCACCACCTTCGTCGCCTTCTCGCCAGTCGGGCGCGGAGTTCTGGCAAATGGTGTGCGGAATGTGGCGGACCTGCCTGAAAACGACTTCCGTCGCACCATGCCGCGCTTCGATGCCGAGAATTGGCCCAAGAACCTCGCGCTGATCGACCAGTTCGATGCGCTTGCCGCCGAGGCGGGGGTGACCCCGGCGCAGCTTTCGCTGGCCTGGGTGCTGTCTCGCGGCAACCATATCGTGACGATCCCCGGCACCGGCTCGATCGCGCATATGGAAGCGAATATCGCCCGGTGGGACTGGGAATTGCCCGCAGAGCTAGCCGTGCGGCTCGACGCCTTGATCAACCAGCAGACCGTGGCAGGCACGCGTTACAGCGCGCCGATGCAAGCGAGCGTCACCACCGAAGAGTTCGGCTAGAGCTTTCCGAACAGCTCCAGCATCCGGCCCCACGCCCGGTCGGCCTCGGGCTGATTGTAAACCGGCGAATCGAGCGTGCACCAGCCGTGGTCGGCGGCATAGACCTCGATCTCGGCCGGGCGTCCGGCTGCTGCGGCTGCGGCCCGGAATGCGTCTTTGTCACCGGGCGCGCGGGCATCGTCGTTGCGGGCGATAGCGATCAGATAGGAGGCTTTGGTCGCTGCGAGCAGCGTGCTGGGACTATCGGGCCGATCGCCGACCAGCCCGCCGCCATGGAACGAGGCTGCCGCCTTGACCCGGTCCGGCACTGCTGCTGCGGTCCGCACCGTATAGGCCCCGCCCATGCAATAGCCGTTGCTGCCGATCCCGCGCTTCTTGTCGACCACGCCTTGCGCATCGAGGAAAGCAACACAGGCGCGGGCATCGCGCGTCGTGGCCTGCGGCGTAATCTGCGCGATCATCGGCTTCAGCTTGGCCTGACCTTCCGGGGTGCGCCATTCGGTGATGCCGGTCAGGATCGGCGCCGGGGCGCTGCGGTAATAATGGTTGATGACCAGCACTGCATAGCCATCTGCGGCCAGCCGCCGCGCCATCACCTGATAGGCCTCGCGCAGCCCGGCAACATCGGGCCACATGACGATGCCGGGATGCTTGCCCTTGGCGGGATGAACAAATAAGGCGTCGGCCAGGCCATCGGCGGTGGCAAAGGTCACCGCGCGTTCGCTCAACACCGGCTTGCTTGCCTTGCCGCCGGTTCCGGCGCACCCGGCCAAGGCAGCCGCGCTGGTTGCCGAGGCGAATTCCCGGCGGGTCATGCCGTTGCTGGCAAGCACCGCGTCTTCTTCAATCGCGGTCAGATCATCACACATCGCACACGTCCTTTTCGGTCCCACCCGCGCCACGAACATAAGCCTGCGCCTCGTCAGGTCCAGAAGCGACATAATCGGTTGCAATTATGCACTCGCTTCCCCACGCTGTCGCGTCAAATGCTAACGCGATATGGCGAACTTGTCCGCAAACGGACAGCCCTGAGAGGAACCGGGAATGCGTCTGAAAGTTTTCGTGGCTGCGGCACTGCTTCCGCTCGCCGCCTGCGGCCACAAGGCCTCGGCCCCGGTTGCCGAAGGGGTTACCGATGCAATGATCGCTTCGGCCAGCGATAATGAGTGGCTCAGCTATGGCCGCGACTACACTGAGCAACGCTACTCCCCCCTGACCCAGATTTCCGATCAGACCGTCGGCCAGCTTGGCCTCGCCTGGTCCGCCGATCTCGATACCGCGCGCGGGCAGGAAGCAACCCCGCTGATGCACGATGGGGTGCTGTATGTTTCCACCGCGTGGAGCATGGTCAAAGCCTATGACGCCAAGACCGGCGCACTCAAATGGTCGTATGATCCCAAAGTCCCGCGCGAGAAGCTGGTCGATGTCTGCTGTGATGCGGTCAATCGCGGGGTCGCGATTTATGGCGACAAGCTTTATGTCGGGACGCTTGACGGACGGCTGATCGCGCTTGAAGCAGCAACCGGCAAGGTGGTTTGGGACAAGCTCACCATCCCGGAAGGCTCGCATATGGCGATCACCGGCGCGCCGCGCATCGCCAAGGGCAAGGTCCTGATCGGATCGGCCGGCTCGGAATATTTCACTCGCGGGTATCTCGCCGCGTTTGATCCGCAAACCGGCGAGCTGCTGTGGAAGTTCTACACCGTTCCCGGCGATCCATCGAAGCCGCAGGAAGGCAAGCATCTGGACGCTGCCGCCAAGACCTGGACCGGCGACTTCTGGAAGCTGGGCGGCGGCGGCACGGTGTGGGATGCGATCACTTACGATCCGGTCACCAACCTCATTTATTTCGGCACCGCCAATGCCGAGCCATGGAACCCGGAGTATCGCAACACCAAGGGCGCAGGGGACAGCCTCTACACCGCCTCGATCGTCGCGGTGAATGCCGATACCGGCGAATATGCCTGGCATTTTCAGGAAACGCCCGAAGATCGCTGGGACTTCGATTCCAACCAGCAGATCATGGTCGCCGATCTGATGCTCGGCGGCGAAAAACGCCATGTCATCTTGCATGCGCCGAAGAATGGCTTTTTCTACACGCTGGATGCCAGGACCGGCAAGTTCATCTCGGGCAAGCCCTTTGTCGATGGGATCAACTGGGCCAGCGGACTCGATCCGGTCACCGGGATCCCCAAGGTCAATCCTGAAGCCAAATATGAGATCACCGGCAAACCCTTCGTCGGCTATCCGGGAGCGGTCGGCGCGCATAGCTGGAGCCCGATGAGCTTCAGTCCCAAGACCGGGCTCGTCTACCTGCCCGTCAACCACACCCCGCAATATTACATGGCTGACAAGGACTGGAAGCCCGGCACCACCGGCTTCCAGCTTGGCATCGATGTAGCCGGCGGCAATGTTCCTGCGGACAAGGCAATCCGCGCGGCGACCAAGGCCGCGATGACCGGTGAACTGGTCGCCTGGGATCCGGTGGCGGGCAAGGCGCGCTGGAAAGTGCCCTATTCCAGCCCGACCAACGGCGGCACACTGGCGACAGCCGGCAATCTGGTATTCCAGGGCACCGCCTTAGGCGAATTCCGCGCCTATTCAGCCGACAATGGCAAGCAGCTGTGGAGCTTCCCGACCCAGAGCGGCGTTTTGGCGGCGCCAATGACCTATGCGATCGGCGGGCAGCAATATGTTGCCGTGCTGGTCGGCTGGGGCGGCGTCTGGGATGTTTCGGCAGGCAAGCTCGTCGGCGGGATCACCCCCAATATCAGCCGATTGATGGTGTTCAAGCTGGGCGGCACGGCAAAGCTGGCCCCCGCCCCGCTCTCAGCCGACCGTGTGCTTGATCCGCCGCCAGTCACCGGCGCGCCGGAGCAACTGGCGCTTGGTGAGAAACTCTACTCGAACAGTTGCAGCGTTTGCCACGGAAATGCCGCGGTGGCGGGTTCGATCAACCCTGATTTGCGCCATTCGGCCGCACTGGGCGATCCCAAGCTGTGGCAGCAGATCGTCCATGACGGCTTGCTCAAGCAGAACGGCATGGTCGCCTGGAACGGGCAGTTCAACCCTGAACAGATCGAGGCGATCCGCCACTATGTGATCAGGCGCGCCAATCAGGACAAGGCGCTGGGTGATAAGTGAGCTCAGTCGATCCCGCTGACATCCGGGCCTGGCAACGGCTGGGCACGGATGTCACCACCTCGGGACGATTGGACGCGCATGATCCGGCCCGGCTGGCCGCTATCGGCGTGGCCCGCGTCATCAATCTGGCGCTGGACGAGCATCCCGAAGCGCTGGCCGGCGAGGCGGATAAGCTGGCCAGTCTCGGCATCGCCTATACGCACATACCGGTGCCTTTCGATGCCCCGAATGACGATCACTTCGCCGCGTTTTGCACTGCGCTGGAGGCAGCAGAAGCCCCGGTCCACGTCCATTGCATCATGAACTGGCGGGTCTCGGCGTTCTTCTATCGCTACCATCTGGCGCGCGGGATGGCCAAGGCCGAGGCCCGCGCGCTGCTGGAGCAGCAATGGTCACCGGATAAGTCCGACCATCCCGCAGCCCCCGCCTGGGCCGCCTTTATCGCGGCAGGCAGGTAACTCAGTCACCCCAGAAATTGAGTTCCAGCAAGACGTTGTTAGGGTCCGCGGTGAATATTTGCCTGAGGCCGATTGATTCGATCAGATTGACCCGGAAATCCGCGCCCTGCGCTTCGAGCCGGCGCGTAACCTCAGCGAAACCCGAACAATTCAGCGCCACGTGATGGATCGCACCGGTCAACCCACCGGGCTCAACCGGGCGGTCAAAGGTTCGCGGGCAATCGACCGAATTGAGATGGAGGATGGCCCGGCCGCTGGCGTCATACATCCATTGCACTTGCTGCGGGACGAACGGCGGCGGGCCATCGCGGCGTTCAAGATCAAGCAGGCTTGCAAAGAAATCGGCGGTCTCATCCAGCCGATCAGTGATGATGTTGACGTGATCGAGCGCGTTGACCTGCATGACCGACCTCCCGGTGTTTCCTCTAACGCCGCGACAGCGCGGCTTCGCTTTCTGCCATCAACTGGGCGATAATCTCGGCGACGGGTTCTTCCTTGGTGACCATTCCGACCGATTGTCCGGCCATGACCGAGCCGCTTTCGACATCGCCGTCAATCACCGCACGGCGCAGAGCGCCCGCCCAGAAATGCTCGATCTGGAGCTGCGCCTCCAGCATATCGACGGTACCTGCATCGAGCAGCTTGGCCACTTCGATCTGCTTGGCGGTAAACTCATCGGTGCCCTTGTTCCTGAGCGCGCGGACCGGGATCACCGGCAGCCGCGGATCGACCTGGACGCTGGTAATCGCATCGCGGGCATTGGCGCGGAAGAAGGCCTTCTTGAAGTCCGGGTGGGCAATTGATTCGGTGGCACAAGCGAACCGCGTGCCCAGTTGCACGCCGCTTGCGCCCATCTCCAGATAACCGGCGATCGCCTCGCCCCGGCCGATCCCGCCTGCGACGAACACCAGCGCTTCTTCGGCCAGTGCGGGCAGGATTTCCTGCGCCAGCACAGATGTGGAAACCGGGCCGATATGGCCACCGGCCTCCATCCCTTCGATCACGATCGCATCCGCGCCGGAGCGCAGCAGCTTCTTGGCCAGCGCCAGCGTCGGGGCAAAGCAGATCACTTTCGCGCCCGTTTGCTTGATCGCCTCGACGCTGCCCTTGGGCGGGATCCCGCCGGCCAGCACGACATGGCTCACAGCTTGGCGGATACAAACCGCGATCAGATCGAACAGCATCGGATGCATGGTGATCAGGTTCACGCCAAACGGCTTGGCCGTCAGCGCTTTGGTCGCCGTGATTTCGCTATCGAGCAGCGGCGGGGTCATCGCTCCGCAGGCAATAACGCCAAAGCCGCCGGCATTGCTGATCGCCGATACCAGATTGCGTTCGGAAACCCACGACATCGCACCGCACAGGATTGCGGTCTCGCTGCCTAGGAACGCGGCACCGCGTTGCATCAGATGAGTGGTCAGCGGATGGTTGGTCATGCAGGCGGGTTCCAGTCAGCAAACAAATCGGCGGGCAGATTGGCGGGGGCTGTAGGCGCGGCGCGGCGGGCGGGCAAGCGGCACAAGGCCGCCGCCCAGCCAGACTAATCGGAATTTCCACTCATGATGACGAGGGTTGGTCGCTTTTCCGAATGGCGGAAATCCGCTATACTCCGTCCCACACCCGAGAATCGAGGAGAGCGACCATGGATATGAAAACTAGCGGCGATCCGCTGAACGGCTGCCCGATGCAGCAAGCCCCAGCATCGCGCGCGCTCCTCGGGCGCCAGAATCGTGATTGGTGGCCCGATGCGCTGGCGATCGATATCCTGGCCCCCAATGGCGCGGCTGACCCGATGGGTGAAGACTTCGATTATGCGGAAGCCTTCAATGCGCTCGATTACAGCGCATTAAAGTCTGACCTGACGGCGCTGATGACCGACAGCCAGCCCTGGTGGCCGGCCGACTATGGCCATTACGGCCCGTTCTTCATCCGCATGGCCTGGCACGCCGCCGGGACCTATCGCACCGGCGACGGGCGCGGCGGTGCCAACAGCGGGCAGCAGCGCTTCGCCCCGCTCAACTCCTGGCCCGATAACGGCAACCTTGACAAGGCACGGCGGCTGCTGTGGCCGATCAAGCAGAAGTACGGCAAGCACATCTCGTGGGCCGACCTGTTCATCCTGGCCGGCAATGTCGGGATCGAATCGATGGGCGGCCCGGTGTTCGGCTTCGGCGGCGGCCGCAAGGACGTGTTCGAGCCTGAGCGCGATATCTACTGGGGTGACGAGGACAAGTGGGTCAACGAAGGCGTTGCCACCCGGATTCGTCCCGATGAGGGCTTTGCCGAACTCGATGGCCCGCTCGCGGCGATCCAGATGGGGCTGATTTACGTCAATCCCGAAGGCCCCGGCGGCATCCCCGATCCGCTCCAATCAGCCCGTGACATCAAGGCGACGTTCGAGCGGATGGCGATGAACCACGAGGAAACCGTGGCGCTGACCGCTGGCGGACACACCTTTGGCAAGGCCCATGGCAACGGCGATGCTTCGCTGCTTGGCGCCGCGCCCGCAGGCGGCGATCTGGCCGCGCTGGGCTTCGGCTGGACCAGCAGCCATGAAAGCGGCGGCATCGGCGAACACGCTGTCACCAGCGGGATCGAAGGTTCTTGGGTCAACACGCCAACCCAGTGGACGGAAAACTATTTCCGCCTGCTGCTCGACTATGATTACGAGCTGGTTCGCTCGCCCGCCGGGGCGCAGCAATGGCAGCCGATCAATCAGCAGCCGGAAGATATGGCCCCGGCCGCCTGGGATTCCAGCATCAAGGTGCCGACCATGATGACCACCGCCGACATGGCGCTGAAGATGGATCCCGAATTCCGCGTGATCAGCGAAAACTTCCGGACCGATCACGAGGCGTTCAAGGACGCCTTCGCCCGCGCCTGGTTCAAGCTCTGCCACCGCGATATGGGGCCCAAGATCCGCTACCTCGGCCCTGAAGTCCCGGCCGAAGACCTGATCTGGCAGGATCCGGTCCCGGCAGGTACCACGCCATCCGATGCCGACGTGGCCGCAGTCAAGACCAGGATTGCCGCCAGCGCGCTGACCGTCAGCCAGCTGATCAAGACCGCCTGGGCCTCGGCCAGCACCTACCGCAAATCCGACCACCGCGGCGGTGCCAACGGGGCGCGGATCCGGCTTGCGCCGCAAAAGGACTGGGATGTCAACGAGCCGGCCGAACTGGCCAAGGTTCTGAGCGCTCTTGATGGATTGCGCGGGTCTGTGTCGATGGCCGATGCCATCGTGCTGGGCGGCGTGGTCGGGCTGGAAAAGGCGATCAAGGATGCGGGCCTTAGCGTGGCCGTGCCCTTCGCCCCCGGTCGCAGCGATGCCACTGCGCAACAAACCGACGCTGACAGCTTCGATGCCATGGAACCGCAGGCCGATGCCTTCCGCAACTATCTGCCCAGAAAGCTGCGCGTGAAGACCGAGGAAATGATGCTCGACCGCGCTTCGTTGCTCGGACTGTCGGTTCCGGAAATGACCGTACTGGTCGGCGGACTGCGCGTCCTTGGCGCCAACCACGGCGAGCGCGGCCATGGCAGCTTCACCAAATGGTCCGGGCAGCTGACCAACGACTTCTTCGTCCATTTGCTCGATATGACCAGCGTCTGGAAGGCCGTGGATGGCAGCGATGAGGAAGAATATCTGGCAACTGACCGCACCAGTGGCGGCGAGACCTGGCGTGCAACCCGCGCCGACCTGGTGTTCGGTTCCAATTCGGAACTGCGCGCGGTGGCCGAAGTCTATGCCGAGACGGGCCATGAAGAAAAGTTCGTGCGCGATTTCGTCAAGGCCTGGACCAAGGTGATGAACGCCGACCGCTTCGATCTGCGCTGAACCAGACCCCACACCCGGACCGGCTGATCGCCCCCCGCCCAGCCCGTCCGGGCAAAAGCCCCGCCTCCGGTGAACACTGGGGGCTGGGTTTTTTGTGGGGTGGAGTGGGGCGAGCCGGGGACATGCTATTGCGTGTACCCGTCCAGCGGTGCGGCTGGGGGATTGAGATGAGTATACTGTCCCCTGAACTCTAGACGACGAAAACAGCGTGCAGGTCTCTGGTGTGATCCAGATCCCCGCACGCTGGGTTCTAAAGCTAACCCGCTTGCGCGAGGCGTCGCTTACTTGCCCTTCTTCTCGTCCTGCGAAAGCACGGAAGCGGCAAGCTTCTTAGCGTCGGCAGTTGTCGGCTTTTTCGCCCCGGACAGCACCTTGCTGGCGAGAGTCGAAAGTGGCGGACTGGACTGCTTCTTGGCCATGAGATGGCTCCATTTTTGACTTGTTTACGAGATGGGTTTAGTTAGGAGCCGTGGGACGCGCCGCGTGAGCGACGCGCCCCCGGTCCTTAGCTAACCGCTAATGTCCGGGCCATGGACCACATGGCGCACCTCCTTTCCTCCGGGAAAGCTCCACACGTTCCGGCCAAGGAATGCCGTGCGGAGCAAGGAATTTGATGACGGCGACTGGTCATTGATCGGTCGCCGTTTTCTTTGAGCCGTTCCCCGTTTTTAGGAACGTAATCACAGTCAGAATTGCCTTCATGACTTCAGGGTCCCCACTGGCCTCCGTCATCAGATCTACCAGCCTGTATTCCAGCTTGTCGATTGGTGGTGGAGGTGGAGGCGGGGGCGGGGGCGGGGGTGGAGTTCCACCACCGCCAGACCCAGCGCCGGGTTCTTCATCGCGCACAGAGACGGGGACGACCATTGGTTTGCTGAAACGTCCGTTGGACGCAATGTAACCGGCATACTGCGCAGATGATGCAAATGCCTGCCTTGCGCGCTCTGCCTGCTTCGGCGGGACGCCTAGTGATTGCATTTGCCGTTCAATCGCTGCGGCTGGCGGCAGGGCAAAGCCGTTATAGCTGTCAAACATCGCCTTGTAGAGCGGGACGCGGAGAAACGCCTCTGCCAGCGCGCTGCGCGATGAACCTTCATCAAGGAGCAGGATGCCGAGGTCGCTAAGCCGGACCTTGCCGCCTTCAGTCTCGATAAAACCAAACATACGGGCTGCCGAAAGGCGACCGCGGAACGTGCCTCCGTTAACCGACATATCCATTGCGACAGCCAGCTGCGCCTGCTCAATCCAGACCTTGCCGCCAGCTTGCGCAAGGGCCTTGGTCAGGTCCGCGCCCCGTGCAATGTCAGTATAGGGGAACTCAATCAGAGTGCGATCACGCTTGCGTCCGGCTCTGCTGTCGGCGTCAGCCTGCTCGTTGAATCCGCGGTCAGCTTCTTCGCCCATGGGAGGTCTCCGGTGGCCCAAAAGTGGGCTTCGCGAATCACCCTATAACGACCCGCTGCCCGACTGACAATACTGCAACGCATTTTTGCGTGTTAGAGCAGACAAACCATCAAGCGCATTGTGTTCTCACTGGCTTCCCGATGAAGCGTGGGTCAATGGGATAAACGGGTTCCATAATGATGGGGGTTCAGCGAGCGCATGATATCAACTCGAAGGTTTATGCTCGCCCTTGAATTGCGGTGACACTTTAACTTAACCACTAAACTCCCATCGCCACACCCAGCCGCATCGCACCAGCGGATCCTCAACAACTCAAGCCAGCATCGCAAGCCCATGCTTCTGGACGATGGCGAGTAGCTTGAGTGCCATGCCGCTGGGGCGCTTGGCTCCGGTTTCCCACTTCTCTACGGTTGACTCGCTGGTGTTGAGATAGCGCGCGAAAACGGGCTGGCTGACGCGGTTTGCTTCGCGCAGGCGCTTGATATCCTTGGGCGCAAATTCAGGGGTGACTGACAGGCAGGCCGCGTCAAAATCGCGCATGGTTGCCTTGTCGATCACGCCGGTGCGGTAAAGCCCGGCCATTGATTCATGAACGGACTCGTAGAGGTCGTTTTTGTACTTCGGCTTGCTCATTTCCATTTCTCCACAACAATCGCAGTCAGGTCGATTTCGACCCATCTGCCGCTTGCCACTTCCTGTTCGGCCTGTTCCGCTGTCAGCGCGGCATATTGCTTTGCCGCCGCCCTGAGGATCTCAACTCATCCTCGTCGATGTTGGCCCGGTCCTGCTTGGCGAACAGGTATTGATACACCCAATAATCCCCGCCGCGTGCCAGAATGATCGAGCGATACTGGTTGTCGCTCAATCGCTTTTTGAACACGCCGCCACCGAGATCATCGGCTTGACCGGCCATCACTTGCGCAATCGCCTTGCCCAGCACCGCGTCAGATATCCGCACCTTCTTCGCCGCACGCGCGAACCATGCCGATTTGAAGCTGCGCGGAGCGAGTGAATCAGGCACGGTTTATAATAGCACTCAGTGCTACTTTTGCAAGCGGGATATGATGGGTAGTAGCGGAACCAACCTAATCCGCATCCAACCCGTAAGCCGTATGCAGCACCCGCACCGCCAGCTCGGTCTCGTCCTCATCGATCAGCACCGAGACCTTGATCTCCGACGTCGAGATCGCCTGGATGTTGATGCCCCGGTCGGCCATCGCCTTGAACATCGTGGCGGCGACGCCGGCGTGGCTTTTCATGCCGACGCCGACGACGCTGATCTTGGCAATCTTGCTGTCGGTGATGATCCGGTTGTAGCCGATCACGTCCTTCTGCGCCTCGAGCAGCGTCTGCGCGCGGAGCAGGTCGGCGGCGGGCACGGTGAAGGTCACGTCGGTCTCACCCTTGTCGCGGCCGACGTTCTGGATGATCATGTCGACGTTGATATTGGCCGCCGCCAATGGCCCGAAAATATGCGCCACCGCGCCGGGGCGATCGGGGACGCGGGTCAGGATGACCTTGGCCTCGTTCTTGTCAGCGGCGATGCCGGGGATCAGCTGGCTTTCCATTTCCGGTCCTTCTTGCGTGATTTTGGCGAGCTGGATTCTGGCAAGTTCCTCGTCAGAGACGATCATCGTGCCGGGGATTTCGTCCGCAGGTGTCGCGTCATCGTCGATGAAGGACGAGAGGACCTGCACCCGCACGCCCTCTTTCATCGCCAGGCTGACCGAGCGGGTCTGCAGCACCTTGGAGCCGACCGAAGCCAGCTCGAGCATTTCTTCATACGTGACGTATTTGAGCTTGCGGGCCTTGGCGACGATGCGCGGGTCAGTGGTATAGACCCCGTCGACATCGGTATAGATATCGCAGCGGTCGGCCTGGATCGCGGCTGCCACCGCCACCGCTGACGTGTCCGAGCCGCCTCGCCCCAGCGTGGTGATGCGGCCCGCGTCGGTCAGGCCCTGAAACCCCGGAATCACCGCAATCGCGCCCGTCGCCATGCTGGCCAGCAGCGCATCGGCATCGATCTCGCCAATCCGGGCCTTGGCATGGGCGCCATCGGTGTGGATCGGCATCTGCCAGCCTAGCCAGCTGCGCGCCTTGCAGCCCAACGCTTGCAAGGTCATCGCCAGCAGCCCGGCGGTCACCTGTTCGCCGCTGGCGACCACCACGTCATATTCGGCCGGATCGTAAAGCGGGTTGGCCTCGCGGCAGAAACCCACCAGCCGGTCAGTCTCGCCCGCCATCGCCGAGACGACCACCGCCACCTCGTGCCCGGCAGCCTGCTGGCGGCGCACAATATTGGCAACGCGGCGGATGCGTTCCGAGCCGGCCATCGAAGTGCCGCCGAATTTCATCACGATGCGGGCCAAGCCGGGGCTCCCAAACGAAAGAAAATTGCCCGCAAGACCCCTCGCCCCGCAGCGCGCGCCCTGTTAGGGACGGGGAATGCGCAATGCAAGTTCAACAATGACGATCCGCCCCGAAGAAGCCGCCCATTTCGGCAAGCTGGCTGCTGACTGGTGGGATCCCAAGGGCTCGTCGGCCATGCTCCACCGGCTGAACCCGGTGCGGCTGGGCTTTATTCGTGCAGGTATCGATGCCCATTGGCGCGGTGTTTCGCAGGCTATCCGCCCGCTGGCGGGTAAGCGCGCGCTCGATGTCGGCTGCGGCGCCGGGCTGCTGTGCGAGCCACTGGCCCGGCTCGGTGCGGCGGTCACGGGCGTCGATGCCGCGGCGGAGAATATTGCGGTGGCGCAGGCGCATGCGGCGGGATCGGGCCTGGCGATTGGCTACCACCACGGCGAGATCGGTGCGCTGGGCCTGACCGGCTTTGACCTTGTGACCTCGATGGAAGTGATCGAGCATGTCGCCGACAAACCGGCCTTCGTCGCCGCGCTGGCGGGAACCCTTGCTCCCGGCGGGCTGATGGTCCTGTCCACCCCCAACCGCACCACTGCGTCGCGCCTGCTACTGGTCGGCGCCGCCGAAGCGATCGGCATAGTCCCCAAGGGCACCCATCACTGGGATGATTTCATCACGCCCGATGAGCTGCGCGCGCTGCTGGCGGACGCCGGGCTGGTGATGAGCGAGCCCAAGGGCATTGCCTTTTCGGCGCTGACCGGGCTGGGCCTGTCGGACAATCTGGCGCTGAATTACATCGTTACAGCAGTGCACCGCTGATCACCGCGCGCACCTGGCGCTCGCGTTCATCCCAGTTTCCTGCAATCCGCTCAAACCGCACCTCGGCGCGCTTTAGCATTTCTTCCGCCACCGCCGCGAATTCACTGCGGTCCTGCGCCGCACCGAAAAAGCGGGTGCCATCGGCCACCCACGGCACGTCGGCTTCGAACAACAGGTAGAGCTCGGCCTTGGCATAGCGCAGCAATTGGTCCGGCACTTCGCCAAGCAGCATCTGCGCCCAGGCGGCGGTCATCAACGGGTCGGTATCGAGGATCAGGAGCGGCGGATTGTACGCTGCCGCCCGGGTCATTGCGGCGTCTTGTCCGGCGGCAATCGCCAGCAGATCGGCCCTGACCAGATCGGTCCCGCGTTCTTCGCAATATTCGCGGCCAAACTCAGGCACCCATGGGCAGCCCAGCTCTGCGCTGAGTCGTTCCGCCAGCACCGACTTGCCGGTGCTTTCCGCGCCGTGGAAGCAGAGCCGGATCACGCGGGCCTTTGTTCCGTCTTCGCAGCAGCCGCCCATTCCTTGAGCCCGAACAGCGACATCACCAGCATGCCGCCATACAGCCCCGCGGTGGGGTAGAGCCCGCGGTTGATGTAAAGTCCGACTGCGGCGACATCGATCACCACCCACAGCACCCAGTTTTCGATCCGGCGGTAAGCCAGTAAAATTTGCGCGGCGACACTCGCGCCCGCAATCGCCGAATCCGCAAACGGCAATGCCGCATCGGTGTAACGATGCATCACCCACCCGAGATTAAGGCTCAGCGCGGCGGTAACCGCGATCCACACCGCGCGGCTTGGCCAATCGAGCCAGCGGACCGGCACCTGGTTGTCCTCGCCCCGGACATTGACCCACAGATACCAGCCCCACAGCTGGGCCAGCACGAAGAACACCTGCAAGCCACTCTCGGCATAGAGCCGGGTTTCCCAGAAGATGAAGATGTAAATCGCCACAGAGGCGATCCCGAAGGCGTAATTCCACACGATGCGGAACACCAGCAGCGCGATGTTGATCAGTCCAAGTCCGGCGGCGACCCATTCAAGGATAGTCATCCAGTCCTTGAAGCTCAGGCCGGCAAAACTCATGAAAGCGCTACTTTCCATTCCTCGGGCCTGAAGCCGATCAGCAGACCGCCGGGATATTCCACGATGGGCCGCTTGATGCAGCTCGGGCTGGCGGCCATGACTGCGACCGCTTTGGCCGCGTCGAGGCCTTGTCTATCGGCATCGGGAAGCTTGCGAAAGGTCGTTCCGGCACGATTCAGCACCTTTTCCCAGTCGGCCGTTTCAACCCAGCGGGCGATCCGCGCCGGGTCCGCGCCTTGCTTCTTGTAGTCATGGAATGCGTGAGCAATGCCCTGGCTATCCAGCCAGGCCCGGGCCTTTTTCACTGTGTCGCAATTGGGGATACCGTAGAGCGTGACAGTCACGGAGCAGGTCTTTCGATGCGATGGTGGCGGGCGTTGACCTACCCCTAGCGGCTTCAGACGGGTCTTGGGAGTGGACATTTTCGGCCATCCACGACAAAGCCGCAGCACTATGAGTATCAACAGCTTCGGCCGCATGTTCCGTTTCACCACCTGGGGCGAAAGCCACGGGCCGGCGCTGGGCGCCGTGGTCGATGGCTGCCCCCCGGGCCTCGCGATTGCAGAGGCACTGATTCAGCCGTTTCTCGATGCGCGGCGTCCCGGCCAATCGAAGTTCACCACCCAGCGGCAGGAACCCGATGCGGTCAAGATCCTCTCGGGCACGTTCGAGGGCCAGACCACCGGAACACCGATTGCGCTGATGATCGAAAACGTCGATCAGCGCTCGAAGGATTATTCCGAAGTGGCCGCCGCCTATCGCCCCGGACACGCCGATTATGCCTATGACGCCAAATACGGTCTGCGCGATTATCGCGGCGGCGGGCGCAGTTCTGCGCGCGAAACCGCGGCGCGGGTGGCAGCGGGCGCGGTGGCGCGGCTGGTGGTGTCAGAGGTGACGATCCTCGCCTATGTTGCTGCAATTGGCGGCGATGCGATTGATCGGGCGAATTTCGACCCGGCGGAAATCGCCCGCAATCCATTCTTCTGCCCCGATCCCAAGGCAGCGGCGCGGTGGGAGAAGCTGGTCGATGACGCGCGGCTCGCCGGTTCGTCGCTCGGCGCAGTGGTCGAATGCGTGGCAACCGGCGTTCCGGCAGGCTGGGGGGCGCCGATCTATGCGAAGCTCGATGCCGATCTCGCCGCGGCGATGATGGGGATCAATGCGGTCAAGGGCGTCGAGATCGGCGACGGTTTTGCCGCTGCAAAACTGTCGGGCGAGCAGAACGCAGACCGGATGCGGCCTGCCAAAAACAAGGAGAGTTCAAACGGACCGGAATTCCTCGCCAACCATGCCGGCGGGATTGCGGGCGGGATCTCCACCGGGCAGCCGGTGCTGGTGCGCGTCGCCTTCAAACCAACCAGTTCAATCCTGACCCCGGTCGAGACGATCACCCGGGATGGCGAAGCGACCGACATTCGAACGAAGGGCCGCCACGATCCCTGCGTCGGCATTCGCGGTACGCCGGTGGTCGAGGCGATGATGGCGCTGGTGCTGGCCGATCACAAGCTGCTGCATCGCGGGCAGTGCGGCTAGCCGTCATCCCGGCGAAAGCCCGGGATGACGTCCTATCTGGTTCGCCGCAGCACCACATAAACCGCGCCCGCCCCGCCGTGACGCGGCTGTGCCGGGCGCACCGCAGCGATCCGCGACCCATGCGGTCCGGCCGCTAACCAATCAAGCAGCTTTGCCCTGATCGCGCCGCGCCGCGAACCGCGATCCGCGGCATCGACCGGACGGGACCGGCCGGTAATCACCAGCACCATCCGCGCTCCCTGCGAAAGGGCCAGCGACAAGCCGTGGTCAAGCCGGTCATGCGCCGCATCCAGGCCGCAGCCATGCAGATCGAGGGTGAAATCGGGCGAGATCGCCGCCTTGGCCAACTTGCGCTCCCATGAGGAGTCCAGCCCGTGGGCATCGAGCGGGCGGAGCTTGCGATCCTCCCCGCTTCGAGTAGCGGGACCATGCGAAGCATGGTGGAGGGGCACGGGCGCTGATCGCTGTCTTACGATGTCGGGACTACTTGCCTGTGCCGCTCCACCCCCCTTCGGGCGGTCCCCCTGCCCAGAGCGGAGTGGATTCATAGGCTTCACCGTTTGCGCCAGCCGCGCCCACAGCGCCGCTTCTTCAGCACTCAGTCCGCGCGGCGCGCGCACTACTGCGCGCCCGGTGCTGACCCAAGCCGGGCCAGGGTGCCCTTGGGCAAGAACAGCAAGGCGGTGCCGCGTCCGCTCATCCCGCCGGCGATACGGCGGGCTTCCTCGCCTGCGCCCCAGAAACTGTCGAACCGGTTAGCGCCCTTGATCGCCCCGCCGGTATCCTGTGCGACCCACAATCCACTCGCCTCGGCCCGGTCGAGCGAGAGCCAGACCGGCGCGCCCAGCGGCACGAATCTGGGATCGGTCGCCACGCTGCTTTGCGCCCGCACCGGCACACCCAGCGCGCCCAATGGGCCGTCTCCGGTTTGTTCCTTGAAGAATATCCAGCTTTGATTTTCGCGCATCAGCGCCCGGCCTTCTGCGGGTTTTTCGCGAAGATATTGCATGATCCCCTGCATCGAACCCGGATATTGCCCCGGCTCGGTTCCGATCAGGCCGCGCTGCCGCATCAGCGAGCCGATCCCCGCATAGGCCCGGCCGTTCTGCCCGGCATAGCCAATCCGCAGTTCGCTCCCGTCGGGCGCGCGCAGCCGACCTGAGCCCTGGATCTGCAGAAAGAACAATTCGATCGGATCGGCCGCCCAGGCGATTTCGAGGCCTTTGTCTGCCAGCGCTCCGTCCTCGATCTCGGCGCGCTCGAAATATGGCACAAACAAGCCATTGGCGTCGTAACGGCCGAGCGGCTGCTGGCCGCTGGGCAGCGGTGGCGCATCGCCCACCTTGGCCCGCACCAGATCGGGCGGCAATGCGTAGACCGGCACATCAAACCCGGGCTGGCGACTGCGGACCCCGGCAATCTCAGGCTCGAAATAGCCAGTCACAAAGGCATTGCCGTCAGCGACCTTCGCGGTTTCGAAAAACTCGTCAAAGAAGCGCGGCGCATCGCTGTCCAGCCAAGTCGTAGCCGCCGCGCAGGAGCTCTGCCAATCAGCGCCTTGGGTCAGCCCGCTGGCATCGCTGCGCGCGACCAGCTTTGGACAGCTCTCACGGAACGAGGCAAGCGCGCCGCCGGCGTCAGCAAGGCCAAGCTTGAGGCCGCCGACCAGCGGGCCCGGCGCAACCCCCGCCAGCACCGCCGTGGCTGGTGCCGGGGCCGGAACGGCAATTGCCACGGGAATCGGTGTGGAGGGGATCTGGGCTTGCGGGATAATCGGGCCGCAAGCTGCCAGCGCGGCAAGCGAAATCAACGCTAATACAAACCGGAACCGCATCCCGGCCAGCGGGGGAACACCCCCCATCGGGATCAACCCTCGTCAGTTTCGTCGAGCAGCCAATCGGGTTCGGCAGAAGTGAGATTGCGGCTGAATGTCCACAAATCGCGCACCTCGATCGCATCATCAAGCGAACCGGCGATCACCTGATTCTGCGCGTCCCGCGTGACGGACGCGACATCGGCGGTAAACCGCATCGTGATCCGGGCCATCGGTGCCTGATACGAAGCCGCAACGAGATTGGCCTCGTCAATCCGCACCAGCCGGTTATCGAGCGTTTCACCCGCCGCGATCCGCGCATCGATGGCGGCGGCAAAGCCTTCATAAACATCGCTGTCGCACAACTGGCCCAGCTCGGCCTTGTCGCCGCGCCAATACGCCTCGAGGACCATCCGGTAGGCCGCCTTGGAGCCTTCGGCAAAGCCCGTCAGGTCAAAGCGCCGGTCGGCCGCTGCAATTTCCCGCAGGCCGCGTTCGATCGCGGGCGTCACACCGGGAACGAGCTGGTGCTGCTGGGCCTGGATCGCCGGGCGATCCGGCACGACTTGCGGTGCAGTGCGCGGCACCGCCGGGGCATCGCCCTTAGCATCGAACCGGCCCTGAATGGGTTCTTCCTCATGCTCTGCGCGGCGACCAAGCACCGAATAGAGCCTCAGCCCCAGAAAGGCCGCGATCATGGCCAAAATGATGATTTCGACTGCAGTCACACTCACGTTCCAGTCCCTGCCGATCTTGCGGCGTTACAATACTCTAAGCCCAGATAGGTAGTTTAGACAAATGAACAACGCGTGGACAGCGGGTTCGGTGCAATTTTTACGACGGGCCGGGCAAGCGGGACCGAATGTGATAGCAGGATTGCCGCCCGCGCCCGGCGGTGCTAGGCGCGCGGCAACTCCATTTGGCCGGTAGCCCACAGCTGCGGTCGCTATCAAGAAAGCCAGGCAGACGATGTCCGACGAAGGCAATGTGCTCACCACCCTGAACCTCGATGGCCCCGTGCCCAATGGTGAGGATACCAGCCCCACCGCCGGGGTTATCCTTCAGTATATCAAGGATCTGTCGGTCGAAAATCCCAACGCGCCGGCCAGCTTCCAGTGGCAGGATGCGCCCCAGATCGACGTCCAGTTCAACATTGCCGCGCGCGAGATAGACGGCGAAGTGAGCGAGATCGAGCTGAAGATCGCGATCAATTCCAAGGCCGAGGGCGGCACCGCATTCATCGTCGATCTGGCCTATTGCGGTCTGGTTGGGATGCGTAACCTCGATGAGGTCCAGCGCCACGCTTTCACCTATGCCGAAGCGCCGCGAATCCTGTTTCCCTTCGCCCGCCGCGTCATCGCCGATGCGGTGCGCGATGCAGGCTTTCCGCCGCTGATGCTCGAACCGATCGATTTCAACGGACTTTACGTGCAGCAGCTGGCAGCCCAGCAGGCCGTAGGCGAAGGCGAAGCGCCGGTCGGGAACGCCTGATTCGCGCACCGGGTTGCGCAAGGATGAGGGACCGACGATGAGCCTGATCAAAAACGTCGGGACCATCGGCGGCTTGACCGCGATCAGCCGCGTGTTCGGCTTTGCCCGCGATATGCTGCTCGCCCGGGTGCTTGGCGCTGGCCTTGCGGCGGACGCCTTTCAGCTGGCCTTCACCTTGCCTAATACCTTCCGGCGACTGTTTGCCGAAGGTGCGTTCTCGGTCGCCTTCGTGCCACTGTATTCCCGCGAATTGCACGGGCCGGATGGCGAAGCAGCGGCACAAAAATTCGCCGGCGATGTGCTGTCGGTGTTTGTCTGGGTGCTGCTGGGGTTCAGCGCCCTGGCCATGCTGGCGATGCCGGCGATCGTCTGGATACTGGCCAGCGAGTTCGAGAAAGTGCCCGGCAAGTTCGAACTTACAGTTTCGCTCAGCCGGATCACTTTTCCCTATCTGGGGTTGATCAGCCTGGTGGCCATGCTTTCTGGCCTGCTCAACGCCCGCTCACGGTTCGGCCCCGGCGCAATTGCTCCGATCCTGCTCAATATCATGCTGATCTCGGGGATTGCGGCGGGCTGGTATCTGCGCGGCAGCAGCGGCGATGATACGATTGTCTCGACCGCGCTGGCCGTAGCCGTGGCATTGGCCGGGCTTGTCCAGCTGCTTTACCTTGGCTGGGAAACGCGCCGGGCCGGGGTGCGGCTGAAACTGACCTTGCCCAAGCTGACCCCTGAGGTGCGGCGGCTGGGCGTCTTGATCCTGCCTGCCACCTTTGGTGCCGGGATCTATCAGATCAGCCAGTTCGTCGACACCTTCTTCGCCACGTCGCTGCCGCAGGGCTCGCTGACCCTGCTCAAGCTGGCTGACCGGCTCAACCAGATGCCGCTGGGGATTGTCGGGATTGCGCTGGGTACGGCGATCCTGCCGATGCTCTCACGCCATATCCATAGCGGCGAAAAGGCCGAGGCACAGCGCCTCCAGGCCAATGCCTTCGAGATTGCCACGCTGCTGACCCTGCCCGCCGCCGCCGCGCTGGCAGTCTGCTCACCGGCCTTCGTCACGGCCTTTTTTGTCGGCGGCAAATTCACCGCTGCAAATGGCGCGATCATGGCCGATATCGTGGTGGCGCTGGTCTGCGGGCTGCCCGCTTATGTCATCGTCAAGATCCTCAACCCGGGCTTTTTCGCCCGCGAAGATACCCGCACCCCGGTTTGGACCGCGCTGATTTCGCTGGCGGTCAATATTGCGATCAATCTGGTTGTGGTTCAACGCTACGGGATCGTCGGCCTTGCGGCGGCAACGGCGGTTTCGGCCAGCCTCAACTGCCTGCTGCTCTATATCATCCTGCATCGCCGCGGCTGGTTCCACTTCACCACGCGTCTGGCGGGCCGGATCGCCCGGCAGCTGGCAGCGAGTGCCGCGATGGCCGGAGCACTGCTGTGGCTGATGCCGCGCCTCTCGCCCTACTTCGGCGGCAGCGTGATCGAGCGGATCTGGTCGTTGGCGGTGCTGGTTGGCTCGGGAATGACGATCTTCTTTGTGGTCGCCTATATGATCGGGGCGGTCGACAAAACCATGCTGACCCAGCTAAGCCGCCGCCGACCCGGCCCCAGCAAGGCGGACGATGAAATCCTGAAAGTCGAATAGCCCCATGCGTATCGTCTCCGGCATCCAGCCGACCGGCAATCTCCATCTTGGCAATTACCTCGGCGCGATACGCAACTGGGTGCGGATGCAGGATGAGGTGACCAGCAGTGGCGGCGAAAGCCTGTATTTCCTCGCCGATCTCCACGCGATTTCGATGCCGCACGTCCCGGCCGAGCTTTCATCCGGCACCCGCGAAATGGTCGCGGCGCTGGTCGCCTGCGGGATTGATCCGGATCGCTCGATCCTGTTCAACCAGGCTCAGGTTCCCGCGCATGCCGAGCTGCAATGGCTGTTGACCGGCACCGCGCGGATGGGCTGGCTTGCCCGCATGACCCAGTTCAAGGACAAATCGGGCAAGAACCGCGAAGGCGCCAGCATCGCCTTGTTTACCTATCCAGTGCTGCAGGCCGCCGATGTGCTGCTGTATCAGGCCACCCACGTCCCAGTGGGCGAGGACCAGAAGCAGCATCTCGAGCTGGCCCGCGACATTGCCCAGAAGTTCAACCATGATTTCGCCAGCGACGACGCCCCGGTCTTCACCCTACCCGATCCAATCGTTCCACCAGAAGCGGCCCGGATCATGAGCCTGCGCGATGGCGCGGCGAAGATGAGCAAGTCCGATCCATCGGACATGAGCCGGATCAATCTGACCGACGATGCCGATACGATCCTGCAGAAGATCAAAAAGGCCAAGACCGACCCCGAACCCCTGCCAGGCGAAATGGCGGGTTTGAACGGCCGCCCCGAAGCTGCCAATCTGGTCTGTATCTATGCGGCGATGGCCGGGATAAGGGCCGAAGCGGTGCTGGCGGAGTTTGCCGGCAAGGGTTTTGGCAGCTTCAAGCCGGCGCTGGCCGAGCTGCTGATCGAGCACCTCGCCCCGATCAACGCGCGCTTTGTCGAGCTACGCCAGGACCGCGCCGCGCTTGATGCGATCCTGCGCCAGGGCTCCGCCAAGGCCCGCGCACTAGCCGCGCCGACGCTGGAAGCTGCCTATGCGGCGCTGGGGCTGGTCCGCGGCTGAGCGATCTTGTGCTCATTCAACAACGATTAAGCCGCTCTGTCCTAGCTTCGGAGCTATGTTATGATGTTGCAGCGCCCTGCCAACGGCGTTGCCCATCGCCTTGATTCGGAGACTGAAGCAATGTCCGCCAACAAAAATTCGCGCCTCGGCAAGCTTGCCCTGATCGCCATGCCCTTGCTGCTTGCCAGCCTTGGCGCCTGCACGCAGAACTTCAACGCCAATGTCTCGCGCTTTGCCACCCAGCTGCCGGCACCGCAGGGGCAGAGCTTTGCGGTGGTGGCGGATGATCCGGCGCTGGCGGGGGGTCTGGAATTCTCGCAGTACGCCCGGCTGGTCGAAGCGCAGATGGCCCGGTTGGGCTATGCTCCGGCGAGCCCGGAAACAGCCAGCCTGCTGGTCCGGTTCGACTACGGCGTGGACAAAGGGCGTGAGCGGGTCCGTTCGACCGGCTTTTACCAGGATCCGTTCTATTCGCCGTGGTACAGCTATGGCTACAATCGCTTTGGCTACCAGCGCCAGAGCTATTACCCGCGCGGCGGCGCGTGGGGTTTTGGTTTCCACGATCCGTTCTTCGACAATGGCTATGAAAGCTACACCGTCTACACCAGCGGGATCGAGCTGAAGATCGTTTCCCGCAACAACGGCAATCGCTTGTTCGAAGGCAAAGCCGAAGCGCTATCCACCTCCAACCGTCTGCAATACGTTGTTCCCAATCTGGTCGAGGCGATGTTCACCGACTTCCCCGGAAATTCCGGCGAGACCGTGCGGATTTCGGTCGCGCCAGAAAAGAAGCGTCGCAACTAGGGTTTTAGCAGGATTTGCGTGACTGAGCGGGGCGGGTCTGGCAACGGAACCGCCCTCTCAATTGCCTAGCGCCACCACTCCGCCGGTGCTGCCAAATCCGCCCTCGCCGCGCGCGGTTTGATCGAGTTCGTCGACCGGCAGCCAGCTCGCCTGCGTCACCGGAGCCAGCACCAGTTGGGCGATCCGGTCACCCCGGCGGATGGCAAAAGCTTCCCCGCCGTGGTTGATCAGGATCACCTTCAGCTCGCCGCGATAGTCTGAATCGATCGTGCCGGGCGTGTTGGGGACACTGATCCCGTGGTTGAGCGCAAGACCCGAACGCGGGCGGACTTGGATTTCGAATCCGGGCGGAATGGCGATCGCCAGACCGGTCGCCACCGCATGGCGCGCACCGGGGGCCAGCGTCACATCCTCGGCCGCGACCACATCCATCCCGGCCGCGCCTGCGGTGGCATAGCCGGGCAGTTCCAGCCCCTCGCCGTGTGGCAGCCGCTTGACCCGCACCGGAACAGCATCAGGCGATAGCATCGGCAATCCTCTCGATGATCGCGCGCGCAACCTCGTCCTTGGGCATGACCGGCAGGCTCTCGACCCCTTTGGCGGTGACGATATGGACCGCATTGTCAGCCCCGCCCATCACGCTTTTCCCGCTTGGCCCGGACACATCATTGGCAATGATCCAGTCGGCGCCCTTGCGGGTGCGCTTTTCCTTGGCGTGAGCGAGGATCTGCTCGGTCTCGGCGGCAAATCCGATCAACAGCGCCGGGCGCCTGGTGTCGCCGGCCAAGGTCGCCAGAATATCGGGATTTTCGGTCAGCCGCAGCGCGGGCGGGGCCGATCCGCGCTTCTTCAATTTTTGCGGTGCCGCATCTTGCGTCCGCCAATCGGCCACTGCGGCGACCATCACCGCAACATCTGCAGGCAGCGCATCCTTGACCGCCGCCGCCATGTCGCGCGCGGTTTCCACATCGACCCGGTCAACCCCCGGCGGTGTCGGCAGGCTGACCGGCCCGGCAACCAGCGTAACCCGCGCACCAGCCTGAGCGGCAGCTGCAGCGATCGCAAAACCTTGCTTGCCCGAAGACCGGTTGGCGATGTAGCGGACCGGATCGATCGGCTCATGAGTCGGCCCGGCGGTGATCAGCACATGCTTGCCGGTCAAAGGTCCCTCGACAGGTAGAGTATCGGCGACAGGCTCGGGATCAGCCGGGGCATCGCCCGCAAAATCGGGCTGACCGAACAGCGGGTCGTCCGCGAGCGCTTCGGCCAGCGGCTCGGGCGCAACCTGGCGGTCGGACACGAGGTGGTTGATCGCCTCCTGATCGGTCGGCGGTGCGGCCTTGGCCTTGCCCTTCCTGGAAAGCAGCGGCCCGCTCAGGTCGATCACCGGGGCTGGCTCGTCGGGCGGCGATTCGAGCGGCTCTTCACCCCCGAAGGCCAGTTCGTCGCCCTCCTCATCGAGCGGCGGCGGCAGGCTCGGCGTGGTGCGGGAAATCAGTCCGGCGGAAAGACCACCCAATCCAGCTTCTTCCTCCTTTGGCTGGCGAAGATCCAGCGCCAGCTCCGACCGATCGAGCGACAGCATCTGGCAAATCGCAGCCCAGATCGCCTCGGGTTCGGGCAAGCGGCCAGGGCCGAATTCGCCGCAGGCCATCGCGCCTTCATCGGGATCGAGCACGATCAACCCATCGCCCATGAGCGCGGCGACATTGCGCTGAGTGGCAGGGTGTTCCCACATCCGCACATTCATCGCCGGGACCACCATGACCGGCTTGTCGGTGGCAAGCAGCAGCGTGGTTGCCAGATCATCGGCGATACCGGCAGCCATCTTGGCCATAAGATCGGCGGTCGCCGGGCACACCACGATCAGATCGGCCTGACGTGACAGCTGGATGTGGCCCATTTCGACCTCGTTCTTGAGATCCCACAAGGTGGTGTGGACGGGATTTTCGCTCAACGCGGCCAAAGTCATGGCGGTCACGAACTTCGCCCCGCCTTCGGTCAGGACGCAAGTCACCTCGGCTGGAATGCAGTTGATGCCCTTGCGGATCAGGCGCGTCAGCTCACAAGCCTTGTAGGCCGCAATGCCGCCGCCGACGATCAGGAGGATGCGTGGTGCAGTCATAAGCCCCGCTTGTTGCTTGTTCGCTCTGCTCTTGCCCCGGCGTGTTCCCGCACGCAATCATTTTGCCATTACTGTTTCGCTGGGGCACAAGCCCTAATTTGAGGTTAAAGGGGGAATTAATCCATGCGCCTGATCCTGACTGCACTGATTTTTCTGGTCGGCCTGTTCGACCTGTTTCTGGGGCTCGGATTCCTGTTCAGCCCCGAAAGTTCGGGCACCAACTTTGGCTTGAGCCCCAACGGCGCGATGGGTCTGGCGGTGTTGCGAGCCGATTTTACTGCCTTCTTCTGCGTTTCGGCGGCGTGCATGATGTGGGGCGCTTGGCGGCGCAACGGCGATCTGCTGCTGGTCCCGGCAGCGCTGTTTGGCACCGCATTCATCGGCCGCGCCGTCAGCGCCGCAGCCGATGGTACCGTCCCCGGGTTCTGGGTTCCGATGGCGGTGGAGGCCTTCCACGTCATTTTGCTGTTCGCGGCATGGCGGGTGCTGCCGCACCACAAGATCGAAGAAATCGCCGGCTAGATCAAGCTTTGGCGAATCCCGCGCGCCACAGCGATCTGGCTGCGCGCGGGACAAAGGCCAGGCCGATGAACATTGCCGGGGCAATCACCGCGCCCCAATAGAAATTATCCCACCGTCCGGCGACCATGAAGGCGGCCCCGTACCCCAGATAAAGCAGCGTGGCGAAAGCTCCGGCCGGGGATTTCCACCCCGCCCAGCCAAAGATCATCAGCAGCACCAGCGGCCCCGCCACAAAGTGCGGCAGGAACCGCAAATTGCTCGACAGAATGATGTTGGACAGCCAGCCCGAAAGCCCGCGCATCACCAGCCACGGTGCGGAAAAGCGGTCGCTGGGAAGGGTTTGCTGATCGACGAAATGGAGATGGACCGCCATCGCCGCCAGGAACACCGCTGCCAAAGCGCTCCACGCCGCGCCCTCTTTCCAGTCCCGCCGCCACAACGCCATCGCCGCCATCAGCGCGACGAACGGCAGGCAATGCTCGCGAATCGTCAGCGCCAGCACCGCAACCGCCAGTGATGCGCCCCAGCGCCGCCCCGGGCGATGAAGCCCGAACGCCAGCGCCAACAACATCCCGGCCCACAATTCGTGGAGGACAAAATAATAGCGATTCAGCCCCAGCGATGCGCCAAGGAACAGCAATGCCAGCGCGATGCGCCGATGCTGCAACCCGCCCGGCTCACCCAGCGGTTCCGGCCCCAGCCGCTGCCACCAGGCCGCCAGCACCGCCAGCATCACGCCGAAAGCGGCCAGGACCAGCCCGGTGGGGCCAAGCGCAGCGTTAATATAAGCAAGGGTCGGAAGCCGCACCGCAAGGCCGGGACGAAGCGGATAATTGCTCTTGCGGTGTTCCTCCGCAGCGACCTTGTAATAGTTCTCGCCTGCGGAAATGCGTGCAATTACCCTGTCGTAGAGCGCCAGATCATCGTCGCGCGGACGCGCTTGGCTTTTCGCGGCGACAATATTCTCGGCAAAGGATTGGGTCTTGACGGTCGACGTGCCCGCGCTGATCGGGACCAGCGCCGCCGCAATCAGCAGCACCGCCATGGCAAACAGCAACAGCCGCGCGCGAAACTGAGGCCAGTGCGCAAATCGATCATCGGCCGGCGCCGGACTGATTGTCATGTGGATCCCCCAAAAGCCGTCCGGGCTTTTGCCTTGCGACGAGTCAGGGCGCAAGCTGCTGTTGAATGACGTCTGGTAACTTGTCATTCAGTCCTTCCGTCCTACATTGACGATCGAAAGGATCGATGATGAACGACGATCAGCCAAGCGGTAACCCCTGGATGAAAAGCCTGCTGATGTGGGGCGGCATCTTTGTGGCGCTGTTGCTGGTGGTTTCGATGTTCGGCGCACGCAGCGAAGTTGCGGGCACCCAGATCGGCTACTCCGATTTCCGCACCCGGGTGACCGAGGGCAGCGTCGCGCAAGTTCAGGTCAGCGAAGACCGGATCGTCGGCAAATACAAGAACGGCACCAGTTTCAGCACCGTGCCCATTCCCAACGACACCACCCTGCCCCAGCTGTTGCAGGAGAGCGGGGTCAAATACGCCGGAAAAGCGGTGGAAGAGCCCAATGTGCTGCTGTACATTATCGTTCAGGCCCTGCCGTTCCTGCTGATCCTGGGTGTCGCCTTCTTCGCGCTGCGCCAGATGCAGAAGGGCGGCGGATCGGGCGCAATGGGCTTTGGCAAAAGCAAGGCCAAGCTGCTCACCGAAAAGCAGGGCCGGGTAACATTCAATGACGTGGCCGGGATCGACGAAGCCCGCGAAGAGCTGGAAGAAATCGTCGAATTCCTCCGCGATCCGCAGCGCTTTTCCAAGCTTGGCGGACAGATTCCCAAGGGCGCGCTGCTGGTCGGCAGCCCCGGCACCGGCAAGACGCTGCTTGCGCGCGCGATCGCTGGCGAAGCGGGCGTGCCGTTCTTCACCATCTCGGGCTCCGACTTTGTCGAAATGTTCGTCGGCGTCGGCGCCAGCCGCGTGCGTGACATGTTCGAACAAGCCAAGAAGAACGCGCCTTGCATCGTCTTCATCGACGAAATTGACGCAGTCGGTCGCCATCGTGGTCACGGTCTTGGCAATTCGAACGACGAACGCGAACAGACGCTCAACCAGCTGCTGGTCGAGATGGACGGGTTCGAGGCCAATGAAGGCATCATCATCATCGCCGCCACCAACCGTCCCGATGTGCTCGATCCGGCGCTGCTGCGCCCCGGCCGGTTTGACCGCCAGGTGGTTGTACCGATCCCCGACATCGAAGGCCGCGAAAAGATTCTCGCTGTCCACATGAAGAAGGTGCCACTGGCGCCCGACGTCAATCCGCGGACCATCGCCCGCGGCACCCCGGGCTTCACCGGCGCGGACCTGGCCAATCTGGTCAACGAAGCAGCCTTGCTCGCAGCCCGTCGCAACAAGCGCCTGGTTGCCAATCAGGAGTTCGAGGACGCCAAGGACAAGGTCATGATGGGCGCGGAACGACGCTCGATGGTGATGACCGAAGACGAGAAAAAGATGACCGCCTATCACGAGGCCGGCCACGCCCTCGTCTCGGTCAACGAGCCAGCGTCAGACCCGATCCACAAGGCGACGATCATCCCGCGCGGCCGGGCATTGGGCATGGTTATGCGCCTGCCCGAGCGGGACAGCTATTCCTACCACCGCGACAAGATGCATGCCAATCTCTCGGTCAGCATGGGCGGGCGGGTCGCAGAAGAACTGATCTTCGGCTATGACAAGGTTTCATCCGGGGCCTCCTCGGATATCCAGTACGCCACCAGCCTGGCCCGCAACATGGTCACCAAATGGGGCATGTCGGACAAGCTTGGCCCGCTGCAATATGAAGAGCAGGGCGAAGGCTATCTGGGCTATGGCGCCAACCAGCGAGTGATGATGTCGGATGAGACGTCGAAGCTGATCGATAGCGAGATTCGCGCGCTGGTCGATGGTGCCCACAAGCAGGCGACTGACATTCTCAAGGCGCAGGAAGTAAAGCTCCACCTGTTGGCGCAGGCGCTGCTCGAATATGAAACACTGAGCGGTGAGGACATCAGGCAATTGCTGGAAGGCGGCAAAATCGATCGACCCGACAAGCCGACCGGGCCGACCATCCCCGCAGCGGTGCGCGGTTCGGCCATTCCCAAGGCCGGCAAGCGCTTCAGCGGGGACACCGCGCCGCAAGGAGTGTAATCGCGGTGCGCCTGGCGCTCGGACTGGCGGCGGCGATAAGCCTTTTCACCGCCCCGGCGCAGGCCGCCCCCGGCAACATGAGTGTGGCGACGTTTCTTGCCAAGGCCGATGCTTTGCGGGCCAAAGGGGCGATGGCGCTGTTTTCAGCGGACTATAAAGCGCTCAAAAGCGAAGGTCAGGCAGCAGGGCAGGCCTATCGCCTCCAGCTCGCGGGCGAACGGGCCCAGGGCAAACCCAGCAGCTGTCCGCCCAAACCTGCTCCGGTGGGTTCAAACGTGCTGCTGGCCCATTTGCGGAGCTACCCTGCAGAACATCGCAGCCAAATCCCGATGCGCACCGCCATGGCCGATCTTTTCATCAAGACCTGGCCGTGTAGCTGACTACCGGAACACGACAGTAAAACGGCCAGCATCCCTGACAGGATGCTGGCCGTTCTGTAATTGAGGCATTCGCTCGCAATCAGCCTTCGTAATCACCGCCGATTGAGGTATTGCGCACGGGTGCTGCGGCGGTGATCCGCAGCGCTTCGGCCGACTGGCTGAGCGAGCCGATATCATCCACCTGATCGTCATCCTCGGGCAGGACTCGCTGGAGTGAATTGGTCAGCGTTTCCTTGAGGTGCACCGGATTCACGGTCTCATCCGCGATTTCGCGGAGCGCAACCACCGGGTTCTTGTCGCGGTCCCGCTCGATAGTTAGCTCCGCCCCGCCCGAAATCTCACGGGCACGCTGAGCGGCGAGCAGGACAAGGTCGAACCGGTTGGGGATCTTGTCGACACAATCTTCGACGGTAACGCGCGCCATAGGGCACTCCACAAGCTAGAATCTGCGGGAAAGAGGCCAGCTAGGGAGTGGGGGCCGGAAAGTCAACAAAATCGGGATTTGCTGATCACCCGGTCAATCATAGCTGCTCCCGGCCAGCGCGTCATCGGCCAGATCGCTAAACCGGGTGATCCGCGGCTCAAACCGCAGCCGCACCTTGCCGGTCGAGCCGTGGCGCTGTTTTGAGACGATCAGTTCGGCCAGGCCATAGACCCGCTCCATATCCGCAGCCCAGGTGGCGTGTTGCTCATGGGTCTTGGCATCGTCGCCCTCGGTTGGCCGCTTCGGCTCACGCGAGGCGACGTAGTAATCTTCGCGGAACACGAACCAGACCATATCGGCGTCCTGCTCGATCGAGCCCGATTCGCGCAGATCCGAGAGCATCGGCCGCTTGTCCTCGCGCTGCTCGACCGCACGGCTGAGCTGTGACAGCGCGATCACCGGAACGCTGAGTTCCTTGGCGAGGGTCTTGAGCCCCCGGCTGATTTCCGAAATTTCATTGACCCGGTTGTCATTGGCCCGGCCCGAACCCTGGAGCAGCTGGAGGTAGTCGACCACGATCAGGCCGATATTATGCCGCCGCTTCAAGCGCCTTGCTCTGGCCCGCAATGCAGCGATGGTCAGCGCCGGGGTGTCGTCGATATAGAGCGGCAGTTCGGCCAGGCGCTGGCTGGCGTAAGAGAGCTGCTGGAAATCATCGCGGCTGATTTTGCCCATCCTGAGCATTTCGGCGCTGATCCCCGATTGCTCGGCCAGGATACGGGTTGCGAGCTGATCGGCGCTCATTTCCAGGCTGAAAAACGCGGTTGCCGCGCCGACCGACTTGTCTTCAGCAATGCCATCGGCCAGATCGCGGCGCATCCGGTCGGCGGCATTGAAGGCAATGTTGGTTGCCAGCGCGGTTTTGCCCATCCCCGGACGCCCGGCCAGGATGATCAGATCCGAATCGTGCAGCCCCCCGACCTTTTCGTTGAGCGAAGTCAGGCCAGTGGTGGTCCCCGAAACATGCCCGCCCGAGAGTAGCGCCTGCTCGATCATCCCCAGCGCAGTGCGGGTGGCGACAGCAAAGCCCTGCGCCTCACTATTGGTCCCCGCGCCTTCGGCCACTGCATAGAGCGCGGCTTCGGCCAGCTCGATCTGGGCCATCGGCTCGACGCTTTCGGAGGTGTCCATCGCATTGCTGACCAGATTGCGACCGACCGAGACCAGTTCGCGCAGCAGCGCCAGATCATAAATCTGCTCGGCCAGTTCGCGCGGGGCGAGCAAGCCCTGACCATCGGCGGTGAGCCGGGCGAGATAGGTGACCCCGCCGAGCTCCTTCAGCGCCTCATCCGCTTCGAAATAGGGCTTGAGCGTGACCGGGGTGACGATCGCCTTGCGATCGAGCAGCTGGAGGATACGCTCATAGATCTTGCCGTGGATCGGCTCGAAGAAATGGGCAGGCGCAAGCTGCGTGGGCAGCTCTTCGATCACCCGGTTGTCGATCAGCACAGCGCCCAGAAACGCCGCCTCAGCCTCGACATTGGCGGGCAGCGCGCGGATGGGCGCAAGATCGGTGCGGGCGACAAGTTCAAGTTCAGCCATGGGCGGCGATCCATGCGCGTTTGCCCTGCGCCAATCAAGCAGGACCAGCGCAGGAATTAATCCACAGCATGTGGATGACGACGACTCGCTTGCGGCATCATGCTGCATTTGCGAAAGCAACGCGCAATGGTGAACCCGCGCATCTCTCATATCGAACTCGACGAGGCGACGATCCTGTGGCGCAATGCCGATATCGAGCAGGAACGCCGGATCGCAATCTTCGATCTGATCGAGGAAAACAGTTTTCGCCCGGTTCGTGCGGCCGAGGCGGGGCATGAGGGGCCGTACCGGCTGCGCCTGTCGGTGGAAGACGGGCGGCTATCGATGGAAATATCCGATGACGCCGGACAGCAGCTTGAAACACTGATTCTGGGCCTTGGTCGGTTCCGCCGCCCGATTCGCGATTATTTCGCGATCTGCGACAGCTATTACCAAGCAATCCGCAAAGCCACGGCGGCCGAGATCGAGACAATCGACATGGCTCGCCGCGGCGTCCACAACGAAGCAGCAGAGATGTTGCTCGAGCGGCTCGACGGAAAGGTGGAAACCGATTTCGCCACCGCCCGGCGGCTTTTTACCCTGATCTGCGTGTTGCATATCAGGGGTTGAATTCAGACGGGACAAGACATCGACATGGCCAGAAAGCGATCAAGCCAGACGGGGTTGCGCCTGTTTGCAGCGGTGTTGCTGCTGGCGCTAGCGGGCGGGGCCTGGGGCTGGTGGCACCTCCATCACTGGACCCCGCCGCGCAGTGCCTATCCCATGCAGGGTGTCGAAGTGGGTGCCGGCGACGGCACGGTAAACTGGCGCGCGCTCAAGGCGATCGGCGTAAATTTCGCCTATATCGACGCCAGCGCCAGTGCCTTCGCGCGTGATCCTTCATTTGTGAAAAATTTCGAGGAGGCCCGCGCAATCCGACTGCAACTGGGCGCGGTTCACAAATATGATCCGTGCCAGCCGGCCGACAAGCAGGCCGCCAATTTCGTTACCGTGGTCCCCCGCGATGCCCAGATGTTGCCGCCCGCGGTCGAACTCGATCAACTTGCCGACGATTGCCTGGTCAAGGTCAGCGATGCCGCGATCGAAAGCGAGCTGACCACATTCCTCAACCAGATCGAAAACCACACCGGCAAGGCGGCCATGCTCAAAGTGTCGCGCGGCTTCGAGGCCCGCTATCACATCGCTGCCGCAGTCGATCGCAACCTGTGGCTGGTGCGAGACAGGTTCGAACCGGGTTACGCCGGCCGGCCATGGACGCTGTGGACCGCCAATAGCGCGCTGGCCAATGAGGCAGATGAGGAACCGATCAGATGGGTAGTGGTGCAGCCATGAATATCGATAGGGACGAACTGATCGCCGCCGCGCGTGAAGCGGCGATCCATGCCTATGCCCCCTATTCACACTTCCACGTCGGGGCGGCGCTGGGCTTTGCCGATGGCAGCGTGGTGACCGGCGCCAATGTCGAGAACGCTAGCTACGGCCTGACGCTCTGCGCGGAAACCATTGCGGTGTCCAAGGCGATGAGCGACGGCCAGCGCGGCGGCTTGCTCGCGGTGGCGGTGATCGGCGGAAACGAGGGCAAACCCGGCCCTGCCGTCACGCCGTGTGGCCGCTGCCGCCAGGTGCTGACCGAACTGGCCCAGCTCGGCGGCACCGACCCGCTGGTGTGGTGTGCCGGGCAGGAAGACGTGGCCGAATACCGGCTGTCGGACCTGTTGCCGGACGCTTTCGGCCCAGCCAATCTGGCTTAGCCAGCACTGCGGGGATGCCTGAGGGCCAGCTTGGTCCGCAGGCGCGGGCGATCGTCTCCCCCGCGCCTCCGAGCTTTTAATTTACTTGGTCGTATCCTTGGCGGCTTCGCCGACGTTGTCCGCGGCTTTGCCAACGCTGTTGGCAGCATTGACGATGGCGTTATCCTTGGCCGACCTGCCGTTCATATATTCCATCGCGAAATATCCGCCGACGACCAGCGCGACCAGCAGGATGATGCCTATCAACCAGCTGCCGCCGCCGCTGCTGCCGTTTTCCTTGATGATCGTGACATTGGGCTCGTCCATCTCTGCCTCCTGAATGGGTTCCAGGGATAAAACGCGCGAGTGTCTAATGGGTTCCCGGCAGCTTGCAGAAACCGCGCAAAGCCGGTCACCACAACTGCGAAATTCCCATTTGCAGCCTATTGCGCGCGGTTGAGCCACTCCGCCAGCGCCGCCAGACATTCGCGTCCCAGCAGCATGCTCCGCTCCGGGCTCCAGCCTTGTTCCGGATCGGGCAGATCATGGTTGTCCTTGAACGGCATTTCCAGCGTCATCGCGACCGCCCCGAACCGCTCGGCCAGCTGGTTGGTGGACATGGTAAGGTTGGCCTTGCCCTTACCCGCCTTGGGATAGCCCAGCTTCGTCTGGAAATCGGGGGTGCGGCGTTCGAGGATCGCGAGGTAGTGGTCGTAACCCGCGCCTTGCTCGTCGGTCCATGAGGGGATGCCGTTGAACCCGGCGATGAACACCGCCGGGATCGCTTCATCACCGTGAACGTCCATCGCCAGATCGACGCCGCTCGCGTCCATCGCATAACGGATTGCCAGCACTTCGGGCGACTTCGCCATACTCGGCTCATGCCATTCCCGGTTGAGGTTTACGCCCACCGCATTGGTCCGCAGGTGCCCACGCACCGAGCCGTCCGGGTTGGCGTTGGGAACCACATGGATGCGGGCCTTTGCCCGCAGCACCCGTCCGACCGGATCGGCAGGATCGGTCAGACAGCCCAGCGCGCCCTCCATCCACCATTCGGCCATGGTTTCACCGGGATGCTGGCGGGCATAGAGCCAGATCTGCTTGTCGCCCTCGCCCATTTCCAGGCAATCAATCGTGCGGCCTTCGATGCTGCGGCCAAGGCAGCGATAGGACACGCCCTCGCTTGCGGCGGTATCCGCGATCAGATCCTGGTGCCGTTCCCATGAATAGGGCGCGAAATAGGCGAACCAGGCGAGATCGGACTGCGGGGTATAGCGGCCGGGGGTATAGCGGATCGTCAGCGTCCCGCCGTCCTCGGCCTTGTCATAGCTCGAGGCCGCGCGGCCCCAATAGGCGCGGTCTTCAGATACGGCGGCGTTGTAATCGCTCCAGCCGCCGGGATAGGCCGAAGCCTCAAGTCCGGTGATCTTGAGCGTCAGTTCGCGCCCCGCCGCACCGCAGACCCGGAAATGGAACCATTGGAAGAATTCGGACTGATGATCCTTGCGGATCGCCAGACGGGCAGTTGTTCCGGTGATGGCGAGGACTTCGATGTTCCCCGAATCAAACGCGGCGTCGATCTGGATTGCGGGAGTGGTCATTTAACTTCGATAGTCTGGCCTGAGATGCCAGGGAAGTTCACAAACAGCGCCTCGGCCATCTTCGCTGCGCCAAGCTGGGTATCGGCCAGCGGCGAGGCGGCTTTGACCTGAAAACTCGCCCGGCCTTCCCACAGCGCGGTGCCGCTGGCGCGATCCTTGATGATCACGCCCAATTCGGTTCGGACCTGTTCAGCCGGACGGCCCGCAAGATTAAGCCCGATCCCAAGGCCTACGCCCGAACCATAGCTGCCGGTCGATCCGCCGACCCCGACGCTGACCGGACTGGAGGCGCTTTCGGGGCGATAGATCTGGCGCGACAGGCGCAACACCGCCACCTGCGTGCTGATGGCACCTGAAGCTGGCTGGCCATAGCCCAGCAGCGTCAACTGCCGCGCAACCGCGGCCTGATAGCTCTTCCACTCGAGCGACTGCGGATCGAGGCCCGGCGCGGCTTCCACCGCAATCGTGCCCTTGCCCAGTGCGCTGACATCGGGAAGGTGAAAACGGGTCACCTCGACCGGTCCGAGCGGAGCGGCGCAGCCTGACAGGACCAACGCGGCGGCGGCGGCAAGGATAGCTGCTCGTTTCATGGGCTTGGGTCTCCGGCCTGCGATCAAGATTGATCGGTCATAGCACGCTTAGCGCGCGGCAACAGTCTCGCTGTCCGGCGGTCAGGTGAACGGCGTGGATAGCTTCGCTGCGTTAACCACTTGGCACCGCAGCCGTGCTAGCGCAGGAGCCATCATGTGCAGCAAAATTCCCGTCCTGGTTACCGGTGGTGCCGGCTATATCGGCAGCCATGCGGTCCTTGCCCTCGCCGACGCCGGCTGGCCGGTGACGGTGATCGATAATCTTGTCACCGGATTTCGCTGGGCGGTGCCCGCAGGGGTGCCGTTCTACGAAGGCAATATCGCCGATGCGGAGCTGGTGGCGCAGGTCTGTGCCGAACAGAGCATTGGCGCGGTGATGCATTTCGCCGGATCGGTGGTCGTGCCCGAATCGGTTACGGACCCGCTCAAATATTACGCGAACAACACCGCCAACAGCCGCGCCCTGATCGCGGCGGTGGTGACCGCGGGCGTGCCGCATATGATCTTCAGTTCCACCGCAGCGACTTACGGCATCCCCGAAGTCTCCCCGGTGCGCGAGGACAGCCCGAAGCTGCCGATCAATCCCTATGGCATGTCCAAACTGATGACCGAGATCATGCTGGCCGACGTCGCCAGGGCTCACCCGCTCAATTTTTGTGCGCTGCGCTATTTCAATGTCGCCGGCGCCGACCCTCAGGGCCGGACCGGGCAATCAACCGCTGGAGCGACCCATCTGATCAAGGTTGCGGTCGAGGCGGCGCTGGGCAAGCGCGCCGGGGTGGAGGTGTTCGGCAGCGACTATGCGACCCCTGATGGCACCGGGGTGCGCGATTACATCCATGTCTCCGATCTGGCCGCCGCGCATGTGCTGGCGCTCGAGGCACTGATCGCCGCGCCGGAGCAGTCGCGGACCATGAATTGCGGATATGGCCGGGGGTTCTCGGTCCTCGAAGTGCTCGATGCGGTGGACCGCGCGACCAATCAGAAGATTGCGCGGCGGCTAAGTGCACGGCGCGTCGGCGATCCCGATTCGCTGATTTCGGACAACCAGCTGATCAAGGCGACCCTGCCGTGGGAACCAAAATACGCCGATCTGGACGTAATCGTCGGTCACGCGCTGGCGTGGGAGCGAAAGTTGGTCGAGATGAGAGGATAAATTTTTGTCGGGTGGGACGGCATAGCAAGGAAGGGCCGGATGGCCCGACTGCACCTCACGAACGACTCCGGCTTGACTTCACCGGGCACCCACCGTAACGGCCCGGCTTCAATTTTCGCAGGCTTTCCTGCCGCCCGAGGACATCATGAAGATTCGCAACAGCCTCAAGTCGCTCAAGGGCCGCCACCGCGACAACCGCGTGATCCGCCGCCGCGGGCGCACCTATGTGATCAACAAGACCAATCCCCGCTTCAAGGCGCGTCAGGGCTGATAACCCGATTGGCGGAGCTTGGCGCAGCCGGGTTCCTTACCGCAGCGGCCCGCCACCTCACGGAGGGCGGGCCGAAGCTGTTTTTGACGCTGGAGAGTTCTGCCAATGAGCGACGATGCTGGACGAATCGAAGCCCCACGGATCGAAGCCGTGGTATTCGATGTCGGCCGCGTGCTGGTGCAATGGGAATTGCGGCTGCTGTTCGCCAAGCTGATCGCCGATCCTGCCGAGCTTGAGTGGTTCACTACCACCGTCGTTACCCCCGAGTGGCATTTCCAGCACGACCAGGGCCGCCCGCTGGCCGAAATGGTGGCAGAGCGCAGCGCCGAATACCCCGAACACGCCCATCTGATTCGCGCTTATGCGACCCGCTTCAACGAAACGATCCCGGGCCCGGTCCCCGGCAGTCTCGAATTGCTCGATGCCCTCGATCACAGGAATGTGCCGCTTTTTGCGATCACCAATTTCGGCGATGAGCTGTGGGCCCGGTTCTACCCGACCTGGCCAGTGCTGGCCCGGTTCCGCGACATCGTCGTCTCGGGGGTCGAGAAGCTCGCCAAGCCCGATCCCGCGATCTATGCGCTGGCCGCGCGGCGGTTTGGCTATCCGCCCGGCGCAATGCTGTTCATCGATGACAATGAAGCCAATGTAATCGCGGCGCGCGAATGCGGCTGGAACGCGCATCACTTTGTCGATGCACCGACGCTTGAGGCCGAATTGCAACAGCGCCAGCTGCTCTCCTGACCCAAAAAGGCCCCCACCTTGCGGGGGAGGCCAGTTATTGGGAGAATGTCAGGAGTTCCTGAGACTTGGCTCAGGCGGCCGCGTTACAGCGCTGGAGGTCTTCGGCGCTCAATTCGCCACTGGCGGTGGCAAAACGGGTAACCGGCCCGATCTTCTTGACCAGACGGGCACAGCTGGTGGCCGGGCGCGAACCATCAGTCTGCGCAGAGCACTGATCGCCAGCGCAGCTCCATAGGGTTTCGTTGATGATGACGCGGCGCACACCATCGAGCTTGGTGGCCAGCGAGGCAACATTGCCGCGGCTGGCACCCTGGGCGTGAGCCGGGCTGGTGGTCACGCCAAAGCTGGCAATTGTTGCGACCAAGGCGAGGCTGGCAGCCAGGAGGGTCCGCGAAAAAGGCTGGATGGCAAGTGTCATTTCAATTCCCCTTTGGGTTGGGCACGCGGGCTTCGAAGGGGTCCGGAGAGGAGCGGTTCGAATTGCGTTGCGAATCACTACCTATCAATATAGGTTTTAAGTTGCAACTCGAAACTGTGCGTCGCAGCAAAGATTTTTTTGTCGGTGTGCAAGCGGCTTTGCGTTACGCTACCGGCGGGATAGAGGAATACGATGGGCAAATTGCGCGAACCGCTTGATGAAATCCGCAGCTGCGGCCTGCCTTTGGCGCTTGAAGTCATGGGAGAACGGTGGTCGTTCATGATCCTGCGGGCGGCGTTCAACGGGGTCCATCACTTCGAGGAGTTCCTCAGCGAGCTGGGGATTGCCCGCAACATCCTGTCGAATCGGCTCGCCCGGCTGGTCGAACACGAGATCATGAAACGCGAGCCGCTGCCCGACGATCGCCGCAAGATCGAATACCGCCTGACCGAAAAGGGCTTCGATCTCCTCCCCGCCATGCTCGCGCTGCGGCAATGGGGCGAAAAATACGGCCTCGGCGTTCCTGCCAACCCGGTGCTGTGCGATGACCGCGATGGCCAGCCGATCCAGGCCATTGCGATCCACGCCCATGACGGCCGGCTGCTGAGCTGGAAAGACCTGCATTGGCGCGATCGTTCGGAACTGGGCGACAAGGTTACCGCATTGCCGAGGGTTGGCGCGCTTTAGCTAATTCCTTGGCGGTTGCCGCCGGTAGCTCAGCGCTTCGGCGACGTGGATTCGCCCGACTGTTTCGACCCCGGCCAGATCGGCGATGGTCCGAGCTACCCGCAGCATCCGCGTATAGCCGCGCGCTGACAGCCGCATCGCCTCGGCGGCTTGCATCAGCAGCTTGTGCCCGGGCGCGTCGGGAGTGCCATGTTTCTCCAGCATGTCACCATCGAGCTGGGCATTGCTGCGCATTTTGGTCCCAGCGAGCCGCGCGGTCTGGATGGCGCGGGCTGCCGCCACCCGCGCCGCGACTTGGGCGGAGCCCTCGGCCGGCGGCGGCAGACCCAGATCAGCCGCGCTGACCGGATCGACATCGACGTGGAGATCGATCCGGTCGAGCATCGGTCCGGACACCCGGCTCTGATAATCGGCGGCACATCTGGGCGCGCGGCTGCAGGCCAACGCCGGATCGCCAAGGTGCCCGCAGCGGCACGGGTTCATCGCCGCGATCAGCTGAACCCGCGCCGGGAAGGTGACATGGGCATTGGCCCGCGCCACGCTGACCTCACCCGTCTCCAGCGGCTGGCGCAGCGAATCGAGCACCGGGCGCTGGAATTCGGGCAGCTCATCGAGGAACAACACCCCCAGATGCGCCAGGCTGACTTCGCCGGGGCGGACTTTCAACCCGCCGCCGACCAGCGCCGCCATCGAGGCCGAATGATGCGGGCTGCGGAACGGCCGCGCCCGGCTAATCCGCCCATCGACCAGCGTTCCCGCCACCGAAGCGACCATCGAAACCTCGAGCGCCTCGGCCGGGGTCAGTTCCGGCAGGATCCCGGGCAAGCAGCTCGCCAGCAGTGATTTGCCCGCGCCCGGCGGCCCGACCATCAGCAGATTGTGCCCACCGGCGGCAGCGATTTCCAGCGCCCGCTTGGCGACTTCCTGGCCTTTGACCTGGGCCAGGTCCGGGCCATGAGCGGGCGGATCGGCCGCGCCCGGTTCGGGCTGGGGCAGTACCTGTGTGCCCTTGAGATGGTTGAGCAGGCTGACCAGATCGGGGGCCGCGAGGATCTGAATTCCGCTGGCCCAGCGCGCTTCTGCCCCTTGTGTGGCCGGGCAGATCAGCCCCTTTTCGATCCCAGAGGCGTGGATCGCGGCGAGCAGCACCCCGGGTGAGGAAATGATCCGACCATCGAGCGCCAGTTCGCCCACCGCGACATAATCGGCAATCTGTTCGGCATCGGTCACCCCCATCGCGGCCAGCAGCGCCAGCGCGATCGGCAGATCGTAATGCGAGCCTTCCTTGGGCAGGTCGGCAGGCGACAGATTGATCGTGATCCGCTTGGGCGGGAGCGACAGTCCCATCGCCGCCAGTGCGGCATGGACCCGCTCGCGGCTTTCGCCCACCGCCTTGTCGGGCAAGCCGACCACTTTGAAATGCGGCATACCGGGCGCAATCTGGCACTGCACTTCAACACTTCGGGCTTCCAGCCCTAGATATGCCACCGTCGATACCAGCGCGACCAAACTATTGCCCCCATTTAACTTCCTCCGCTCGTGATGGCGAAGCCGCGCGCCCCTGTCGAGCAGCGATGCAGGTAAGGCGGTCTTAACCCTTGCCGTTGGCATTGCAGTAAAGCCGCCGGGCGCAAGAGGTTGGAATGCGCCACCTGCCCTCTGTCCTCCTTGCACTTTGCGCCTTCCTCGCCGCTCCTGCAGCCGCGGAGGAACTGGTCCATGAGACGATTGAGATCCAGGAACTAGCAGCCAACAGCGGTAGTGAACGCCTGGTTCAGACGGCCGCGCCGCTTGCAGTGCCGCGCGGCATCGCCAGCTTCGGCCCGTTCCGCGTGCTTGATGGCACCCGCGCTGCACTGGTCGCTGTCACCGATGAGGCCGCACCTGCCCAGTTTTCCGCGATGTTGCGTGCTTTTCCGGGAATATCCATGCTCGAAATGATCGAATGCCCCGGCACCGAGGATGATCGCGCCAATCTGCGGCTGGGCCGGATGATCCATGCCCGCGGCATCGCCACTTATATCCCGGCGGGCGGCTCGGTCCGCTCGGGCGGAGTCGAACTGTTTCTGGCAGGGGCACGGCGAATCGCTGATCCGGGCGCGGAATTCGCGGTCCATGCCTGGGCGGACGAGGATGGGCGCGAGCCGGGCGATTACGCTGTGGATGCTCCGGAGAACCGGGCTTATCTTGATTATTATCAGGAGATGGGCATGACCGCGCTCGAAGCGGCGAAATTCTATGCGATGACCAATTCGGTCGCGAATGCCGATGCGAAATGGCTCGGAGCCGAGGCTATGGGGCAGTGGGTCAGGCTGGACTGAGCGTGTTTGCCTTGACTCGGGCGCACGGGGTTAGTAACGGCCCGGACTTACAGGACGGTCGCCTTAACCGGCGGCCCTTTTTATTCGAATTTGAGGTTTTTGCGATGAAGCGCACCTTCCAGCCAAGCAATCTCGTGCGCGCACGCCGCCACGGGTTCCGTAGCCGCTCTGCCACGCCCGGCGGCCGCAAGGTGCTCCACGCTCGCCGCGCCCGTGGCCGCAAGAAGCTGTCGGCCTGAGCGAGACCGCTCCTCCGCGCCTCGCTATTTTAACGCGGCGTTCTGATTTCCTAGCTGCCAACCGGGGCCTGCGGATAGCGCGCCCCGGCTTTGTGCTGCTTGCTCGCCCCAATGCGGTCGAGCAGATGCGCTTTGGCATCACTGTTACCAAGCGAATCGGCAACGCGGTGGTTCGCAACCGGATGAAACGCCGGTTCCGGGAACTCTTGCGCGATCTCCTTCCCCGGCACGGTCTGGCCGCAACCGATCATGTGCTGATCGGGCGCGAAGGCGGGGTCGAGCGCGATTTTGCGCTGCTGCGCACGGAGCTGCTCGCCGCGCTGGAACGCGCCGCCGCCGGCAAGGGCGATCCGCCCAGAAAACATCCCGGAAATCGGCGATGAAACGGATCATCATCTGGATCGCCCGCGGCTGGCAACTTGGTCCCTCGCGGATCCTTCCGCCCAGCTGCCGTTTTGCCCCGTCCTGCTCGGAATATGCGATTCAGGCGGTGGAGAAATACGGTGCGATTAAGGGTGGCTGGCTGGCGACTAAGCGTCTATTGCGCTGCCACCCGTGGGGGGGTCACGGGTTCGATCCGGTGCCTTGAAGCACCCCGGTAACTCCCCATCTTTGACGAAACCGAAACAGGGACTCCTTCGTGGACAGCCATAACCAGCGCAATCTCATTCTTGCCGTCCTGCTTACAGGACTGGTGCTGTTCGGTTGGGATGCGGGGATCCGTTATTTCTATCCGCAGACCACTCAGCCCACGGCGGTGGCCAGCGCTCCTGCCAATAGTGCTGGCAACCCCGCTCCGGGCGAGTCTGTCAAGCATACCCGCGATGGCGGGCTAACCAGCGCAGCGGATGTCGCGCTGGAAGCCAAGGACCTCAAGGCCGCTCTGGCCACCGGAGGCCGCGTGGCGATCGCCGCATCGGGCTTGTCAGGCTCGATCAACCTGACTGGCGGGGTGATCGATGACCTCACCACCAATCGCCACACCGCCACCGAGAAAAAGAGCGACGGCCCGGCCCGCGTCTTCTCTCCGGCCGGAACCCCGGCGCAGCAGTTCGCCCAGTTTGGCTGGGTGGCTGAAAGCACAGGCGGTATCGCCTTGCCCAACGCGGCAACGCTGTGGACGGCTCCGGCCGCGGCAAAGCTGACCCCTGAGACGCCGGTGACGCTGAACTGGACCAACCCGACCGGCCAGATCTTTTCGATCCGCTATGCGATCGACAAGGACTATCTGATCATCGCCACCCAATCGGTGAGCAACTCTGGCACTGCGCCGGTGGTGGTGCGTCCCTTCGCGCTGATTAACCGCACCGACAAGACCGCCAGCCTCGATACGTGGAACGTCCACGCTGGCCCGTTCGGCGCATTTGACGGCGCAGTGAACTTTGGCATCGATTATGATGACGTCAGCGAATCCGGCGAAATCAAGAATGTCGGCAAGGTCAACTGGATCGGTTTCACCGATATCTACTGGATGTCGGCGCTGGTTCCCGATGCAGCCCCCGCGAGCAGTGATTTCCGCGCGCTGGGTCGCGGGGTTTACCGGGCCGATCTGGTCTACGAGCCCGCTACCATCGCCCCCGGTCAGCAATTGACCCGGACCACACGGCTGTTTGCCGGCGCCAAGGAAAGCACCGTCCTTGATCGCTATGAGGACAGCGGCATCGTCCACTTTGGCCTGGCGATCGACTGGGGCTGGTTCCGCTGGTTCGAGAAGCCGATCTTCTGGTTGCTCAAGGCGCTGTTCGATCTGGCCGGAAATTTTGGGGTCGCGATCATCCTGCTGACCGTGATCGTGCGCGGGGTGATGTTCCCGATCGCCCAGCGCCAGTTCGCCAGCATGGCCCAGATGCGCGCCATCCAGCCCAAGATGAAGGCGCTGCAGGAACGCTACAAGGACGATAAGCCCAAGCTCCAGCAAGAAACGATGGCGCTCTACAAGACCGAAGGGGTCAACCCGCTGGCGGGCTGCCTGCCGATCTTCCTGCAGATCCCGGTGTTTTTCGCGTTGTATAAGGTGCTGATGCTCTCGATCGAGATGCGCCACCAGCCCTTCATCCTGTGGATCAAGGATCTGTCCGCGCCCGATCCGCTGCATATCCTCAACCTGTTTGGCCTGCTGCCATTCACCCCACCCTCGTTCCTGGCGATCGGGCTGCTGGCGGTGCTGCTGGGGATCACCATGTACCTCCAGTTCAAGCTCAATCCGGCACCGATGGACCCCGTCCAGCAGCAGGTCTTTGCGATCATGCCATGGATGATGATGTTCGTGATGGCCCCGTTTGCGGCCGGCCTGCTGATCTACTGGATCACCTCGAACATCCTGACAATCGGGCAACAGTGGTTCCTTTACAGCAAGCACCCGCAATTGAAGGCGCAGGCTGAAAAAGAGGGCGCGGATACCAAACGTGCTGCGGCGCGGAGCAAGGTGTGACTGAGGATGAAGCCCGCGCTGCCGAACTCGCCGAGCAGGCGCGCAAGCTATTTGCCGGACGGATCGAATTTCTCAAAAGCGCCCCCTCGCTCAAATTCCTGCCCGATCCGGAAGTCCCCGAGATCGCCTTTGCCGGGCGCTCGAACGTCGGGAAATCCTCGCTGCTCAACGCCGTTACCGGACGTAAATCGATCGCTCGCGCCTCGGTTACCCCCGGGCGGACCCAGGAGCTCAACTTCTTCGAAGTGGGCGAGCCGACCCAGCTGCGGCTGGTCGACATGCCCGGTTACGGCTTCGCCAAGGCCCCGATCAAGGTCGCCGAGAACTGGCGCAAGCTGGTCCGCGATTTCCTTCGCGGACGCGTGGTGCTCAAGCGGACCTTGCTGCTGATCGATGCGCGCCATGGGATGAAGCCGGTCGACGACGAGATGATGAAGATGCTCGATCAGGCCGCCGTCGGCTTCCGGGTCGTGCTGACCAAGGCCGACAAGATCAAGGCGAGCGAGCTGGAAGAAGTGTTCACCCGCACCCAAGCCGACGCGCGCAAGCATATCGCCGCGCACCCCGATGTGCTGGTCACTTCGGCCGAAACCAAGCTGGGCATTGCCGAACTGCGTGCCGCCGTTCTGGCCGACGCGAGCATCTAGGGTCAGGAGCTGCGCTTGCCTTAGTGCGGGCCACGGAAGCGTCCGTTGTTCATACTCGACAGCATTGAGGTGAACAGCTAGGCCGGACGTCATATTTCGGCGGGGCCATCCATGAAGCTGATCATCGGTAACAAGAACTATTCAAGCTGGAGCCTGCGCGGCTGGCTGGCATGCAAGCAATCCGGCCTCGCCTTCGAGGAACTCCAGGTTCCGCTTTACGGCGACGACTGGGAGGATGAGAAAAAAAGCCGCGACGAGATCGCGCCGTCATCGGGCAAGGTGCCGATCCTGTGGGACGGCGAAGCGGTGGTCTGGGACAGCCTGGCGATCATCGATTATCTGGCCGACAAGGTCGGGCGCGAGCGGTTCTGGCCCAAACAGGATGATGCCCGCGCGATGGCCCGCTCGATGGTCGCGGAAATGCATTCGGGCTATGCCGCGCTGCGCAGCCAATGCCCGATGAACATCCGCCGCCGGGTCGAAGCTGCCCAGATCAGCGACGAAGCCCGCGGCGATGTCGTCCGTATCCTGACGCTATGGGCTGAAGCCCGCGCGCGGTTCGGCACGGGCGGGCCGTTCCTGTTCGGCAGCTTCTGTGCCGCCGACATATTCTATGCCCCGGTGGTCAGCCGATTTATCACCTATGGTGTGACGGTACCGGGCTTTGCAATCACCTACATGGAGGCGGTGTGGGAGCATGAATGGCTGCAAAGCTGGATCGCCTCTGCGGAAGCTGAGGATTGGGTGATCGAGCAATGGGAAACCGCGGCGAGGAAATAGCGCGGCTCAGGCCATCCGCTTGACCGGATAAGGACACCCGTCGCGGTGAAAATAGCCATCACCGGAAAAAAACATATCGATGTCTGAATAGGCCCCGCCACCGTCGCGGTTGCCAGCGCCAATCACCACAAAACTGCAGTCTTCGTCGCTCTCGTTGCGCAGATGGTGGCCATTTTGCACGCCCATCGCCCAGGCGGCGACATCGCCGGGTCGCAGCACGGTTCGGCCGCTATCCTCGACCAGCACAGCCTCGCCCGAGACCATGACCAGCAATTCGTCTTCATCCTCGTGCCAATGCCGCTGCGACGACCAAGCACCAGGCTTGAGGACAACATGGCTCGCCCCGAATGCGGTCAGTCCGGCAGCAGGAGCCAGCCGCCGCCACCAGCGCCCAGCTACCTCCCGGTCGAACGGATCAGGATAGCCGGTGGCATTGGTCTGGGGGATCGTATCGAGATCGAGCTTGGGCATGGAAGCACTCCGGCTTGTATCGGCGCAGCATAGCCCATATGCGGGTATCCATCCATGACCGAGCTTGCCGCCCTCCCGTCCGTTGCCGATCTGGCCGAAGCGCTGATCGCCTGTCCCAGCGTCACTCCGGCGGCCGGGCTGGTGTTCGATTGCCTGGAAGGCCAACTCGCTCCGCTGGGCTTTGCGGTCCACCGCTTCCTCTCGGGCGTTGCCCCCGATGGACCGGTCGAAAACCTGTTCGCGATCCGCCAGGGTCCCACAGGCAGCCGCCACTTCGCCTTTGCCGGGCATGTCGATGTCGTCCCTCCCGGCGAAGGTTGGACCAGCGCACCGTTTGCGCCTGAAGTGCGCGGCGAACTGCTCTATGGCCGCGGTGCAGTGGACATGAAGGGTGCAATCGCCGCGATGGTTGCTGCGGTGCGTGACGTCCCAAAGAAGGCCGGAACGTTGAGCTTCATCATCACCGGCGATGAGGAAGGCCCGGCCCATTTCGGCACTGTCGCGCTGATCGAACATATCCGCGCAGTCGGGGCGATCCCTGATTTGTGCCTGGTGGGCGAACCGACCTCACTAAACCGGCTGGGCGATGTGATGAAAATCGGGCGGCGCGGCTCGGTCAACATCTGGCTCGACGTCGAAGGCGGCGAAGGCCATGTCGCCTATCCGCACCTCGCCAACAATCCGATTGGGCCAATGGTCAACCTGCTGGCCGAGCTTAATGCGCTGGAACTGGACGAAGGGACCGACTGGTTCCAGCCCTCGAACCTTGAGATCACCGACATCACCGTCGGCAACCCGGCAACCAATGTGATCCCCTCGCGCGCCACCGCCCGGCTCTCGATCCGCTTCAATGATTCCCATACCGGGCAGGACCTGGCGGACCGCGTGGCAGCGATCGCCGCCAAACACGGCGGCACATCGCGCGCGGTTATTTCGGGCGAGGCCTTTATCACCCTGCCGGGCGATTTCTCGGCACTGGTGGCAGCAGCGGTTAAGGCGGAGACCGGCCTCACCCCCGAAGCCTCGACCACCGGCGGCACTTCGGACGCCCGGTTCCTCAAGGCGGTCTGCCCGGTGATCGAGTTCGGCCTGTGCAACGCCACGATGCACAAGCGCGACGAGGCGGTGGCGATCCCCGATCTGGAAGTGCTGGCGCGGATCTATGCGCGGGTGGCGCGGGCGGCATTGGCTCGGGCGTAGCGCGGACAACATTGCCGCAACAGTTCCACCCTGTTAGGCTTCCCAGAACCATAAATCCCGGGGGACGCATTTCATGGCCAAGCGGCTGACTAGCCTTATCATGATCGGCATGCTGATTGGCCTAATCGTGGGCTTTGCGATCAACCGGTCTTATGCCGCAACCGATCCTGCGCTGGCGACTATTGCCGATTATCTCAAACTGCTGCCCGATGTATTCCTCCATCTGATCAAGATGATCATCGCGCCGCTGGTCTTCGCCACCATTGTCACTGGCATTGCGGGCATGGGCGATAGTGCCGCGCTCGGCCGTATCGGTGGGCGGGCGCTGATCTGGTTCGTCACCGCCAGCCTTATTTCGCTTGGCCTTGGACTGCTGCTGGTCAATTTCTTCCAGCCCGGCGTCGACGTCGCCGCCAAGGCGGCGGGTGATGTGGGCGAACTTGCGACCTCCGATTTCACCTTCCGCCATTTCGTGCTGGAGATTTTCCCGACCAGCGCCTTCGATGCGATGGCCAAGAACAACATCCTGCAGATCCTGGTGTTCTCGCTGTTTTGCGGGGTGGCGCTGTCGGCCTTGCGCGAAAAGGGCGCGCCGATCGTCAAGGGCTGCGAGGCGCTGGCCCATCTGATGCTCCAGATCACCGACTACGTCATGCGCTTTGCCCCCTTCGCGGTATTCGGCGCGCTGGCCAGTGTTGTTGCGGTCAAGGGTCTGGGTATTGTCATCACCTATGGCCAGCTCATCGGGGAGTTCTATTTCGGCCTGGCGATCCTGTGGATCATCCTAATCGCACTGGGCGCGGCTTTCCTTGGCCGCCGGGTCATTACGCTGCTGCGTTATATCCGCGAGCCGATCCTGATCACCTTTTCCACCGCCAGTTCGGAAGCCGCCCTTCCCAAGCTGTTCGAGCAGCTGGACCGGTTCGGCGTCCCCCGCCGCATTTCGGGTTTCATCCTGCCGCTGGGCTACAGCTTCAACCTCGATGGTTCGATGATGTATATGAGCTTTGCGACGATCTTCATCGCCCAGGCCTATGGTATCCACCTCGACGCCGGACAGCAGATCGCGATCCTGCTGACATTGATGGTCAGTTCGAAGGGCATTGCGGGTGTCCCGCGGGCCAGTCTGGTGGTGATCGCGGCGACTTTGACCCAGTTCGGATTGCCGGTGGAGGGCGTGGCGCTGCTGCTGGGAATCGATCAGTTCCTCGACATGGGCCGCTCGGCCACCAACATCGTCGGCAATTCGGTGGCAACTTCGGTCATTACCAAATGGGAAGGAATGCTCGAGGCACCAACCGACCCCGACGAAGAACCGCCCCATGCGCCCGCCGATACGCCCGAACACGGCAAGCGCGGACTGCACCTTGATCCAGAGGCTAACGCTTAGGATCGGTACCCTTGGCCTTGAATTCACATAGATCCGCCACCGGGCAGCGCCAGCATTCGGGCGTGCGCGCCTTGCAAATATAGCGGCCAAGCAGGATCAGCCAGTGATGCGCGCCGACCCGGAACGGCTGCGGCACCCGGCGGTCGAGCAGCTTCTCGACCGCTTCGGGTGTCTTGCCCTTGGCGAGGCCGGTGCGATTGCCGACCCGGAATACGTGGGTATCGACCGCAAAAGTCTCTGCCCCGAAGGCGCAGTTCATCACCACATTGGCGGTCTTGCGGCCAACGCCGGGCAGTGTGGTGAGGAGGTCGCGGGTTCCGGGAACCTCGCCGCCAAAGTCACGCAGCAGAATTTCGGACAGGGCGATGACGTTCCTGGCCTTGGCATTGAACAGCCCGATAGTCTTGATGTGGGCCTTAAGCCCCTCCTCACCCAGCGCGACCATCTGCGCCGGTGTCGTCACCTCGCGAAACAGCGCGCGGGTCGCCTTGTTGACGCCGACATCGGTCGCCTGCGCAGAGCACACCACCGCGACGAGCAATTGATAGATATTGCCAAACTCCAGCTCGGTTTCCGGCGCGGGATTATCCTCGGCGAGGATGCGGAAGAATTCGAATATCCGATCTCGGTTCAAAGCCCCAGAACCCGCGCCATAGTGTAGCGCCCAGGCTCCTTGCTCACCAGCCACTGCGCTGCCTTGACCGCACCCTTGGCGAAGATCGCGCGGTTTTCGGCAAGGTGCGACAGGACGATGCGTTCGTTATCGGCGAGGAACTGCACCGTGTGATCGCCTGCGACGCTGCCCCCGCGCAGGCTTGCGAAGCCGATTGCGCCGGGCGTGCGCGCACCGGTGATCGCCCCAGAAGCATTGGCACGGCCACGCTCGGAATTATCCGCCAGCGAGATCCCGCGGCCCTTGGCGGCCGCTTCTCCCAGCAGCAGCGCGGTGCCCGATGGCGCATCGACTTTCATCCGATGGTGCGTTTCGCTGATCTCGATATCCCAATCCTCGCCCAGCCGGCTCGCTGCCTCCTGGACCAGATGGGCAAGCAGCGTGACGCCGAGCGAGGTATTGCCGGTTTGCAGCACGGCGATCTGCGCGGCGGCATTGTCGCACAACCAGTGGTGACGTTCCTCGAGGCCCGTGGTGCCAACCACGATCGGAAGGCCCGCCGCGAGTGCCGCATCAAGGTTTGCTTCCAACGCATGGGGGCTCGAGAAGTCGACCAGCACATCGCTGAGCCGTGCCAGCGCGGAAACATCATCGCCCTGGTCAGCGCCGCCCGCATGGGTCTCGCCCGCAGCCGCAATCGCATCGACCAGTGCCTGCCCCATCCGTCCTGCGCTGCCGATAATGCCGATTCTGGCCATTGCCTGTCCCCTTGCTGACGTGCTTCATGGCGGGGATGAACACTATCCGCAACATCGTGATCCTGACCGGCGCGGGAATCAGCGCCGAAAGCGGGATCGATACTTTTCGTAGCGCGGGGGGATTGTGGGAACAGCACCGGGTGGAAGACGTCGCCACGCCCGAAGCGTTCGCGCGCGACCCCGAGCTGGTGCTGCGGTTCTACGATATGCGGCGCGCGGCAATTCAGGAGAAACAGCCCAATGCGGCACACCTCGCGCTGGCCCGGCTCGATGCCGAATGGAACGGCAATCTCCTGATCGTCACCCAGAATGTCGATGACCTGCACGAACGGGGCGGCGCGCGGCGCGTGCTGCATATGCACGGCGAGCATTTGAACGCCTGGTGCACCTCGTGCGATATCCGCTCCCGCTGGACCAAAACTCTGATTAACCGCCCGCCCTGCCCGGTTTGCTGCGCCCGCACGCTCCGCCCCGATGTCGTCTGGTTCGGCGAGATGCCTTACCGGATGGACGAAATCTATGGCGCGCTGCGCGAAACCGATCTGTTCGTCTCGATCGGCACCTCGGGCGCAGTCTATCCGGCGGCGGGACTGGTCCGCAATGCGCGCGAGCTGGGCGCGCAAACGCTGGAGCTCAACCTTGAACGCAGCCAGGGCTCGGCCTGGTTCGATGAGACGCGGCTGGGACCGGCCAGCGCGGTGGTGCCGCAATGGGTCGATGAAATGCTAAGCTGCGACTGAGCAAGCCTGGCATGCCGGATCCTTGGCGATCTTTAGCGTCCTCAGGCTCGGCACCAGCCCTTCGAACAGATGGAGCCGGCTCCACTGCGGGTCGCCCAGGCTCGCCGTGCCTTGAAGCAGCACGCGAATCGCCTGCATCGCCGCAAAGGCTCCGACCATTCCCGCCATCGCCCCCAGCACGCCATCGGCGGCGCAGCTGTCGCAATCCTCGGCATCGAAGGCATCGCCGACATAGCAGCGATAGCAGGCCTCACCCGGAAAGTGCCCGGCGAAGTTGGCGATCTGGCCTTGAAACCGCCCAATCGCGGCACTGGTCAGCGGTATGCCAGAGCGGACACACGCGTCCGAGACGGCGAGGCGAGTCGCGAAATTGTCACAGCCGTCGAGCACAAGGTCAGCACCTTCGAAGACCTGCGCGGCGCTTGCTCCCCCCACCCTCTCGGTGACCGCGCGGGCTTCGAGGACCGGATCGAACCGCCGCAGCCATTCAGCCGCAACTATGGCTTTGGGCTTGCCGATATCGGCAGGCGTGAAAATGGTCTGGCGTTGGAGATTGCTGGCATCGACCACATCATCATCGACCAGGGTCAGCCGGCCGATCCCGGCGGCAGCAAGATATTGCAGCGCGGGCGAGCCGATCCCGCCGCAGCCGACCAGCACGACATGGCGCTGGGTCAGCGCCACCTGGCCCGCTCCGCCCACTTCAGGCAGGACGATGTGGCGGGCAAAACGGTCAAGGCGATCGGGCGGCAAGCTCATTGCCCGCGCCTTAGCCCCGAAAGGCTCAGGATTCCAGTTGCCGCAGCAGCGAACGCACATCGCCGTCCATATCGGCATCGCGGGTGCGCAGGTCTTCGATCAGCCGCACCGCGTGGATCACGGTCGAGTGATCGCGGCCGCCGAACTTGCGGCCGATTTCCGGATAGCTGCGCGGGGTCAGCACCTTGGCGAGATACATCGCAACCTGACGCGGGCGGACCACCGCGCGGGCGCGGCGCTTGCTCGACATTTCGGTCCGGTCAACCCGGTAGAACTGGCAGACCGTGCGCTGGATTTCATCAATCGTGATCCGGCGGCGGTTGGCCGAGAGAATGTCGGTCAGCTGTTCTTCGGCGAGTTGCAGCGAGACTGCCTGCCCGGTCAGCTGCGCATAGGCGATCAGCTTGTTGAGGCCGCCGACCAGCTCGCGGACGTTGCGGTTGATCGTGCGGGCGAGAAACTCGATCACATCGGCGGGCACATGAGTGGGCGAAAACCGCGCGAGGCGGTGCTCAAGGATCGAGCGGCGCAGATCGATATCGGCGGGCAAAATATCCGCGACCAGCCCCATCGACAGGCGCGAGAGCAGGCGTTGCTCGACCCCGTCGAGCGCCTGCGGCGCGCGATCAGCGGCAAACACCAGCCGCTTGCCTTCGGCGAGCAGCGCATCGATCGTATAGAGCAGCTCTTCCTGCGCGCTGGCCTTGCCGATGATGAACTGGATGTCGTCAACCAGCAGCAAATCGAACCCGCGCAGCCGTGACTTGAACTCAAGCATCTGGTTCTGGCGCAGTGCCTGGACGAATTCGACCATGAAGCGCTCAGCCGAACAATAGAATATCCGCGCCCTGGGATGGGCGGCAAGATAGGTATGGCCGATAGCGTGGAGCAGATGGGTTTTGCCCTGCCCGGTCGCGCCCTTGAGATATAGCGGCGAGAACTGCGGCACTTCGACCGCCGCCATCCGCTGCGCGGCATTGCAGGCGAGGACATTGGCGGTGCCGGTCACGAAGGTGGCAAAGGTCAGCGAAGGATCAAGCCCGATCGAACCCTGACCCAGCGCCGAGAAATCTGCTCCGCCCATGCCCAATGCATCGCCTGGCATAGATTGCGACGCGCCATCGTTAGCCGCGCGGCGCGAGCCATCGCCGCGCAGCAGGCGCAGTTCGGGCATCTGGCGCCGACCCGGGTGGACCGAAATACGGACATTGCGGACATCGGGACGAGCGATCTTCCACGCCAGCGAAAGCCGATCGGCGAACCGGTCTGCTACCCAGTTGGCCGAAAATTCGGTTGGCAGAAATAAGTCCAGCGTGCCGGTTTCCTTGCAGAAACTACCGAGCTGCACCGGCTTGATCCATTGGCTGTGAAGCTGCTGGCCCAAATCCTTGCGCAGGCCCTGGCTGATGTCGGACCAATCTGCCGAGAGGTTGAGCGCTTCTTGTTCTTCACGCATGCGCTCTTCAACTGCCTTGCTTTGCGCCAGCGTCTCCGCCTGCTGCTCGTTGCCTATCGTCCCCGTCACCTGGCTCGCCCCCCGATCCATTCCCATACCAAGCGCACACGCCGAATGGCGAGGCGTCAGCACCCATCATCCGCACCCCCGGCTGCGGAAAAAAGGCTTCGATTCTGTTTTGTGATGCCCCGGAACGAACTCCGTGAGCAGTTGCGGTTTTATGAAGCAGTCTGCGCCAAGGGCAAGGCGCAGGCTGTAAAAAAAATGAAATATTCTGCCTTGACTCTATCGCGGTCCCGGAAAACTACGGAGTTAAGAATAATGCACTGTTTACCTTGAACATTTCCCTGCATCACGATGCGAATCGCGGGATTTCATGGGCTTAGGACGGTGCGCAAACCGTGCTGCATCGCACAACGAAAAAGGCCGGCGAATTACCACCGGCCCAAATCAGATTTCGTTCTGTATTCGTCCCGCCGCCAACCTTGGCAAGCGGCGAATCGGTCTGACGAATCAGAGCGCGGCGACGCGCTTGGTCAGCCGTGAAAGTTTGCGCGACGCCGTGTTCTTGTGGAGCACGCCGCGCGCCACGCCGCGCGCCAGTTCGGGCTGGGCAGCATGGAGTGCTTCGGCAGCAGCAGCCTTGTCGCCGCCATCGAGCGCGCTTTCCACCTTCTTGACGAAGGTGCGGATGCGGCTGATGCGGTTGCCGTTGATTTCGGCGCGCTTGTCGTTCCGGCGGATGCGCTTTTTGGCTTGCGGCGTATTGGCCATGTCTGTCCTTCGTCCGGCTGCCTTGACGCAGCCTTTATCGGTTGAAATTCATGCAGAAACGCGAGGGCTGACCAGAGTCACCCCTGCGGAAAGCGCGGCCCTTAACCAGCAGAGGGCGAATCGTCAAGCGATCCGGCGATCATAGCGATTGAGTTTGGCACCGGCGTCTCACTTCTGACACCGGCTGCAATACCATGTGCTCCGCCCGCCCTGAACGATCCGTGCTACCACGCCCCCGCAACCGCAAGCTTGTCCGGTCCGGTCATAGACATCGAACTGCTTGGAAAAATAGCCCAGCTCGCCGTCGGGCCGGGCAAAATCGCGCAGGCTCGATCCCCCCGCCGCGATCGCCTCGCTCAGAACCGCGCGGATCGCCGGGATAAGCCGGTCCAGCGCGGGGCGGCTGACTTGCCCGGCCGGCTTGCGCGGATCGACATGCGCGCGAAACAGCGCCTCGCAGACATAGATATTGCCCAGCCCGGCCACGATCCGCTGATCGAGCAACATCTGCTTGATCGCAGCGCTGCGTCCGGACAGTGCCGCTGCGAGATGGGCGACAGTCAGACCGGGGCCGAGCGGCTCGGGACCAAGCGCCGCAAAAATCGGCCAGGCTTCAAGTATATCGCGATCAATCAGATCGACCGAACCGAACCGGCGCGGATCGCACAGCGCCAGGATGTGACCCGCACCGGTTTCCAGCACCAGGTGGTCATGCTTGCCCAACGCGTCCGGTTCGATCCGCCAGCGCCCCGACATGCCAAGATGGAAGACCATGGTCTGGCCGCGATCGGTATGAATCAGCCCATATTTGGCGCGCCGACCCAGCTCTGTCACCCGCGCACCGGTCAGCGCCTGAACCAGGCCGGGCGGGAAAGGTCGGCGCAGGTTTGCGCGGCGCAGTTCGACCCGCACCAGGCGCTCGCCCTCAAGGTACCCGGCCAAGCCGCGCACGGTGGTTTCAACTTCAGGTAATTCCGGCATTTCGTCCCTCTAACAGCCTTCCCGCGCTGCCGAAACTCCCCTAAGGCGCTGCACCATGAGCGAACAGGTTTCTTTCGGCTACGACACCGTCAGCCCCGAGGAGAAGACCGCCCGGGTGGGTGAGGTCTTTTCCAGCGTTGCCCGCAATTATGATGTGATGAACGATGCCATGTCGGGCGGCATGCACCGCTTGTGGAAAGACCGCTTCGTCCGCCGGGTAAAGCCGCGCGAAGGCGAAGTGATCCTCGACATGGCCGGCGGAACCGGCGACATCGCCTTCCGGATGGCCGATCGCGGTGCCTCCGTCACGGTCTCGGACATCAACCAGGACATGCTCGACGTTGGCATCGAACGGGCGATGGAGCGCGGGATTGCCGACGATTCTGGGGGCCTCGTGTGGTCGCGCCAGAATGCCGAGGAGCTGTCATTCGAGGACCGGATCTTCGATGGCTACACCATCGCCTTCGGGATTCGTAACGTCACCCGGATCGATCGCGCCTTGGCTGAGGCGCACCGCGTGCTCAAATATGGCGGACGGTTTTTCTGCCTCGAATTCTCGACCACCGAATGGCCCGGGTTCAAGGAGGCCTATGATCTCTATTCGCACCAGCTCGTGCCGCGGATCGGCGAGGCAATCGCCGGAGACGGGGAGAGCTATCGCTATCTGATCGAATCGATCCGCCGGTTCCCGCCGATGGAGGAATTTGAAGCCATGATCCGCAGCGCAGGCTTTGCCCGGACCAAGGTCGAGCCGATTCTTGGCGGGCTGGTCGCAATTCACTCGGGCTGGAAGATTTGACCCGTCCGACGACTCATGTTCTCCGATTGCTGCGCTGGGGCCGGATTCTGGCGAAGCATGGCGCGCTGCGCGGGATCGAACGCGATCCCAATACACCGCCGCAAGTCAGGCGGCTGTGCCGGATTGCTCGGGCAGGCACGTTTCAGCCGCGCATCCCCGATTATGCCGGGGCCTTTCAGGCGATCGGTCCGGCGGCGATAAAACTGGGACAGACGCTGGCGACCCGCCCTGATCTGGTTGGGGAGGATGCCGCGCACAATCTGCTGTTGTTGCAGGACAGCTTGCCCCCGATCGACTTCGCGCTGATCCGCCGCGAGATCGAATCGAGTTTTGGCAAACCGCTGGAGGAACTCTACGCCAGCATCGATCCGGTGCCGGTCGGCTCGGCCTCGATTGCGCAGGTCCACAAGGCTGTGACCACCGGCGGGACGAGCGTTGCGGTCAAGGTGCTGCGCCCCGGCATCCGCGAGAAATTTGCCCGCGACATCGAAACCTACGAATGGGCCGCCGCTCATCTCGAAGCCTTTGGGGGGGAAGTCGCACGGCTGCGGCCCCGCCTGACCATCGCCAATTTCAAACGCTGGACCGTGCGCGAGCTCGACCTGCGCCGCGAAGCTGCCTCCGCCTCGGAGCTGACCGACGCGATGAAGGCTTACGAGGGCTATCACGTCCCCACTGTGGATTGGGACGGAACCAACGGCCGGGTGATGACCATCGGCTGGATCGATGGCATCAAGATCAGCGAAATCGCCGCGCTCACGGCCGCCGGGCATGATTTGCCCGATCTGGCTAGCCGCCTGGTCCTGGCTTTTCTGACCCAGGCGATCAGCCACGGCTATTTCCACGCCGATATGCACCAGGGAAACCTGTTCGTGCAGGCAGATGGCACGATTGCGGCAATCGATTTCGGGATCATGGGCCGGATCGATCGGCGCGCGCGGGTTTGGCTGGCGGAGATTCTCTATGGGCTGACCACCGGCAATTACCGCCGCGTCGCCGAGATCCATTTCGAGGCCCAGTATGTGCCGTCGTACCACTCGGTCGATGAATTCGCCAATGCGCTGCGCGCGGTGGGCGAGCCGATGCGGGGCAAGCCGGTGAGCGAGCTCTCGGTCGGGCAGATGCTCGATGGGCTGTTCGCGATCACCCGCGATTTCGACATGCAGACTCAGCCGCACCTGCTGCTGCTGCAAAAGACCATGGTGATGGTCGAAGGACTGGCGACCAGCCTGGATCCGGCGATCAACATGTGGGACGTCTCCGCCCCCTTCGTGCGCGAGTGGATCCGTGACGAGCTGGGGCCGGAAGCCGCGATAGCCGAGCGGATGAAGGAAGACGCCGAGACGCTGCTGCGCCTGCCGACGCTGATCCGGCGGATCGAGGAGCGCTTTCCCGGCAAGGGTGGTGCGCCAGAACAGCCGCCGCTGCCAGACGTCCCGCTGGTCTGGGAACGCCGCCGCAAGTCAGGCGACTGGCTGGGCTATGTCGCTGCATGGGTCGCAGGCGGGGTGGCCGTGTGGGGTGCTACGGCGCTTGGCTGGCTGGGCTGAGGCATGGACCTCGACGCGCTCATCCTGCACTTCTTCGAGACCGAAGATCCATCAACGCTGACCGAAGATAAGTATGATTGCGGAATCGAGCGGCTCAAGATCGCTTTTGGGGTAGAGCGCGAGCCCGGCCGCAAGTTCGGACTATGGACGCTGATGGACGCACTGGGCATCGCCCCGCTCCCGGCCGAGGCCTTTGCCAAGGAGCCTCGCCTGCGGGCCGCTGCCGATGCTTATCTGACCGCTGCCTACCGGCTTGAGCGGGACAGCCAGGAATGATCCAGCCGGCAGCATCGCTGCGCGGTTAAGAAGGCTTGCCTCCGCCGTCCCGAGCGGCTAAAGCGGTTTCAAGTGAAACTATATAGAGTGCCGGACATGTCCTACCAAACGGGCTTCCTCAACCACTTTTCATCCGAAGCGGTCCCCGGTGCCCTGCCGATCGGCCGCAACAGTCCGCAGCGCCCTGCCTTTGGTCTTTATACCGAACAATTCTCCTCCACTGCCTTCACCGCGCCGCGGCACGCAAATCGGCGGAGCTGGCTTTACCGGATCCGCCCGGCCACGGCCCATCCGCCTTTCACCCCCTATTCCGGCGCAGCGCAGCTACGCACCGCGCCCTTTGCCGAGCGCGCGCCAAGTCCCAATCGGCTGCGCTGGAATCCGCTACCGCTGCCCGATGCGCCGACCGACTGGCTCGACGGGCTGGTCAGCTTTTGCGGCAATGGCGACGTTGGCACCGCGGCCGGGATCGCGGTGCATCTCTATGCGGCCAATGCCTCAATGGATCGCCGCGCGGTGCAGTTCAGCGATGGCGAACTGCTGTTTGTGCCGCAGGAGGGGGCGTTGCGGATCGTTACCGAGCTCGGCCGGATGGCGGTTTCCCCGGGGCATATCGCGCTGGTCCCGCGCGGCATGCGCTTCCGGATCGAGCTGGACGGTCCGGCGCGCGGCTATGTCTGCGAGAATTACGGTGCTGCGTTCGAACTCCCCGGCCTCGGCCCGATCGGAGCCAACGGCCTCGCCAGCCCACGCGATTTCGAGACACCGGTGGCCTGGTTCGAAGATCGTGACGAGAAGTTCGAACTGATCCAGAAGTTCCAGGGCGGATTGTGGCGGACCACGCTCGATCATTCGCCGTTCGATGTGGTCGCGTGGCACGGCAATTCAGCGCCCTGCCGGTATGATCTGGCCCGCTTCAACACGATCGGCACGGTCAGCTTCGATCATCCCGATCCCTCGATATTCACCGTCCTGACCAGCCCCGGTGAGCAAGCGGGCACTGCCAACTGCGACTTCGCGATCTTCCCGCCGCGCTGGATGGTGGGCGAAGATACCTTCCGGCCGCCGTGGTTCCACCGCAATGTGATGAGCGAGTTCATGGGGCTCATCCATGGTACATACGATGCCAAGGCCAAAACTGGTGCAAATGGCGGGTTCGAGCCCGGCGGGGCCAGCCTGCACAACCAGATGGCGGGCCATGGGCCCGATGTGGCCGCGACCGAAATGGCCATGGCGGCTGACCTCGCGCCCACCAAGCTGGATGATACGCTGGCCTTCATGTTCGAAAGCCGCTGGGTGCTGCGTCCCACCGCGTGGGCGATCGAGACGCCGTTGCTGCAGGCGGATTACGACGCTTGCTGGGAAGGCTTCCGCAAAGCCAGGCTGCCCTGACACGCCAGCGGCCCCAAACGGAAACCGCCCCCTTCCGTTGCCAGAAGGAGGCGGAAATTCCCGTCAGCCAGTCACTTCGATCAGAAGTCGATCCCGGCGCGAATGCCGATCATACGCGGGGTGATCGGCACAACATAGGGCCGCTGACCGCATGACCCGCACTGCTGGAAGCGCGAAATCTGGCCGCGCTCGTCAAACACATTGGCGGCGAACAGTTCGAAATTCGCTGCGTCCCATTTGATCCCGATTGCCAGGTTCACGGTCGCGAAGCCCGGCAGCTCGCCCAGCGCCGCAGCCGGATTGATCACATTGCCCGAGAAGGTTTCAAAGATCGCGGTGCGAATTTCGCTAGCCGCCGCGCTTTGATAGGCTGCGTTGACCTGCCCATAGACCTTGGCGCGGCCCATCGGCGCGGTATAGCGCGCCGTACCCGACAGCTTCCACTTCGGCGTGATCGGCAGGCGCGTTCCCGTGGGCGCCGAGATGAGATTGCCCGCACCCGCGCAGGTGAAGGTGGCATCATCGAACAGGCACAGGTTCTGCAGCGTCTTGGCATCGGTATAGGACCCGGCCAAGTTCAGCGTCAGCGGACCGCCATTGTAGCTCAGGTCCATCTCGATCCCCTTGATTCGCGCATTGGGACCATTGTGGATTTCGGTGAAGCTGTTGGCGCCCAGGAACGAGAACTGGAACTTCTTCCATTCCTGCTGATAGACCGCGCCGTTAAGCCGCAGGCCCGGAGCAAGCGTGGCTTTCCACCCCAGCTCGAAGTTGAGCAAAAAATCGGGCTCATAGGGGGCAACGTCGGCCCGGCGGTTGATCCCGCCGGGGCGGAACCCGCGCGAGACCGTGCCGTAAAGCAGCAGGTCGCTGTTCGGCTTCCAGTTGAGGTTGAAGCGATAGGTCGCGCCATCGCCCTTGGCCCGGACCGGGACAACCGAGCCGCCCAAAAAGGCGCCCAGATTGGTGCAAGGACTGCCCGCAACCGCAGCCGGCAGAAGCGTCACCGGTGCCCCCGTTGCGACCGGGCGCAGCCGCGCACCGGTCGAGGTGAAGCAACCGGCCACTCCCGTGCGCGAGCTGCCAATGACATTGAAAGGCGTATCGGTGAAATTGCCGCCCGGGTTCCGGCCAAACCCGAAAAAGCCGATCAGCGTATTGTCATAACGGAACGCGCGTCCGCCCACTGTTGCAGTGACCGTGGGCGCGATATCATAGCTGATCTCGCCGAACACCGCATAATCCTTGTCGACTCGGTGTTGCTGGGTCAGCCACAATGTACCCGGCGAGCCATTGACCGAGAGCAGCGGAGCCAGGTCCTTGACCTGATAATCCTCATGGATGTCATTCGACTGGTGCTGGAAAAACAATCCGCCAACCATCCGCAGTGGCTTGTCCGCTGGCGAGGCGATGCGCAGTTCCTGGCTAAGCTTCTTGAAGTGATCGGTGGCGAGGTACTGCTGAGCCGGGTTAATCGTATTGCCTACCGAATCCTGATAGTACAAATACCCCGCCAGGCCGCCAACCGAAGAATAGAGGGAATCATAGGCTTCCGAATAATCGGTATAGTCGCTCGACGAGGAGGTCTTGCGATCGAGATAGGCCCCGGCATAGGTGACATCCCAATTGCCCAGCTTGCCTTCGATGGTCAGCGCCGCCTGAACGAATTTGTCATCGCGAAACTCGGGGAAGAAGCGCTGGACTGCCAGATCCCCGACCCGCGGATCATAGCCGTAGGAGCCGTGGCTCTTGGTTTCCTGATAGATGACCGCTGGCGTTACCGTCCAGCTGTCGTCCAGATCGACCTTCAGCGCCGCGCGGCCGCCGTAGGTTTCGGTGTCGTTGTAATCATGATCGGTGAGGCCGGTGTTGCGGATGCAGATCCCGCCGGGATAAGGCAGGAAACAGCGGGTGCCGGGGGCATTGTCGATGAAACCGGCGTCCTTCTGATAGAAGCCGACGATGCGCAGCGCTGCCATTGACGACAAGGGCGCGTTGATCATCCCTTCGAACTTGGTGCCCCAGCCGCCATGGGCGACCTTGTTGGTTTCGGTATCGAATTTGCCTTCGAAGCCCGAAGTGCTGGGTTTGTTGGTGATGATCCGGATCGTGCCGGCCTCTGACGAGGCACCATAAAGCGTGCCTTGCGGGCCAGAGAGGCTTTCGATCCGGGCGATGTCATAGATATGGACATCGAGATTGCCGCCGATCGTGGTGACCGGCTGCTCATCGAGATAGACGCCGACCGAAGGCAGCGAGCCCGAGTGATTGCCGTCTCCGCCCGAGGCAACGCCGCGCATGTAAACCACATTGGTGCCTGGCGTGCCGCCCAGCGCCTTGAATGAAACCGAGGGGAGCTGCTGCGCATAGCCCTTGAAATCGTTGATGTTGAGCTGCTCAAGCTTTTGCGTGCCGAGCGCCTGGATGCTGATCGGCACATTCTGCAAATTCTCGCTGCGCTTTTGCGCCGTCACCAGAATTTCGTCGAGGCCGCTGCCTTCAGGGGCGGCTTCCTGCGCGAAGGCCGGAACGGCTACAAGTGCGGTCGTGGTAAAAAACGCTGCAATTGCAGCGCGACGTGAATTAATGCGCATTGGATTTTCCCATCCGTTTTTCCCGAGGCGGCACAGTGGTTTCATGACCTGCAATCGTCAAGCAATGGCAGGCGTGATTGGTCGGATGGATCAGCGCAGTGGCAAAATTACCACGCTTGCGGAACTGCCGGATAGCTATCGAGGACAGGCCCCAGCGCTGCACTGAGTGGATCAAGGTAGGGCGCAAAGGCTTTCCATGCCTCGGTCCCGTCGCGGAAAATCGGCTGGCGGACCTGTTCGGAACTGGCGGTCCGCACCGCGCGCTCGGTTTCGTGGAAGGCGAGGCAGGCTGGCTCGAACGCGAGCCCGCAGAAATCGAGCAGTCGGCGCACCTCGGCTTCGGTGTCATTGACCATGTTTTCGTAAAACACCCGGTGAACCGCGCCCGGCTGGGCTGCATCGACCTGCGCCATCAACCGGACATAATCGCGGTAATAGCGGCCCATCTCAGCTAGATCATAGCTGAACGCCTGCCCGCGGGCGAAGTGCTGTTTGAAGTTCGAAAAGCAGCAACCGAGCGGATGGCGCCGCGCATCGATGATCTTGGCCTTGGGCAAGATCAGCCGGATCAAGGGAACATGCGCCCAGTTGTTAGGCAATTTGTCGATGAACAGCGGCCGCTCGGTCTTGCGCTGGATCCGGGTGCGCTGAAGGTATTCCTCGCCCAGCGCGCGAAGCGCTGCAGCGCCAAGGTCCGGCAACCCCTCTGGATAGCTGGTATCGCGACGGGCCAGCGCCGGAATATCGGGCAATTCGCTGGTCCCTTCGACCTGGCTATGGCTGGAGAGGATCTGCTCGACCAACGTGGAGCCAGCCCGCGGCATCCCCAGAATGAAGACCGGATCGGGCGCATCGCAGCCTTGCCCGGCACGCGCAGCAAAGAATTCCGCGGTCGCGATAGCGATGCTGCGATCGACAAAGCGGGTGGTTTCCGCCGCATCATAGTCCAGTTCGGCTCGGCGCAGCGCATTGCCGGCGACGAAATGTGCAAAGGATGTCGCCGTCTCGCCGCGATCCTCCAGCGCCTTGCCCAGCGCGAAATCGAGATGAAAGCGATCTTCGACGGCGATTTTGCCCCCCGACAGTGCGGCCTCCATCGCGGCGATATCTGCAGCGCTGAACCGCACGGTCTTGAGGTTAGCAAGGCTCCACCATGCCTCGCCCAGTTCAGGCATCAGCGCGATGGCGCGGCGATAGGCGGCGATGCCTTCGGCCTGCCGCCCGACGGTTTTGAGCATATGGCCAAAACTCATCCACACCCGCGGCTGGTTCGGCGCCTCATTCAGCACGGCTTCATAGAGCCCGATGGCCTCATCAAACTCGCCGATCCGGCCAAAGGCGGCGGCGGCGAGGTTGGCGTGGCCGGGGTTGTCCGGCTCCTCCGCCATCACCTGGTCCAGCTCTGCGATCGCTTCTTCGGCACGGTTCTGGCGGTAGAGCACCAGCGCCAGATTGGCCCGTGCGGCGGTGAAGGCGGGCGACAGCTCGACCGCGCGGCGCAGCAAATTCTCCGCATCCCTGTAGCGCCCGATCCGCCCGGCAACTTCCGCAAACATGCGGATAGCCGCGACATCGAAGGGATCATCCTTGAGGTGGAGGCGCAACAGCGGCTCGGCATCGTGGAGCCGGTTTTCATTCATCGCCACCGCCGCTTCGATCAGCCGCGGGTGATAGCGGCCGAGGCGTGAAAGCCAGCTTTGAGTAGTGACGTTGGTCATTTGCCCTCAGAAACATGGCGAGGCTTTGCAATCAAGCGTTAGTCTGCAACATGACTGCAAGGGGACTACAACGTGACCACAACGGCAAAGCGCGGACTGGGCTTTTGGGCACTCCTCGCTCTGGTCGTCGGCAATATGATCGGCTCGGGGATCTACCTGCTGCCAGCGACGCTTGCGCCGCTTGGGTACAACCAGATTGCTGGCTGGCTGGTGACGATTGGCGGGGCGATGTGCCTGGCGATGGTGTTCGCCAGGCTGGGCGCGCGCTCGCCGCTGGCAGGCGGTCCTTACGCCTATGTCAATGAGGCGTTCGGCCCATTGGCCGGGTTCATCACCGCCTGGAGCTATTGGGTGATGAGCTGGGTTGGCAATGCGGCCGTGGCAGTAGCGGTCGTCAGCGGTCTCAGCCTGCTCTTCCCCGAGATCGGCAATACCTCTGGGCTCCCGGCGGTTATGGCGGTTGGCTTTGTGTGGCTGGCGACCATGATCAACTTGCTGGGCGTTCGCGCTGCCGGGCGAGTGCAGGAAATTACTGTTCTAATCAAATTGCTGCCACTGTTGCTGCTGATCCTGACGGCGCTGGGAATGCTGCTGATCGGGGCACCGCAGGCACCCAATTCGGGGGTAGCAATCAATTCCAGCGCGATTTCCGCTGCGGTTGGCCTGACTTTCTGGGGCTTCCTCGGCCTGGAATCCGCGACAGTCCCGGCCGACAAGGTGGAAAATGCCGCACGCGATATTCCCCGGGCGACGCTGTGGGGCGTCTTGCTGACAGGTCTGGTCTATCTGGGTATCTCGGCGGCCTTTGCGCTCTATATGCCGATTGGCGAGGCGGCGGCATCGCCGGCGCCGATTGCCGATTTTCTGCGCAGTCAGCTAGGCGGGAATGTCGCCGCGATGGTCGCGCTGTTTGCGGCGATCAGCGCCTTTGGAACGCTCAACGGCTGGGTGCTGGTTCAGGCCGAGATGCCTTGGGCGATGGCGCGCGGCGGCGTATTCCCGCGCTGGTTTGCCGCCCAAAGCAAGCGCGGCGTGCCGCTGCGCTCGCATCTGGTTTCAAGCGGGCTGCTCAGCATTATTACGCTGATGAATTACCAGCGCGGTCTGGCGGACCTGTTCCTCTTCATTGCCTCGGTCAGCCTGGCAGCGGGGCTGCTGACCTATTTGATGACCTCGCTGGCGGCGCTGCGCCTGATCCCCGGCGATCGCAAGCTTGGCCTCATCGCCGTGATCGCGGCTGGCTTTACTATCTGGGCGCAATGGGGCCTGGGCGTAGAAGCGATGATCTATGGCGCGCTGCTGATCGCGGCAGGGCTGCCGGTCTATTATGCGGTCAGCTCCGCAAGAGCTTCCGGATAAGCGGGCGGTCGGCCAGAATCGCGTGCGCCGCATTATGCCCCGGCGCGCCAGTTACCCCGCCGCCGGGATGGCTGCCCGCGCCGCACATATAGAGCCCCTTGATCGGTCCGCGATAATCGCCGTGGCCAAGCACCGGCCGCGCCGCCCACAGCTGGTCGATCCCCATGTTGCCGTGCATGATATCGCCGCCGATCAGCCCGAACTTGCGCTCCAGATCGAGCGGTGAATGGATCTGCCGCGCAATCACGCTGGCCTTGAAGTTGGGGGCGTGATCATTGACCGTGTCGATGATCAGATCGGCCACCTCCTCGCGGCAATCGTCCCAATTCTTGGCGCTTCCGTCAGGATTGGCTGGAAGATTGGGCGCGAACTGCTGGCAGAACAGGCTGGCGACGTGCTGCCCGGGGGGGGCGAGGCTATCGTCCACCGTGCTGGGGATCTTGATTTCGACAATCGGCTGCTTCGACCAGCCGTGCTGCTGGGCATCGATGAACGCCTGATCCATGTAATCCATCCCCGGGGCGATGATGATCCCGGCGGTGTGATGCTCGGCCAGATCCTTGCCCGGCAGCACCGTGAAGCTGGGCAGTTCCGACAGCGCGACATTCATCCGAAAGGTGCCGCTGCAAGTCTTGAAACCCCTGATCCGCTTTTTGAAGTCCTCGTCCAGGTCTGAGGGATCGACCAGCTGGGGATAGAGCAGCGCAGGGCCAGCATTGGAGGCAACAATCGGCGCGACAATTTCTTCACCGCTTTCAAGGCGAACGCCGGTCACTTTTCCGCCATCGACCAGCAGCTTGGCTACCGGAGCTTCGAGGCTGATCTCAACCCCATGCAGCGCGCAGGCCGTGGCCATCGCCTGAGTGATCGAGCCCATACCGCCGACCGCATGACCCCATGCCCCCAGCTTGCCGTTCACTTCGCCAAACACATGGTGAAGCAGCACGTAGGCCGAACCCGGGGTGGAAACGCCGGCGTAATTTCCAACCACTGCATCGAAGGCGAAGGCCGACTTGACGTGATCATCCTCAAACCAGCCGTCGAGAAACGAGCGCGCCGATTTGGTGAAGATATCGAGCAGATCGCGCTGGATCGAGATATCCAGCTTGGCCATCGGCCAGCCCTGCTTCGCGGCAGCAATCATCGAACTGAGCCCGCCGCCAACATTGGGCGGAATCTTGAGGCTGAGATCGCGCAACACATTGGCGACCTTTTCCAGCGCCTCATCATAGGCCGGATAGGCGGCGGCATCTTTTTTCGAGAATCGGGCGAATTCGGCCTCAGTCCGCCCCGCTGCGCCGCCGAGCTTCAGGTAATCGTCCGGGAACGGGAAGAAGTTCGAAATCGTCCGCTCGATCACCCGGTAACCGTGGTCATGCAGCTTCATGTCCGCGATCACCTTAGGCCGCAGCAGACTGACGGTGTAGCTGGCAGTCGAATTGCGGAAGCCGGGATGGAACTCCTCGGTCACCGCCGCGCCGCCGACGATATGGCGCTTCTCCAGCACCCGCACCCGCATTCCCGCCCGGGCAAGATAGAAGGCGCAAGTCAGGCCATTGTGCCCGCCGCCGATGATGAGTGCGTCGTAGTTTTTGGTCATCACAATCCTCAATCCATTTTCTTCATCCCCGACCCCGTTCGTGTCGAGCGAAGTCGAGACACGTTGTGCGCGGTGTCTCGACTTCGCTCGAC
>JANNAE010000063.1:0-2320 GCA_031383985.1 Novosphingobium sp. | reverse complement strand
CCTGCAAGGGGTGACGTATGAGGATGGCACCGAGGCACCGTGGGAGCACAAGGTCAGCATCCTGGTCGACCTGACCTTTGGCGGGATTGCCACCACCACCTTCGTGATGGCGTCTTCGATCCACTATCTGGCCGAGCATCCCGAAGTGCGCCAGCAATTGCTCGATAATCCCGACCTGATCGAAAACGCGATCGAAGAATTCAGCCGGGTATTCCCGCCGGTTATCGCGCTGGGCCGGACCTGCACGCGCGACGTGGAAGTTGCTGGCACCGCGATGAAGGAGGGCGATTTCGTGATGTTGACCTGGGGCGCCGCCTCGCGCGATCCGCGCGCGATGGAAGAGCCAGAAAAGATCGACATTACGCGCGAGACGATCCTTCATTCCACCTTCGGCGTCGGCCCGCATCGCTGCATCGGCTCCAATCTCGCCCGGCTGGAACTGACCGCGACCATTGAAGAGTGGCTCAAGCGCATCCCCGAATTTTCGGTGAAGGAGGGAACCAAGCCGGTCTATGTAACAGGCTTCCTGCGCTCGATGCGTGAACTCCAGCTGGTGTGGCCGCGATGAGTGGCGGCCCGGCTCCGCGCCTCGAGCAGTACAAGGATCGATACGAGAACATCGAGCTGTATCGCACCGATGAAGGCGTGCTGGTCATGCGGTTTCACACCGATGGCGGCCCGCTGGTGTGGAGTGCTTTGGCGCACGAAGAACTAGGTTATTGTTTCACCGATGTCGGCGCGGACCGCGAGAACAAGGTCGTGGTGATGACCGGCACCGGGGCGAACTGGTGCGCAGATATCAATGCGGGCAGCTTCAAGCTCAGCACGGCGGGCGACTGGGATCTGACCTTCTATGACGGCAGGCGGTTGCTGAACAACCTGCTCGATATCGAAGTGCCGGTGATCAGCGCGGTGAACGGCCCGGCGCGGATCCATCCCGAAATTCCCGTCATGTCCGATATCGTGATCGCTTCGGACACCGCCCTGTTCCAGGACGCACCGCATTTTATGTCGGGAATTGTCCCGGGCGATGGCGCACATGTCGTCTGGCCGCACTTGCTGGGGCCGAACCGGGGTCGCTATTTCCTGATCATGGGGCAAGAGATCGGCGCAGCGCAGGCGCTTGACTGGGGTGTGGTGAGCGAGGTTGTTCCGCCCGACCAGCTGAAGGCGCGAACGATGGAAATTGCCAGGATGATCGCCGCCAAGCCGACCTTGACGCGCCGCTACACGCGCGTTGCGCTGACCCAGCGCTACAAGCGGCTGATGCACGAAGGATTGAGCCTAGGGCTCGGGCTGGAGGCACTTGCCGCCACCGACGCCTTGCCCTCGGATGGCCGGATGAAGGACGCGCAGTGAGCGCCGCTAGACCATGATGAGATAAGCTTGGCCGCATCACACTCTAAGGAGAAATCGGAATGCGCGTGAAAATCGATGGCGAACATTGCACCGGCCACGGGCGCTGTGCCAAATATGCCCCCAACGTCTTCAAGCTCGACGATGACGGCTATAATGTTGATCGCGGCGGCGTGATCGAAGTGCCGGCGGGCGAGGAAGAAAATGCCAGGCGCGGCGTGAAATCCTGCCCGGAACAGGCGATCACTCTGGTCGAGGAATAGCGGTCTACATCACTTCGAAATGTTCCATGTTGGCGGCGCCGGCAAAAAACGGACCAACCAGCGCCTTGAATTCATCGAACGCCGGAGTTTTGGTGAGTGCGATGTGTGATTCAACCGCGTCCCATTCGAGCAGAAGGATGAACTTGCCGGGGTTTTCAACTCCGCGCCCGACCGTGACTTTGGAGCAACCGGGTGCAGCTGCAAGAATCGCGGTGCCGCGGCGCGTCATGGCCGCTGCAAATTCTTCTTCCATGCCCTCTTTTACCGGAATTTCTGCGCGTTCGACAAACATCAGCTCTCTCCTTTGATCCGCTCGGCGGCGAGCTGAGCGAGCTTGAATTTCTGTGGACGTCCCGTGACCGTCAGCGGGATATCCCCGGCCTTGAAGAACAGGACGTGCCGGGGCACTTTGAAGCGGGCAAGCTGCTGCGCGCAGGTCGCGATCAATGTCTCCGGGGCGGGCGCCTGACCCGCACGCGCAACGATGCACAGACAGCCTGTTTCGCCCGCCACCGGGTCTGGCACGCCGACCACAAGCGCCTGCTCAATCTGCGGGTGATTATCGAACAGCAGCTCGATTTCGCGCGGCATCACCATTTCGCCGTTGCAGCGGTAGGTTTCCTTGATCCGCCCCGTCAGCGTGACATACTCATCCGCGCTGACGCGCCCGACATCTCCGGTGCGGAACCAGCCGTCGGGCG
>JANNAE010000053.1:0-14435 GCA_031383985.1 Novosphingobium sp. | reverse complement strand
CGAGACACTGTGCGCGGTGTCTCGACTGCGCTCGACACGAACGGGGTCAGGGGAAAGTTGACCCCGCTGGCCCCGCTTGCGCCGCTGGTGTGGTTCAAGTCCGGCGGAACGGCTGAATGGCTGTTCGAGCCCAAGGATATGCCCGATCTCCAGGCTTTTTTGGCTAATCTCGATCCCGCCACTCCGGTGATGGCGCTGGGTCTTGGTTCAAACATGATCGTCCGTGATGGCGGGGTTCCGGGCGTGGTCGTGCGGCTCGGCAAGGCTTTTGCACAATGCACGACAAGCGGTGCACAGACCCTGGATTGCGGCGGTGGAGCATCCGGCATCCTCGTCTCCTCGACCGCACGTGATGCGGGCATAGCCGGACTCGAATTCCTTCGCTCGATCCCCGGCACCGTTGGCGGATTTGTCCGAATGAACGGCGGGGCCTATGGCCGCGAAGTTGCGGATATTCTGATCGACTGCGACGTCATGCTGCGCTCGGGCGAGCTGGTGACGCTGACGGTTGGCGACCTGCATTATACCTATCGCCATTCCGCGCTTCGCGAAGGAGCGATTGTCGTCGCCGCGCGGTTCCGGGGCCGTCCGGGCGAACCAGCGGACATCCAGCGCGAGATGGACCGGATCAGCGCCGCGCGCGAGGAATCGCAGCCGCTGAGGAGCCGCACCGGCGGATCAACCTTCAAAAACCCGCCCGGCCACAAGGCCTGGGCGCTGGTCGACGCCGCCGGGTGCCGGGGGCTCGTCAGGGGCGGAGCGCAGGTTAGTGAAAAACACTGCAATTTTCTGCTCAATCTGGGTGAAGCCAGCAGTGCCGACATCGAAGGCCTGGGCGAAGAAGTGCGGCGGCTGGTCAAGGAAAACTCCGGTGTCGAACTGGAATGGGAAATCCAGCGCGTCGGCATTTTTGCCGGAGCGCCAACCAAGGAAGGCGTAGGAGCCAAGTGACGCTCGCCAAACTCCATGTTGCTGTTCTGATGGGTGGCTGGTCAAGCGAACGGTCCGTTTCGCTGATGAGCGGCGAGGGCGTAGCTGCGGCGCTGGAGGAGCGCGGCCACCGCGTGACGCGGATCGATATGGACCGCAATGTCGCTGCGCGGCTGACTGAGGCAGCGCCCGATGTGGTGTTCAACGCGCTCCATGGGACGCCCGGCGAAGATGGCACGGTCCAGGGGATGATGGACCTGATGGGGCTGACGTACACTCACTCGGGCCTTGCCACTTCGGTCATCGCGATCGACAAGGAACTGACCAAGCAGGCGCTGGTGCCCCATGGCATTCCCATGCCCGGCGGGCGCATTGTCAAGACTTCGGAGCTTTACCAGCACGATCCGCTGGAGCGCCCTTATGTGCTGAAACCGGTCAACGAAGGCTCGTCAGTCGGCGTGGCGATCGTCACGGTGGAGGGCAATTACGGCAATCCGATCAGCCCGGACGCCAAGGGGCCGTGGCAGGAGTTTGCCTCGCTGCTGGCCGAACCGTTCATTCGCGGGCGCGAATTGACGACCGCCGTTATTGCCAACCGCGCCCTGATGGTCACCGAGTTGAAGCCCAAGTCCGGATTCTACGATTTCGATGCAAAATATACCGAGGGGATGACAGAACACATCTGCCCCGCCGAAATCCCCGACGAGATTACTGAGGCGTGCAAGGACATCGCGCTGCGCGCACACCGCCTGCTGGGGTGCAAAGGCACCAGTCGCAGCGATTTCCGCTGGGATGATGAGCGCGGCCTCGCAGGATTGTTCCTGCTCGAAGTGAATACCCAGCCAGGGATGACCCCGCTCAGCCTGGTACCAGAGCAAGCCAGGCACCTCGGCATGAGCTATGCCGATCTGGTCGAGGCGATCATTGCCGATGCTGTGGCGCATAAGGCAGGGACCGCAGGATGAGCCAGAAAATCAAACGCGGCGGCAAGAGCGTTCGCAAGGTGGCCGCCGCGCAGGGCAATGCGAAGCGAGTTCGCACGGCAAGGGCGCGAACCGGTTCGGCCTTTGACAGCGTCCTGGCCTGGATGCCGTTCAGTGAAGATCAGCTCCACCGGGTGTTCCTCGCCGCGATTCTTGGTGGGGCCGTGGCGCTGGCCTGGATCGTGGCGAGCTTTGCCGGACTTCCGGCGATGGCAGGCCAGCAGTTGGCGGTCTTCGCCTCTGACGCCGGGTTCGAAGTCAAGCGGGTCGAAGTTCGCGGGGTCAAGCACCTCAACGAGCTCAAGGTCTATGAACGGGTTCTGGCCGAGCGTGACCGGGCGATGCCGCTGGTCGATGTTGGCGCCGTCCGCGATGGGCTGATGCAGCTGTCCTGGGTCGAAGACGCGCGCGTTTCGCGCCAACTGCCCGATACGCTGGTGATCGATGTGGTCGAGCGTAAACCCCACGCGGTGCTGAGGAAGGCTGACCGGCTGGTGTTGATCGATGCGACCGGCCATGAGCTGGAAGTTGTCTCGTCCGCCCGGGCCAAGGGCAAGCTGGTGGTCTCCGGGCCCGGTGCGGCAAAGCAGGTAGTGGCACTCACCGATTTGCTTTCTGCTGCGCCGGCTTTGAAGCCGCAAGTGCGCGAGGCCGAATGGGTTGGCAACCGGCGCTGGAACCTGACCTTCAAGACCGGGCAGGTCCTTGCCCTGCCGGAAGGCGGTCGGCCGTCCAGCACCGCGCTGATGTCGTTCGCCCGGCTTGACGGGGTCAACCGCCTGCTCGGCGGCAAGGTTGCCGCTTTTGACATGCGGGCGCCTGATCGGATCTATCTGCGCGTACCGGGCCGGACCGATCCGGTTGAACAGCCTGCTCCCAAGTCCAGCGGCACGGTTGAACTCAAATCTGCACCCAAATCCAACTCGGAGAACAACTGATGGCTGCTCCGCGCATTTCCCGCGTTATCGGAGCGGTGAACATCGGCTCGTTTCGCATTTCGGCGATGATCGCCGGCATTTCGGAAACCGGCGAGATGATCGTGCTGGGTTCAGGGCACCGCGCGGCTCAAGGGATCAAGCGCGGTTATGTGACAGACATGCAGGCGGCAACTTACGCGGTGCGCGATGCGGTCGAACGGGCGGAAAAGATGGCCAACACCTCGGTCACGCGCGTCTGGATCGGATGCTCGGGTGCCGGCCTGGCCAGCCAGATCGCGCAGGTCGAGATCGATATCGGTGGACGCCGGATCGAGCAGGACGATATCGACCATCTGCTGGTTGCCGGGCGCGAAGTGATCCAGCCCGATGGGCGGATGGTGCTGCATGCCCAGCCTGCACATTACACGCTCGATGGGGCAAACGGCGTGTCCGATCCCAAAGGGCTCCACGCCGAGCGGCTGGGGGTCGATATCCATGTGATGCTGGCCGATGGCGCGCCAGTGCGCAACATCACCGAAGCGGTGCAGAATGCGCACCTCGAGGTTGAGGCGGTGGTCGGCTCGCCGATTGCCGCAGGCTATGCCTGTCTCTCCCAAGAAGAGCGCGAGTTGGGTGTGGCGCTGGTCGAATTTGGCGCCGAAGTGACCAACGTCTCGGTCTATGCCGGCAGTATGCTGTTGGGTTTGACGGCGATTCCGACCGGATCAGGCGACATCACCGATGCAATCGCCTCGGCGTTCGGGATCCGCCGGTTTCAGGCAGAGCGGCTGAAATGCGTCCACGGCTCAGCGATTGCCAGCCCGGCCGATCACCGCGAGATGATCCCGGTGAATGCCCCGGGGGAGGAAAGCAGCGGTCCGATGGCGCGCCATGCCGATGACAAGAACCGGATTCCCCGGGCCGAGTTGATTTCGGTCATCACCACTCAGCTGGCACAGCTGACCGACGAGGTCGGCCGGGCGTTGAAATTTATGGGCTTTACCGGGCAGCGCGGCCAGCAAATTGTGCTGACCGGCGGCGGAGCAGAGCTGGCAGGGCTGGCCGACTATGCACAAAGCGCATTGGGCAAACCGGTGAGGATCGGCAAGCCACCGGCGCTGAAAGGACTGCCCGATCCTCATGCCACTCCAGGCTTCTCGACGCTGGCGGGCCTTGTGCTCTATGCTGCGGCAGATCCGGTGGACATCCGTGCGATCGGTTCAAGCTATCAGCCGACGATGCGGTATTCGGGTCTGGGATTGGTCAATCGGGTCTATCGTGCGGTAAAAGAGTATTTCTGATCGGCCTGAATTACGGAAACGGGCTGTGGACAAAGGTTAATTGGGCTTTGATTCGCCGAATCGAACGGTGCACACACATCGACTACTATACTTTATGAATTCGCGTGCCTGCCAGGAGAGCGCCATGAGCATTAATATCGGACCCCCTGCTGTCGAAGAGCTGCGTCCTCGCATCACCGTTATCGGCGTGGGCGGAGCAGGCGGCAACGCGATTGCCAACATGATCGCGGCCGGAATCGAAGGGGTCGATTTCATCGTCTCGAACACCGACGCGCAGGCGCTGAACAATTCGGTGGCGGAACACCGCATTCAGCTCGGGCCGGATATCACCCAAGGCCTCGGTGCAGGCTCTCGCCCCGAAGTGGGCCGGGCGGCAGCTGAAGAAACCCTGGCCGAACTCGAACGCGCGCTGGAAGGCGCGCATATGTGTTTCATTGCGGCGGGCATGGGCGGCGGTACCGGCACCGGCGCGGCTCCGGTCATCGCCAAGGCGGCGCGCGACAAGGGCGTGCTTACCGTGGGCGTGGTGACCAAGCCGTTCCTGTTTGAAGGGACCCGGCGGATGCGCGCTGCCGATGCCGGGATCGAAGAGCTGCAAAAGCACGTCGATACATTGATCGTCATTCCCAACCAGAATTTGTTCCTGGTGGCGAAGGCGGAAACCACCTTCAAGGAAGCCTTTCAGCTGGCCGACGAGGTGCTGCAGCAGGGCGTCCGTTCGATCACCGATTTGATGGTCATGCCGGGCCTGATCAATCTTGATTTTGCCGACGTCCGCTCGGTGATGGGCGAGATGGGCAAGGCGATGATGGGTACGGGCGAGGGCGAAGGCCCCAACCGGGCGCTTGAAGCGGCCGAACGCGCAATCGCCAACCCATTGCTCGATGGTGTTTCGATGCAAGGCGCCAAGGGCGTGATTATTTCGATCATCGGCGGCGATGACATGAAGCTGCTCGAAGTCGATGAAGCGGCCAACCACATTCGCGAATTGGTCGATCCCAACGCCAACATCATCTGGGGGTCGGCGTTCAATCCCGACTTGCAGGGCAAAATCCGTGTCTCGGTGGTCGCCACCGGGATCGAACAGACTGTTGAAATGGCCGAAGAAGCCGCCCGTCCGTTCAATATGGGCAATGCGCGCGGGCCCGCGCGGCCATCGATGGTGGCGGCCCCGGAAGTTGCCGAACCCCTGTTCGAACGCCACGCCGCACCGGCTGCCCCAGCAGAACCAGCCGTCGATGAGCATGCTGCCGGGTTGGACCCAGCTGACCAATCGGGCGACGGTGGTGAGTTTGGCTATGAAGATCACCGGGCGGACTTTGACAGCACTGGCTCGGCCGGTGGCGAAGCTGGCGATCCGCTGGAGCTGGATCTTGAAGCAGAGGGTGAAGCAGGTCCGGGCGATGGTTCGGCAGGCGGGGATGAGCTGCTGCTCGATGCGACACGGCTGGTCGACGAGGATGACCAAAGTTCCCCGGTCATGCCGGGTCGGCGCCGTGGGCTGGTGGCTAGCGGTGATGACAATGCTGAGGCTGCGCCGCGCGGACCAGGCGCTGGCAGTACGCTGTTCGAACGGATGGCAAACCTCTCACGGGGGGGCAAAGCCGCTGGTCAAGTCGATGAGGAAGACGAAGACGAGGATGATGGCGACGAAGGTTCCTCGATCAGCATTCCTCGCTTCCTTGGTCGCCAAAACAACCAGTAGGACGGATCTTTGCGCCCACCTAGGGCGCTCTGTTCCTCTGGGGTTAAGCAACTAACACCTAGCACGGCTCGCGCCGGGCCGATGGTGCGGCGATTTTGACAGGTTGTGACCATGCGTGCAGTTCGTTCCGCCCGGCTTCGCCGCCTATGTTGTGTGCTGGGCGGCGCTGTGGCGATGGTGCTGGCGACTACGGCGCAGGCTGCCGGACAAAGCGATGACGTCGATGACATCTCTACGCCGGTAATCCAGCAAATTCCCGGCGGCGGGAGCCTGAAGCTCAACGTGGCATTGGGGCAGTTGGGCCGCAATCCGCGCGATGTTGCGGCGCTGGTCGATGCCGGGCAAGCGGCGCTCGAAATCGGCGATGTCGATGCTGCGGTGGGCTTCTTGCAGCGCGCCGATACTCTTTCGCCAGGGAATCCGCGGGTCAAGGCTGGGCTGGCAGGGGCTTATGTCCGCCATGGTGATCCGTTCACCGCTATCCGGCTGTTTGCAGAGGCGGAGGTAGGCGGTCCGATTGATCCGGCACTGCTCACCGAGCGCGGGCTGGCCTATGATCTGGTTGGCGACAATGTCACCGCGCAGCGTTTCTACCGCGCAGCTTTGGCCGCCGGGACCAATGACGAGGCGGTTCGCCGGCTGGCCTTGAGCCAGGCGATGAGCGGCGATCGCCGCTCGATGGAAACCACGCTGGCCCCGCTGCTCCAGCGGCAGGACAAGGCGGCCTGGCGGATCAGGGCATTTTCCTTTGCGATACTGGGCCTGGCCGACGAAGCGGAATCAATCGCGCGGTCGACCATGCCAGCCGATCTGGCGGCGGGGATTACGCCTTACCTGCGCTATATGCCGCGGTTAACCCCGGCTCAGCAGGCGGCAGCGGCCAACTTCGGCCATTTCCCCCGCGCTGCGGAAATCGGGCTCGATGATCCGCGCATCGCACAGTATGCCAAGCCGCGTGGAGCGCTGGCGAGCGCCAGCCAGACTTTGGTCCCCGCAGGCCAGCCAATGGGCCGTGCCGGAAAGCCGGGCGGGGCACCGCGCCGAACCCGTAATGATCGGGACAGGCCGGTTGAAACTTCGCCCGCCCCTGCGCCCACGCCGGCGCGGATAGCCGCAGCCGCTCCGCCCAACCCCGTTCCGACCCGCGAAGCGATGAGCGTGCCGGTGCAGCTTGCGGTCAACACGGCAAGGGCGCCGATTTCCCAGCAGGCCCTAGTCCAGCAGGTCCCAGTCCAGCAGGTCCCAGTCCAGCAGGTCTCAGCCTCCCAGCTTCCGCCCAAGCCAGTCGCGACGCCTGCGCCTGCCCCCATGGCGGTGCCAAATTCCGCTGGTGCCGCTGTGACCGCGAGTGCTCTCCCGGTGCCCGGTTTTGCCGCGCTTGATCCGGCGCCGCCGCACCCGAGTGTGTCCGGGTTCGATTTGGCCCAGCTTGGTCAGCCGATCGCTCCTGCGCCGAGCCCGCGCTCGGCTGAAGTCTCGCCTGTGGCCAAGCCGGCCCCGCAACCCCGCACTATCGCTGACCTGTTCGCCGATCTTGGGACACCCAGCCGCGAGGCGGTGCCCGTTGCCGGGGCGGTCGACATCCGCCGTATCTCGGCGCCGCGTCCCGCTGCCGATCCCGCCTCGAGGGATGCGACAAGCTGCAAGCCGGGGGTTACCGGCAAGGCAGCAGCGAATTGCAAGACAGCTACCCCATTGCCGCCCAGCCATCCCAGCCGGATATGGGTGCAGCTTGCCACGGGCCGTGACAAGCAGGCGCTGGGCTTCGATTGGCGCAAGTTGAACCGCGAAGAGGCCGAGGTCTTGCGCAATCGCAAGGGCTTTACCAGCGCCTGGGGCCAGACCAACCGGCTGCTCACTGGACCGTTCGAAAGTGAAGCGGCTGCAAATGGCTTCCTCGGCCAGCTGCGCCGCGCCGGGGTGGGCGGATCCTTTGTCTGGACCAGCCCGGCGGGCCAGGTGGTCGATGCGCTCGTCGGCAAATAGGGCAACCCACAGCTTTTCCACACTTTGTGAACAGGCTTGTCGAGTTTTGCGCAACCATCCGTTAACCCTCCATTGTCGGATGGCCTTGCGCCGACGCATTCAGCCCTCAGGTCGCAGCGAGGCGGATTGAGTTCGATGATGACAGGTAACCGCGAAATTGATCGGGACGATGATGCCGCACCCGTCGATATGCTCGCTTCGCTGTTCGAGGCTCGCGGCTGGCCGTGCGAATTCCTCAATGAGGATGAGATTTCCGGTGAAATCCAGGGCAGCTGGGCCAATTACACGGTCCGCGGCATCTGGCGCCGTGAGGATCATGTCCTCCAGCTGCTGTGCCTGCCCGATATCCGCGTTCCCGATGACAAGCGCGCCGCGATGTTCGAGGTGCTGGCGCTGGTCAACGAACAGCTGTGGGTCGGCCATTTCGACATCTGGTCGAGCGGCGGAGTGCTGCTGTACCGCCACGGGCTGATGCTGGGTGACGATGGCTTGCTCAGTCTGGCTCAGGCGCAAACCGCAGTTGAAGCTGCGATTGATGAGTGTGACCGCTTCTACCCGGCGTTCCAATTTATCCTTTGGGGTGACAAGACCCCGGCCGAAGCGTTGGCCAGCGCGATGGTCGATGCGGCCGGGGAAGCCTGAGGCATGGCTGACTGGCCCGGTTCGCTGCTGGTTTTCGGTTGCGGCAATATGGGCGGGGCGATGTTGGCCGGATGGCTGGCGGGTGGACTTGATCCGGCTCGGATCAGCATAGTCGATCCGCTGCTCGGTGAAGTGCCTGCCGGGGTTTCTTTGCTGCGCGAACTGCCCAGGCGCAGCTTCGATGCGATCTTGCTGGGGGTGAAGCCGCAACTGCTCGATCAGGTGGCGCCTGCGCTGGCGCCGCTCGCCGGTGCGGAAACAGTGCTGATCTCGATCCTTGCCGGAGTGGAGCTGGGCAGCCTCTCCGCCCGTTTTCCGCAGGCCAAAGCCGTGGTCCGGGTGATGGCCAATCTCGCCGCTGCGATCGGCAAATCGCCGGTTGCGCTCTATGCGCGCGGACTGGACGCAGCAGAGAAATTGGCTGTCAGCGCGTTGATGGCCCCGCTTGGTGCGCCTGAATGGTTGGACGACGAGAGTCAGTTCGATCTTGTCACGGGGCTGGTCGGTTCCGGTCCGGCGTTTGTCTATCGCTTTGTCGATGCGCTCGCGCAGGGTGCAGCCGCGCTGGGACTGACAAACGAACAGGCCGAGCGGATGGCGGTGGCAATGGTCGAAGGCGCAGCTGCGCTGGCTGCGGCGTCGCCTCATTCGCCCGGTGAGTTGGCCCGACGAGTGGCCAGTCCCGGCGGAGTTACCCAGGTCGGCCTCGACGTCCTCGATGCCGACGGTGCGCTCGCCAGACTGGTTGAAGCGGCGCTCAAGGGTGCGGCTGAACACGGCGCCGAAATGGCCCGCGCCGCGCGCTGATACAAATGGCGACAAGGGCCCTTCCGGTTTTACTTGAAACCGATCGATAAACACCCGATATTGCAGCTTGTCCCGCTATCGCGTGAGGGCAAAGAAGGAGTTTTACGCATCATGGCCAACTGGAACGACCCCCAGCCCACCAAGACGGGTTTCGGCGCGTCTCCGAGCTTGAATGGTGAGGTTATCGGCTCGGCCGGGACCCTGGATAAGGGCCTGCGCCGCCACATGCTCTCGATTTACAACTACATGTCCTCGGGCGTGCTGCTGTCGGGCATTGTCGCGCTGCTGTTTGCCAGCTCGGGTATGGCTGCGCAGGTCCTTGGGACCCCGCTGTGGTGGGTGATCGCTCTGGCCCCGCTCGGTTTCGTGTTCGGGATGAGCATGGGTGCCAACCGGATGCAGACCGCAACGTTGCAGGCCTTGTTCTGGGGTTTCTGCGCGGTCATGGGCCTGTCGCTTTCGACGATCTTCCTGCGCTTCACCGGCGCGTCGATTGCCGGAACCTTCTTCGCTACCGCCGGTGCTTTTGCCGGGCTGAGCCTGGTCGGCTACACCACCAAGAAAAACCTGTCGGCGATGGGTTCGTTCATGACGATGGGTCTGATCGGCATCATCATTGCGATGGTGATCAACATCTTCCTTAAGTCGAGCGGCCTGGCGATGGCGATTTCGATGCTCGGGGTGCTGATCTTCGCTGGGTTGACTGCCTATGACACGCAGCGGCTCAAGAATCAGTATTACGAGATTCAGGGCACTGAATTCGCCGGCAAGGCTGTCGTCCTCGGTGCGCTGACGCTGTACCTCGATTTCATCAACATGTTCCAATTCCTGCTCAGCTTCCTCGGCAGCCGCGACTAGACTGGCCGACCGGAAGGTCAACTACCGTACCCGGCGTTCCTTTTGGCGCGCCGGGTATTTTCTTTGATAGATATAGGAGCTAGGGACTGTAGCTTCATCGCGGGGCAATCAAGCGGCGATTACGATGCGCGCTGTCAGGGCGTTTCGGGAAGAGGGACACAAGATGGTTGCGGTGGTCAGGCAGAAGCTCCTCTTCGGAGGAGTTATCGCGGTTTTGAGCGGGCTCGCCGCATGTGCTCCGCCAAAGCCTGTGGTGGTTATCCCGCCGCCGCCACCAATACAGCCGGCCTACGTCCCGCCTCGCCCGCAGCCGCCGATCGGCGCGCCAGCCGGGCTGCTTGTTCCTCCAGTTGGTCCTGACGGGGTGCGCCAGACAGTGAACGCGCGAATTTCTCCGGTGCAGACCATCTGGAATTTCCGGTCGGCCTACAATGTCGCGGCGCTCAACTGCCTCAAGCCACAGCACACCGACATCCTCATTGGCTACCGCGCTTTCCTCAAGACCCATTCGCGTGGTTTGACCGCCGCCAACCGCGGCGTGGACAGCGAATTTCGGCAGCGCCACGGGGCGAGCTTCATCCGCCCGCGCGAAGCCTATATGACGCAAGTTTACAACTACTTCGCCTATCCACCGACGATCAGCAGTTTTTGTGACGTTGCGTTGGTGGTGAGCCGGGAATCAATTGCAGTGAAACCGGCTGATCTGCCTGTCTTCTCGTTGAGCAGCCTGTCCCGGCTCGAGCAGGTGTTTGACCAGTTCTACCGCTCTTATGAGCAATACAGCCTGGATGCCGCGCTGTGGGATGCGAAATATTCGCCGGTCAGTCCGGTGCCTGCAACGCCCAGCCTTACGGTTCCGGCCATCACCCCGCCTTCGACCATGCGCTGAACGGATTTTAGCGCTTCCAAGCCCGGCCCGGCTTCGCTAAGGGAAACCACCACGCGTGTAGCCCTGCTGCACGCGCTCGCACTGGACCGGGGCCGTAGCTCAGATGGGAGAGCGCGTCGTTCGCAATGACGAGGTCAGGGGTTCGATCCCCCTCGGCTCCACCAGTGTCGGGACATTTTTTCAATAAGTGGTATGCTGCAGTCGTGGGGCGACTTGGTTTCACGAACAGACAAGTTTTTCGATCATGCATTTTCTCGACCAAGCCAAGATCTTCATCCGTTCCGGACAAGGCGGCCCCGGCGCAGTCGCGTTCCGGCGCGAGAAATACGTCGAATACGGCGGACCCGATGGCGGCGATGGCGGCAAGGGCGGCGACATCATCTTTGAAGCCGTGCCCGGTCTCAACACGCTGATCGACTTTCGCTATACCCAGCATTTCAAGGCCCCGCGCGGCACCGGCGGCTCGGGCAAGAACCGTACCGGCGCTGGCGGCCCTGATCTAATCGTCAAGGTTCCGATCGGCACGCAGGTGCTTGATGATGACCGCGAGACCGTGCTGCTTGATCTGACGGAAGCCGGCAAGCAGGTCACCCTGCTGCGCGGCGGCGACGGCGGGCGCGGCAATGCCAGTTATAAATCGAGCACCAACCGCGCGCCGCGTCAGCACGGCCCCGGTTGGCCGGGCGAGGAAATGTATGTCTGGTTGCGGCTCAAGCTCCTCGCCGACGCGGGGCTGCTCGGTCTGCCCAACGCGGGCAAATCGACCTTCATCAATGCGCTGAGCAATGCCAAGGCCAAGGTCGGCGACTATCCCTTCACTACCCTGCGCCCGCAACTTGGCGTGGTCCGCCACAAGAACCGTGAATTCGTGCTGGCCGATATCCCCGGCCTGATCGCGGGCGCCGCCGAGGGCGCCGGGATCGGCGACCGGTTCCTTGGCCATATCGAGCGGTGCCGGGTGCTGATCCACCTGATTGACATCAACGGCACCGATCCGGCCGAGGCGCTGGAAATCATCGAGGAAGAGCTCGGCATCTACGGCGAAGGGCTGGACCAAAAGCCGCGCTTGATCGCGCTCAACAAGATCGACACCGTCGATAGCGAACTGGTCAAGGCCTTCACCAGAGAGCTCAAGGCCGCCGGGGCCAAGAAGGTGTACCCGATATCGGGCGCGACCGGCAAGGGGATGGAGGCACTGCTCGACGCCGTGATCGAGCATCTTCCCGCCGCTACCACCACCGAACGTCCGATCGGCCAGCAGGAAGAAGCCGATGCGGAGCCGTGGTCGCCGTTCTGAGCCGCCATCCCGGGTAAAATCCGGGATGAGGATTGTTGCATAGCGGTGAGTTTTCCGTAAGCGATCATTCCTATGCAGATCGCCCAGCTCTCTGACCTGACTGACAAGTCCGCCTGCCCCCGGCTGGTGGTTAAGGTCGGCTCATCGCTGCTGGTGGACAAGCAAGGCGTCAGGCGCGGCTGGCTCGTCGGGCTGGTAGCAGAGATCGCTGCGGCGCGGGCGCGTGGTCAGGATATCATCATCGTCTCCTCGGGCGCGATTGCGCTGGGTGCGGCGCGGCTGGGGCTCGACAAGGGCGGGCGCGGCAGCCTAGCCGATGCCCAGGCTGCGGCGGCGGTCGGCCAGATCGCACTGTCAGGCCTCTGGGCTGAGCTGCTCGGCGCACACGGGTTGACCGCCGCGCAGTTGCTGCTGACGCTGGACGATCTGGAGGATCGGCGCCGCTACCTTAACGCCACCGCGACGCTCACCCGGTTGCTCGATGCGGGCGCGGTGCCGGTGATCAACGAAAATGACAGCGTGGCGACTCAGGAAATCCGCTTTGGCGACAATGATCGGCTTGCCGCGCGGGTGGCGCAGGCGGCACGGGCCAGCGCGGTGCTGCTGCTGTCCGATGTCGATGGGCTGTTCGATCGGAGTCCCGCTGATCCCGCCGCGACATTGCTGCCCGAAGTGCGCGGTGTGACAGCGGAAATTCACGCGATGGCGACTGGCGGCTCGGCTTCGGGGATGGGGTCGGGCGGGATGACCTCCAAGCTGCAAGCCGCCGAAATTGCCGAACTGGCGGGCATCGCGCTGGTGATCGCCAACGGTACCCACGACGCGCCGATTGCCCGGGCATCTGGTTGCGAGACCGGCGGGCAGGGGATCGGAACCCTGTTCCTTCCGCGCCGCAAGGCCGGTGCGCGCAAGGCGTGGCTGGGCGGACGGTTGCGACTGAAGGGAGCGGTGACGATCGATGCTGGAGCGGCGCGGGCGCTGGGCAAGAGCAGCAGCCTGCTTGCCGCCGGGATTATCGGCGTGGAAGGCGAGTTCCAGCGCGGCGACGCCATCGCGATCCGCAATGACGCCGGCATGACATTGGCGCATGGGCTGAGCGAGTATGATGCGATCGAATGCGCCCGGTTGATGGGGCGGCAATCGTCCGAGCAAGCTGAACTGCTCGGCTATGCCCCGCGCTCAGCGGTGGTTCACCGCGATCAGCTGGTCCTGCTGTGACCATCGCAGTTACCGGGGCAACCGGGTTTGTCGGGCAGGCATTGCTTGACCGAGTTGGGCTCGACCGCGCGAGCGGCGAGATCCGCGCCCTGACCCGGCGCGAGCAGCCCGCCCGGAACGGGGTGGACTGGGTTGCGGGCGACCTTGCCAACAAGGCGGCGCTGAAGCGCCTCGTCACAGGGGCTGAGGCGGTGATCCATGTCGCCGGTGTGGTCAACGCTGCTGATGCGGCCGGGTTCGAGGCGGGCAATGTCATCGGCACGCTGAATGTGATTGAAGCCGCGTTGGCCGCAGGCGTCCCGCGCATCGTCCATGTTTCCTCGCTCTCGGCGCGCGAGCCCGATCTGTCCGCCTATGGCGCGTCCAAGGCGCGGGCGGAGAAGCTGGTCATGGCCAGCGGCCTCGACTGGACGATTGTTCGCCCGCCCGCGATTTATGGCCCGCGCGATGCCGAGATGTTCGACATGTTCCGTATTGCCCGCTGGGGGCTGATGCCGATGCCGCCCAGCGAGGGCCGCGTCTCGCTGATCCATGTCGATGATCTGGCCCGCCTGCTGCTGGCGCTGGTGCCGGGCGGCGAGGCGGTCAGCCACCAGACTTTTGAGCCCGATGACGGCAGACCGGGCGGCTGGAGCCATTACGAGCTGGCCCGCGCAGTCGGCTGGGCGATCGGGCGGCGGCCCTGGGTCGTCCACCTCAGCCGCGCCTCGCTCGAACGTGCCGCCCGCGCCGACCGGATGCTGCGCGGCGCCAAAGCCAAACTGACGCTCGACCGGGTGGGCTACATGGCGCATCCCGACTGGGTGGCCAGCAACGGCGCCTGTCCTCCCTCCGCCCTGTGGAAACCCCGCATCCCCACCCGCGAGGGGCTGAAGGCGACCGCAGGCTGGTACCGCGAGAAC
>JANNAE010000060.1:0-49242 GCA_031383985.1 Novosphingobium sp. | reverse complement strand
GCCGGCTTTCCCCCAGTAGACCCCGTCTGTTAAGGCCAGTCCGGTCAGAACGCGGCCTTGTCTGACCGCCCTTGCCTGTTCCGGACTGAGGTTGAGAGCCGGGATGTCGACCAGCCCTGCCTCCAGCGGCAAGAGTATGTTCTCAAGTGGCGCGCCCTTACCCACTTCGTTCAATTTGTCCAGTGAAATCGCCTGTTCCAGCCCGAACGGTCCGGCGCGCAAACGGCGCAACATCGTGACATGGCCGACGGTGCCAAGCGCGCGGGCAATGTCGCGGGCGAGGCTGCGGATATAGGTGCCTTTGGAGACATGGGCTATCAGCGTGGCACTGTCGGAATGCGCCTGCTTGATTGCAAGGTCCAGGATCGTCACCGCCCGTGCCTTCAGCTCCACCGCTTCTCCTGCACGGGCCAGATCATAGGCCCGCTTGCCCCCCACCATCAGCGCCGAATAGGCCGGGGGGACCTGCACAATCGGCCCGGTAAACCGGGGCAATACCCCCTCAACCTCGGCCAGCGTGGGCCGGTGATCGCTCATCGCCACCACCTTGCCCTCAAGATCCAGCGTGTCGGTCTCCGCCCCGAACTGAACGGTGAATTCATATTCCTTGCTGGCATCGAGCATTCGCCCGGCCAGCTTGGTCGCCTCACCCAGCGCTATCGGCAAAATCCCGGTCGCGAGCGGATCGAGCGTGCCGCCGTGGCCAACCTTGACCTTGCCCAGACCAGCCTCGCGCAGATTGCGCTTCACGGCTGCCACCGCCTGCGTCGAGCCAAGCCCGATCGGCTTGTCGAGGATGATCCAGCCGCTCGGCATGGTCTCAGCCGCCAGCGACCAGCTGCGCCAGCGCGAGGTAATGCCCGATCAGCCACTGCACCGGCGGCACAACCAGCTTGCCCACCGGATCGAACCCAGGGATCAAACGCGGCAAGACCACGATCAGCACCAGCACCAGCAGGAAGCCATAGCGGCGCATTCCCTCATAGCCAGCCACCATGCTGCGCGGAAGCAAGCCTTCGACAATGTGCGAGCCATCGAATGGCGGGATCGGCAGCATATTGAACAGCGCCAGGAAGATGTTGATCGTGATGAAATTGAACAGGTTGAGAGTGACGAACTGCAACCATGAACCATCCACCGGGACGGCGGTAATGCTGCGTGACAACAGCCCGAGCAGCACTGCCCCCACCGCCGCCAGCACCAGATTGCTGCCCGGTCCGGCTAACGCCACCAGCATCATGCCAAAGCGCGGATTGCGCAGGCGTTCCCTGATCACCGGGACCGGCTTGGCCCAGCCGAACACCGGCAAGCTGGCCATGGCGAGGAAGCCGGGCAGCACGACAGTCCCGATCGGATCGACGTGGCGCACCGGGTTGAGGCTCAGCCGGTTCATCTCAGCGGCGGTCGGATCCCCCAGCAGCTTGGCGACATAGCCATGCGATACTTCGTGAAAGACGATCGCGATAACCAGCGGGATGATCAGCGCCGCCGCCTGGTAAATCGTGTCATTCATCCGACCAGTGCCTCGCTGAAATGTTTGCGGCATAAGGCCACATAGCGGTCGTTGCCGCCGATCTCGGTTTGTGCGCCCTGCTTCACCGCCGCGCCGCTGGCATCGACCCGCAAATTCATAGTTGCCTTGCGGCCGCAGTGGCATACGCCTTTAAGCTCAACCAGCGCATCGGCAATGCCCAGCAACGTGGCCGATCCTGGAAACAGCTCGCCCTGAAAATCGGTCCGCAGGCCATAACAGATGACCGGAATATTGGCCTCGTCCGCCAACCGGGCGAGCTGCCAGACCTGCGCCGGCGCAAGGAATTGCGCCTCATCGACCATCACGCAGGCGAGCGGCCGGGCCTCGTTCGCCGCGGTCACCTGCGCCCACAGATCGGTGGTCCCGGTAAAATGGTGCGCCTCGGCCCCCAGCCCGATCCGGCTTTCGATTGCCTTGTTGTCGCTGCGGCCATCGAGCGCGGCGGTCCACAGCATCGTTGCCATGCCGCGTTCGCGATAGTTGAAGTCTGCCTGCAGCAATGTGGTCGATTTCCCCGCGTTCATGCTGGCATAATAGAAATAGAGCTTGGCCATGGCGCCCAGCAGATAAGGCCTTCGCCGCCAAACGCCATAGCGATTGACAGTGCGTGGCACGGAGCGCAGTGCTGAGCGCATTCGAGGGCATAGGAGAGCCGCATTGCGCCACCCTGCCTGGCTGAAGATTGCTCCGCTTTTCGTGCTGCTTGTCGGTGCCACCTCGCCAACCTATCGCTATGCGCTGGAGGAGGCTGGCAGTGACGTCCGCGCCAAAGTCTCGTTCTTGGGCCTGGCCAGCAAAACCGCGCAGTTCCCGCGCATTTCCGGCCGGATTGTACTGACGCCCGATGCGCTGGAGGCGATTGATCTGGACGTGACGGTGGACGCCCGCGCGCTGGTGTCGAGTGACGCCACTACGACGGGCCGCCTCAAGGGGCCGAAGTTCTTCGATGTCGAAAATCACCCCACAGTGCGCTTCGCAGGCCGCCGGATGGTGATGACCGGGGCGCAAACTGCGACCGTGGCGGGCGAGATCACCGCGCGCGGGGTGACCCGGCCGGCCCAGCTGGCAGTCAGCTTTACCCAGCCCCCGGCCCACGCAACCGGTCGCGAGCCGATCACACTTACCGCGCGAACCACGATCGATCGGCGTGAGTTCGGGATGAAAAGCTACGGCATGATCGTTGGCCGCAAGGTGACGATCACAATCACTGCGCGGATGGTGCCGGATTAGGCCGGTCCGTCGCCCAGATCGCGCACCACCTTGGGATGGCGCAGCAGCGATTCAATCCGCGCCGCCTCGTCAAAGCTTTCATCGGGGAGGAATTTCAGCTTGGCGGCAAAGCGCAGCTTGAGCTTGCCCGCCACCTCCTTCTGGAAAAAAGCGGTGTTGGTCCGCAGCGCCTTCAGGACCTTGGCCTCATCCGATCCTAGCAGCGGCTTCACAAAAACGCTGGCATGGCGCAGATCGGGCGACATCCGCACCTCGGTGATGCTGATGGCATGAGCCGACAGCACCTCGTCATGGACTTCCTGGCGCATCAGCAGCTCGGAAATCACATGACGCACCTGTTCGCCCACCTTGAGCAGGCGAACCGAGCGGGTTTCGGGAGTAGGAGGTGCGACGGCCATAACGCTCAACTTTCGTCCATCTTGGCGAGTATCCGCTTCATCGAGCGCAAATTGCGCGCGGTGCCGCGCACGCCCATGCGCCGTTCGATGAAGGTGCCGACCAGCTTGCTCTCTCCAGCACCCACCACATAATCGATATGCAGCGCGCGGTCGCCTGCGGCAAGCCGCTCCGCCCCGGTCCGATCGGACTGGAGCCGGGCAAAGCCATCGGCATCCACCGGGCCATCGAGGAACAGCGTGTGGACGAAGTTCTCCTGCCCGTCCGCGGCAAACGGATTGTCGGCAATTGCCGCGGCCAGGGCATCGCGTGAGCGGACCAGCGCGACGCTGTCCATCCCGAACTTGTGGCGCATCATCAAGGTGAGCTTTTCTTCCAGCCCGGCTTCCGGGCGCTCCTCATGATCGAACAGCACATTGCCGCTGGCCACCACCGTTTCGACGTTGGCAAACCCTTCTGCCTCGAACGCCGCGCGCAGATCAGCCATTTTCAGCCGGTTGCGGCCGACATTGATTGAACCGAACAAGGCGACGTAGCGGGGCATCCAGCTTGCCCCCTCCCGCCAGCAGGAGGGGGAATGCCTTACATAGTCCGTTCGCGCATCTCGACGTCGAAGACTTCGAGGATGTCGCCCGGTTTGATATCATTGGTCCCTTCCAGCACGACGCCGCATTCAAGCCCGGCGCGCACTTCGGCGACATCGTCCTTGAACCGCCGCAGCGACTGGATGACCGTCTTGGTGACGATAACATCGTTGCGGGTGACGCGGGCGTGGATGCCCTTGCGGATATAGCCGTCGGTAACCAGCAGCCCGGCTGCCTTGTCCTTCTTGCCGGCGGGGAAGATCTCCTTGATCTCGGCGCGGCCCACAACAGTTTCGATCCGTTCGGGGCCCCATTGACCCGCCATCTCCTTGGCGACGTCTTCGGTCAAATGATAGATCACGTCGAAATACTTCATCCGGACCTTGTGGCGATCGACCATCTCGCGCGCCTTGGCGTTGGGACGGACGTTGAAGCCGACCACCGGTGCACCGGTCGAGAAGCCCAGCGAAACATCGCTTTCGGTAATCGCGCCAACGCCTGCATGCAGCACCTTGACCTTGATCTCGTCATTCGAGATCTTGTTGAGCGCATTGACAATCGCTTCGGCCGAACCCTGCACATCCGCTTTGATGATGATCGGATATTCCAGAACGGTCTGCTTGTCCTTGAGCGCCGAGAACATGTTTTCAAGGCTGACCGGCGCGCTGGTGGTGCGCTTGGCAGTGGCCTGTTCGTGGCGGAACAGGGCGACTTCGCGAGCGCGAGCCTCGTTTTCCACAACCGTCAACGTATCCCCCGCCATCGGCACACCGCCGAGGCCGAGCACTTCGACCGGGAGCGACGGCGACGCTTCCTTGATCTGGCGGCCCTTGTCATCATGCATGGCGCGAACGCGGCCCGACTGGGTGCCGACCACGAAGATATCGCCCACTTTCAGCGTACCGCGATTGATCAGCACAGTGGCGAGCGGCCCCTTGCCCTTGTCGAGCTTGGCTTCGATCACCGTGGCTTCGGCGCTGCGATCCGGGTTGGCCTTGAGTTCGAGCAATTCGGCCTGAAGCAGGATCTTTTCGATCAGCTCATCCAGACCTGCACCGGTCTTGGCCGAAACCTCGACATCCTGGACATCGCCGGACATCGCTTCAACCACGACTTCATGCTCGAGCAGCCGTTCGCGGACCTTCTGGGCATTGGCTTCGGGCTTGTCGATCTTGTTGATCGCCACAATCAGCGGCACGCCGGCCGCCTTGGTGTGGTGGATCGCCTCGATCGTCTGCGGCATCAGCCCATCATCGGCTGCCACCACCAGAATGACGATGTCGGTGACATCGGCCCCGCGCATGCGCATTTCGGTGAAGGCTTCGTGACCCGGCGTATCGAGGAAGGTGATCAGCTCACCGCCCTTGGTCCGGATCTGGTAGGCACCGATATGCTGGGTAATCCCGCCCGCTTCACCGCGAACCACATCGGTCCCGCGCAGCGCATCGAGCAGGCTCGTCTTGCCGTGATCGACATGGCCCATGATCGTCACCACCGGCGGACGGGTTACCCGCGTCTCATCGGCATCGACGTCCATCGCGGCATCGATATCGACGTCGCTTTCAGAAACACGGACGATATTGTGACCGAATTCCTCGACCAGCAGTTCGGCGGTGTCCTGATCGATCGTATCGGTCATGCTTGACGGCACGCCCATCTTGAACAGCGCCTTGATCAGGTCGTTGCCCTTTTCGGCCATGCGGTTGGCCAATTCCTGGACGGTGATTTCTTCGGGCACCACCACATCGCGGACCTGCTTTTCACGCGGCTGTGACTTGCCGGCAAAATGGGCGCGCTTTTCCTTTTCGCGGGCGCGCTTCAGCGCGGCGAGGCTGCGGGCGCGGGCGCCTTCATCCTCGTTCAGCGCCTTGGTGACGGTCAGCTTGCCAGACTGGCGGCGGTCAGTGGTCAAGTTCTTGTCACGCGGATGGGCGGGCTTCTTGGCCGGCTCGGGCCGCTTGACCTGAGCAACCGGGGTGAAGCGGCGCGCCGCCGGAGCAGCGGCCGTGCGGGGGGCTTCCTCGGCCTCCACAGGCGCTTCTGCAACGGACTGGTCTGCAGCGGGCTGGGTAACTGGTTCCACGGCGGGCGGCGGCACCGGCTCGGGCGCGGCGGCGGGCGGGACATCGTCCTTGGCCTTGTCCTGAGGTCCACGCCGTTCTGCTTCCAGAGCACGGACGCGCTCTTCGCTTTCGCGGCGGCTGGCGGCCTCCAGAGAGTTCATCCGGGCTTCTTCAGCCTCACGCAGCAGCCGCGCCTGCGTCTCTTGGCGGGACTCCGCCGAGGGCGCGGGCCTGCGCGGCGCCGGGGCGGGCGCGGGGGGCGGCGGAGGGGGGGCCGCAGCCACCACTTCGGGCACGGGCGCAGCCGCTTCACCGGGCTTGCCGAGCAGCTTGCGGCGCTTGACCTCGACCACCACCTTGTTGGTGCGGCCGTGGCTGAAGGTCTGCTTGACCTCGCCCGCTTCGACCGAGCGCTTGAGCCCCAGGGGCTTTCTGCCTAGCGTCGGCTTGTTGTCGGTATCGCTCATGTCTACGTAACGCCCTTCAGTCTCAATTCGTCGCCACAGCCGGCGGTAATCCGCCGGCCAATTCAGTGTTCAGTTCTGGTCCAGTCGCTTCAGCCATTCCCGGAACATTCGGGCCCAGGAAGCGCAGCAGTCGTTGCAACGGGACCGCGATGCGCTGCGCTGCTGCGGAATCGGTCAGCGCCAGGTGGACGACATTGTCGCGGCCCAATGCCACAGACAGAGCCGCGCGGTCCAGAGGCAAGGTGATTCCCGCCTTGCCGCTGCCTTCGGCATCTTCGCCCACCCGCCACGCCTGATCAAGCTTGCCCGACCCGTCCTTGCCGGCATCGGCCGCATGGCCGAGCCACGAGACCTTGCCGCCCCGGGCCTTTTCAGCAATCCGCTCCGAACCGGTCAGCAAGCGCCCGGTCCGCTGTTCCAGCCCCAGCCGCTCGGTAAAGACGCGGGTCAGCGCGGCTTCGATTTTCGCGCCAAGATCAGCTGGGATCGAGAGAGCCTCGCCTTTGAAAGCCCGTGCCAAAGCACCCTTGAGCTTGCCCCCGCCCTTGCCGGTGCCCAGCGCCGTCTCCAGCTCGGCCCGCGATACGCCGATCCATGCCCCGCGCCCCGGCGCACGCGCCAGCACATCGGGCAGCACCTCGCCATCAGACGAAATAGCAAGCCGGATCAGCTCATCCCGGGTGCCATGGCGCCCGGTGAGGATGCAGCGTCGTTCCGGCGAATCCTTGGTCACCGGCTGCGCTTCGGGGATGTCGGAACCTAGTGGCTCATTGTGAGGAATCCGCATGGGCGGCCTCCTCAGTTGCTGGTTCATCTTCGAACCAGTGCGCCCGCGCGGCCATGATGATCTCGTTGCCCTGTTCTTCGTTCAGGCCATAATCGCCCAGCACGCCGCCCTTGTCTTCGGGGCGGGCATCGCGGCGCGGCTTGGGCGCGACAGGAGTGGAGCCTTCGCGACGGCGCTGTTCGACCCGCTTCTTGGCGATGAGTTCGTCGGTCGCCAGATCGGCAAGATCGTCGAGCGTCTTGATCCCGGCCTTGCCCAGCGTGACCAACATCGCTTCGTTGAGATGCGGGATTTCGGCCAGCGCATCTTCAACGCCCAGGGCGCGGCGGATTTCACGGCTGGCTTCCTCGCGGCGTTCGAGCGCTTCGGCAGCGCGGCTTTGCAGCTCTTCGCCCAGTTCCTCATCGAAGCCTTCGATATTGGCGAGTTCCGAGATGTCGATATAGGCGACTTCCTCCAGCTCGGTGAAGCCTTCGGCGACCAGCAGCTGCGACAGGGTCTCGTCGACATCGAGTTCTTCCTCGAACATCTTCGAACGCTCGGAAAATTCGCGCTGGCGCTTTTCCGAAGCTTCCGCCTCGGTCAGGATGTCGATGGCCGAAGAGGTCAGCGCCGAGGCGAGGCGGACATTCTGGCCGCGGCGACCGATCGCCAGGCTGAGTTGGTCATCGGGGACGACCACTTCGATCCGGCTCTCATCCTCATCGATCACCACGCGGCTGACGGTCGCCGGCTGCAGCGCATTGACCACGAAAGTGGCGGTGTCTTCGCTCCACGGAATGATGTCGATCTTCTCGCCCTGCAATTCCTGGACCACCGCCTGGACGCGGCTGCCCTTCATGCCAACGCAAGCACCGACCGGATCGATCGAGCTATCATGGCTGATCACACCGATTTTCGCGCGGCTGCCGGGATCGCGGGCGGCGGCCTTGATTTCGATGATGCCGTCGTAGATTTCGGGCACTTCCTGGGCGAACAGCTTTTTCATGAACTCGGGGTGCGAGCGGCTGAGGAAGATCTGCGGGCCGCGGTTCTGGCGCTCGACCTTGAGGATCAGCGCGCGGACCCGCTCACCCACCCGGGCGGCTTCGCGCGGGATCTGCTGATCGCGGCGGATCACGCCTTCGGCGCGGCCGAGGTTGACGATGACATGGCCGAACTCGACCGACTTGATCACCCCGGTGATCACTTCGTTGGCGCGGTCCTTGAATTCTTCATACTGGCGGTCACGCTCAGCATCGCGGACTTTCTGGAAGATCACCTGCTTGGCCGACTGGGCATCGATCCGGCCCAGATCGACCGGCGGCAGCGGATCGACGATAAAATCGCCGACTGTGGCGCCGGGCTGGAGCTTTTCGGCCGCCTTGAGGTCAACCTGCTTGAAGTAATCTTCAACCTCTTCGACCACTTCGACCACGCGCCACAGCCGCAGATCGCCGGTGCGCGGATCGAGTTTTGCCCGGATATCGTTTTCCGCACCATAACGGTTGCGGGCCGACTTCTGGATCGCCTCTTCCATCGCCTCGATGACGATCGATTTGTCGATCATCTTCTCGGTCGCAACCGCGGTCGCAATCGCGAGCAGTTCGGCGCGGTTGGCTGAGATTGGACTGGCCATGGGTTACTCTTCCACTTCTTCTAGGATTTCGTCGGCGCCGCTGCTGTCGAGCGGGCGGGTTGCGGCAATCAAACGGTCGGTCAGGACCAGCTTGGCAGAATGAACATCGGCCAGCGGAAACTCCACCCGGCCGGATTTGCGGTCTTCCAGAGTGACAGTTTCACCGCCAACCTCGCCCTCAATCCCGATCAGGTCGCCCTGCACCGTCTTGCGGTTGCCATCGACCGGGCTGAGCAGCATCACCCGCGCTTCATACCCGGCCCAATTGGCGAAATCCTTGGGGCGGGTCAGCGGACGGTCGATCCCCGGCGAGCTGACTTCGAGGCGGTAGGTCCCCTCCATCACATCGTCGCCAGCTTCTTCCAGCGCATCGAACCGATCCGAAATCCGGCGCGACAGCGCGGCGCAATCCTCGATCACCAACTGGCCGGTATCCGCTCGCTCGGCCATGATCTGAAGCGCGCGTTCCTCGCCGTCTCCGGCTTCGCTGCGCCCGAAGATCTTGACGCGCACGAGATCGAAACCGAGCGCCTTGGCCTCCGGTTCAACAACCTCTGTAATCCGCGCGATACTGGCCATGCTTGCTCCGCGTTGCCTTTCCATTGGCCGAGATTGCGACAACAGGGTTTCGCGCTGGCCCCTTTCGGCGCCAGCCCAAACGTTGCTAACAATGTCGGGGTAGTGGGAGGCAGATAGGCCGGTTCAGCCCGAATTGCAAGCACCCGATATACCGCGCGGACTATTGCGCCTTTATGAGCACCGGATAGGGATTGATCGCTGTCGTCGGCTCGTACCATTTGCGCTCTGGCGCAGTTGCAAGGATCGCAAAGTGGAGGTGCGGTGCCGCAGGATCGGCATTGCCGGTTGAGCCGACCGTGCCGATCGCGTCGCCCAAGTGCAGAATCTGTCCTTCGGCCAATCCGGGCTGATAACCTTCCAGATGAGCGTAATAGAAGATCAGGCGGCGGTCGGAAGAGCGGACATAAACGGTGAGCCCTCCGGCCACGGAGTAGAGCAATCGTTCCACCGTGCCCCCTGCCGCCGCAATCACCGGGGTGCCGCGCGGGGCCATTATGTCGATTGCATCGTGCTGCCGCCAATCCGAGCGTGCCTGGTTGAATGTATCGCTCAATTGCCCCGGCACTATTCCGCGCACCGGGATGATCAATGGTCCGATTGCACCGATATCGTAAGAGATAGTCGGATACTTCCGCGGCTTCGGTTTGGCAGCGACCGGCGACTGCGCGGCGATCGGCGACCTTGACTCAGTAACGGGAACTGCGCCGTTTCGGCCTGGCGACGCCACTATCATGGCCCGTGTTTCCTGCGCCCAAGGCGAACTGCTTTGAAGCCACCATGCCCCGCCGGCAACCCATGTAGCGGAGGTTACCATCACGGTGACGGCAACCGCTCTGACCAACCCTGACCAGCCCATCTGCATATCACGCCTCGAACAGAACCTTGGTTGATCCGGAAACCATCTGTGCCAGCCGCGCGACATCCCAATTGGTAAGTCGCACGCAGCCATGGCTTTCCGCGCGGCCGATCGTTTCCGGGGCAGGCGTCCCGTGGATGCCATAATGCGGTTTGCTCAAATCGATCCATGCCACCCCGACCGGCCCGTTGGGGCCCGGAGGCAGCAGTTGCTTCTCTTTGGTATCGGCCACGTCCCAGAACAGCTTGGGATTATAATGAAACGGCGGATTGCGCGCGACGCCGTTGATCTTCCAGTTGCCCAGCGGCAGCGGATCCTGTCTCGAGCCCATCGTGGCAGTGAACATGCCAATGAGCTTGTCTGTGGCATCGAATACTTTCAGCGTCCCCTTGCTTTTGCTCACCACGATCCGCGCGGCTTTGGGTTGATTTGAGCCGACGCCGAGGAGCGTCAGCGTCGTGCGCCAGGCGGTGTCTTCAACCTGCGCAGGATCGATCACGTCGCCGCCCACATTGGGGACGCGGATTTGCTGTCCGGCGGCAAAGGTCGTGACCGCGATGGCCGGACTGGCACTGGGTAAGGGGTCAGGCCCGGCAGCGGCGGTTCCTGCTGGCGAAGCAGCGGTCGTCGCACCGGTTGGTATCCCGCCCGGATTGAGCGCCATCAGCGTTGCGACCGTGGTGTGAAATCGCTCGGCCAGTTTTTCATCGAGCGTTTCATAGCCAAGTGCAGGCAATTTGGCCTGATCTGCCACGTCATCGGGCAAGGGCGTGAATGGACCAGCGGCAAAGTCTGCCGGGATTGTCACGACCCGGGTGGCGGGAATGTTGCTCCAGCGCGTCAGCAATTGCTGCGTTGCAGGATCAATCGTCCCGGTTACCGGCAGGGCGTTGGCTTCCTGAAAGCCCATGACCGCATTGCGGGTGGAAGCGCCTGGCTTGCCATCGACGACGCCGGGGGTGAAGCCAAGCCGGTCGAGCACGACTTGCGCTTGCATCACCGCGCGCGGTTGATCGTCGGCAAGATCGGCCGGCAATTGCTCTCCTTGGGCAAGATCATGCGCTGACAGGCCATCGGACGAGGCTGCGGGCGAAGCCGGGGCGCGCGCGGCCGCCTCCTCATCGTCATCTCCACCCGAGATTAAGTTGCAGCCGCTGAGTGCAACAAGCAGCGGAAGGATCGCGTAGATGCGGCGACTTGCCATGGAAATTCCCTCTCATCCCAGGCACCCCCGGGCACAACAACAGAGGGACAACGCCCGAGATGCCCAAAGGCTCCGCGCGGATTAGTCAGGTGAACGCAGCTCCATCAACCCGTGCTTCTTCATGCAATGCCTGAGCTGGTCATAACTCAGCCCCAGCGCTTTGGCGGTCTGGCGCTGGTTGTAGCGGTGCTTGCCCAGCGCGTGTGCAAGGATCGCGCGTTCGTGGGAATCGACTGCGCCGCGCAGATCTTCAATCGAATCGAAGTGAATTTGCAACGGCATTGCAACGCCATTGGATGAACCTTGCTCACCCGCCGCTTCAGCGCGCGGCATCGCGGCGGGCTTCCACGGGCTGTCGAAGGGATCGAACACGATATGAGCGATCGGTTGGTCCCATTGGTCCCAGCGGTACACCGCGCGCTCGATCACGTTGCGCAGCTCGCGGACATTGCCGGGCCACTGGTGTGCTTCCAACGCCTGCATCGCCCCTTCGGAAAAGCCTGGCCAATCCTCCCAGCGCAGCTCGGTTGCCATGCGCCGCCCGAAATATTCGGCGAGGACATAGATATCCCCCTCGCGCACTCTGAGCGGCGGCAGGGTGATAACCTCGAAACTCAGCCGGTCGAGCAGATCGGCGCGGAACCGGCCTTGCTCGGCCAGGCGGGGGAGATCCTCGTTGGTCGCGGCAACGATCCGGACATCGACCATGATGGCACGCGACGAGCCGATCCGCGTCACCTCGCCATATTCGACCGCGCGGAGCAGGCGTTCCTGCGCGCCCATCGACAAGGTCGCCAGTTCGTCGAGAAATAACGTCCCTTTGTCGGCTTCTTCAAACCTTCCGGCGCGCGCTCTGGTAGCGCCGGTGAAAGCGCCTGCCTCATGACCAAACAGCTCCGCCTCGATCAGCGTTTCCGGCAAGGCCGCGCAATTCAGCGTGATCAGCGGCTCGCCCCAGCGGGCCGAGAGGCGGTGGAGGCGTTCGGCGATCAGTTCCTTGCCGGTTCCGCGCTCGCCCACGACCAGCACCGGACGGCGCATCGGCGCGGCGCGACTGGCCCGTTCGACCGCATCGAGGAAGGCACCCGACTGGCCCAGAAACTGTGTTTCGCGCTCCATCCCCAACTTATAGCGAAATTTCCCAACACCTCGCAAGTCTTCCCACCTGTCGTTAGGCAAATTGCTGACAAATTGGCTGTTTTGTGCGGCTTCACGCGTTTGGCACGGTGCTTGCTGTTACATGAACAACCGCCACTCCGGTGTTTCAACGAGGTCAAGACCATGACTATCCAAGCTCTCCGCAAGTCCAGCAAGCTCGACAAGGCGATCTTTGCCAGCGTGGTAGCGATGCTTGGCATGAACGTTGTCGTGTTGGCTCAGCAGTTTGACAATTCCCCGGCCTTCGCCCTGACCAAGAGCGCGCCTCAGGCGCAGCAGGCTTGAGCGCGGCCATGGCCGATCCTCACGATCTTGACCCTCTAACCCCCCTTGGGCCGAACCAGTCCGCCCGCGGAGCGGACAAATTTCCCCTTGGGTCGGACCAGTCCGCCCGCGGGGCGGACAAATTTCCTCTTGGGCCGGAAACGCCCGAAACCCCCGCTGGCGACATCAAGTCCCCCCGCCACCCGGGTGCTCCGGCCCAAACCGCAGAGTTCCTGTCAGCCCGTGCTGACAGAGGCCGTACTTCCCGCTTCGACACCGAGGTTGAACGCCTCCGTCGTTCCCCTACCCCCACTACTGGAGTTCCCTGGATGGGCATTTTCTCGCGCACTCGTGATATCGTTGCGGCCAATTTCAACGAGCTGCTCGACAAGGCCGACGATCCGACCAAGATGATCCGGATGATCATCCTCGAGATGGAGGAAACACTGGTCGAAGTCCGCGCCAGCGCCGCCCGTACGATTGCCGATCAGAAGGAAATGCACCGCCACACGGTAAAGCTTGACCGGCTCCAGGCCGATTGGGCCGACAAGGCGCAGCTTGCCCTGTCAAAGGACCGCGAAGACCTCGCCCGCGCCGCACTGGTCGAAAAGAAGAAGGCCTCCGACATGGCCGATCAGCTCAAGGCCGAGATCACCGTGCTCGACGATGCGCTGCGCGCTTATGAGATCGACATCGAAAAACTCCAGACCCGCCTGCGCGAAGCCCGCAGCCGCCAGACCGCGATCGCTGCCCGCCTTGAAAGCGCGGAAAACCGGGTCAAGCTGCGCACGCTCTTGGCCAGCGAGCGGGTTGATGAGGCGATGGCGCGGTTCGACCAGCTCGAACGCCGAGTCGATTTCGCCGAGGGCCGTGCCGATGCGCTGAGCCTGGCCGATGGCACCGCCAAGCCGGGCCTGGCCGACGAGATCGCTGCGCTCGCCGGCGCGGACAAGATCGATGAAGAACTCGAAGCCATGAAGCGCGCGCTGCACGGCGACGCCGCCAGCAAGAAGGATTGAGCCCGTGTTTCCAACCGAACTGATTATTGTCCCGGCCATCTTCCTCGGTCTGCCGTGGATCATCCTCCATTACGTGACTCGCTGGAAAACCGCTGCGACGCTGACGGTGGATGACGAATCCATGCTGGAAGAGCTTTACGCGCTTGCCCGCCGCCTTGATGACCGGATGGATACGGTCGAGCGGCTGGTCGCCAGCGACAATCCTGATTTCAAGCCGGCCCGCCTAATCCATGACCGTGAGATCGACAACCAGCCGCTGCACGAGCTTGACCGGATGCTTGCCAAGAAGGGGAGGACTTCCAAATGAACGATTTGCGCACCAGCTTTTATCGCGACAAGCAGAACGCCAAATTGATGGGGATCTGCGCCGGAATCGCCGATTATACCGGGGTCAACGCGATGTGGATCCGGCTGGGCTTTATCGGCCTGGTGTTCATGACCGGAGGCGGGATCATTCCGTTCTATTTTGTCGCCGGGCTGCTTGCGAACAAAAAGCCGCCGCATCTTTACGTTGACCGGCAGGAGCAGCAGTTCTGGCAGCGCGTGCGCCAATCGCCCACCCGCACCGCCCGCGATGTCCGCGCCAGCTTCCGCGACATTGATCGCCGGCTGGCTGATATCGAACTCTACTACGTCAGCGCCAATCCGCGCTTGTCCGATGAAATCGAACGGCTGCGTTAAGCGCGCTGAATTTGGGGAAATACCATGGGTGATCTGATTGGCCTGGTCGGCGTGATGATACCGATCTTGGCCTTGTCCATCCCGATCGTTGCGATCTGGAGCAAGCATCGAACCAAAATCGTTGAAATGCAGATACAGGCCACGGCCGAAAAGGCCGCGCAATATGTTTCGCATACGTCTGAACTTGAGGAGCGCGTCCGCGTCCTCGAGCGGATCGTGACCGACAAGGGCTATGACGTTGCCAGCCAGATCGAAGCGCTGCGCGATGCCCGCCAGGTTGAAGCGCTCCTCGATCGCAGCGACCGCCAAGGAGCTTTGTGATGGAGTGGGCAGGCGAAAACTTCGTCATGGCGATCATCGCTATCAGCACGGTCGGCTGGCTGGTAAACAACTGGATTCGTGCACGTCACGGCTATGCTGTGGAAGATGAATGGGGCGGCAAGACCGAGCGGTCGAGCCATGCCAACACTGCGCTGCGCGAGGAAAACGCCCGGCTGACCCAGCGGCTCGAAAGTTTCGAGGACCGGATGATCGTGCTAGAGCAGATTGTCACCGACAAGGGCTATACCGTTGCCCATCAGATCGAAGCGCTGCGGGATGCCCGCCAGGTTGAAGCGCTGCTTGATACCCGCGAAAAGGACCTCCGCTAATGGCCCCCGAATTCATCGAATATCTTCCCTGGTTGATCGGCGGCGGCCTCATCATTGGCCTCATCGGTACGCTGGGCTGGATCCACACGACCCGCCTCAGGATCAAGCATGGCTATCCGCTGGAAGGAATGTGGGGTCAATCGCTCAAGCCCGCCGTCACGACCGAGGCGATGGAGCAGATCAAGCTGCTCAGCCAGGAAAACACCGTGCTGCGCGCCGAGCTTGGCGCGATCAAGGACCGGGTCGGCAATGTCGAGCGGATCGTTACCGACAAAAGCTCCAACCTTGCGGCACAGATCGAGGATCTTCGCGATCCGGTGATGAGCTGATTGAACAGGAAAGACTGCAATGAACATGTGGACCGCGATCATGGTGATCGCAATCGTCGCCATAACCTCCATCGCCCGGGTGCTTCGGGCAAGATACAACGCCCAGCACGGCATCTATGAGGGTCGCAAGGGCCAGGCTCAGATGCTCGACCGCCCGGTGGACGCCGAGCTGCAACGTGAAGTCGAGACCTTGCGCGAGCGCATCAAGGTGCTGGAGCGCATCGCCACCGATGCTAACAGTTCCGATCGGCTGCACAGCCAGCAGGTCGCCGCTGAAATCGAAAGCCTGCGCGACCGGTAAGGGTCGCGCTGGTTCCCTCCCTCAAAGGAGCACCCGCAATGGAAAGCGAATATCTCCTGATTGCCGCCGCCGCCCTGACCGGCCTGTGCGTTGTCGCGGCGACCATGCTCAAGGGTTGGCAAGGCTGGCTGGCCCTCAAGGCCCGTGAGCTGGACCAACACCAGCAGCGCCGCGAGATCGAAGGCGGTGCCGGTTCAGCCCAGAATGGCATCGGTGCCCGGATCGAGATTTCCGATCTCAAGGAACGCATCCGCAAGCTCGAAGCGATCGCCGCCGGGGTGGATTTATAGGCGTCGTCCCCGGCTTGACCGGGGACCGCAGGCCTCATCGATGCAAGGTCGGATTGACGAGGCCAGCGATCCCCGCTTTCGCGGGGATGACGAAGTGGCTACAGGCCCACCCCATGCGCAGCCTTTCCGACATCCGCACCGAATATGATTTCCTCGAAGGCGACGAGCGCTATCGTCTGCTGATCGAACTGGGCCGCGAGCTGGAGCCGATGCCCGAGGCGCTTAAGACCGATGCCACGCGGGTTACCGGCTGTTCGGCCAGTGTCTGGGTCTACCCTACCGTCGCTGGTGGCAGACTCCATTTCCTTGCCGACAGCAACGCCGCGATCACCAAAGGGATCATCGCGCTGGTGCTTTCTTCGGTGCAGGACAAACCCGCCGATGAGGTCGCCGTGATGGACGTCGCCGCCGCGCTGGCGCCGTTCGATCTGAAAAACCAGCTCAGTTCAAACCGCACCCAGGGCGTGCCGAACATGATCGCGCTGATCCGCGAAACCGCCGCGCGCTATGCCGAAGGCGCTGCTTCCGCCTGACGCAGCACCGCCACCCCGGCTCTCGCCTGTGCCGCCAGATCCCGCTTCAGCACTGCCGGATCACGCGCGAACACGAAGCCGAAGCTGACCCCGCCCTCTTTGCCGATCGTCGCATGGTGCAGCTTGTGCGCCTGGACCAGCCGCTTGGCATAACCGCGCTTTGGCGCCCAGCTGAAGTAACGCTGATGGACCAGCCCATCGTGAACCAGCGTATAGATGATCCCATAAAACAGGATGCCAAGACCGATCCAGGTTCCCGGCTCCCACGCCGAACCACCGCGAACCAGCGGACTGCCGATGGCAAACATCGAAATGCTCATGCCCGCACCGACGATCCCGAACAGATCATTCTTTTCAAGTGGCTTGTCATGCGGCTCATGATGATCGCGGTGCCAGCCCCAGCCAAACCCGTGCATGATATATTTGTGGCTCGCCCAGGCGATCCCTTCCATCGCCAGGACAGTGGCAAACACAAGCACGATGGCAGCAAGCGCGCTCATCAAATTGCTTCTGCGCTATCTTCAGCGCGCGGGGGGAAGAAAAACGCGGCAATTTCCTCGCCGATTCGCGCCGGGCGCAGCGTTTCGATGTCGATGTAGCACCAGCTCGATTTAACCTCGGCCAGAACTTCCTCGCCGCGCTTGACGATGGTTTCGTAAAAGGCACGAGCGCCCTGGATCCGTTCCAGCAGGACATTGGCGATCACATCATCATCAAGAAATGCGGGCTTGCGATAGGTAATCTCGTGCTTCAGCGCGACCCAGCCATGCGCCGCCACCGCCTCGGCCGGGGCCAGCTTGTGCCAATGCGACAGCACCGCATCCTGGACCCACGAGAGATAGCGCGCGTTGTTGACGTGGCCCATGAAATCGATGTCATCGGGGAGAATCTTGATCGGGAAGAAATGCGGTGCTGCGGTCATATGTGCTATGTAGGCGCATTAAGCTGACAATTCCATGACCACCGCTTGCGATTCGTCGCAAGCTGGGGCTAGGGCATCGATATGGCTAATATACCCCGCACCCTTTATGAGAAGATCTGGGACGCTCACCTGGTCGAGCGCCGTGATGCCAATGACCTTGGGGGCACCTGCCTGATTTATATCGACCGCCATCTGGTCCATGAAGTGACCAGCCCCCAGGCGTTTGAGGCATTGCGCGTATCAGGCCGCACGGTACGCCGCCCCGATCTGACGCTGGCGGTGCCCGATCACAATCTGCCGACCACGGCGCGGCGCGACCGTGCCGGCCAGCTTGTGCCGATCGCCGATCTGGAGAGCGCCGCGCAGCTCGAAGCGTTGGAGCGCAATGCCCCCGACTTCGGGATCCGCTATATCGGCGATGCCGATGCCGAACAGGGCATTGTCCACGTCGTCGGGCCGGAACAGGGCTTTTCGCTGCCCGGTGCCACGATCGTCTGCGGCGATAGCCACACCTCGTGCCACGGCGGCCTCGGGGCACTGGCCTTCGGCATCGGCACGTCCGAGGTCGAGCATGTGCTGGCGACGCAAACGTTGCTGCTCACCCCATCGAAAACGATGGAAGTGCGGGTCGAGGGCGATCTTGGCCCCGGCATCACCCCCAAGGATCTGATCCTCCACATCATAGGCGTGATCGGCACGGCGGGAGGCAATGGTCATGTCATCGAATATCGCGGGCCTGTGTTCGAGGCGATGAGCGTCGAGGGCCGCCTGACGGTCTGCAACATGAGCATCGAAGCCGGTGCCCGCGCCGGGCTGATCGCGGCGGATGAGACGACCTTCGCCTTCCTCAAAGGCCGGACATACGCGCCCAAGGGGGCCGAATGGGACCGCGCGGTTGCATGGTGGAAGTCGCTCGCCACCGATCCCGGCGCGCGCTTTGACAAGACCGTGGTGATCCAGGCCGCCGACATCGAACCCACCGTGACCTGGGGGACCAGCCCGGAAGACACGGTCGCGATTGGCGGCGTGGTCCCCGCGCCGGAAAGCTTTGCCGACCCGTCCAAGCAGGACGCCGCCCGCGCTTCGCTCGCCTATATGGGCCTCACCCCCGGCACCTTGATGACCGACATCGCGGTCGAGAACATCTTCATCGGCAGCTGCACGAACAGCCGGATCGAAGACCTGCGCGCCGCCGCCGCCGTGCTCAAGGGCCGCCACAAGGCTGCGGGCGTGAAATGGGCGATCGTCGTTCCGGGGTCAGGTTTGGTCAAACGCCAGGCCGAAGCAGAGGGGCTGGACAAGATTTTCATCGCCGCCGGCCTGGAATGGCGCGAGCCGGGCTGCTCGGCCTGCCTTGGCATGAACCCCGACAAAGTCCCGCCGGGCGAGCGGTGTGCGAGCACCAGCAACCGCAATTTTGTGGGTAGACAGGGACCGGGGGCGCGGACGCATCTGGTGAGCCCCGCGATGGCAGCGGCGGCGGCGGTAACGGGGCGGCTGTGCGATGTTCGGGAGTTGGATTGATTGTAACGAACCTAGAAATCGTGAAGTCATGGATTGTCGGCGGGACCTTTGTCCGTTCCGCAGACGAAAGCTACATTACGGCGCGCTGGTGTATCCAAACCGGGCAGAATTCCGATTTCGCTTGGCTGGCGGTTCATGCTTTTGAAAAATACATGAAGGCCGTTCTCCTGATGAATGGCAAAACTTCCAAAGGCCACGGTCATGACATTGGAAAAATTTACGAGGCCATAAAACTCCTTTGCAATGGCCTCTTACCAAATAGCTTGCAGAAAGAATCTACGACACCAGAAACTTACCTTAATTCATTGTATTCAATTGGGCATCCAGATGCACGCTACGGATTATTTGACTCAAACGTGCGGCTTGATGACCTAAATAATTTGGATCGGATGGTATATATCATCCGCAGATTGATATGCCCACTCGATCAGAAGATTGACGAAGTTGGAAATATGCCTTCGGATAGTATTCCTACATATCGAGATTGGCTGGGCGCAAATGCCAATGATTGCCTCAGTATTGGCGGGCTTTTAGGCAAAGTGATAAAGGACAAGACCAGTCCACTGAGGGTTCCAGCATTGAATTGCAATCTTGCCTTCAGCCCAGCCGATTTCGGTCACGATCACGACTGGGAGAATTCTGCATGGAGAAAATCGCCCATTAGCCAGCACATACTTGATCTTCTCAATTCAAGTTCAGACGTGACAACTGTCGAAGAAGCTATAGAATTAGCCAATTGGGTGATTTCTAACATACAAATGACTGAACCTCCTAGGAAGGTTATCAACGAAGCCATAAGCGCAGCCAATGCGAGAATGCTCCTGTAATAGACGTATATCCCATTGACATATCCCACCCAAAAGCTCATATTCCAAGCATGAACGCACAGTCCACCGTCTTCAAATCCAACCGCAGTCAGGCTTTGCGGGTACCCAAGGATCTGGCTTTTCCCGAAGGGGTAAAAAAGGTCATTGTCCGTAAGGTCGGGAAATCGCTGATCTTCACGCCAGTCGATGCACTGTGGGATGATTTCTTTAGCCAACCTCCGTGCCCGGATTTCCCGGACCGTGCGCCGCAGGGCGCGCATGAGGAACGCGAAAGCTTTTAATGCTCCATTCGATGCTCGATACGGATACTTGCATCCGCGTAATCCGTGACCGATTGCCAGCCTATGGCCAGAAATTTCAGCAAGAAGTTGAAACTATTGCGATTTCTACCATCGTTCTCTATGAATTGCTGCATGGAGCAGCCAAATCGGACCGCCCGGCAGTGCAACGTGAACGCGTTGAAGACTTCACCACCCGGCTGACAATTTTGTCATTCGATGATGTGGCCAGCGACCACGCTTCTGACATCAAATTCAACCTCGGCAAACAGGGCAATCTCATCGGACCCAACGATCTGCTCATCGCCGGTCACGCCCGCAGCCTTGGGCTCAAGCTCATCACTGGTAACCTCAAGGAATTCACCCGAGTCGATGGTTTGCGCTGTGAGGATTGGTTGTAAATTTCCTCATCCAACCCTTGCATCGGCGCGCCGTGCTGCACATAGCTATCCCATGACCAAAAAGACCGACAAACCCGGCTGGACCGGAAAAGCCGCCATGACCGGGGCCGCGATTGGTTCCGCCGCGCTGGCAGCAGCGCTGCTTTATGCCTCGCGCCGCAAGGAGCGGGCCGATGCGGCCAAGAAACAATCCCATCCCGAAGACGCGCCGGAGACCGATTGATGGAACCGGTTCGCGAAGTTTCAGGCCGGGCGATTCCGTTCGGGCGCAAGAATATCGATACCGATGTGATCATCCCGGCCAGATGGCTCAAGACGGTCAGCCGCGAGGGCCTGGGGCGCGGCGCGTTCGAGACGGTGCGGGCCGATCCTGACAATATTTTCGATTCGGCCGAATTCAAAGGCTCGCCGATCCTGATTGCGGGCGACAATTTCGGCTGCGGATCGAGCCGCGAACACGCCGCATGGGCGCTGCTGGACCTCGGCATCAAGGCGGTGATCGCGCCGTCGTTCTCGGATATTTTTTCGGGCAATGCGTTCAAGAACGGCATCCTCACCGTGGTTTTGCGGCAGGATCAGGTCGATCGACTGCTCGAGGTTGCCAGGACCGACCCGGTTCATATCGACCTTGAACACCAGACCGTCACCACGCGCTTTCAGGATCGCTACACTTTCGAGATCGACCCGTTCCGCAAAGCCTGCCTGCTCGGCGGGCTAGACGAGGTTGGTCTCACTCTGGCGCGCAATGACGCGATTACTGCTTATGAAACCGGCGTGCGGGCGCAGATGCCCTGGCTCGCCACCGGAACCGGAGCCCAAGCATGAAAGCCCCTAGAATATGAAAGCTCTTAGATCGCACGCTGTGGGCGGCCCCGAAACGCTCACCCTCGACGAGATTGACGCCCCCACCCCCGGCCCCGGCCAGGTCCTCGTGGCGGTAAAGGCCTGCGCAATCAATTTCCCCGATACGCTGATCATCCGCGATCTCTATCAGTTCAAGCCGGAGCGGCCGTTTGCTCCGGGCGGCGAGATTTCCGGCGTGATCGAAGCAGTCGGCGAAGGCGTGACCGGTTGGGCGGTTGGTGACCGAGTACTTTCTGGCACTGGCAACGGCGGGCTGGCCGAGAAGATCGTGCTCGATGCCGGGCGGCTGTTTGCCGTGCCGGACGGGGTCAGCTTCGAAACCGCCGCCTCGATCCTGATGACCTATGGCACCACGATCCACGGCCTCAAGGATCGCGGCCACATCAAACCGGGCGATACGCTGCTGATCCTGGGCGCAGCCGGCGGCGTCGGGCTGTCAGCTATCGAGCTGGGCAAGGCGTTTGGCGCGCGGGTTGTCGCTGCCGTCTCTAGCGAGGAGAAAGCGCAAGTAGCGCGCGAGGCGGGCGCGGACGAGGTAGTGATCTATGGCCGCCCACCGTTTGATCGCGAACAGTCCAAGACCTTGATTGACCAGTTCAAGGCCGCCTGCGGGCCGAATGGCGCCAATGTGATCTACGATATCGTCGGCGGCGATTATTCCGAGCCCGCGATCCGTTCGATCGCCTGGGAAGGCCGTTTTCTAGTGGTCGGTTTCCCGGCGGGCATCGCCCGGCTGCCGCTCAATCTGACCCTCCTCAAAAGCTGCGACGTTTGCGGCGTGTTCTGGGGAGCCTTTGTGGCCCGCAGCCCCAAGGAAAATGCCGTCCACGTCGCCGAGCTGTTCCGGCTGCTCAAGGAAGGCAAGATCAATCCGCGGATTTCTGCTACACTACCGTTGGCCCGCGGCGGCGAGGCGATTGCGCTGCTGGCCGATCGCAAGGCCATTGGCAAGGTCGTGGTGACGATGGACGGCTAAGCATCCGGGAACGGCTACAAGGGAGATCGGACATGAAGCCAGCACGAATTGTCGCAGGGGCCGCGCTCTTGATCGCTGCGTGGGGCGTGCAGGCCAAAGTTCGCGCTCCCGCCGCACCGGCGGCCCCCACCGCGCAAGACATCGTCGATGCCCGCCAGGCCGCGATGATCCTGTCGGCGAGCGCGCTTGGTGCGGTCCGCGGGGTTGCTGCCAGGCCTGATTCGGTCAAAGGCGCCGCCTTCTCCGCCAGCGGTCTGGCCAAATGGGCCGCCGCTCTACCCGCAATGTTCCCCGCCAGCACCCGCAATGTCCCCGGAACCCGCGCAAGGCACGAAATCTGGACCAACCAGGCCGATTTCCAGGTCAAGGCCGCTGCTTTTGCCAGTGCCACTGCGGCGCTGGTCAATGCTGCGAAAGCCGATGATAAGGCCGCGTTGACCGCGGCGGTTGAAAGCACCGCAGCGGCGTGTAAGGCTTGCCACGATATCTATCAGGTCCCGCCGTCGCCAAAACCGGCTGGCTGAGCGGACTGCACTGCAAGGGAAACGATGATGACCAATTTCAATGATCGGGAACGCGCCGAGGAAGCCAAATACGCGCATGACGAGGAAATGCAGTTTCGCATCCATGCGCGCCGCAACCGGCTGCTCGGCCAATGGGCGGCTGAGCGGATGGGGCTGTCAGCGGTCGAATCCGAATCCTACGCCAAGAGCGTGGTCCAGGCCGACTTCGAGGAAGGCGGCGACGAGGATGTGATCCGCAAGCTGGTCGGCGATTTGATCTCGGCCGGGCTCGATACCAGCGAGGCCGAAATTCGTGCCGCGCTGGAGGTCAAGCAGATCGAGGCGCGCCGCGCGCTGATGAGCGAATAGGCGGGATTTGCATCATGGCGATGGCCGCAACCGATATCGAAGCGATGATTCGCGCCGCGCTGCCCGATGCCGAGGTGAAAATCACCGATCTGGCGGGTGACGGCAATCACTATGCCGCGCGGGTTACATCGCCAAGCTTTGCCGGGAAGAGCCGCGTCGTCCAGCACAAGCTGGTCTATGATGCGCTGGGCGGGCGGATGGGCGGCGAGCTTCATGCCTTGCAACTGACCACCGCCGTTCCCAATTGAATGGCATAATTCTTTTCCGATCAGGTTGACCAAGCCATGTCCGATACCAATTCGCGCCTCACCGAAATCGTCAGTTCAAACGATGTCGTGCTGTTCATGAAAGGCACGCCGCTGTTTCCGCAATGCGGCTTTTCCAGCAAGGCGATCGCAATTCTCGATCATCTGGGCGTGGGCTATGAAACCATCGATGTGTTGCAGGACATGGAGATCCGCCAGGGCATCAAGGCTTTCTCGGATTGGCCGACGATTCCCCAGCTTTATGTGAAGGGCGAATTCGTTGGCGGCAGCGATATCATGATGGAAATGTTCGAAGCCGGTGAGCTTCAGGACCTGATGACCGACGCGCAGGTTGCGCCAGCAGCCTAGGGGCCCTGCCGTTAGACTGGATTCCCTCCAAACAACTCGACTTTGCAGGCCTGCAGGTCTGCCTGCCCAACGGGCTGGCTGCGGCGCGCGAACAGGCGCGTTGGGCGATTCGGTTCATGGTGTTCGAAAAGAGCGTCTCGGGGAGGCGGGGCCGCGGAGACCAGGGTGCGGCCCCGCCTCAATTCGAGACTGCTTGGGGGGTAACAGATACTCTGCAACCCCCGTGCCAATCTCATAAATCGGCGAATTTCAGGCGATTTTTGTCCATCGGCGGCGGTGCCTTCCTGGCGGTGTGTAAAGTTTTTCGACATCTGCCTGCTGCGATTAGAGCTTGGCAAAGCACGCCAGGCACAGCACGGTAAGGCCGATGGACAGTCGTGATGAATTTGCCGAAACCGACGAAGCGCCGCCCGCCACTCCGGCAGCAACGCTGGTGATCTTTCGCAACAGCAACACCGCAGGCGAACCGCCCGAACTGCTGATGGTCCAGCGCTCTTCCGAGATGCGCTTTGCCGGCGGAGCTGCGGTGTTCCCCGGCGGGCGGGTCGATCAGGCCGATTTCGAGCTGGCCGAGGCGCTCGGCGCTGCGGATGAAGCGGCGCGTGATGAATGGGCCGCGCGGATCGCGGCGGTCCGCGAAACGATCGAAGAAACCGGGTTAGTCGTTGGGATGCACCAGCGCGCGACGCTGGCGCAAGCGCATGCCGCCCGCGCCATGCTGCTCGAACAGGCCGCGCTTGCCCCGGTGCTGGCAGAAATGGGCTGGACGCTGGATATTGCCGGGCTGGTGGCGTTTTCCCGGTGGCGGCCCAAGCACCGTCACATCCGGGTCTACGACACGCGCTTTTACCTGGCCAATCTGGGCACCGGCGCGGTCGATCTGCTGGTCGACCAGACCGAGAACACCCATCTGTTCTGGGCCAGCGCCGCGCAGGCTCTGGCTCTGGCCGATGCCGGCGATATCCAGGTGATTTTCCCGACCCGGCGCAATCTGGAACGGCTCGCCCAGTTTGCCGATTTCAGCGCGGCGCTGGACCATATTGCGCAATTCCCCAGCCGAATGATCACGCCCACGATCGAGCACCGCGATGGCGCGGACTGGCTGACTATCCCGAAGGACGCCGGTTACCCGGTTACCGAAGAAGCGCTGGACCGGGTCCGCCGCGGCTGAAGCAGGGTTGGCCCGCCGGTAGCACGATGCGGCCTCGCGCCCGGTGAAAGCGACCAGTTGCAAAAAAAACAGCCCCTGCATTTTCATGCAGGGGCCAGTTGCCGACAGCCGAAACTGCCGGTCGGGTCGCAAGTCCTGTCTAACCATCCGGCCGTTAAACAAATGTGACATTTCGCACATGGATCAGGAAAATTACCGATAAGTGGTGGCGCGCCCGGCAGGACTCGAACCTGCAACTCCAAGCTTAGAAGGCTCGTGCTCTATCCAGTTGAACTACGGGCGCGCGTGAATTTCCCTTAAGCACGGTTTGCCGCCCGCGCAAACCGGGTTACATCGCACCGATGAGCAACACCCTATCCCGCATCGACGGCACCACCGGCGCTCGGCGCCACTTTCGCTACTTCGATTATGTGATGGCCGGATTTGTCGCGATCCTGCTGCTGTCGAACCTGATCGGTGCAAGCAAGCTGGCCACGTTGGGCGGCTTCACCTTTGGCGCGGGGATCCTGTTCTTCCCGGTATCCTATGTCATCGGCGATGTGCTGACCGAGGTTTATGGCTATGCCAACGCCCGGCGCTGCGTGTGGACCGGCTTTGCTGCGATGGTGTTCATGGCCTTCATGAGCTGGGCGGTGGTGGCGATGCCGCCTGCCGCCAGCTGGGACGGCCAGGCCGCCTATGAAAGCGTGTTCGGCAGCACCTGGCGGATTGTCGCGGCCTCGATCATCGCGTTCTGGGCAGGCGAGTTCGTCAACAGCTTCGTGCTCGCCCGGATGAAGGTGTTGACCCAGGGCCGGCATCTTTGGAGCCGGACGATCGGCTCGACCTTCTTCGGGCAGGCGATCGACAGCGCGATCTTCTATCCGATCGCTTTCCTCGGCGTGTGGGCGACGAGCGACGTGATCACGGTGATGATCACCAACTGGCTATTGAAAGTGCTGTGGGAAGCCGCGCTGACCCCGCTGACCTATGCGGTGGTCGGCTGGCTCAAGGCGCGCGAGGGGGTCGATGTGTTCGATAGCAGCACTGATTTCTCGCCCTTTGCGAAAACCGAGGCGGTGTGATGGGGCTGACTGGCCCCGCTCACCCAGAGCGGAGCCTATCGCCGGATCAGGTCAATCGGCGATGAGGCCGATCGCAAGGTAAACAATGATCAGCGAGCCAAACCCGATCAGGGTGCCGATCACCCAGCCCAGGCGGACCAGCGTCACATCGACATTGAAGTAATCGGCGATCCCGGCGCTGACGCCCATGAACTTGCCGCGCGCCTTGTCGAGGCGGAAGCCGGCGTTAACGGGTGCGCTGTCGCCGCGCGGGCGATCAAGCGCGCTCATGCGACAACACTCACATAGGCCGAGGCACCCTGCGCCGACGCATTGCTGGGCACTGCCACGGTGCCGCTGATCATCGCCAGCGAGAGGGCAAAGGCAGAGACAGCGGCGAAAAAGCGGCTGCTGAGGGTAGGGTTCGTCATGGTTGTCTTCCTTCCTGTGGTATGGGTCAGCGGAGAGTGCCGCCGAATGTCAGGATGATTGCACGAGCCGTGCCAAACCAGCGAAACAGCGCAAAACTGCCATTCCCGCAGCAACGCAAGATTCTTTCGCGCAGATGAATGAATAACTATTGGTGAAAATTCCCAACTTTCGGCATTGGAGCTTTCCGAGCCGTGTCATGTTCCCTTCCCCTCGAAATCACTCTACCGCCCGCAGCACATGGCGCTTGACCGGATCTTGCTGACTGACTTTCGCAATCACCGCGAGACCGCGATCGACGGCGCGGCGAAATTCAACCTGCTGATCGGCGAAAACGGCGCGGGCAAAACCAATGTGCTGGAAGCGCTGTCATTGTTCGCACCGGGCCGGGGTCTGCGCCGCGCCGCGCTGGCCGAAATGCCCGCGCATGACGGCGCAGGCGGTTTTGCGATCAGCGCAGAGTTGACCAGCACGGGCGGGGCGGTGCAGCTTGGCACCGGGATCCGGCCGGAACGACCCGGGCGGCGGATCGTCCAGGTCAACCAGGCCGAGGCTGCAGCCGTGCAATTGGGCGAGTGGCTCAGCGTCGGCTGGCTGACCCCGGCGATGGACCGGCTGTTTGCCGAAAGTGCGGGCGCACGGCGGCGGTTTCTTGACCGGCTGGTTCTGGCGCTCGAACCGGGGCACGCCCGCGCGGCGGCACGCTATGACAATGCCTTGCGCGAACGCAATCGCCTGCTGAGCGAAGCCGCAGAGCCCGATCCCGCCTGGTTCGATGCGCTGGAGGCTCAACTGGCCGAGGCTGGGGCTGCGTTGGCGCAGGCCCGTACCCGGACGATCTCGCGCCTCAGCGCGGCGCTGATGCTGCTCCCGGCAGCGCCGTTTGCGCGGCCTGCGCTGACCTATCAGCCCGGCGGCCCGCTTGAGGTTGCGGAGCTTGCTGCGGCTCTCACCGCCAGCCGTCGCCGCGATCGTGCGGCGCAGCGATCGCTGGTGGGTCCGCACCGTGACGAATTGGCCGTGACCATGGCCGGCCAGAAACCTGGCGAGCGCGATCAGCCGGCCGCGGAGTGCTCGACTGGTGAGCAAAAGGCTATGCTGATCGCGATTACCCTGGCGCACGCCGGGCTGCTCGATGACGAGCGCCCGCGGCTGCTCTTGCTTGACGAGGTCGCGGCGCATCTCGACCCGATCCGCCGCGAGGCTCTGTTCGGGCGGCTCCGCAGCGGCCCGGCGCAAGTCTGGCTGACCGGCACCGAGGCTGCGCCGTTCTCGGCGATCGCCCGCGAAGCTGCGGTCTGGCGCGTCAGCGAGGGGGCGCTGCTGCGGGTTTAACGTCGTCCCCGGCTCGACTGGGGACCGCTGGCCTCGTCGATGCAAGCTCGGAATGACGAGGCCAGCGGTCCCCGATCAAGTCGGGGACGACGATTTCGGCAGCGCCTTGGCCACCTGCTCCACGGTCGAGCCGACCAGCAAATCGATCCCCAGCAAGGTCGGGTGGATATGATCCGGCTGGATCAGCTCGGGCCGTCCGACGACCGGCTGGAGGAAAAATGGCACCAGCGCCGCGCCGTGCTGTCTGGCCAGCGCCGGATAGATCGGATCGAACTGCGCGCGGTAGTCCGCCCCCAGATTGGGCGGAGCAAGCATCCCCAGCAGCAGCGCGGGGAGCTTGCGCTTATCGAGCTCGACCAGAATCGCATCGAGGTTGGCCCGGGTTTGTTCGGGCGGCAAAGCGCGCAGCATATCGTTGCCGCCCAGGCTGATGATCACCAGCGCCGGCGGCTGGGGCAGGCTGTCGAGCGTGAAGGCCAGCCGCTGCAGCCCGCCTGCGGTGGTATCGCCCGAAACCCCGGCATTCATGATCCGCGCATTGACCCCGCGGGCCCGCAAGGCAGCCTCAAGCCGCGCCGGATAGCTCTGCCCCGGTTCCAGCCCATAGCCCGCAAACAGGCTGTCCCCCAGCGCGACGATCCGGTGCTCCGGCCCCATCACCGGAATTTCTGGCGCAGCGGCGCTGGGCTGGCCGCTGAGCTGGCCACTAGGCTGACCACTGGGCTGAGGCGCGGGCGCCTCCGCTCCACACGCCGTCAAACCCAGCATCAGGCCGAGGCAAGCTGCATTCCATCGCAGCGATTTCGATTTCATTTCGCAACTCTCCCTTGCCCGACCTGCCCTAGCTATGGCATCCCCCCGCTGTGACAAGCCCCTCTCCGGCGATTTTCGCCTCGAACCTTATCCTCACCCTCGGCAACGGCGACAGCGCGGTGGCGATCCTGCGCGGAATCGACCTGACCGTGCCCTATGGCCAGACGCTGGCGCTGCTCGGCCCATCGGGCTCGGGCAAGAGCTCGCTGATGGCCGTGCTGTCCGGGCTGGAACGGGCGTCCTCGGGCGCGCTGTCGGTCGCGGGGGCAGATTTTGCCGCGCTGTCGGAAGACGCGCTGGCGCAGGCGCGGCGGGGCCGGATCGGAATTGTGCTCCAGGCCTTCCACCTGCTCCCGACGATGACCGCGCAGGAGAATGTCGCAACCCCAATGGAACTGGCCGGGATCGACGATGCCTGGGAGCGCGCCGCGGCCGAGCTTGAAGCGGTCGGGCTCGGCCGCCGGCTCAGCCATTATCCTGCGCAGCTTTCGGGCGGCGAGCAACAGCGCGTCGCCATCGCCCGCGCCACCGCGCCGCGCCCGCCGCTGCTGTTCGCCGATGAGCCGACCGGCAACCTCGATGCCACCACTGGCGCGGGGATTGTTGAGTTGCTGTTCGCCCGCCGCGCTGAAACCGGGGCAACGCTGGTGATCATCACGCATGATCCCGCGCTGGCGACCCGCTGCGAACGGGTCATCACACTGGCCGACGGACGCATCGCCAGCGACCACCCGGCGTGAGCGCGGCGCTGCCCCGTTCCTTGACCTGGCCCGCCGCCTGGCGGATCGCGCGGCGCGATCTCAACGCCCGGTTCCGGGGCCTGCGGCTGCTGCTGGTCTGCCTGTTCCTGGGGGTCGGCGCGCTGGCCGCGATCGGCACACTGACCGGCGCAATCGAGGGCGAACTGGCGAGCCGGGGCCGCGCGATCCTGGGCGGCGATGTGCAAATTGAGGTCTGGCAACGCGCTGCCAGTCCCAAGGAAATGGCGGCCTTCACCGCGCTCGGCAAAGTCTCCAGCGGGACCCGGATGCAGGCGATGGCCAGTTCAGGGGCCAGTTCGGGGGCAACCAACGGCGATCTTGCCGCTCCGGTTGAATTGAAGGCGGTGGACGCCAACTGGCCGCTGGTCGGACGGCTGCGGCTGGCCGATGGCCGCATGGTCGGCGCGCCGCCAGGCCGCGACGCCTGGCTGGGCGAAGGCGCGGCCGAGCGGCTCGGGCTCAAGGTCGGGAACAGCTTCATGCTGGGCGGGCAGACGTTGCGGGTCGGCGGGATCATCGCCGATGAGCCCGACCGGCTCAGCGAAGGCTTTGCACTCGGCCCGGTGGTGATCGTGGCCGAGGATATCCCGGCCCGCGCCGGATTGACACAGCCCGGCGCGATGTATCGCAGCAAATATCGGATCGCCTTGCCCCCCGGGCAGGACGCGGCGCGGATCCAGGGGCAGTTGCAGGAGCAGTTTCCTGCCTCCGGCCTCGCCATCCGCCAGCGCGACAAGGCCGCCCCGGGGGCGGAGCGGTTCGTCAGCCGGATGGGCGAGTTTCTGGTGCTGGTCGGCCTCGCCGCGCTGATCATCGCCGGGATCGGCATCGGCGGCGGGGTAACCTCTTACCTCGAAGCGCGCCGGGGCAGCATCGCCACGCTGAAAGTGCTGGGTGCGACCAGCGGCGATATCGCCCGCATTTACCTGTTGCAGATCGGGGTGGCGGCGCTGGTTGGCAGTCTGGCCGGTCTGGCCGCCGGGGTGGCGATTACCCCGCTGCTGGGCAAGGCGCTTGGCGCGCTGCTGCCGGTTACCCCGGGCTTCGTGATCGATCCGGTGGCCTTGCTGCGGGCGAGTGCCTACGGACTGCTGGTCGCGCTGATCTTCGCCGCGCCGCCGCTGCTTGGCGCGCGGCATTTTCCGGCGCTGGCGTTGATGCGGGCGCGGGTGACGCCGCTGGACCAGCAACTGACCAAGCGCGCCCGGCGCGATGCGTTGATCCCGGTCGGGCTGGGCATGGCCGCGATTACGGCTCTGGCGCTGGCAACCGCTGCCCAACCCAAGGTGACGATCTGGTTCCTGGGCGGCGCGGTGGCGGTGCTCGGCCTGCTCGGACTGCTCGGACAAGCGATCCGTCAGCTCGCCGCGCGCCTTCCCCGCCCGCATGATCCGTTGCTCCGCGCCGCGCTGGCCAACCTCCACCGCCCCGGCGCGCAGACCGGGGCATTGGTGACCGCGCTGGGGTTTGGCCTGTCCGCCTTTGTGCTGCTCGCCGCAGTCCAGACCAGCCTCGATCGCAACATCGCCGCGCGGGTGCCGCAACGCGCGCCGGACTATTTCGTGCTCGATATACCGCGCGACCGGGTGAGCGATTTCACCGCCTCCGTCGCCACTGTCTCGCCGCGGGCCAAGGTGCGCACCGTGGCCGCGCTGCGCGGCGCCATCCTGGCTTATGGCGCACCATCGGCGATGACACGGGTTGCCGATCTCAAGGACATTCCCGAAGAGGCCTGGCCGCTGCGCGGAGAGCGCGGGCTGACCTATTCCGACACGGTTCCCGAAGGCAACACGGTAACCGCGGGCAAATGGTGGGCACCGGGCTACACCGGGCCGCCGCTCGTTTCGATCGATGAGAAGCTGGCCGAGGCGTTGAACCTCAAGCTGGGCGACCAGCTGACCATCGGGCTACTGGGGGTGGAGCGTAGCGCGACCATCGCCTCGCTGCGGCGAATCGACTGGGACAGCATGGGTTTCAACTATGTGCTGGTTTTTTCCCCCAATGCGATCCGGGACGCCCCGCATAATCTGGCGGCGACGATCGATCTGCCGCCCGGCCAGCAGAAGCAGGGTTCGCGCGGCGTGCTGCTCCGCACGCTGGTCCGCCAATTTCCGTCCAGCTCGGTGATCGAGGTCGGCGGCGTGCTGCGCGAGGCGCGCGCCCTGCTCAGTCAGGTCAGTGCCGCGATCCTTGCTGCGGCTTCGGTTGCGGTGCTGGCCGGGGTCGCCGTGCTGCTGGGTGCAATTGCCGCAGCCCGGGCCAGCCGGCTCTACGACAATGTCATCTTGCGGGTGCTGGGCGCGAGCCGGCGGCAGCTGCTGCTGCTCCAGCTGGCCGAATATGGCGCATTGGCTCTGCTGCTGGCGGGTGTGGCACTGGCATTGGGTAGCGCGACCGCCTGGCTGGTGATCGTCCAGATGTTCGAATTTGACTGGCTGCCCGACTGGCCGACCGTGCTGGGCGTATTGGGCGGCGGGCTGGCGCTGGTGGTGCTGTTCGCCCTGGCCGGCTCGATCCCGCTGCTGCGCGCCCGGCCAGCACAGGTGCTCAGGGAGCTTTAGCCAAACAAAAAGGGAGCCGGTTGCCCGGCTCCCTTTTTGTTGGTCAGCCTGATCTTGCAGATCAGAACTTGTAGCGGACGCCCACACCATAGGTGCGCGGCGGGCTGGTGTAGCCCGAGATCGAGCCTGACTGCGCCACCGAATCGAAGATCGTCGAGATGTAGCGGTTATCCGTCAGGTTGCGGCCCCAGACCGACAGTTCCAGTCCGCTTTCCAGCGCATAGGTGATCGATGCATTCACATCGGCCACTTCGCGGCGGAACGGGCGGGCAGCGTCAAAAGCCGGTTGATAGGTGATCACCTGGCCCAACGCATTGCGCTGGATGAAGCCGGGCAGACCATCGGCGATCTGGGTATCGGTTTCATAATGGAAATCACCGCGCACGATCAGGCGATCGCCATTGCCCAGCGGCTTGTTCCACTGCGCGCCCCAGGTCGCCGAAATCTCCGGAATTCCCGCCGGGGTCTTGCCACTGGCATCGCCCAGGGTCGAATTGGTGAAATCATCATATTTGGGCTTGAGATAAGTCATCGCCATGGTCAGCGTCAGCTCGTCGGTGGGCTTGACCATCCCGTCAAACTCGAACCCGAAGGCCGATTCCTTGCCGGCATTGGCCAGGCCAAACCCGGTGCCGGTGAAGATGTTCGACTGGAAGCCCTTGATCGACTGCTTGAACACCGCCAGGTTGGCTGAGGCGATGCCCCAGTTGGCCTTGAGCCCGAATTCATAGACGGTCGAATATTCCGGCGCAGCAAAGCGGGTGCCGGTGCTCAGGTTGGTTGGTGCGATCCCTGCGAGGCGGATTGCCGACAGATCAGACGCCAGCGGGCGGCTATCGCGTGAGAGGTTGATCGAGCTGGCCTTGAACCCCGTGGCATAGCTGACATAGGCATTGACCGTATCGGTAACGTCAAAGGCCAGCCGCGCGGTCCAGGTCCACTTATTGTCGTGAGTCTTGCCGCTTTCAACCGCGTTGGGATAGTTGAGGAATTGCGGCAGGAACTGCAGGGCACGCAAGCCGAGCAGCGGATTGACCGCCGGGTTGGTGGCGTTGGCGTTGGCAAAGGCAGTCGCCCCGGCGACGATCGCCGAATAGATCGCCGGCTGCGCACCCGCGAAAGCTCCGATCTGGGCTGCTGTTGCCTGACCGGGCAGTCCCAGCGCTGTGCCGACTGTAGTTGCGATCGCGCTGTTGCGGATCACTGCGCCGCCGATTGTAACGAAATCGAGCTTCGAGAACAAATCAGTGGTGTTGGCGTTGGTCGTCGCGGTCTTCTTGTCGTCGGTATAGTTCGCGCCAAGCGTCAGCGTGACGCCGTTCGTGATTTCGAAATCGACGTTGCCGAACACCGAGACGGCCTTGTCCTTCAGCGTGAAGTTTTCGAACACCCCTTGGCCGACTTGGTGGAAGGTGTTGGCCGGAAGCCCCAGGATCGCCTGTTCGACCAGCGAAACCGCGCCGCCCGAGAGGATGTTGGTATATTTACGGAAGTCTTTGCCGAAGGTCAGCTGACCGCCAGTGTTGACGCTTTCGTCAAAATAGTAGCCGCCCAGCAGCAGGTTGAACGGACCATCGAGATCGGTCGCGAGGCGCAGTTCCTGCGTAAAGGTATCGATATCGGTCCGGCCGATATTTTCGCCGATCAGATCGGCGCTGGTGAAATCCGAATCCTGGTTGGTCAGCGCCTCAGACTTGCGATAGGCGCTGATCGAAGTCAGCTTGAGCGGGCCCAGTTCGTAATCGATCTGGCCCGAAAAACCCCAGTTGCGGATGTCGTTGGTCGACGGGAAGTTCGAATAGACCGTGCCATCGAACGGGGTGCGGAAATCGTTGACCTTGCCACCGATCGATTCAATCGCTGCGGTCGCGCCCGAGCGGCGCAGATTGACAACCGAGCAGCAGACTTCGTTGATCTTGTCATAATCGCCGATCAGGCGGATCTTCAAGGCATCGTTCGGCTCGAACAGCATCTGCCCGCGGACGAACCAGCGGTCCCGATTGTTGCCTTCGCCATTGTAGCCAAGATCGTTGTTATAGCCGTCGCGCTTGTTGATTCCGCCAGCCAGGCTGGCGGCGATCGTTTCGGTTAGCGGTCCGGTGACCACGCCCTTGAGTACGATGGCATTGTAGTTGCCATAGCTCGCCTCGACATTGCCGCCGAACTTGAACTGCGGCGCGCGGGTGATCATCGAGATGACACCGGCCGAAGCGTTCTTGCCGAACAGGGTCGACTGCGGACCGCGCAGCACTTCCACCCGGCTCACATCGGGCAGATCGCCGATCTGCGAAGCGGTGCGCGAACGGTAGACGCCATCGACGAAAACGCCGACCGAAGGCTCGATACCCGCGTTGTTGGCGCCGTTACCGAAGCCGCGAATGATGAAGTTGGTGTTGGCCGAGCTCTGCAGCTGGCTGACCCGCAGCGCCGGAACCAGCGACTGGAGATCCTTGAGGTCGCGGATCTGGGCGCGCTGGATCGTCTCGCCGGTGGTAACCGAAACAGCCACCGGAACGTCCTGCAGGGTCCGCTCGCGCTTGGTCGCGGTAACCACAATAGCGTTGCCATCTTCAGCGCCCTGCTCTTCGGCGGCAGGCGCATCGGCGGCGGGCTGAGCTTCTTCTTCAGCCTGCTGCGCCAGCGCGGCGGCGGGCAGCGAGAGCGCGGCGACGGCGGCCCCGGCGAAAAGAGCAATACGAAGTGAGCCGGCAAGACCGGTGAAACGGGTTTTCATGAGTGGACGTCCTCTCTCTCGACAATGGTCCGGCGCTAATACCCGTCACATGCCGGGCCGCCGTCCATCTAATCTGCGGTGGCCCCTAGGAAGTTGACCACCGGTGGACAACGGTAAATCGTACAGCCGCCGCATTGCGCCTTTGCGCTGTTGCATCGCCGACACAGTCGTTTTGTGATACCGCCCATTCACACTGCTGTTACCGCATCGCTTGCCCGAAGCCGCCGTATCAGCTAGGGGCGCGCGCATGTTGCGGCGCAGCACGCGCCCTCCCTCCCCCGTTTCTGACTGGAAGTTTCTCGATGTCCGCCTCCCTTCCCCTGCGCAATATCGCGATCATTGCGCACGTTGACCACGGCAAAACCACGCTGGTCGATCAGCTGTTCCGCCAGTCCGGCACCTTCCGCGACAACCAGCGCGTCGAAGAGCGGGCAATGGATTCGAACGATCTGGAAAAAGAACGCGGGATCACGATTCTGGCCAAGTGCACTTCGGTCGAATGGGACGACCATCATGGCCACACCACCCATATCAATATCGTCGATACCCCCGGTCACGCCGATTTCGGCGGCGAGGTGGAACGGATCCTTTCGATGGTCGATGGCGTGATCCTGCTGGTCGACAGCAGCGAAGGCGCGATGCCGCAGACCAAGTTCGTCACCGGCAAGGCGCTGGCGCTGGGGCTCAAGCCAATCGTCGTGGTCAACAAGATCGACCGCCAGGATGGCCGCGCGCAGGAAGTGCTCGACGAAGTGTTCGATCTGTTCGTCAGCCTTGACGCGACCGACGAGCAGCTCGATTTCCCGGTGCTCTATGCCTCGGGCCGCAATGGCTATGCCAGCGACGATATGGAAGCACGTTCGGGCGATCTGACCCCGCTGTTCCAGAAGATCGTCGACCATGTCCCGCCGCCGGCCGCTGACATCGACGGGCCGTTCAAATTCCTCGTCACCCTGCTCGATCGCGACAATTTCCTTGGCCGCATCCTGACCGGTCTGGTCGCCTCCGGCACGATCAAGGTCAACATGCCGATCCACGCGCTCGACAATGACGGCAAGATCGTCGAGACCGGCCGCGCCTCGAAAATCATGGCTTTCCGCGGACTTGAACGCGTGCCGGTCGACGAGGCCCGCGCGGGCGACATCATCTCGATCGCCGGCCTCACCACCGCGACCGTCTCCAACACTATCGCCGACCCTTCGGTGACCGAGCCACTGCATGCCCAGCCGATCGATCCGCCGACGCTGTCGATGCGCTTTGCGGTCAACGACAGCCCATTTGCCGGACGCGAGGGTACCAAGGTGACCAGCCGGATGATCCGCGACCGGCTTGAGCGGGAGGCTGAGAGCAATGTCGCCATCCGCGTCACCGAAAGCGCCGACAAGGACAGCTTCGAGGTTGCCGGGCGCGGCGAATTGCAGCTGGGCGTGCTGATCGAAACGATGCGCCGCGAAGGCTTTGAGCTCGGCATCAGCCGTCCCCGCGTGCTCTATGACGTCGACGCCGACGGCAAGCGGACAGAACCTTACGAGATAACCGTGATCGACGTGGACGAGGAATATGCCGGCACCGTCGTCGAAAAAATGGCGATCCGCAAAGGCGAGATGACCGACATGCGGCCATCGGGCGGCGGCAAGACCCGGATCACCTTCTCTGCTCCCAGCCGGGGCCTGATCGGCTATCACGGCGAGTTCCTCTCTGATACGCGCGGGACCGGAATCATGAACCGGTTGTTCGAGAAATACGGTCCCTACAAAGGCCCTATCGAAGGCCGCCCGGTCGGCGTGCTGATCTCCAACGGCACCGGCGAAGCGGTCGGCTATGCGCTCAACATGCTGGAAGAACGCGGCAGCCTGTTCGTGCGGCCGCAGGAAAAGGTCTATGAAGGCATGCTGATCGGCGAAAACGCCAAGCCGGACGATCTTGAAGTCAATCCGATGAAGTCCAAGCAGCTGACCAACTTCCGCTCGACCGGCAAGGATGACGCGATCCGCCTCACCCCGCCCCGGGTGATGACGCTGGAACAGGCGATCGCCTATATCGACGACGACGAGATGGTCGAGGTGACCCCCAAGAGCATCCGCCTGCGCAAGGCCCTGCTCGACCCGAATGAGCGCAAGAAGGCCGGGCGCAAGAAGCAGGCCGCCTGAGCCGACCTTGTTAATATAACGCCAAAGTTTTCTGAACGGTTGCTGCCGATGCCGTGCCGCAACCGTTCAGTCTGAAAATGCGAATCAGGTTCCAAGGCTCCGATACGCGTCGCCCATGTCGCTGCACGGACCCATGGAGACCTGCAATGCGCATTTTCAGCAAGACTACCCTCAGCCTGGCCCTCGCCGCCACTGCCTTGACCGGCATGACCGCCACCCCGGCATTGGCCAACCACGACAACCGCCGCGGCAATGGCGATGCGATCGCGGCCGTGATCGGCATCGGCGTGCTTGGCGCGGTGATCGCCGCCGCGACCTCGTCGAACCGCGGCCGCAATGATGGCTATTACAACAACGGCTACGACCAGCGCGGCTACGATAATCGCGGCTATGACAATCGTGGCTATGACAATCGTGGCTATGATCGTCGCGGCTATGACAATTATGGTTATGACCGCAATGACTGTGACCGCAACGGTCGCCACCGCGAGCATGGCCGCCGCCACTGGAAAATCCATGATCGGGACGATGACAACGATCGCGGCAATTATGGCTATGACAACAACTACCGCAGCAACGACAACGACGACGAAGATTAATCGCGGCAACGACGGCTACTGAGTGAGCCAGCCGCCGCGGTAAGTGTTCCCCCCGGTGCCCCGTGCGCCGGGGGGAATTGGTTTACAACTCCGCCCGATCACGCCACCAATCTTGCCATGAGAGACACGGCAGGCATCGCGGATTGGCAAAAAGCCCGGGACGGCGCGCGATGCGCAATCGCCCCATCTCACGCAAGGAGAGTGCGGGCGCCGTTTGTCGCCCTCTTGCTGGCGCTGGTGCCGATGGCGCCGCTCACCGCCGCAAACCGCCCGGAAACAAGCTCCGCTTTCTCGTCCGCGCGCGCCGAGGCAAAGCCCTTCTCTCCGGGCGCTGATTCAAAAGCGGCGATCGAAAGCGCGCTCACCCAAGCGGCGCTTGATCACCGCCTGGTGCTTGCGGTCCTCGGCAGCAATTGGTGCCACGACAGCACCGCGCTGGCTGGCTGGCTTGAAACCCCGCGATTCAAGATCCTGACAAGTGCCGCCTTCGTGGTGGTCTACGTCGATGTCGCGGTCCCGCAAACCGGCAACGGCATCAATCAGGACATCGCCAAACGCTTTGGCCTGAAGAAAATGCGCCACACCCCCGCGCTGCTGGTGATCGGTGCCGACGCAATGCGCCGCAACAGCAGGAACGACGCGGTCGGCTGGCGCAATGCTGCCAGCCGGAGCGAGGACGCGGTGTTTGCCGCGCTGGAGCGCTATGCAAAGAAGTTTGGCGGAGCCTAGGGCGCGCCCGCTTGCCACGGATGAAGCCATCCGCCCGCGCGCAAGCTGAATTGGTTGTTGCACAAAAAGGGCGGCTCTCCGGGTGGGAGAGCCGCCCTTTCTGGCGACGTCGACGAAGCTGGAAGGCCGCCGGTTAGAAGCGGTAGCTCAGCGTGGCGCGGAACGACTGGGTGGTGAAATTCTCACTGCCCTGACGGATATTGGTGCCACCGGTAGCCTGGATGAACGGGTTGGTGGCCGCAGCCTGGCCCTGGGTGACGCGCACGTAGTACTTGTCATCCTTGTAGCGGTTGAACAGATATTCCAGCCCCAGCGAGACGTGATCGGTCAGCATCACTTCGGCGCCGCCGCCGGCCTGATAGCCCCAGACCATATCGTCGTCATTGTTGGGGGTAAAACTGTTGACCGTGTTGGTCGTGCGGAAATTATGCGCAAGCTTCGCATAGCTGATCCCGCCGGTGGCATAGAACAGCGCGCCGCCGCCCGGCGTAAAGCCCAACCGGCCTCGCGCCGAGACCGCGTAATCCAGTCCGCGAGTGATCTCGTAGGCAGCCGGCGTGGTCGTGAAGCCCGAGGTGCCATCCAGCACATTGTTGCCCGAAACCTCGATCAGGCCGCCCACGACGATATTGCCGCCGATCCGTTTGTCATAGCCGATCCGGCCGGCATATTCGATCCGATCCTTGTCATTCGAACAACCGGTGCCCGGTGCCGTGCTGGTGAACCGGCCGTTGCAGAATCCGGGGCTGAAAGCATTGTTGCCGGCCACGGTGCGGACCGCATCGTTATAGTTGCCATCGGCGTTGGTATCGAACATCAGCGTATCTTCGCGGTCACTCGGCTGAGCAGCGACGCCAACCGCGCCGGAAACATAAACCCCGTCAAAATGGCTGTCACGATCCTGCGCGAACGCCGGTGTGGCGAGGGTGGCCAGCGTTGCGCAAGCAGCCACGAGTGGTCCTCGGTAGCGGTAAAAATGTGTCATATTTCAATCCTTCTGAGCCCGGTGATGCCGTCTAAGCACCGTGATGATACGAACGGCACCGGGGGGTAGATGCATTGAAGCAGCTTTTTGTTCCGGGAAAATTTTGCACTGCAGCAAGATTTACAAATTACAGAATATTTATCAGTTATTTAGATGTACAACATCATCTCAAGGAGTTTCACTGGCAAACCTCGCCAAGTCACCGGAAGGCGGCTATGCAAGCCTGACCATGCCGACATCCGACCTCCGCATCGCGCTATTTTCGGGCAATTACAACTACGTCCGCGACGGGGCCAATCAGGCGCTGAACCGGCTGGTGGGCTATCTGCTCAAGCAGGGCGCCCAAGTGCGAGTCTATGCCCCTACGGTGGATGAGCCGGCCTTTCCGGCAACCGGAGACCTGGTCAGCGTGCCCTCGCTCGCCATCCCCGGTCGCGCGGAATACCGCGTGCCGATGGCGCTTTCGCCGCGCGTGCGCCGCGATCTCAAGGAATTTGCGCCCAACGTGGTGCATGTCGCATCCCCTGATATCGTCGCACACCGCGCGGTCAGCTGGGCCAGGCGGCACAAATTGCCGGTGCTGGCTTCGGTCCACACCCGGTTCGAGACCTATTTCCGCTATTATAATATGGCGTGGATGGAACCGGTGGTCGAGGCGATACTGCGCCGGTTCTACCGCCGCTGCGATGCGCTGGTAGCGCCGTCTGAAAGCATGGCGCAGGTGCTGCGCGATCAGCGGATGAACTACGATATCGACATCTGGTCACGCGGGGTCGACCGCGAAATCTTCCATTCGGGGCGGCGCGATCCCGAGTGGCGGCGCAGCTTTGGGATCGGCGATGCGGAGGTGGTGATCGGGTTCCTCGGCCGACTGGTGATGGAAAAAGGGCTCGATGTCTTTTCCGACACGATCGATGAACTGCGCCGGCGCGGAATCCCGCACAAGGTGCTGGTGGTCGGCGAAGGCCCGGCACAAGGCTGGTTCGAGGCACGGCTGCCCGGCGCGATCTTTGCAGGCTTCCAGGGTGGCGCTGACCTTGGCCGGGCGGTCGCCAGCATGGATATTCTGTTCAACCCATCGATCACCGAGACTTTCGGCAATGTGACGCTGGAGGCGATGGCTTGCGGCCTGCCGGTGGTGGCGGCAGCCGCCACGGGCAGCGAGAGCCTGGTCGATGATCGCAGCTCGGGCCGGCTGATCCGCCCCGGCGCGGTTCGCCATTTTGCCGAGGCGCTGCGGCATTACATCGAGGATGCCGAGCTACGCGCCCGCCACGGTGCTGCGGGCGAGACGCGCAGCCTCGATTTCAGCTGGGACCGGATCAATCAGACGGTGGCTGACACCTACCTCCGGTTGATCCGCCAGAAGACTCCGAAAAACCGCCTGGTTACTTGAGGATGCCCTGCGCCGCAGAACGCTGGGCGTATCCCCACAAGAAGACAACGATCCCGGCGATCATCACTGGAAGCGCCGGGCTTGGGATCATGCCGACACTGAACTGATAGCCAAAGCTGACGACCGCGCCGATCAGCGACAGGAGGAAAACAGTGCCCGCGTGGCGCGAGCGCAGCAGCAGCAGCACCGAACCCAGCAGCGAGGCCCAGACGCCCACCGCATAGGCCGATACTGCCCATACCGGCATGGCTTCGAGCCCGCGCAGGACAACTTCTGGTGTGCCCTCCATCACCGCAGGGTCACGGCGCTGAGTCATGATGTAAAGCACGCCGCCGAACGCATTCCACAACAGGCTTAGGCCGCTGACCATCCAGAAGCTGGTCGGCACTTTGATTGGAGTTGCTTCAGCCATGGTATTTCTTCCCATTCCCAGGAACGACTGGGCAAAGGCTAGGCGCATCACAACAGCGATGCAAATTGGTCGAAGGCAGGGTATCAAGAACACAATGAGCGATCTCTTCCCGACCGATCTACCTGCCTCGCACCCGGAAGCCCTGCGCGAAGATGCGCCGCTGGCCGACCGATTGCGCCCCACTGCGCTCGACGAAGTCATCGGGCAGCAACACCTGACCGGGCCCGAAGGCGCGATCGGGCGGATGGTCGCGGCCGGGCGGCTGTCCTCGATGATCCTGTGGGGACCGCCCGGCACCGGCAAGACCAGCATCGCGCGGCTGCTCGCCGCCGCAGTCGGAATGCGCTTTGCGGCGATCAGCGCGGTTTTTTCAGGGGTCGCCGATCTCAAGAAGGCGTTTGCCGAAGCCGAGGTGGCGATGAAAGCCAGGCCCAAGGGATTCAGGGGCACGCTGCTGTTCGTGGACGAGATCCACCGCTTCAATCGCGCCCAGCAGGACGGCTTCCTGCCCTTTGTCGAGCGCGGGACGGTGACGCTGGTCGGCGCGACGACCGAGAACCCCAGCTTTGCACTGAACGCCGCGCTGCTCAGCCGGGCGCAAGTTCTGATCCTGCACCGGCTGGATGCCGCCGCGCTATCGCAGTTGCTGGCCCGGGCTGAGGCGATCGAGGGTCCGCTGCCCCTGACGCAGGTTGCGCGCGAGGCGCTGGTTGCCTCGGCGGATGGTGACGGGCGGTTCCTGCTCAATCAGGCCGAGACGCTTTACGCTGCAAACATCGCGGAGCCACTTGATCCGGCAGCACTGGGCAAGTTCCTCCAGCGCCGGGTCGCGGTTTACGACAAGGACCGCGATGGCCATTACAATCTCATTTCCGCGCTGCACAAGGCGCTGCGCGGCTCGGACCCGCAGGCCAGTCTCTATTACATGGCCCGGATGCTGACTGCTGGCGAGGAGCCGCTTTACGTGCTGCGACGACTGGTCCGGTTCGCCTCCGAAGACATCGGTCTGGCCGATCCGCAGGCGCTGGCCCAGTGCCTTGCCGCCAAGGACGCCTATCAGTTCCTCGGCTCGCCCGAAGGCGAGCTGGCGATTGTCCAGGCCTGCCTGTACCTCGCCACTGCGCCCAAATCGAACGCCGCCTATGCCGCGCAAAAGGCAGCCTGGAAAAGCGCGCAGGAAACCGGCTCGCTCAGCCCGCCGGCCCACATCCTCAATGCGCCGACCAAGCTGATGAAGGACATCGGCTATGGCGCGGGCTACGCTTATGACCATGAGGCCGAGGACGGCTTTTCCGGCGCTGATTACTGGCCCGAGGACATGGAACCGCAAACCTATTACCGCCCCGTCCCGCGCGGCTTCGAACGCCAGGTGATCGAACGGATCAAATGGTGGGACAAGAAACGCCGCGAGCTGCGCGGCACGTGACGAAGCAGCGCTTCGGCCATTTCGCCGCGATCGACTGGTCAGGCGCGGCGGGCGAACGTCACCATGGGATTGCGGTTGCGCTGTGCCCGGCCGGTGACACCGCGCCGCAGCTTGTCCGCCCCGGCCATCGCTGGTCGCGCGGCGAGGTGCTGACGTGGCTGCGCGAGGGCCTACCCGCGGATACATTGGCCGGCTTCGACCTGAGCATGGCCTTCGCCTTTGAGGATCTGGGCGGTTATTTTCCCGGTTGGCCGCGTAGCCCGGCCAATGCGCGCGCCTTGTGGGCGCTGGTCGAGGAGCTCAGCGCAGAGGAACTCCACCTTGGCGCGACCGGCTTTGCCGATCACCCCGGGGCGGCACCGCATTTCCGCCGCCACGGCGGGCGAGAAGGCGCGGCTTTTGGCGGCGGCCGGGGGCGGCTTCGCAAGACCGAGCACGGTCAGGCCAAGGCCGGGTGCCGCCCTTGCAGCAATTTCAACCTGGTCGGCGCTGCGCAAGTTGGCAAGGGCAGCATGGCGGGGATGCGATTGCTCCACCGCCTGTCCGGCGAAGTGGCGATCTGGCCGTTCGATCCCGTGCCGCCCAACGGCTCGGTGCTGGTCGAAATCTACACCACGCTTGCGGCCATCGCAGCGGGCCGGACGGCGGCACGGTCGAAAATGCGTGACCACGACGATCTCGATGCCGCGCTCGCGCAGCTCGGCAGCGAGCCGCTGCGCCGCAAGGGTCCGATCACCGATCATGCCAGTGATGCCCTTGTCACCGCGGCGTGGCTGCGCAACGCCGCCCATGACCCGAAGCTCTGGTCGCCGCCTGGCCTCACCCCGCAAATTGCCCAAACCGAAGGTTGGACCTTCGGCGTTCCTTGACGCTATGGGCCTTGGCGCTATGGGAACAACCAAGGGGCCGGCTTAGCTCAGTTGGTAGAGCACCTGATTTGTAATCAGGGGGCCAGGGGTTCGAATCCTCTAGCCGGCACCACCTGATATTCCCGTAATTCACACGGACCGGCGGGTGTTTTCGGCTGGTCGCGATTGATATTGCGGTGCGTCGCGCTATCGATGGTGTTCCCACGCTTGGCCACAGGGGTTGCGCAGGCAAGGGGGGAGCAAGTGGATGATCGATTCAGGCGCGGGCCATGACACCCCGCATCTTGTACCCGAGGAGTGGCGCAGGGCCTTGCTGGCGCAGTCGCACAAGCTCCGGGTGCGAGCCGGGCAGGTCATACTCTCATCCGGACTGGAAACGCGTGAGCTCTATCTGCTGCTCGAGGGCAGCGCCCGGGCTGCGCTGTTCGCCTCGTCAGGGCGCGAAGTTGCGATCCGCGAGATAGGGACCGGCGAACTCTTTGGCGAACTGGCCGCGCTCGATGGCCTGGGCCGGGCCTCGACAGTCGTCGCAACCACCGACGGGGCCGTCGCTGTCATCCCGGCCACCGTGTTTTTCAGGGTGCTCGAGGAGCATCCGGAGATGGCGCTGTGGCTGCTGCGCCGGTTCGTCGGGATGATCCGTTCGCTGACCGAAAAGATCTTCGAACTCAGCGCCCTGCCGGTCCGCAACCGCCTGCACTGCGAACTGCTTAGGCTGGCCCGCGATGGCGAAGCCAGTGCCGAGGGCATCGTGATTGCCGCGTCTCCCACCCATGCCGATCTGGCCGCGCGGGTCGGCAGTCACCGCGAAATGGTCACCCGCGAGTTTGGCTACCTGACCGAGAGCGGGATCCTGCGACAGACCGGCCGGCGGCTGGTTCTGCTCGATCTGCAGAAGCTGATGCATGAAATTCAGCGTGGCGGCGGCGATTCGGGCAGCGGCGCGCTTGCCGGTGCGCTGAACTGAGGTGGAAACCCTGGCCGAGAGCTATGCCGCACCCACGCTCGGCTTGGTCCAGCGCCGCCAGCTGACCATCATGTTCGTCGATCTGGCCAGTTCGACCGAGATCGTCGCCTCGCTCGGCCCTGAGGAAGCGCGCGACATATTGATCGGCTTTCTGGCCGCCTGCACCGCCCGGATCGAAGCCTCGCGCGGATTTGTCGCGCGCTACATGGGCGATGGGGTGCTGGCCTATTTCGGCTATCCGACCGCACATGAAGAAGATGCCAAATTTGCGATTCACGCCGCGCTGGAAATCCAGCAGGCGATCGCCGGACTGCCGCACTTTGCCGGGCAACCGCTGAGTGCCCGGGTCGGGATCGCGACTGGTGAGGTGATGATCGGGGACATTATCGGCCGCGGCTCGGCAGCGGAATGCATGGCCGTTGGCGCGGCCGCGAACCTTGCTGCCCGGCTTCAGTCAGCCGCTGCGCCGGGCGGCGTACTGATTTCGGCAACCACCGCGCAGATTGCCGGCGACGCCTTTGCCTTGCGCGAAACCGCCCCGCTGGGACTGAAGGGCTTCACCGCCGAGACCGCCGGTTGGGAAGTGCTAGGCAGTATGAATGCGGATCGCTTCCGGGCGCGGGTCGGGCTGGGACTGGGGCCATTTGTGGGCCGCACCCCGGAACTGGCGACGCTGCACCGGGCGTGGGAGGCCGCGCAGCACGGCACCAGAGTGGTGGTGGTCACCGGCGAGGCTGGCATCGGCAAATCCCGCCTGCTCAACCAGTTCCGCGAAGAACTTGGGCCCCGGGCAGCGCAATGGATCGTCACCAGCGGGGCGGGCACGGCTATCCATACGCCATTCTTCGGCCTGACCCAGCTGTTCGCCCGGCTGCTTGAGCGCAAGGCAGGCCCGGCCCGGCCGCGTGACCGCTTTTCGGCTTTGCTGCGTCGCCACGGCGGCACCCCGGCGATGGTCCGGCACCTGAGCGAGGCGACGGGGATTGAGATCGACAGCAGCCAACCCCCGATTACCACCACCGCCGCCCAGCAGCGCGACCAGCTGGTGAAGGATTGCGCGGCGCTGATGCGCCGGGCTGCCCAGTCCGGGCCAATCGTGCTGATGATCGAGGACGCGCATTGGTTCGATCCTTCTTCGGCCGAACTGCTCGAGCGCCTGCTGCCGCTGATCGCCGACTTGCCCTTGCTGGTGTTGGCGAACAGCCGATCGGGCGAGGAAAGCTGGCTGAGCGGCGCGGAACAGCTGGCCGTGGTGCAACTTGGCGATGATGCGGTGCGGGCCTTGGTCCAGCATACGGGCGGCACGCTGGTGTCACCCGCCGCGCTTGGCCGGATCGTGGCTCTGGCCCAGGGTGTGCCGCTGTTTGCCGAAGAGCTGACCCGGTTCATCGCTCACCAGCCGCTGAACGGAGGCCACACGGTTCCGGAAACGCTGGCCGATTTGTTGCTCGAGCGGCTGAGCAATGGCAGTCACACCCTGGCGGTGGCGCAAGCTGCGGCGGTCTTGGGCGAGGACAGCCGCGATGCGCTGCTGGCCCGGCTGAGCGGGCTCGATCGCGCCGCGCTGACCCGCACCCTCGATCAGCTGGTTATCGAACAGGTCATTGTGCCCGGCACCGGCACAGATGCCGCGCCTGGGTTCAGGCACGCGATGTATGGCGAAGCGGCCTACGCCAGCCTGCCGGTCCGAGCGCGCCGTGCGCTCCACCTTGCCGCCGCAAAATTGCTGATCGAAGAAGCCGAGGCTGGCCGCCCGGTACAATCGGACCGCGTCGCCCGGCATTTCCAGCAAGGCGGCGATCTGGTCCGGGCGCGGCATTGGTGGACGCGGGCCGGCGCCGACGCATGGCAGCTTGTGGCCATTCCCGCCGCGCGCCACGCCTATGAGCAAGCCATCGCCCTGCTCGAAGGCGACGCTGACAAGGACGAGGCACTGCGCCTCCAGGCAGCCCTGCTGGAAGCGTTGCAACAGAGCATTGGCTATTCGGCTCCCGATACGCTGGCAGTGGCGGCCAGCCTGCGCGAGCTTGCCGAGCGGCAAGGCAATCTGGATGAACAGCTGCTATCGGCTGCGGCGCAATGGGCGGCGGCTTCCAGCGCTGGCCAATATGAACTGGCCCGCCGCCATGCCGATCGCGTCGCGCCGATTGCCCGGGCGCTGGCCACGCCCGATGCGCTTGCCGCCGCCGCGATGATCGAGCTGACCGCGCGGACCCGCTGTGCCGATCTGCTGGGGGCCGAAGCGGCGTTCCTCGCCGGACTGCCCCACTTCACTTCCGACGCGTTCTTCAACCGGCCCGGCGCGATTGCGCAAACCTATGGCAATGGCGTGATCAATGGCTGGTTGCTGGGCCACGATGATCATGCACGCGAACGGCTGGCATTCCTTGCAGAGGCCGATAGGCGGCTCACCGATCCCTACAGTCTCGCCTTTTCGCGGCATATGGCCTCGATGGGCTGGCTGCTGCTGGGAGAGCAAGACAAGTCGGAAATGGCTGCGCGCGAAGCGCTCAAGATTGCCGAAACGTCTGGATTTCCGCAATATTCGTCGATCGCCCGGATCACTTTGGGCGGAGCGCTGGCGATTGCCAACCCCGATAGTGCCGCGCTTGACCTGATGCGCGAGGGGATCGCGCTGATGAGCGCAACCGGGTCGCGCGCCGGGATGACGCTGTACCATGCCTGGCTGGCCGAGGCCGAATGGCGCGGCGGCGAACCGGAGCTGGCGCTTGGCACCGTTACCCGGGGGCTGCGAACCAACCCGGAAGAGCGATATTTCCTGCCCGAACTGCTACGCCTCAAAGGCGAACTGGAAGCGATTGCCGGCCGCATAGAGCGGGTCGTCCCGACCCTGCAAGAGGCGCTGAGCGCTGCCCATACCAGCAAGGCGGGCGGACTGCATCGCCGGATTCTGACCAGCCTTGCACGGCACAAAAGCCTTGTTGCCGCGTGATTTATTGCGGGAATCCGGTTTCCACTTGTCCGTATCTCAGCCTAGCCATTATCAAGCCGCGCGGCCAGTTCATCCGGCAGGCGGACCAGCTCGCCACTGACCGCCTCGGGAGCCGCTGCACCGCCGCCGCTGAGAAGTATGCTGCCGGTTGAAATCAGCCAGAACCGGCTGTCATCGCCGCCGCAGACCAGCGCGAAATCGCCTTGCAGGACTTGGCGACTCTCGCCTTCGATCTGGGTGAAGATGATCCGCGCGGTCCAGCTCGGTTCGCCTGCCCGGCGGGTTGCATTACCGGCCAGGGTGAAGCGCGCATGGTGGACTGCGGCGTTCGAGCCCTTGAGCGGCAGGAAGGCGCTGTCCTGTCCGCCCGAAACGGAAATGCCATCCGCGGTCGTAGTAACCCGCATGTAGCCCAGCCCGACCAGTTGGTTGGGCGAGGTGTTCCGATCCATCGCGCTGCCCGAAAAGCGATGCGAATAGAGGCCTGGGGGAATTTCAAACATTGCATTCTCCTATGTGATTTTTCCTACAATCGGTGTGATTTGCTAGACCTGTCGCGCCATGGCTGTAGCTTGTCCTATGCTACAAGCAGGGAGAACTCCGATGGCAGATACAACAACCCTTACCGCGAAGATGGCCAAAACGCTCGTCCACGTCATGTGCACGTATCCCGAGCTGAAAGACCTCACTCCTGAACAGCTCGCCGCCTTGCATGTGTTCAAGCACAAGGTGCTGGGATCGCTCCACCGCCTGTACATGAGCGTTCCGGCCAATCTGTGCGATCCCATCATCGACAAGTTCCTCGAAGGGATTATCCCCGCACCCGAGGGCTGACGTCTAGCAATTTGCATAGCAAGGTTGTGTGCGAATTATCACTACACTGTTGTGCTTCGGCGATGTTCTGTATTGAGATGCGAATGCCCTGGCGAATCTCGCGATCCGGGCACTGTCATCAGGAACGAGCCGAGCCCAATGCTAGCGGATATGTTGCAACGCCTGTTTGAACGGCACATTGACGATGCCGCCCATATCCGCGCCCGCAATGGCGAGTGGCTGGATGAAGTCTGGGCGCAAGTGGCTGAAATGGGCCTGCCGCTTGCCTTGCTGCGCGAGGACGAGGGTGGTTTCGGGCTGACCCCGGCCGAGACTGGCGAAGCGCTGCGTCTGCTCGGCGCCCATGCGGTGCCGCTGCCGGTGGCCGAAACGATGGGCGCGAACCGCCTGCTCGCCGCAGCCGGTATGCCGCTGGCCGATGGCCCGGCCGGGCTGGCGCGCGGCGATGATTTGCGGCTTGAAGGCGGGCGGCTGACAGGCACGGTGGCGCGGGTGCCGTGGGGCGAGCAGCTCGATTGTCTGGCGCTGGCAGTGGGTGATAGGCTGTACCGGGTACCCCGCGCCGGCTGGACACTGGCAGAAGCGGGCCATGCGCTGACTTTCCAGCCCCGTCCTGCGCTCGCGATTGATTGGCTGGTCGATGCTGCTGCGCCGCTGCCGCACGATGTGCTGGCCGAGGGCGCGACGCTGCGCGCCTTCCAGATTGCCGGGGCGCTGGAAACCGCGCTGGAACTGACCTTGCAGCACACCAGCACGCGGGTGCAGTTCGGCAAGCCCTTGTCGAAGAACCAGGCGGTGCAGCATGAGCTGGCCAAGCTCGCCGGTGAACTTGCTTGCGCCACCGCCGCCGCGGATCTGGCTGGCGAGGCACTGGCTCGCGGCGATCTGCTCGGGGTCGCCGCCGGAAGCCTGCGCGCGCGCGAAGCCGCCGGAACAGGCGCATCGATCGCCACCCAGATGCATGGCGCGATCGGCTTTACCCGCGAGCACCGGCTCCATCTGTTCACCACCGCCTTATGGACCTGGCGCGACGAGTTTGGCGGACAGGTGCATTGGGCGCGACTGCTGGGCAGCGCTGCGCTCGATGCCGGCGCAGACGGATATTGGCCGATGGTGACCGCACTATGAAGACTTCTACAATCCGTTCGTGTCGGGAGAAGTAGACAAACCGCCCCCCCACCCAAATCACAATGCGACGGCACCAACCCCGGTATAAGATAATTGAACGACCCCAAGCCCCCCCCCCCCCCCGAC
>JANNAE010000077.1:0-23854 GCA_031383985.1 Novosphingobium sp. | reverse complement strand
CGCGCGCCGCAGGATGAAGCGGCGGAAGGGCTGGTAATAAGGACCGTTGCAGAAACTACGCGGAATGATTGCGACAAGCTCGCCGCGCGGTTCAAGCAATTCGAGCGCCAGTCCGATGAAACCGGAATAGAGATTGACCGTCTCCAGCCCCGCAGCCCGCAACAATGCACGGTGCTTCGAGTCATTGCTGATCTTCTTGTAGGGTGGATTGAGGATGGCGTGGGTGTATCGCTCGCCTTTGCCAAGGCAGATGCGGTTGCTCGCCTCCTCGATGAAATCACCCTCAATCAGTTCGCATTCGGTGTTACGCCGCGTGCCGATCGCGGCGAGGTTGGGTCGAAGGACGGACAAAATCTGATCGTCAAATTCAAATGCGGTGGCTCTAATCCGGCGATCTCCTGGCGTGCCCTGCGACCGTTCAACGAACGCAGCCGTCAAGGCACCCTGTCCGGCCCCTGCATCTATCAGCCGAATGGCGCCCGACTTGGGAAGGGTGAGAAGTGAGGCCATGAATTCAGCGACGCTCGGCGGTGTCATAAATTGGCCGAGTTCCGACTTTCGTTGCCTTGGCGTTGCGCGGTCGACGCGCGCCAACACGGCAACCGCCTGATGTGGCTCAGCTAATCTCGGCGAAAAGTCAGCCATAATTGCGAGTGACCGCAAAACTCGGTCCGGGGGCGGCACATCTCCATTCTCCCAACGGAAAACAGCATCCAAAGGTGCGCCAAACTCCGACGCGACATCGGCAAGCTCGAGCCCGCACCGATCTCGCAATTTGCAGAAGTCTAACGTCATTACTTTGCCTTGCTGAGCACAAATTTTGATATGCCGTGGATTAGCAATAGATCATATGAAGAACAAGCGTAAGCTGGTTTTGGGTAGGCCCTTGATATAACGGCCCTTCTGTTCCTTGCTGTAATCGCCACTGGTGAACTTGCGCACGTCCTTGCCAATGTCCTTGGCCTCGCACCAGCCGATCGAGATACCATTGCGGTTGAACACGAAATCGGGCGCGCCAACGTCGGTCAGGCGCTTGGGTTCGTTGATGACGGTCAGATCGCTGTCGATCGATTCAAACAGTCGTGACAAGGCAGGGCGGAAGCTGTGTTCCGTGGTCTGGCCGCTTTTGTGGAGTGCACGGATTTCGTTGATGTAGCCTTGAATATCCATCGGCGCGCAATTCCCCTGTAGTGGCACCATCGCCGAGACGCGGGCCTACCGCAAGCTGCTAACGCGCGGTGTCTCAAGCGATTTTCCTACACGCCCGCCCCCTGCTATCTTCGCTTCGCAATTCCTCAGCCCGGATCGGGGCAAATTCAGCCGGTTGCATGATGTATAGGAGCGAAGTTTGTGAAAACCCCCCCCGACTCGCCGGATTTCGGAAGGCCGAAAATCACGCTTCGCGTGCAAGGCCCAATGGTGCCCGGGGACGGAATCGAACCGCCGACACCATGATCTTCAATCACGTGCTCTACCAACTGAGCTACCCGGGCATCGCTGCTGCGGCAGTCGCGCCAAGAAATATTGGTTTGACTGGCGAGCGATTAGGAAGCGCGCCTATGACGAAGCCGCGCGCCCTTGGCAAGACGGAATCAGTCTTCGGCGGGAAGTTCTGGTACGGCGGCCCGGCCCGGCAGGGCATAGCCATCCTCGAGCCACTGGACCAGATCGCGATCGCGGCAGCGGGTTGAACAGAACGGCGCATATTCCGGCTGGCGGGGCTTGCGGCAGATCGGGCACTTCTTCGCGGGGCTGGTCATGACGTCAGGGCCTGCGCGAAAGCGCCGTCAAGGGCAAGCCCGGGATCGGCAGCACAGTGAATCAACCGTCCGGTGCGGCGCGCCAGCTCATCCAGCCAGGCAGGGCTTAGCGCGGCCACCACGGCTGGATGGGCGGTGAGCAACAAACCACCCGGCTCCGCCACGCGTTCAGCCAGTCGCAGCAACCGCCGCGCCGCAGCCCCGGTCCGGTCTTGCGTGATTCTGGCCAGCAGCGAAGGGCGCTCCAGCCGCGTCACCAGTTGGACGAAACCGAAGCCGTTCATCGCGGTGCGTTCATGTGGCCAGCCATCCAGCGCAGCGGCAAGCGCATCGTCCACTGCGCGGCGGTCTGCCTTTTCGGCGAGCGTCGGGAAATCGATCCCGATCGAGCCAGACAAATCAAGCCGGCGGATTGCGCCGGAAAGCGCTGTCGCTGCGGCCAGCGCAAGCGCGGCTGTGGGAAGGGTGCCGTCGACGTCGATCAGCGTCATCGCCGGGGTCGGGAAAATGCTGAGCGTTCCCCCTGAAAAGGCGATCTCGCCGTTCCAGGCATCGCTGAAGACATCGTCCCAATCCTCGATCTGGCGGACCAGCTTGACCGGGTGCGGGCCGTTGCCCAGCGCTTCGGCGAGCGTCGGGGCAGGGCAGGGCGCATCTGTGCTCGGGCGGGCTTGGGCGCGCTTCAGGCGGCCACGTTCGGCCAGGGCGGCGCGCGTGACGATCAGGCGCAGAGCAGTGCCCTCGCTGGCATCAGGCGGCAATTTGTCGACCAGCGCTTCCTCGCCATTGGCAAACCGAGCGGTGCCCCGGTTTGCTCCGGCAGCGCGGGCGATCAGCACTGCATCTTCGATCTGGCCGGACGTCAGCCCGCCGGGCCAATCGAGCCGCGCCGCAATGATCCACCCGGAACCGACCAGCACCGCGCGATCCTCGCCGATACCCTGCTCGACCAGCCATTCAGTCAAGGGGGAAACCCGCCGCGCGCAGCAGGGCGCGGGTTTCAAACAGTGGCAAGCCAACCACGCCCGAATGGCTACCCGAAATCCAGGCTATCAATCCCTCGGCACTGCCCTGAATGGCATAGCCTCCCGCCTTGCCGTGCCATTCGCCGCCAGCGAGGTATCCGTCGATTTCGCTCGGACTGAGCGGCTTGAAACGAACGATGGTTTCCGAAAGCCGCTCACGCAGCGAGCCGTCGGGGGCCTTCACTGCGACGGCTGACAATACCGCATGGCGACGGCCAGAGAGCAGCGTGATACACGTCCGCGCGGTTGCTTCGTCTTCGGCCTTGGGAAGGATCCGGCGGCCGAGTGCGACGACCGTATCTCCGGCCAATACGTAGCTGTCACCACCGGGTACCGCGAGCGCTTTTTCTCGCGCCATGCGCTTGGCATAGTCGCGCGGAACCTCTCGCGGGCGCGGTTCCTCGCCGATATCAGCAGCGGCGATCGACGCCGGGGTAACGCCCAGACGGGCCAGTAGTTCTAGCCGGCGCGGACTGGCGGATGCGAGGATCAGCGAGGGCGTCACGACGCCCGGTATCAAAACTGGCCAGGACCGCCGCGTCCGGGCATGAACCGGTAAGTGATCCGGCCCTTGGTCAGATCATAAGGCGTCAGTTCGCACAACACCTCGTCACCCACCAGCACGCGGATGCGGTTTTTGCGCATCTTGCCGGCGGTGTGGCCCAGAACTTCGTGATCATTTTCCAGACGGACGCGGAACATCGCGTTGGGCAGCAGTTCTACCACCGTGCCGCGCATTTCGAGGAGTTCTTCCTTCGCCATCCGTAATCAGTTTCCATTGTTTCATAGCGTCAATCCGGCGCGCCATAGCCTCGACCTGCGCAAAAGGGAAGCCTTGCCGGTCAGGGCGCAATTCTGCCGGCGATCACCAAGATGCGACAAAATGTTACAGCGCTCCGACTTGTCAACGCGCCACGCTTGCGCCAGTCAGCAGCGCGGATGGCGGGGTTCATCAAATAGCGCTAAATTATCACAAGGTTTCAGTAACATGCTTCGCCTCGCATCCCTCTCTCTTGTCGCGCTGGCGAGTCCAGCGCTGGCCCAGCAGGCAATTGCCGCGGGTCCGGCAGAGACAGCCGAGGTGACCGATCGCGAGAATCAAGACAGCCGCCAGATCGTGGTGTCGGCATCCCGGCTGAGCGGCCAGATCGATGCCCCGCAGCCACCCGTGGTCACGCTCGATGAGGCCCAGATCGCCTCCTATGGTGCCGCTTCGATCAGCGAACTGCTGGCCGCTCTGAGCCCGCAAACAAGCTCGGGGCGCGGCCGTGGCGGTGGGTTTCCGGTGGTGCTGATCAATGGTCAGCGGGTTGCCAGCTTCCGTGAAATGCGCAATTTCCCGTCCGAGGCGATCCGCAAGGTCGAGGTGCTGCCCGAAGAAGTGGCCTTGCGGTTTGGTTACCCGCCCAACCAACGCGTGGTGAACTTCATTCTCAAGGACAATTTCGCCAGCAAAACTCTCGAAGTGGAATTTCGCCAACCCTCGGCTGGGGGCAGTTCGACTGCCGAGTTTGAAGGTTCGATGATGCGGATCAATGGCCCGCGCCGACTGAACCTGACCGCCACCGCCAGCGATACAACACCGCTGACCGAAGCGGAACGTTTGATTATTCCAAGTGTGCCACTCGCGGCTGGTCAACCCGATCCGGCGCCGTTCCGGACGCTGATTGCCGACAGTCGCGATCTGGGGTTCAATGCAACGTGGTCAAAGGGGTTGGGTAGCGGGGGGCTGGACGGACAGCTCAGCCTCAACGCGGCAGTCAGCCGTTCGGATAGTCGTTCATTGTCAGGGCTTGACCTGCTGAATCAGCCCTTGGCGCGAGTGAATGCGACGACCAGCGTGCAAGGCGGGGCTGGCCTCAACCGGCGGTTGGGCGCTTGGCAATTGTCCGCTACGCTGGACGGCAATCATAGCGATAGCGACACGCGGATCGGGCGCTTCGATGGAAGCGGCTTTGATACCGCATCGGCCGATAGCGACAGTCTGACCAGCCTTGTTACCTTGATTGGTCAGCCGCTGCGATTGCCGGCAGGGGAGATCAGCGTCAACTTCAAGACCGGCTATGCCTATAGCGGACTCGAAAGCCGCGACACCCGCGGTGCGGCGGGCGTCACCAACCTCAGTCGCAACGATCTTTCGGCGGGGATCAACCTGGGCTTGCCGCTGACGAGTCGGCGCGAAAATGTGCTGGACGGGATCGGCGATGTGGCGCTGAATTTCAGTGCTGGGCTCAACCACCTCTCGGATTTCGGTGCGCTCAAGGACTGGAGCGCCGGGCTGGTCTGGGCGCCGTCCGAAAAGCTGGGCCTGCAGTTCAGCTATATCGTCAATGAAGCCGCGCCTGGCCTGTCGGATCTGGGCGGACCAGTCACTCTGACGTTCAATGTGCCGACCTATGATTTCAGTCGCGTTGAAACTGTGCTGGCGGCGATATCCGGCGGCGGCAACCGCGCGTTGCGGCGCGAGACTCAGCGCGATCTGAAGATTTCGGGAAACTGGCAATTGCCATTCCTCAGCAATTCTAACTTGCTGATCGAATATTTCCGCAACCGATCAGAAGCTGTGACCACCTCCTTTCCGCTGCTAACCCCAGCGATCGAGGCCGCCTTTCCGGGCCGCGTGACCCGCAACATCGCTGGCCGGCTGGTGGCGATTGACCGGCGGCCGATCACTTTGGCGGAGCAGCGCGGATCGCGGTTGCGCTGGGGCCTCAACCTGTCTGGCACGATCGGCAAGGCACCGCCGGGTGGCGGCATGTCCGGTGGTGCCCGACCCGGCGGCGGGCGTCCCGGTGGCGGCGGGATGGGCGGGATGTTCGGTGGCCCGGGCGGACAGGGGCGCTGGAATGTCAGCTTGTTCCATACCTATCGCTTGTCCGAACAGGTTCTGGTCGCTCCCGGCGGCCCGACGCTCGATTTGCTTGACGGGGATGCGCTGACCGGCGGCGGGGTCGCTCGCCACACGCTGGAGCTGGAATCCGGGACCTTCCATAAGGGCATGGGGATCCGGGTCGTCGGTCGCTACAGCGCTCCCACCGCGGTCAATGGCAGCGGCTTGCCGGGGTCTTCGGACTTGCGCTTTTCCGGGCTGTTTGGATTGGATCTGCGGGTCTTTGCGGATCTGGGCCAGCAACAGACGCTGACCAGGCTGAGCCCATTCTTCAAGGGCGCGCGGCTATCTTTCAGGGTCAACAATGTCTTCGACGCACGGCAGAAGGTCACAGACAGCAGCGGCTCAATCCCGCTGAGCTATCAGCGTGATTATGTCGATCCGCGCGGGCGGGTGATCGAGATCGAACTGCGCAAGATGTTTTAGTGCAGCCGCGAATTCGGGTACATCCAGCGCTGTGACAGGCGCGGCGCGAACGGCTGCCATTCACCTTCGCACTGGCGCAGCCGATCTGCGATCGCCACCATTACGCTGGGATTGACCCCAAGCCCGATATGGCTGGCGTGTACCTCGATATTCTCGGTCTGACCTTGCGGATGCTGCACTGAGCCGCGCCAATGGACGATCCCGTCGGTCTTGGTCAGGATCGAGGTGGTCGGCACCGGCGGGGCATTGTGCAGCCCCTTGAACCTGCCGTGCCGGATCGGTTCCGGCTCGCTGCCATTGAGATATTCGAACGTCCCACTGGCGTTCGAGTGATTGCGATCGTTGCTGATCGGACTGCCGAGCGAGATTACCAGCCGCACTGCCTCGGGATGCATCTTGGCCAGCTCGCGGGCGAAAACTCCGCCCAGGCTCCAGCCGACGATCGAGACCTTGCGCCCGGTCTGACGATGGATCGCCAGCAGCCGCTTTTCCATCTCCGCAACCCGGGAATTGTCGATCCGCACATTGCGCCCAAGCTCCCAGCCATAGGCGTCGTAGCCCAGGTCTTTGAGCAACCGGCGCATCGGAACAGTCGAGCGGTCCGAGGCGAGGAAGCCGGGCAGGACCAGCACCGGATGGCCATCGCCGCGGGGCAGCATCGCCAGCAAGGGGCGGGTGGCATAAAAGGCGGCAAGCTCAAGCACAGCGCGACCTTCCGCCAATGCCAGCAGCCGCGACGGCGCACGGGAGGGGTTTGCTTGATGGGTTTGGGCGGCGGTCACGCCTTGGCAGCCGTTGCCGATTTGGCCCTGGATTTGGGCGGGGCAGACTTCGCTTTCGGCGAGGAAGGCTTGGCTTTCGGCGGAGCAGGCTTCGCTTTCGGCGGAGCAGGCTGGGGCGCAGCTTCAGCCGCCTTGACCGCGGCCAGCAGCTCGTCGAAGCTGTCCTGGATGCACTGGGAGTAGAACTCAGGATCGGGCATCAGCTTGCGGCACGCGGTGAAGGCGATGGTCGCTTCATTGACATAGCTTTGTACCACATGACCCAGGCCCAGCCCGTCGGTCAGGCACAGCAGCCCCATCATGCTCTCCATTCGGGCGCCGGTGGAATAGATCGGCACCGGCGGCCCCGGTACATTGGTGACCACGGTGGTAAAGGGCGGGCCGACCCGGTTGGCGAGGCCGAGCCGCGTATAGAGCTGCGCGCCCAGCGCCATGAACAGCGCCGGGCTGACCTTGCTGATCTCGGTCATGTTGCGCGCGCCCAGCGCGTCGGTCATCGCCTTGCTGTTAGTGGTCTGCGAATGAACGTACCGCAGGCGTTCAGCCGGGTCCTCGATATGGGTGCCGAGCGGCGCGATCATCGCCGCCACCTGATTGCCCATGTCGCCTTTTTCGTTGCTCGATCGGACCGAGATCGGCGCCATTGCGGTCAGCGTTTTTTCAGGCAGATCATTCTTGGACAGCAGATATTTGCGCATTGCCCCGCCGACGATGGCGAGGAACACATCATTGACCTTGGCACCCGGAGCGAGCACCCGGATCGCCTTGATGTCGGCCAAAGCGACGCTGCGCCCTTCGACCACCCGATTGGGCGAAATCACCGCATTGAAGCGGCTGCGCGGCGCAATCATGTCGCCGCTGACACTGATGTCCTTGGCGGCAATCGCGCGAATGGTCCGGGCGAGGCCGGGAACCGCGCGGGCAAACGCTTCGATCTGCTTGGCCGGGTTGGTGACCGCGTTGAGCCAGCCCTTGGCCAGCAGCGCCATCGGTTTTGGCACGTCCTCAGGCTTCCACATGTCCGGCTCATTTGGTGGGGGCGTGTGTGCTTCGAGGGTGTGCAGCGCGTCGAGCAGATCAATACCGCTCATCCCATCGATCGCGGAGTGGTGCACCTTGGTGACCATCGCGAAGCTGCCAGGAGAGACGCCGGGGACGTTGTCGAGACCTTCGATGATGGTGAACTCCCACGGCGGGCGGCTGAGATCGAGCGGGCGGGCAAAGATCCGCGCGGCCTGAATGCACAACTGCCGCCAATCGCCGGGCTTGGGCAGGGCAACGTGGCGGACGTGATACTCAAGATCAAACTCGCCGTCTTCGATCCAATAGGGATAATCGAGATTGAACGGCACCCGCACCAGTTTTTGCCGCACTGTCTTGGATAATTGGATCCGGCTTTCGAAATGACGCAGAATGTCCTTGAACCGCACAAAGCCGCCCGGCGCGGTTTCGGGGTTGTAGATCAGCAGCGATCCGATGTGCATCGGCGAGTTGCGCGTTTCCAGCGCAACGAAGGATGCGTCCATGCCCTGTAGTTGCCGCAAGCCGGTAATCCTCTGCTGTAACAGCCGCGCCTGTTGCATCGGTTGATTGCGGTAGGCGTATCATATGCGGGTGTATCGTCAACAAGGCGCTTTCAAGAGCCCGAACTTGTCCCTATTTCGCCGGCTGTGACCCGCAACAAAACCCCAATCGATCGTGACTCCTCCGATCGCTTCAATGAGGACCAGGCGTCCTATACTTTGCGGGGGCTTGGCCAGCCTGATCTTGAAGCCGGAGTTGCCGCGATCCGTGAGGTAGTGGCGACGTTGAGGCCCAAGCCCGGGGTCTACCGGATGCTCGATGCGCGCGGCGATGTGCTTTATGTCGGCAAGGCACGGGCGCTGAAGAATCGCGTGGCTAACTATACTCAGGTTGATCGTCTGCCGCTCCGGCTCAAGCGGATGATCAGCCAATGCCGCGCTATGACCATTGTCACCACCAATTCGGAAGCCGAGGCGCTGCTGCTCGAAGCGCAGCTGATCAAGCGCTATCGTCCGCCCTACAACGTGTTGCTGCGCGACGACAAAAGCTTCCCTTTTATCCTGCTGCGGAGCGATCACGCCTTTCCGCGGATCACCAAGCATCGCGGCGCGCGCAAGGCGAAGGGTAACTATTATGGACCCTTCGCCAGCGCCGGATCGGTCAACACTACGATTAATGCACTACAGAAGATATTCCTGTTAAGAAGCTGTAACGACGGATTTTTCTCGCGCCGTGATCGCCCCTGCTTGCTCTATCAGATCAAGCGCTGTTCGGCGCCCTGCGTCGGGCGGATCAGCCCCGATGACTATGCCGAGCTGGTGAGTGAGGCGAAGGATTTCCTTGGCGGGAAAAGCTCTGCGGTTCAGGCCAGGATCAGCACCCAGATGGATGCCGCGGCCGGGGCGCTGGACTATGAACGGGCGGCGATGCTGCGTGATCGGCTGCGCGCGGCAACTTTCATTCAGGGCAGTCAGGCGATCAACGCCGAGGGTGTGGGCAATGCCGATGTCTTCGCGATTGCGGCCAGCGGCGGTCAATTCTGCGTCCAGGCCTTTTTCATTCGCGGCGGGCAGAACTGGGGCCACCGCGCGTTCTTCCCCAGTCATACCGAAGGGTTGGACGAGGCCGAGGTGATGACCAGCTTCCTTGCCCAGTTCTATGAGGAGGTCCCCCCGTCGCGGCTGATTTTGGTCGATCGCGCGCTGGCCGAAGCGGCGTTGCTGGCTGAGGCGCTGGAGAGCGGGGCCGGCGGCAAGGTCGAAATCTCGGTCCCCCAGCGCGGCGACCGGCGGCGGCTGATCCAGCAGGCGACCCGCAATGCCGTGGAAGCGCTGGAGAGGCGGCTCGCCGAAACTGGAACCAAAGCGAAGACATTGCGTGAAGTCACAGAATTCTTTGAACTTTCCGAAATTCCGCAGCGGATCGAAGTTTATGACAACAGCCATATCATGGGGACACATGCGCTGGGAGCGATGGTGGTTGCCGGGCCCGATGGCTTCCTCAAGGGCCAATATCGCAAGTTCAATATCAAGCGGCCAGAGACGGCACCGGGCGATGACTTTGCGATGATGCACGAAGTGTTCAGCCGGCGGTTCAGCAGACTTCTCAGCGAAGATTCGGCCATGGAAGAAGATCCCGAAAAAAATGGCGGGACCTGGCCCGATCTGGTGCTGATCGATGGCGGCAAGGGGCAGATGTCGGCGGTGAAGGACGCGCTGAGCGAACTGGGGGTAGACGATGTTCCCCTGATCGCCGTCGCCAAGGGGCCTGGCCATGGCCGTGAGGGCCGCGAAACCTTCCACTTTGCCGATGGCCGCGAAAAGACCCTGCCGGTAAACTCGCCGGCATTGTTCTATCTCCAGCGGCTGCGCGACGAGGCCCACCGCTTTGCCATCGGCGCCCACCGGGCCAAGCGCAGCCGGGCGATCAGCGCCTCGCCGCTCGATGAGATTTCAGGGATCGGCCCGGCCCGCAAACGCGCCCTGCTGCTCCATTTCGGCACCGCCGGAGGCGTGCGCGCCGCATCGCTTGAGGACCTTCAACGCGCGCCCGGCGTCAGCGCGGCGGTGGCGCAGACAGTCTATGATTTCTACCATCCCGGCGGGTGAAGGAGGGTTGCACCGGGTGACACATTGCCTGACAGCCGTTAGACCGCATCCAGTTCGGGAGCACATGCTCGGCTTCGACAGCAAGAAGTCGACGCGGCCATTGTATTGCCAGAGAGTGCGGCCCATATCCTCAACGCTTCGAGGGGAGTGCAGGTGCTTTTCACCTGTTTAGAAGGCCCAAATCTATGGCAATGCCAACTTCGTGACTGACCACTGGAGCGAAACGCACCTGCGACTGGCGATAGAAGCAGCACGCGTTGCGCTATGGTCATGGAATGTCGATAACAACAAATTCAGCATGGATCCCCGTGGCTTCGACTTGTGGGGCATGCCAGTTTCCACGTCTATCGAGTTTGAAGAGTTATCGGCAAATATCCACCCGGCGGATCGCGACAGGGTGGGCGAAGCTTTCATGGCGACGCGGTCGGTCGAAGGACCCTATGAAATTGATTTCCGCATAATTGTCGACGATGAAATCTGCTGGATTTCCGCAAGAGGCCAGGGAGCGGATGCCGGGATCGTCAACAGCACGCTGTTCGGGATCTTCCTCGACGTGACAGGCCGGAAGCAAGCCGAGGAAAGCAACGAGCTGCTAGCCGGAGAGATGAGCCATCGCGTCAAGAACCTGATCACAATCGCAACCAGCCTCACCGCCTTTACCTCGCGATCGGTCCAGACCGTCGAGGCCATGACACAAGAGTTGACCCGGCGCTTGTCGGCCCTGGGACGTGCCCATGATCTGGTGAGACCACTCCCGGGCGCGCAGGGCACAGCGGCACTTCTGGGCGACCTGATCAGCGTTCTGGTCGCACCATATGATGACCTCGGCGCCTTTCACGGCAGAACTCGGGTGGCGGTTCCCCGCATGGGTGTCGGCGAGCGGACCGCGACCGCACTCGCGATGATTTTCCATGAGCTCGCGACAAACTCGGCGAAACATGGGTCGCTATCGTCCGAGACTGGTGCTTTGGACATCAGCGGGACCAATGACGATACCACCTTGCGACTCGTCTGGGCAGAAACGGGCGGACCCGAGATTTCTGAAACCCCAAAGCTAACCGGTTTCGGAAGCAAGATGGTGCTGATGAATTTGTCCGGCCAACTGGGCGGCACGATCGAGTACGACTGGCAAACTACGGGGCTGGTCGCAACCTTGGTGATGCAAGCTGAAGCGCTTGCCCGCTAGTCCTCTCAGCGTCGAAATCTTGCCGCTCACGATCGCATTTGCATTCACCTTGATCAGCAAGCCAGGCAATTCGCGGTGGACATACTAACCACCCACAAGCCGCTCACCCCTTCGGCTTTGCCCGCCGGATCATCCCCTCCTGCGCCACACTAGCGACCAGCCGCCCGTCCTGCGTGAAAATCCGCCCCCGGTTGAAACCGCGGCCTCGGCCTGACCAGGGGCTGTCGGTGGCGTAGAGCAACCATTCGTCGGCGCGGAAGGTGTCGTGGAACCAGATCGTGTGGTCGAGGCTGGCGCTGACCACTTCGCCCCGGCTCCAGCTAAGGCCATGGGGCAGGATGGCGGTCCCCAGCAGTTGCATGTCACTAGCATAGGCCAGAATCGCGCGGTGAATGCGCGGATTATCGGGCAGGGGCGCCACCGCACGGAACCAGCTGTGTGAGATCGGCGCGGCAGGGCCTTCGTTGATCCAGTGCCGTCCTTCGACTGCGCGCAGTTCGATCGGGCGGGGCTGAAGGAACAGGTGACGCTGGGCGGGATCGGCACGAGCAGCAAACTGGCGGCGCAATTCAGCCTCGGGGGGGAGATCGTCCGGCTCGGTCACTTGCGGCATCGGGCAGTCCTGATGGCTCAGCCCTTGCTCAAGCTTTTGGAATGAGGCGGTGAAGTTGAGGATTGGTTTGCCCTGCTGGCTGGCAACCACGCGGCGGTTGGAAAAACTGCCGCCATCAAAATCACGGTTGACCACAAAATCGATTTCATGGTCTTCGCTGCCAGCACGCAGGAAATAGGTGTGGAACGAATGGGCGAGGCGGCTTGGATCGACGGTGCGTTCGGCGGCGGCCAGAGCCTGGGCAATGACCTGACCGCCAAACACCCGGCCAATCCCGCCACGCCTGCGTCTGCCGGTGAATTTGTCGTCGCCCGCATCCTTGACGTCGAGCAGCTTGATCAGCCAGGCGACCAGCTGTTCGGGATTGGGTTCATTTTCATCCATCGCGCGGCTTTGCGGTGCAGCGCGGGCTTCGTCAACCTTGCCGGGAGAGCCTGCGGAAGACCCGCCAGCCGTTCGCCTTGAGGGCGTTGCGATGCGGCCAGCGAAGGGTGCTGCGCGGGCTGAGGCCGATTCGCCGCAACATCCCGTTAAAGGCCCGGGCGTCGGCCTCGGCAAAGCTCCATTCCGAGCGCCAGGTGATCGACAGCGAGACCGAGCTTGCCGGCCCGTTGCGCACCCAGTGCGGGGCCATCACCGGCACGAATAGCGCCTCACCGCTGGCAAGGGGAAATGCGGTGCCGCCAGTTGCCAGTTCATCCCGCCAGCGCAATTCGCGCCCGCCGCCGGTGTGGTAGGTCTCATGGACCTCATTGGGCGCATAGGTGGCATCCCCTGCCGGAAACTGAGTCATGACCTTTGACCCGCGAATCTGGAGCAATATATTGTGTTCCGGATCAAAATGATAAGGGGTGACTGCGCCGGGCGAGCTGATGAACACAAAGGCCTGGGTTTTGAGTATTCGGCCGGTCTTCGCCTCGATCTCGGGGCGGATTTCGGCGAGCAGATCCGATAGCAGCGCGGCATAGGCCGGGACCTGTTCGACGTTCTTGAGCACGGCCCAACTGCCGGTCTGTTCGATCCGGCGGATGGTTTCGCCAATCGGCAAACCGGTCGGATCGGGCTTGCCATCAACTCCGATCGGGAGTTCCGCGTGGTTGTATTCGATCGAGCCGGCGGGCAGCACCTCGGCCAGTTCGGCTAGCGCGTCAAGCTCAAGCATGGGATGACGGCCCAGCTGGTGCGCAAGGGTGTGTGGCACTTCGGGGTAGTGCGCTGCGAACTGCTGACGCGCCTCGACGGAGAATACGGTCATCGCAGCAGTCCGGCCGGGTTGCGGCCCAGCTCGGCCCGGGCAAGCGCGTCGAACAGGCGGCGGCGCAAGGGTCCGCCAATAGCGATGGAGATGCGGCCGATAGCGCGGCGGGTCCGCCACATATGGTCGATCATCGGGTGATCGGCCGCAGCGCAGCTATCGCACCAGCGGATTTCGGCGCGCTCCAGCATCGCCAGATTTTCGCGCTGGAGCAGCACTCCGGGCGAGTAGCGCGCGTAGCGCTCATCGAAGGCGGTCTTGTAGCTAAAGGCCCCCGGCGGAGTAAGGAAGTTGGCCAGCATCGCCAATGGTCTGCCGTCCAGCGACAGGTTCAGGCGTTCGAGCTTGCCCTGCGCAGCGGCACCGGCCAGCGCTTCACGGAACAGCGCCTGGGTAGCGTGGTGCGAGGCCAGGGCCGAGGCGGCGGCGCCTTTCCAGCCGGAATGCTCCAGAACCAGGAAACTTTCGGTCCAGTCTGCCAGACCTTCGCCATCAACGCACCGTTCGAACCGGAGATTGCCCATTTCCGTGAGCCGGGCATGCTGGCGGCGCAGTTCCTTGCGCTTCCTGGCTGACACGGCGGCCTCGAGATAATCCTGAGGCGTGGGCCCGGACTGGAGCATTGCGCGGTCTTCGCGATGGACCAGCGCGGCAGTGCGTCCCTGTTCCGCCAGCACCGCGGCCAGCGCATCGTGCAAAGGCCCATCCAACGGCAAATGCGACAGGTGCAGGAACAGCGCCAGCCCCGCATTGTCATCGGCCCATTTCAGCAGCGCACGCCAGAAGGCCTGTTCGTGACCCGCGGCAACCAGCGGCACGCCAAGGAAGCAATTGGCGTGTACCCAGTTGCGCAGTTGCGGGATGGGCCAGCGGTAATAGTGGGCCTCGCGCATCAATGGCATCAGTCCTGCCAGCTCACCATCGCATTCAAAGCGCAGCAGCATGACCGCGCCGCGCGGATCAAGCGCGCGTAGCGAGGGGAGCAAGTACCAGCTTTCGAAAAACGGGTTGGGTTCCGCAGCGCAGGTCGCCAGAGCGTCCCAGACGCGCCGGGCGTCGGCCGCTTCCATCGACTGCCAGCTGGCGACAAGGAGGCGACGCGAAGGCACAGCCACCGGCGCGGCGGTTTCCCGCGCGAATGTTGACGCAGCCAGCGCAGCCTTGCTCGCCAAGCGATTAACCCCCGTTGCTCCGGCCAGAATGGCCAGCGCAGCAGGCTTACCAGCGGAAAACCAAGGAATCGCTAACGCAGGCCACAACTGCACCAAAGGAAAACCCCGCCCGGATCGGTCCGGACGGGGTTTTCCATTCAACCAACAGTATCGCGCGAGGCTTACACCCCGGCTTGCGCCGCTAGGGCTGCGAGCAGCAGCAGGGCAACGATGTTGGTGATCTTGATCATCGGGTTGACGGCGGGACCAGCGGTATCCTTGTAGGGATCGCCGACCGTGTCACCGGTAACCGCAGCCTTGTGAGCTTCCGAGCCCTTGCCACCGTGGTTGCCGTCTTCGATGAACTTCTTGGCATTGTCCCATGCCCCGCCACCCGAGGTCATCGAGATGGCGACGAACAGCCCGCCAACGATGACACCCAGCAGTAGCGCACCCAGCGCGGCAAAGCCTTCGGCTTGACCGGCAACCGCAGTTACCACGAAGTAGACCACGATCGGTGCCAGCACTGGCAGCAGCGACGGGAGGATCATTTCGCGGATTGCGGCCTTGGTGACAAGGTCAACCGTGCGGGCATAGTCAGGCTTTGACTCGTAGGTCATGATGCCGGGGTTGTTCTTGAACTGGTCGCGAACATCCTTGACCACTTCGCCGGCAGCGCGGCCCACAGCGGTCATGCCCATCGCCCCGAACAGGTACGGCAGAAGCGCGCCAAGCAGCAGCCCGACGATGACATAGGGGTTTTCGAGGCTGAAGTTGACCTGTAGATCTGGGAAGAACTCCTTGAGATCGTTAGTATAGGCCGCGAACAGGACCAGTGCGGCAAGGCCGGCTGAACCAATCGCATAACCCTTGGTTACAGCCTTGGTAGTGTTGCCCACCGCATCGAGCGCGTCGGTCTTTTCACGGACCGAATCGTCGAGGCCGGCCATTTCGGCAATACCACCGGCATTGTCGGTAACCGGACCGTAAGCGTCGAGCGCAACGACCATGCCGGCCAGCGCCAACATGGCAGTGGCCGCATAGGCAATGCCGATAAGACCTGCCAGCTGATATGCGATGACGATACCGGCGCAGATGACCAGTGTCGGCAGGGCGGTCGATTCAAGGCTGATGGCCAGACCCTGTATCACATTGGTGCCGTGGCCGGTTTCCGAAGCTTTGGCGATCGAGCGGACCGGGCGATAGTTGGTGCCGGTGTAGTACTCGGTGATCCAGATGATCAGCCCGGTGATGACCAGGCCGAGGAACGCGCAGTAAAACAGTGTCCGGCCGTTGAAGGCCTGATCGCCGATGGCAGTTTCCATATTGCCGCCGAGCGCATAGCTGATTGCCCACCAGATCGCCGGGACCGAAAGGACCGCCGTCACCAGGAAGCCCTTGTACATCGCGCCCATGATGTTCTTGCCGCCGCCCAGACGGACAAAGTAGGTACCGATGATCGAGGTGATGATGCAGACGCCGCCGATCAGCAGCGGCAATGCCATCATCGGCATCAGCAGATCGCCGACGTTCTTGAGCAACAGCGCGGTCAGCACCATCGTCGCCCCGATGGTGACGACATAGGTTTCAAACAGATCGGCGGCCATACCGGCGCAGTCGCCAACGTTGTCACCCACGTTGTCCGCGATAACCGCGGGGTTGCGTGGATCGTCTTCGGGAATTCCAGCTTCGACCTTGCCGACCAGATCGGCCCCGACGTCAGCAGCCTTGGTGAAGATACCGCCGCCGAGACGCGCGAAGATCGAGATCAGCGAAGCACCGAACGCGAGGGCGATGAGGCCATCGACGACCGTGCGGTCCTTGCCGCCAACCGTGTGGCCAGCGGGGCCGGTGAGATACCAGTAGTAACCGGCGATCGCGAGTAGCGCGAGGCCAGCTACCAGCATGCCGGTGATCGCGCCAGCGCGGAACGCTAGCGTCAGGCCCTGTTGCAGGCCAGTTTGCGCGGCAGCTGCGGTGCGGACGTTGGCCCGGACCGAAATATTCATGCCGATGAAGCCGGTTGCACCCGAGAGGATCGAGCCGAGCAGGAAGCCCGCCGTCGAAACCGGAGCCCCACCGCGCGGCATATCAAGGAAAACAAACACAAGGACGGCGACTATCGCGCCGACGATCGCAATGCTGCGATACTGACGCGTGAGATAGGCTTGCGCACCTTCCTGGATCGCGGCAGCGATCTCTTGCATCTTTTCGTTACCGGCCGAGGCGCTAAGCACCTGACGGCTGGTGAAAATTCCGTAAGCTACGGCGACTAGTCCCAAGACCATCGCGATCGTGACGATATTCACGGAAGCGCTCCCCCTATTGAGTTTTCCATAACACAAACCCCGCGAAAGCGGGGCAGTCCCGCGTGGCTATAAGCAGGAATCTGCCTAATGCAACGCTTTACCATCGGTTTCGTAGGGGCTTTTCCCCGGCGGAGCGCGCTAGCGGTGTTCGTAGCCCAGCGCGCCCGCTGGCGGGGTGCCGTCAAGCAACACCGGGAATTCACTACCCGCCAGGACTGTTCCGATCAGCGCGGCAGCCACCGGTAGTGCAGTGCCGGGCGGAGCCGTGAACAGCAGCTGATAATCATCGCCCCAGCACAGCGCGTCGTCGCGGCGCGCTTCGGGGGTGGCGATGGGAACGGCGGCACGCGCAATCGCCAGGGTCACGCCCGAAGCCTTGGCCAGCCGGGTGGCATCGAGCAGCAACCCGTCCGAGACATCCATCATCGCGCTGACCAGCGGGGCGAGTGCCTGGCCCTCGGCCAGCAAGGCGCGGGGGCGGCGATAGGCGAGGCTGTCTCCCGATCCGGCGCGCAAGGCCTCCAGCCCTAACATTGCTGCGCCAACCGGCCCGGTCAGATACAGGAGATCGCCCACCCGGGCACCCGAACGCGACGGCACCGGACGATGCGTCGCCCGGCCGAACGCGGTTAGCCCCAGCACTTGCGGGCCAGCGCAGGAAACCGTGTCGCCGCCCAGCAGCGGCGCGCCGTAATGCTCGAGCGCCTGACCAAGCCCGGTCAGGAAGCGGGCGTCATCGCGGCCCATCATATAGCCCAGCAGCACGCCGACCGGCTCGGCGCCCTTGGCGGCAAGATCGGACATGTTGGTGGCGACGAGCTTCCAGGCGACGTCGGCCGGATCTTGCCCGGGCAGCACATGCACCCCTTCGACCAGCGTATCGTGGGTGAGGACCAGCGCCTCGCCGCCGAAGTCGATCACCGCGGCATCATCATCGAGGTTGCGCGCGCCGGGATGGGTGGCGATCCCGCGCAGAGCTTCGATCAGGGCGAGCTCGCCGCTCAACGCACGGGCCTAGCGAACCGCCTTCGCCACGGCATCGAGCACGCCGTTGACGAATTTAGCCTCGCGTGCGGCGAAGAAGGCGTGGGCGACATCGAGGTATTCATTGATCACGCTGCCGGTCGGGACATCGGCGCGGGCGAGGAGTTCATAAGTGCCAGCGCGCAGAATTTGAAGCATGGTCTTGTCGAGCCGGGCCAGCGTCCAGCCTTCGGCCAGCCGATCTGCCAGCAGCGTATCGATTTCAACGCGGCGGGCAGTGACGCCTTTGACGACATCGTCAAAAAAGCTGACTTCGGCGGCGGCATATTGATCATCGTCGATCTCGGCGCCGAGGCGGTGCTGATGGAATTCGTCGAGCAGCAGCACCATCGGCGTCTGCTCCATCTCCTGCTGATACAGCGCCTGAACCGCAGCAAGGCGGGCGGCAGCGCGCGACTGACTCTTGCTCATATCCCAAGCCTTACTTCGATTGAGCGCGCGTGCGCGGGCAGGCCTTCGGCTTCAGCGAGCGCAATGGCGGCCGGACCAATGGCTTGCAGGGCGGTTTCATCGAGCTGGATGAAACTGGTGCGCTTCATGAAATCAAGCACCGAAAGCCCTGAGGAGAACCGCGCCCGGCGCCCGGTAGGCAGTACATGGTTGGGCCCGGCAACATAATCACCCACCGCTTCGGGGGTCATCCGGCCAAGGAATACGGATCCGGCATGGCGGATCGAATGGAGCAGCGGTTCGGGATTTTCGACCGCCAGTTGGACGTGCTCGGCCGCCAGCGCATTGGCGAGCGCCGGGGCCTCGTCCAGATGCGCCACCTCGATGATTACGCCGTGAGTATTCCAGCTTTCGCTCGCCACCCGTGCGCTGGGCAGCATCGCCAGCTCGACCCCGATCCGGTCGGCCACCGTATCGGCGAACAGCGCGTCGTCAGTAATCAGGATCGATTGTGCGGCGGGATCGTGTTCGGCCTGGCTGAGCAAGTCTGCGGCGGTCCACTCGGGGTCGTTCTTACCATCGGCGATCACCAGGATTTCGCTGGGCCCCGCGACCATATCGATGCCCACCACGCCGAACAGCTGGCGCTTGGCTTCGGCCACCCAGGCATTGCCGGGGCCGGTGATGACATCGACCGGCTGAATCCGCTCCGTGCCATAGGCGAGTGCGGCGATCGCCTGCGCCCCGCCGATCCGCCACAGCTCGTCTACGCCGGCCAGATGCGCGGCGGCCAGTACCAGCGAATTGATCTGACCTTTGGGGCAGGGCGTGACCACCACCAGGCGCTCAACGCCTGCCACCTTGGCCGGGATCGCATTCATCAGCAGCGAGGAGGGATAAGCCGCGCGGCCTCCGGGAACATAGAGCCCGGCGGCATCGACAGCCCGCCAGATCGCGCCCATCCGCACTCCGACCGCGTCGGTATCGTCGCGGTCCGCCGGGCGCTGGGCTTCATGAAAGGCCCGGATCCGCTGCGCCGCCAGTTCCAGCGCGGCGCGCAGATCGGGCTTTAGTTCATCGAAAGCCTCACGGCAGGCTTCCGCCGAAATCCGCCAGTCAGCGTCAGCGCCCAGGACATGCCCATCAAATTTCGCGGTGAGTTCGACCACAGCCTCGTCGCCGCGGTTCCGCACATCATCGAGGATGATCTTCACATCGCGCGCGACATCGCCGTTGCTCTCGCGCCGGTCACGGACCAGCCGGCGGAAGGCTTGCTCGAATCTGGCATCGCTGGAATTGAGACGCAGCATCAGGCGGCCTTGAGTTCGGCGATCAGCGCCCGGAACGCCTCGACCAGCCGGCCAACCCGCTCATCGGTCTTGAGCGCAGCCCGATTGACGATCAGCCGCGCCGAGACAGGCAGGATCACGCTGGTCTCAACCAGGCCATTGTCCTTGAGCGTCTGTCCGGTTGAAACCAGATCGACGATCCGGCTGGCGAGGCCAAGCCCCGGGGCCAGCTCCATCGCGCCGTTGAGTTTTACCACCTCGGCCTGGATACCCATGCGCTCAAAGTGGCGGCGGGTCAGGTTGGGGTACTTGCTCGCAACCCGCAAGTGACTGGCGGCCGTGTTGTCGTCCTGCCCGGCTGGCTCCGCCACTGACAGGCGGCAATGGCCGATGTCGAGATCGACCGGGGCATAGAGATCGGAATAGGCGAATTCCTCGACCACATCGGAGCCGACAATCCCGGCCTGCGCCGCGCCATGGGCCACAAAAGTTGCCACATCGAATGCACGGACGCGGATTAGCCGCATTTCGGGGTGGTCGCAGGCAAATGAGAGCGCGCGGTTGCCCTTGTCGTGAAAGGCGGCTTCGGGCACCACACCGGCACGTGCCATCAACGGCAGCGCCTCATCGAGGATGCGGCCCTTGGGGACGGCGAATGTGAGCTGTGTGGTCATAGCGCGGCGCGTTTAGGCGGCATGGGCTGAAAGGGCAAGGATCAGGCGATGAACGACAAGTATCAGTACATCGACATCGACGCGAGCGGCAGCGATGCGATCCTCACCGCATTCGCCAACCAGGTTGCCTATTGTCAGGCCGCCGATGCACCGATCACCGCGCGGGTTTGTGCCGCTCTACTCGAGTTGTTGCGCCGGGGGATGCGCGGGGTGATCCTCGATGCGGTGCGGCACTGGCCGGGCGCGCCGCTGGCCGATGCGCTGCCGCTGCGGATCGCGGGCGGGCTGCATGCGCTTCATCTCGGCGGGAATGAACCGGCGCTGGCCCGGATCTATGGCGGGGCACCGGGCGCGGATGATGCCGCGATCATCGGCGCAGCGCTCCATAGCCATGAGGCGGCGCTGCTCCCTTGGCTCGATGGACCGCCGCAAACCAACGAGGCCGGGCGATCGTCCAATTTCATTGGGGCGATGCTGTGGCTGGCAGAGCGCGGCTTGAACCCACGCTTCGAGTGCCTGGAAATCGGCTCGAGCGCGGGGATCAACCTGATGCTGGCGCGCTACCATTATGATCTGGCCGGGGTGCAAGTCGGGCCGGAACCCGGGGCGATGCGGTTTGCGCCCGAATGGCAGGGCAATCCACCGCCCGATCACACCATCGAGATCGCCTCGACCAAGGGCTGCGATGTCGCCCCGGTAAACCTTGCCGATCCGGCCCAGGCGCTGCGGCTCAAAGCCTATATCTGGCCCGAACACACCGTCCGGTTTGAGCGGATGGCAGCCGCTGTTGCCGAGGCGGGCAAGTCGCAGCCCGATCTGGTGCAGATGAACGCGGCTGAATTTGTCGAGGCGGAACTGGCCCGGCCGCAGGTGGCCGGAACCACCCGGGTGCTGATGCATTCGATCGTCTGGCAATATGTCCCCAAGGATCAGCAGGCGCGGGTGACTGCCGCGATGGAAGCTGCCGGGGCCAAGGCAACCGCGGATCGTCCGCTCGCCTGGATTGCGCTGGAGGCCAACCGGACGGTGCATCTGCACGAGCTGGTGGTGCGCTACTGGCCGGATGGGGCCGAACCGCAGATGCTGGCCCGGGCGCACCCTCACGGTGCCACTATTGATTGGCGGGGGTAGCTTCGATCCTCGCCGCACGGGCAGCATTGCGGGCGTCGGTCCGGCGGCGCACGGCGATAGCGAAGCCCCAGCCGCGCGCTTCCATCGGCTCGATCCAGCCGCCGTGGTAGGAAACCCATTCCCACACCGCGACCAGCAGGAAGGTCACGACGCCGAGGCTGGCAAAACCAAGCACCTGCGGTGCGCCAAACCAGCCCCAGATGCCCAGCAGCCCAAACAGCAGCTGCCCGATGCGGTGCGACAGCGGGAAATTGGCATAGCGATTGCCGAAGCGTTTGAAATAACCGAGCCCGGTCAGATAGAGGATCGCGCCGCCGCATTGCGTCAGCACCAGGGTCTGGTCCGCTGGCTCCGACCAATGTTCCAGCAGCAGTGCATCGGCGACCGCGTAGATCACGATTCCCGCCACGATCGGCATATGCAAATAGGTGAACGCATTGCGCGCAACCAGCCCCGGTTGGCTGTGGTCCTGGATATGGCGCGCGCCGCGCACTGCGCCCAGATCGAAATAGAGCCACCACATCAGCGCCGAGCTGGCGAAGGCAATCAGGAACGCCTGCATCGAACCGCTGGTCATCTCAAGGCCCAGGAAGGTCGACCCGGTCACCACGATCCCTTCACCCAGCGCGATGATGATGAACAGCGCGCAGCGCTCTGCCATGTGGCTGCCCGAAATGTCCCAATTTGCCGCGCTTGACCGGCCCAGTCCCGGAAATCGGTACATTGCCATCGGTCCGGCATATTCGATTGCCAGCGCCACCAACCACCAGCCCAGTCGTTCGTCCGCACTGCGCACGGCGCCAATGCCCCAGAACAGCGCGGAGAACGTGAACCACAGCGCGATCCGGATCATGTTGACCGCATTGGCCCGGTTCTCGCCCGCAAACATCGCCGCCATGCACAGCGTCCGCCCCAGCTGGAGCGTGACATAGCTGCCGGCAAACAGCGCGGCGCTGCCGGTCAAACCATTGGGGACTGCCACCGCCATCAGCAGGCTTAGCACCATCAGCGCCAGCATCATCAGCCGCACCGGCAGGCGATCGGGATTGGCCCAGTTGGAAGCCCAGGTGGTGTACATCCAGGCCCACCACAGCGCCAGGAACAGCACCATGCCTTGAATAAAACCAACCAGATCAAGGTGATGGTGCAAGAAAAGCGACAGCTGGGTTATCGCGAAGACATAAACCAGATCGAAGAACAATTCGAGGAAGCTGACCGGCGCAGCGCCGCCGCCATGGTTGCGCAACAGTGATCGCCGCGCGCGCTGGTTGGCTGCGGCGACGGCGGCGCCGAACCCGCCGGGGCGGGCCGAGGGCAACGGCTCAGGCGGCATTCGCGGTCCGGGCCAGGAAGGCATCGAGCGCGGCATTGAAGGCTTGCGGCGCCTCCCAGGTGACGAAATGGCCGCAATCGGGCACCTGCACCAACGTCAGATCGGGAATGATCGTATCGAGCCCGTCCAGATTGGACGCGGGCAGGGCGAGGTCATCCAGTGCCCAGATTACCAGCGTCGGGAGCTTGAGATCGGGCAGCGGCGGGGGTGTATAGCTGGCCGGAACCGCAAACGGGGCATCCATCGGCGGGACATCCATCGCGCTGCCGCGATACCAGTTGAGCATCCCGAAACAGGCGTCGCGGTCTTGCCAATCCGCCAGCAGCGCATCGCGTTCTTCCGGCTCCATTTTCGAGGGGCGATCCCATTTGACCACCTTCATCAGCAGCCCGGTCAGGCCGTGTTCGCGCACCAGCGCATCGTTGGCGGGGTCGCGGAATTCGCGCATATACTGGCTGGCAGCACGCTGCTGCGGATCGGTGTAGAGCAGCTTCTGGAAGATCAGCGGATGCGGCGCGTTGGCGATAACGGCGCGGGTAACGCGGCGGTTGGCCTGTCCCAGCAAGGCCACCCCCCAGGCCAGCGCGCCGCCAGCCAGTATATGCGCGAATTCCGCGACCCCGCCAATGATGCGCTGGTGCGAGAACACGGCCTGACCGGGCTGCTGATGAAGGTGGTCAAATGGGATCGCCCCTCGGTGATGGAACCCGAAGAACGCGACGCGCTGCTGGCCGACTGGCAAGACCGCGAGGCCTGTTTCGGGATGCTCAACTGGTATCGTGCAAGCCCGATCGACGTGCCGCCGATGGACGCACTGTTCGCGGTTCCCGCCGGCTATACGCCGCCGCGGCTGCCCGATCTCAAGATCCCGACACTGGTGATCTGGGCGATGGATGACCTCGCGTTGCCAGCGTCCAATCTGGACGGGCTGGGCGCGATCATTCCCGATCTGACCGTGGTGCAG
>JANNAE010000050.1:0-7080 GCA_031383985.1 Novosphingobium sp. | reverse complement strand
CGAGCGAAGTCGAGACACCGCGCACAACGTGTCTCGACTTCGCTCGACACGAACGGATGGGGTTATATTTACCCCGCCAGCACTGCTTTCACCGCCGCAATTGCCTCTGCCGCCTTGGTCCCATCCGGCCCGCCACCTTGCGCCATGTCAGGCCGGCCGCCGCCGCCCTTGCCGCCGAGCGTTTCGACGCCGACCCGGACCAGATCGACTGCACTGAAGCGTGCGGTGAGATCATCGGTGACGCCAATCGCGATAGTCCCACGACCTTCATTGACCGAAACAACCACAACCACGCCTGATCCGAGCTCCCGCTTAAATTCATCGACTATCGAACGGAGGCCTTTGGGATCAAACTCAGGGAGAATCTGATCCTTGAAAGGCGTGCCTCCAACTGAGTCCGTCAGTGTTGCCGTAGAGGTGAACTTGATTGAGGTGCTGCCCGAAATTAGGTCAATACCGTTGAGGGCCAGCACCTGCTTCGCGCCTACCAGCTCACGCTCGAGCTTCTTGCGTTCATCGAGCAGCGCCGCGACCCGCGCCTCGACCTCGTCGGGTGTGGTGCGGAGCAGACTGGCCGCCCCCTTGAGCTGATCCTCCCGGGTTATCAGCCACTGGCGCGCACCTTCGCCGGTCAGCGCTTCGATCCGGCGGACGCCCGAGCTCACCGCGCTTTCGCTGACGATCCGCAGCACGCCGATATCGCCCAATGCGCGCACGTGAGTGCCGCCGCACAGTTCGACCGAATAGGGCGCGCGATCGGACAGCCCCATGCTCAGCACACGGACTTCATCGCCGTATTTTTCGCCAAACAGCGCCATCGCCCCAGCCGCGATCGCATCGTCAGGGGTCATCAGTCTGGTGCTGACCGGTTCGTTCCGGCGAATCTCGGCGTTCACTTCCGCCTCGATCGCCGCGATGTCGTCTGGGACAAGCGCGGTGGGGTGCGAGAAATCGAACCGCAACCGATCGGCCGCAACCAGGGACCCCTTTTGGGTGACATGCGCGCCCAGCCGGTTGCGCAGCGCTGCGTGCAGCAGATGCGTCGCCGAATGGTTGGCGCGGATCGCATCGCGGCGCGCGACATCGATCTGGAGATGCACCGTATCGCCGACGTGGATCTCCCCGCCCTCGACCCGCGCGCGATGGGAATGGAGCCGGCCCAAGGGTTTGGCGGTATCCTCCACATACAAAGCCGCGCCATCGGTGCTGGTGATCGTTCCGGCATCGCCGGTCTGGCCGCCGCTTTCGCCATAGAACGGCGTCTGGTTGGTCAGGACGATGACTTCGTCACCCTTTTCGGCTGACTGGACTTCCTTGCCGTCCTTGACCAGTGCCACGACCTGGCCCTCGCCGCTGGTTGCGGCATAGCCGGTGAATTCGGTGCTGCCTTCGCGCTCGGCAATGTCGAACCACACTTCGCCGTCAGCGGCTTGGCCCGAGCCCTTCCACGCCGCCCGCGCCGCGGCTTTCTGCTGCGCCATCGCGGCATCGAAGCCAGCCTTGTCCACGCCAATCCCGCGGGCACGCAGCGCGTCCTCGGTCAGATCATAGGGGAAGCCGAATGTGTCGTAGAGCTTGAAGGCAGTTTCGCCGGGCAGACTATTGCCTGCACCCAGCGCCGAGGTCGCCTCGTCCAGCAGCTTCAGGCCATTGTGCAGCGTCTGGCGAAACCGGGTTTCCTCGCGCTCCAGCACTTCCTGGATCAGCGGCTGAGCGCGGCCCAGTTCAGGATAGGCGGCACCCATTTCGGTGACCAGCGCGGGCACCAGCCGGTGCATCAGCGGATCCTTGGCCCCCAGCAGATGCGCGTGGCGCATGGCCCGGCGCATGATCCGCCGCAGCACATAGCCGCGCCCTTCGTTGGACGGCAGTACGCCATCCGCCAGCAGGAAGCTGACCGAGCGGAGATGATCGGCGATCACCCGGTGGCTGGCGCGATTGTCACCCTCGGCAGCAACCCCGGTCAGCCCTTCCGAGGCAGCGATCAGCGCGCGGAAAGTGTCGGTTTCGTAATTGTCATGCTGCCCTTGCATCACCGCAGCAAGGCGTTCGAGCCCCATCCCGGTATCAATGCTGGGCTTGGGCAGGCTCGTCCGGGTGCCGTCTGCGGCCTGTTCGAACTGCATGAACACCAGATTCCAGATCTCGATGAACCGGTCGCCGTTCTCATCCGGAGAGCCCGGAGGCCCGCCCCAGATGTGGTCGCCGTGATCGTAGAAGATTTCCGAGCACGGACCGCACGGCCCGGTATCGCCCATCGACCAGAAATTGTCCGAGGTGGGAATGCGGATGATCCGCTGTTCCGGCAGGCCGGCAATCTTGCGCCACAGATCGAAAGCCTCGTCATCGGTGTGATAGACGGTGACGGTCAATTTATCAGCGGGAAGACCCCATTCCCTGGTCAACAATGTCCAAGCATGGATGATCGCCTGTTCCTTGAAATAGTCGCCAAAGGAGAAATTCCCCAGCATTTCAAAGAATGTGTGATGCCGCGCGGTATAGCCGACATTGTCCAGATCATTGTGCTTGCCCCCGGCGCGGACGCATTTCTGCGAACTGGCTGCGCGGGGGATGACGCGCGTCTCGAGCCCGGTGAAGACGTTCTTGAACGGGACCATGCCCGCATTGGTGAACATCAACGTCGGGTCGTTATACGGCACCAGCGGCGCAGAGGGGACTGCTTCGTGGCCATTGGCCGCGAAGTAATCGAGGAAGGACCGGCGGATTTCATTGGTCGAGCTCATTCCAGCGCCGATAGGGCAGCGGCGGAACTCCGACAAGATGGAAGGCGCAATTCGGGGAATCGTAAAATAATTATGCCTTTGCGGTCACAATCCACGCCGCCGCAGCAAACGCCACCAGATCGTTGCTGCGGTGCGCCTCAAGCCATTCAGCAATCCGCGCCTCGCCCTGTTCCCGCGCTGCGCCTTCCATCTCGCGCAACGCAGCGGCAGCGGGGCCAATGCGGGAAAAGAAGCCGCTCGCATCGTCAACCGGATCGGCGCCCATTCCGGCAATATAGGCAAAGTCGACCGGTTCGAAATCGATCTCCTTCCAGCCGGCCGCGTGCAGGATCGGCTCGACATATTGGGGATCGGCAAAGGCGAAAGGACCCGGTACGTGCAGATTCGCGGTGTGCGGGAGCTCCAGCAAATCGGCGATATCGGACGCCCAGCGGTTCTCGCGGGGGCTGCGAAAGCAGGAGAATACCAGCCCGGCCCCGGATCCGGAAATCCCGCGCAGATGAGTGAATGCCGCCAGCGGATCGTCGAAAAACATCACCCCATGGCGCGACACCAGCAGTTGCGGCACGAAATGATCGCGCTGCCACAGCAAAGCATCACCGTGAACGAATTCGACGTTGCCATGGTTCGCCCCGCGCTGCCGAGCCACCTCGATCAAATCTGGCGACACATCGAGACCGATCACCTGGGCATGCGATCTGCTCCGGGCAATCGCAATCGACAGCTCGCCCGCACCGCAGCCGACATCCAGCACAGTGTCCCCGTCATATCCGGCGATTCGATCAAGCAATCGCTGCGTCAGCCCGGCAAAGGCACGGTCAGTTTGCGGATACATCTGTGCCCAGCTGCGGCCGACCTGCGTCTGCCAATCCATCCCTGTAGTCATGGCCGCAAAGCTAAGTCGGGCCGGGGCAACGCGCAAGCGTGATTCCACTTGCGACTCGCCGCCAACAAGCAGAGCATCGCGTCAGTCTTTAGCGCGTCTGGCCGGAGACAAGCGCCCGGCGCGCCTTCACAGATGAGGAGGCGACGATGGGCAACACCAATCCTAATGGTCATTTCAGCGGCAGTAAACCAACCCGTGCCCCGCTCACCCGCGCGATTGCGCTGGTCGGACCGGCCGGCACGGGAAAAACCAGCCTTGCCGAGGCGCTGCTGTTCGCCAGCGGCGCGATCAAACGGCAGGGCAGTGTCGATGCCGGAACGACAGTGGGCGACGCTAGCCCGGAAGCCAGGGCCCGGCATGGATCGACCGAGATCAACCTCTCCCACTTCGACTATCTTGGCGATCGCTTTGCAGTGATCGACATGCCCGGCGCGCCCGGGTTTGCCGCCGATGGACTGGCCGGCCTCCATTCCACCGACCTCGCGCTGGTGGTAATCGACGCTGATCCCGCCAGGGTCGCGCTGGCCGAACCCCTGCTGCGCCGACTGGATGAGCTGGGCATCCCTCACGCAATCTTCGTCAACAAGATCGAGAATTCCCACGTCGGCGCACTGCGTGAAGTGATGACGGAACTTGTCCCGATCAGCCGTGAACCGCTGATCATGCGGCAAATTCCGATTCGCGAGAACGAGCAGGTTACCGGTTATGTCGATGTCGCACTCGAAAGGGCCTATCGCTACCGCCCCGGCACGGCATCCGAAGTGATCGAAATTCCCGCTGAAATCGCCCCGCGCGAACAGGCCGAGCGTGCCCATCTGCTCGAAACCCTGGCCGATTTCGACGATGCCTTGCTTGAAGTGCTACTGACGGATGAAGCCCCTGATCGTGAACTGGTGATGGCCGATCTGGCCAGCGATGCTGCCGCCAACAAGGTGGTGCCGGTAGTGTTCGGATCGGCGCTAACGGGCGGCGGGGTCAGGCGGTTGCTCAAAATGCTGCGTCATGAAACGCCCGCGCCCGATGCCGCTGCCCGGCGGGTGGGCGGCGCAGAGGGCGGGCTGCATATTTTCAAGATCGCCAATGGCGGCGCCATGGGACGGATGGCGCTCGGCCGGGTACTCGGCGAACCGCTGGATGAAGGCGACGAGCTGGTGATGGGCGACAAGCTGGCCCGGACCGGCGCGATGTTTTTCGTCCAGGGCGACAAGACCGCCAAACTTGCCAGCGCCGTGCCGGGCGACATCATCGCCGTTACCAAAGTCGATACCGCCCGCAGCGGGATGCTGCTCACGCGCAAGGGCGCCGCAGCCCGGTCCGCTGCCGACTGCGCGATCGAATATCCGGCCCGCAACGCCGCCATAGCGATCACCCCGCGCGATCGCCGCGATGACGTCAAGCTGTCAGCCGCGCTTCACAAGCTGTGCGAAGAGGACCCGGCGCTGGAATGGTCCCAGGATGACGCATCCCACCAATCGATCTTGCGCGGGATCAATGATGAACATCTCCAGCTGGTCCTCAACCGACTGCAACGGCGTTATGGCGTCGCGGTCGATAGCAAGGCGCCGCAGATCGCCTATCGCGAATCGATCCGCAAATCCGCCCGCCAGCGCGGGCGGCACAAGAAGCAATCGGGCGGCCATGGCCAGTACGGCGACTGCATCATCGAAATCCGCCCGCTCGAGCGCGGCGCCGGATTTCTGTTCGAGGATCGGATCAGCGGCGGGGTCGTCCCCAAGCAATGGATACCGGCGGTCGAAATGGGCGTGCGCGATGCTTGCCTGAAAGGCCCGCTTGGCTTTCCGGTGGTCGATGTTGCGGTAACACTGACCGACGGGTCTTATCATTCGGTCGACAGCTCGGAGCTGGCGTTCCGCATCGCTGGCCGGATCGCGATGAACGAGGCGCTGGCCAGCGCTGCGCCCTATGTGCTTGAGCCGGTCTGCCGGGTAACGATCAATACGCCTGCCGGGACCGGATCGAAGGCCGGATCGGTTGTGTCGAGCCGGCGCGGCCATATCCTTGGCCTGTCACCCCATCCCGACTGGTCGCGGTGGGAACGGGTCGAGGCCCTCTTGCCGGAGGCGGGCCTCGATGGTCTGGATGCCGAATTGCGCTCGCTCAGCCAGGGCTTGGCAAGCTTCACCGCGACCTTCGATCACCTCGCCGAGTTAAGCGGCAAGCAGGCCGACGAGGTGGTGAAGGCGCATTCGGCGATGGCAGCCTGACGCCGCGCACGCCTAGCGGCCATTGCGGGTGATCAGAGCAGCGACTTCGCGCACCAGTTTCGCGGCGAGGATCGCGGTGCGGTCATTTTGGTCGAAGCGCGGATTGAGTTCGACGATATCGGCGCCGACAATCGGCGCGCGCTGGCGGCGCAAAACCGAGAGCACTTCGCGAAGTGTCAGTCCGCCGGGCTCAGGGTGCGAGACCCCGGGTGCCTCGGACGGGTCGATGCCGTCAAGGTCAATGCTAAGGTAAAGCGGACCGGTCAGGACCGGGACAGTGTGCGGGGTGAAGTCCGGCATGGGGATGATCTCCACCCCGAAACGATCGGCCTGCGCCCGGCAATGCCGATTGAGCGTGCGGATACCTACTTGCACCAGCCTGCTGGCAAGTCCCGCCTCCATCACCCGGGCAAACGGCGAGGCATGGCTGCGCGGATTGCCGTCAAAATCATCGTAAAGGTCGGGATGGGCATCGAAATGAAGAATTTCGACCGGGCCATGGCGGGCATGGACGGCCTGGAGGATCGGAAAGCTCACCATATGATCGCCGCCAAGCAGGATCGGGACGGCGCCGGCCTGCAGGCTGGCGGCAACCCCGTCACGAATCAGCCCGTCATCCGCAGACGTTTCAACCAGTGCCAGATCGCCGCAATCCTTGAGGGTGAAATCGGTGCCGATCTCCGTGCCATTCTCGCAGGAAAGATTGCCCCGGTCACTCCACAGGGCGGCGCGGATCGCGGCGGGAGCCAGCGCCGGCCCCCGAGCGAAGGACGAATTGCTGTCGGTGGGGAGGCCGATGAGCTGGATTGAGCGGAGCATCGCGCCTTATTGGGAGCAAGCTCAGTTGCGTCAACTGCCGAACGCATGGCCATCCGGGGGGAAGCGAAGGATGACACAAAAAAGACCGGCGCGGCTCCCGTAGGAACACCGCGCCGGTCCTGTTTTGGTGAAGGGCGCCGGGGGGTAGGGGAAGGCGCCCTCCCCTGAAGATCAGATGTCGTCTTCCGCGTCCGGACCCGTCATCATCACCTCGGCGACCTTGTCGGTCTGGCCGCGAATGGCGGCTTCCAACTTGTCGCAAAGTTCTGGATTTTCCTTGAGGAAGGTCTTGGAGTTTTCACGCCCCTGGCCGACCCTGATCGAATCATAGCTGAACCAGGCACCCGACTTCTCAACAAGTCCGGCCTTGACCCCCAGATCGAGTATTTCGCCGATCTTTGAGATG
>JANNAE010000005.1:0-19109 GCA_031383985.1 Novosphingobium sp. | reverse complement strand
ACATTGACGGTGTGCTTCAGCGGATGATGGCCCGCATTGCCGGTCACCACTTCGAAGAAATGGCCGTGAAGATGGATCGGGTGCGGCATCATGGTGTCGTTGATCAGATTGACGCGGACCCGCTCCATATGCCGGAAGGGAATCGGCTCGGTGCGATCGCTGAACTTCTCGCCATCGAACGACCACATGTACCGTTCCATGTTGGCAGTCAGATGGATGTCGATTTCGCGCGACGGTTTGCGGGTATCGGGATTGGGCGCAAGTGACTTGAGATCTTTGTAGGTAAGGACCCGGTGATCGACCTTTTCGAGCCCGGTCGGGCGCTCACCGGTCCGGTCCATCGGCATGGGCGACAAAGTGGCCACACCTGGCCCCAGCTTGACCTGCGGCGCGACATCGGGATCGCGCATCTTCATCGCGCCCATATCATGGCCCCCCGCATCATTACCCATCGCAGCATGGTCCATCCCGGCCATATCGCCGCTGCCCGACATATCCATCTCGCCCATGCCCATCTCGCCCATGCCCATGTCCTTCATGGTCAGCAGCGGACGTTCTCGCAGCGCCGGAATGGGCGCGATAAGGCCCATCTGCGGGGCGAGGGTGGCGCGAACCTGGCCCGAACGGTCGATAGCTTCGGCAATGAAGCCATAGGCGCGGCCCTCCTTGGGCTCGACAATGACATCATAGGTCTCGGCGATGCCGATCTGGAATTCGTCGGTTTCGACCGGCTGGACATTCTGACCATCGGCGGCGACTACCGTCATCGGCAGGCCAGGCAGCCGGACATTGAAATTGGTCATGGCCGAAGCATTTATGATCCGCAGCCGCACCCGCTCGCCCGGCGTGAACAGACCGGTCCAGTTGGCGCCGCTGTCATGGCCGTTGACGAGGTAATGGTAGGTGGAACCCGTAACATCCGAAATATCGGTCGGGTCCATGCGCATTTCGGCCCACATCCGGCGTTCCGCAGCGGACTGGTCCTGGCCTTTGATGAGGCCCGAAAGAGTCTGCTTCTGCATGTTGAAATAGCCGCCCTGCGCCTTCAGTTTCCGCAAAATCGTGTGCGGATGCATAAAGCTCCAGTCGGCCAGCAGGATCACATGCTCGCGGTCATAGGCGACCGGATCGGGCCCGGCAGGGTCGATGACGATCGCGCCATACATGCCCATCGCTTCCTGCATACCGGAATGACTGTGGTACCAATATGTGCCCGACTGGCGGACCGGAAAATCGTAGACAAATGTCTGGCCAGGCTTGATCCCCGGGAAGCTGACACCGGGCACTCCATCCATCTGGAACGGCAATAGCAGCCCATGCCAGTGGATCGAACTATCCTCCGAAAGCGCGTTGGTCACCGCAAGCCGGACGTTCTGGCCTTCCTTCAGGCGAATGATCGGCCCTGGCGAGGTCCCATTGATCCCGATTGCGTGGCCCTCGCGACCGCCCACCGGCAGCATCGCATGGCCGATGCTGAGTGCAATTTCATTGCCGGAAACGATTGCCAACGGGGCGGCGAGGCCGGGCGTTCCGCTCCTCGCCCATGCCGGAAAAAGTGGACTGAGCGCGAGCGAGCCGCCGGCCATTGTCGCGCCCCGCAAAATTTGACGGCGGCTTAGAGACAGCGTCATCAAGCTACCTTTCAATTCTTTGTAAAATGGCCTGCATTTGCGCAATTTCGCGTTCCTGCGCCGCGACAATATTATGACAAAGCTTGACTGTTTCCGGGTCGGTCAATTTCGCCTTGTCGCACATCAGAATGGCCCCGCTATGGTGTGGAATCATCGAACGCAGGAACTGGGCATCACCCACGCCCAGCTGTTCGCGCATACCAAACCAGCCAACCGCGAAAATGAGCGCGGCAAGCCCCACCAGCAGGCGATTGGTTGAGGGGGAGGGGTACATTTTGCCCATGAAGAGAATCATGAGCGCCAGCATCGGCGCGACCATCATTAAGGTCATGTAAACATTGCCGATATTGAAATAGAGATGTCTTGTACTTGCGATCATTGCGTACATCACGAAGAACATGATCACGAAATCAAGCGCGAGCTCGATAAAGAGCCTCCGATAGGGATGGGCCGCATGATCGGCGTTGGCAGCGTGGCTCATGCCCCCATTTGGGTCAGTTTTCGTCGCTCGGCTTTCATGCGTCGATACGGCGCGCGCGGTGTCTTCGCCCGCACCCTGATGCTCATGCTCTCCTGCCATGTCGCAATGCCTCTTCGCTGAATTTTCGGTGAACTCTACCGGGCCATACGCAGCTGAACGCACAACCCCTCAAAATTGCTCGTCCGCGTGGTTCCGCGGACCGAGCATCTCCTCCAGTTTCGCGCGGGCGCGATAAAGCCGCGTCTCGATCGCCTTTTCGCTGACCCCTAGGATGTCCGCCGCTTCGGCCTGGCTCAGGCCATCCACCGCGCGCAGCAGCAGGACTTCGCGCAGGCGCGCGGGCAATCTGGTGATCGCCGCCGAAACGCGCGCCAGTTCCGCCCGATCGGCCGTCTGCGTATCGGCCAGCGCCACATCGTCGGCGATGCTCAGCGCATCCTCGAGCGGGACTGCCCGGGTAAAGAACGCGCGGACAGTGCGTCGTCTGGCCCAGTCGCGGCACTTGTTGAGCGCGATCCGTTTGAGCCAGGCAATAAAAGGCCGGTCGGGGTCGTAACGCTTGAGCGCGGCGAAAGCGGAAATGAACGCCTCCTGGGTGACATCGATCGCTTCGGCGGGCTCGCCAATGGTCGCGCGCACCAGCCGGAACACTGCTTCCCGGTGCCGTGCCAGCAATTCGCGATAGGCGGTCTGACGGCCGGCGAGCGCCAACGCCGCAAGTTCGCCATCGCTGCAATCGGAAAGCGAAAGGCTCACCGCGCGTCGGCGGTCAGCGCCTTGACCACGGTCCGGTCGAACATGCCCGCCTGCGCAGGCGTGAGGACCGCGCGCATGGCGAAAAGATGCTCGAGTGTTTCCTTCTGCATCTCGCCCATGACATGGTGGGTATGATCGATCGCAGCAGTGACCTGAGGACCATAGCCATGTTCGGCCTCGATCGCTTCGGCAAGATGCGCATTTGCGGCGCGCATTTCGAGTTCGAGCGCCTTGCGCCGCACGGCAAAGCGCTGCTCGATGGCTTCGATCCTGGCATGCTGAGCCGCGTCGAGCTTCAGTTGTTTGTGCAAAACGCTGTGTATTTCACTCTCGCTGGGCCGCTCCGGCTGGACGATAAGCCGACCGGCAAAGACGCCCCCCAGCGCCGCCGCAAAGGCAACAAGGCCAATCACAACAAGTCGCAGCTTCGAACTCACGGGCGGAAATCCAGCAAGGTCGAGGGTGCCAGCGCGTTCGACGTAGCGAAGGGCGACAGCGACTGCGCCGATGCCGGATCGCTGTTAGCCGGATCGCTGATGGACAGACTTCCGCCAGCAATCCCCAGCCCAAGCGCCAGAGTTCCCGCAAGCCCCATCAGCCGCGGCGCAAGTGCAATTTCCTGCTGACGCCTTGTCACACCGGTCAGAACAGCGTCGTCGATCGCCGCCAGTCCGGCCGGAACCGGAGCCTGCCCAAGGCGCGCAAGCGCATGGTCGATGTCAGTCACGGCGCCATTTTCCTCGTAGTTGTTCCCCATATACGCAGCCGCCCGGCAATCCCCTCAGCAAAAAGACCTGCACACAATCTGAGGGGCAGCCCAGACTGCTGCGTATTCACCCTTGAACACACTTCATGGAGGTTTCTCATGCGTACCAATCGTTTTGCCCTGATGGCCGCCGCTCTGGCAAGTTTTGCCGCCCCGCAGTTGGTCAGCGCGCATGCGAAGCTTGTTGCTTCGACGCCTGCTGCGAACGCCACTGTCGCGCGGCCGGCCAAGATCGATCTCCGGTTTAACGAGGCCGTCATCGGTTCGACCGTCAGCGTCCAGCTGGCGATGACCGGGATGCCCGGGATGGCCAATCATGCGCCCATGCCGATCACCGGGTTCACCTCGCAATTGGGCAAGGACCGCAAGTCCCTGGCCCTTAAGCTCCGTCGTCCGCTCGCGGCGGGGACCTACCGGGTGAACTGGGCGGCAGCCGGAGCCGACACGCATCGCTTGACCGGGACTTTCAACTTCACGGTCCGCTGATCTTCATGGACAATCTGCCCGTCATCGCCATCCGGTTCGCGCTTTACGCCGATCTGATGGTGCTGGCGGGCATGGCCGCCTTTACGCTCTATGCCCTGACTGCCACCGAGCGAACCGCGGCTTCGCTCATCCCGTTCCGGCCAATCGTCCTTGTGCTGGCGTTGCTCGGATTGATCTTGTCCGGGCTCGGCTTGCTGGTGCTTGCCGCCGCGATGATGGGTGCAAGCCTTTTTCCGGTCGACCCCATTCACGTGCGCATGATTCTCTTCGAGACTGCGATCGGCACGGCCTGGATGGTCCGGATGCTGGCTTTGGTAATCGTCCTGGCCGCCGCCCTGGCGCTTGAACGCTTGCCAACAGCCATGCGCGTAGTTGTCCTGCTGGCATCGTCGATCGCAATCGCGACGCTCGTCTGGACCGGCCATGCCGGGGCAACCGAAGGTGTTCCAGGAACGATCCACCGGCTCAGCGACATCGTCCACATGCTTGCGGCGTCGATCTGGGTGGGTGGAATTGCATCGTTTGCCTGGCTCCTGTTCAGGCCCGCCGGGAAAACCAGTCCAACCGAACTTGCCATTACCCACCGGGCGCTTGAACAATTCTCGCGGGTCGGGACGTTCGTCGTCGGGCTTATTGTGCTGACCGGTTTGATCAATTCCCAGATTCTCGTCGGCGCAGCGAACATCGGCATGATCGCGTCCACTCCCTATGGCCAACTGCTGCTTGCCAAGCTTGCGCTGTTCGGCCTGATGCTTGCCCTGGCAGCCGCGAACCGCTGGCGCCTCTCACCTGCCCTCAAGACAAGTATGGCTTCGGGTGATGCAACTGCCGCAGTCATCGCGCTGCGCAAAAGTCTGATCGCCGATGGCGCGGCGGTGCTGTTTATTCTGGCGCTGGTTGCCTGGCTCGGAACACTCGAGCCGCTCGGAACTTTCAGTTAAACAAGGTTCCACTGCCTGACGCGGTGTCACGGTTAGCGAGCAGAGTTAAGCAGGAGACCGAATTGACCGAGCCGCGCCATGATCACGCCGCCCATGCACCCGACAGTGCCGCAGCAACGGCAGTCGATCCCGTCTGCGGGATGAGCGTCGATCCCGCCAAAACATTGCATCATGGCACGCATGGCGGCAGCGATTATTACTTTTGCAGTGCCGGATGTCTGGCAAAGTTCACCGCCAACCCGGCCAAATATCTGTCCGATGCACCGCGCACGGAGCCTGTAGCTGCACCTGATGCGATGTGGACATGCCCGATGCACCCGGAAATCCGTCAGCAAGGGCCTGGAACCTGCCCGATCTGCGGCATGGCGCTGGAACCCGAAGAACCCTCGCTTGACGATGCACCCAACCCCGAGCTGGTCGATTTTACACGGCGCTGGTGGCTGTCGGCGGTGCTGGCCGTGCCACTGCTGATCCTGACGATGGGCAGCGAGTTGCTCGGCTTGCATCTGGTCAGTCCGGCGATTTCCCCCTGGCTCCAGCTCGCATTGACTGCGCCGATCGTACTGTGGGCGGGATGGCCGTTCTTCACGCGCGGATGGACGTCGCTTGTCACCGGCAAGCTTAATATGTTCACGCTGATCGCCATCGGGGTTGGGGCGGCATTCCTCTACAGCCTTGTGGCGACGCTCGCGCCGGGGCTGTTTCCCCCAGCATTCCGGATGCACGGCATGGTGCCGGTCTATTATGAGGCAGCCGGGGTAGTCGTCGCGCTGGTCCTGCTCGGCCAGGTGCTTGAACTGCGGGCGCGGGCGGCAACCGGCAAGGCGATCCGCGCGCTCCTCAATCTCGCGCCAAAGACCGCGCAGCGGATCAATGCCGATGGCACCGAAACCGATATACCGCTCGCCGAAGTGCAGGCAGGCGACCGCCTTCGTATCCGCCCTGGCGAGGCTGTGCCGGTCGATGGCATCGTTATCGACGGGCGGTCATCGGTCGACGAATCCATGCTCACCGGCGAGCCGCTTCCGGTCGCCAAGGAACCTGCCAGCGCCCTGACTGGCGGCACCGTCAACGGCACCGGCAGTCTGGTCATGGAAGCGCAAGCCGTGGGCGCGGATACGATGCTTGCCCGGATCGTCCGGATGGTGGCCGAGGCGCAGCGCAGCCGCGCGCCGATTCAGGCGGTTGCAGACCGCATTTCCGGGTGGTTCGTGCCGCTGGTGATCGCCATCGCCGTCGGTTCGTTTGCGGTCTGGAGCCTCGCCGGGCCAGAGCCGCGCATGGGCCATGCCCTGCTCAATGCCATCGCGGTACTGATTATCGCCTGCCCCTGCGCATTGGGGCTGGCAACGCCGATGTCGATCATGGTCGCCACCGGGCGCGGCGCACAGGCTGGCGTGCTGGTCAAACACGCCGAAGCGCTGCAAGCCTTCGAGAAGGTCGATACGCTGGTGATCGACAAGACCGGGACGTTGACCGAAGGCAAACCCAAGCTGGTTGGTATCGAGACGCTGGGCGGCATTGCTGAAAATGACCTGCTCGGCCTGACTGCTGCGGTCGAAGCGCGCTCCGAACACCCGCTCGCCCATGCCATTGTCACCACCGCCAAGGACCGCGCGCTGGAACTTGGGGAACCGCAAGACTTCGCCGTCCAGGTCGGCCTCGGGGTCAGCGCGAATGTGCATGGCCGCGCTGTCGTCATTGGCAACGCCGCCCAAATGCAGCGCATCGGGGTCGATGCCGCGCCGCTCTACGAGACGGCTGAGGCCAAGCGCCGAGCTGGCGCGGGCGTGATGCTGATCGCGATCGATGGCAAGCTGGCGGGACTGGTGGCCGTCGCCGACCCTATCCGCGCTAATGCCCGCACCTCCATTGAGGCACTGCGCAAGCAAGGACTGCGCGTCATCATGCTGACCGGCGACAATCCGACCACCGCCCAGATCGTTGCCGATGCCGTCGGCGGGCTTGATGGCGTTCACGCCGAACTCAAGCCCGAAGACAAGGCGCGGATTGTCGGCAAACTCAAGGCGGCGGGGGCCAAGGTCGCAATGGCGGGCGATGGCATCAATGATGCACCGGCGCTCGCCGCCGCCGATGTCGGTCTGGCAATGGGAACCGGCACCGATGTTGCGATCGAAAGTGCCGGGATAACGCTCACCAAAGGCGACCTCGCCGCTGTCGTGCGCGCCCGTGCGCTCGCCAAGGCCACTATGACCAACATCCGCCAGAACCTGTTCTTCTCGTTCCTGTTCAACGGAATCGGCGTACCTGTTGCAGCGGGCGTTCTTTATCCCGTGTCAGGAATATTGATGTCACCGATGTTCGCGGGCGCGGCGATGGCTTTGTCGTCATTCACGGTTGTTATGAACGCGCTGCGGCTCAATCGAGCGAAGCTGTAACCTATGTCCCATCCGCCCCAACTGCCATTCACCCCCCCTCAAGAGCATTTCGGCACCGCTTAGAAATTCCTGTTCCGCCAACTGCTGCTTGGGGTTATCCCTGACCTTGTCAGACAGAGCGCAGCGTTTGCATCGCCGCCTTGAGCGAAGATGCAACAGGAACCGGTCGTGTCGGTGCCGATGGCTGGCATGCCCGATTGCGCGATGAGCCAGGACAAGCCCGATAGTGCAGTGGGCTGATCAGAGCCTGCTACATTGATGGTGCGGGCGGCGGGAATCGAACCCGCACTCCTTTCGGAACGGGATTTTGAATCCCGCGCGTCTACCAATTCCACCACGCCCGCATATCCAGTATCGAACTGTCGACTGCACCCAACTTCGATTGTCACCTGGTTGGGCGTATCCAGCCAAGTCAGCCCCTTAGCGGCCCGCGCTTAATCCTTCAACGCTCCTGCCAGCAATTTGTGCAATTTGGAGTGCAGCACATCGTTGCCGGCCAGAACTTCACCATCGCAGATCGGCTGCGAGCGGCCGCGGAAATCGGTCACGAACCCGCCCGCTTCGCGCACCAGCAAGCAGCCAGCGGCAGTATCCCAGAGGGCGAGATCGGTTTCCCAGAAGCCATCATACCGCCCCGCTGCAACCCAGGCGAGATCGAGCGCGGCTGAACCGAAGCGGCGGATCCCGGCAACTTCGGGTCCGATCGCGTTATAAATCTTGCCCCACTCCGCGCCATTGCCACGGCCCTGGAAGGGGATGCCGGTGGCAATCAGGCTTTCATCGAGGTGGCGGCGACCCGACACCCGAAGGCGCCGATCCTGCAACCAGGCCCCGCGGGTCTTTTCAGCCCAGAAGCTCTCATCGGTGATCGGCTGATAGACGATCCCGGTGGTGACATCGCCCCAGCCGGTGCCATCGATTCGCGGCTCCTGCACCGCGATCGAAATGGCGAAATGGGGGATGCCGTGGAGAAAATTGGAGGTGCCGTCGAGCGGATCGACGATCCAGCGCGGCTTGGTCGGATCGCCCTCGATCTCGCCCGATTCTTCTAGCAAAAAACCCCAGTCGGGTCGGGCGGTTTTCAGTTCCTCCCAGATCGTCCGCTCAGCCGCGTGATCGGCCTTGGAGACAAAATCTGCGGGCCCCTTGCGGGAAACCTGGAGATGTTCAACCTCGCCAAAGTCGCGGCGCAGGCGTTGCCCGGCCTTGCGGGCGGCTTTTTCCATGACGCGGACGAGGCCGGAGACAATTGCCATGACCTAGCTCAGCCCGCCTTGCCGACGTAGGTGCGCTCATAGACATCGACGATGATCCGCGTGCCACTCTCGATAAACGGCGGCACCATCACGCGCACGCCGTTGTCGAGGATCGCGGGCTTGAAACTGGATGAGGCGGTCTGGCCCTTCACCACGGCATCGGCTTCGACGATCGTGGCTTCGATCTGTTCGGGCAGCTCGACGCTGATCGGGCGCTCTTCCCACAGTTCCAGCACCACATCCATGCCATCCTGGAGGAACGCCGCCGCATCGCCAAGCAAATCGGCGGGCAGGTTGATCTGCTCGTAATTGTCCTTGTCCATGAACACCAGCGCATCGCCATCGGTGTAGAGGTACTGGAAATCCTTGGTGTCGAGACGGACCTTCTCGATCGTGTCCTGGCTGCGGAAGCGGACGTTGGTCTTGCGGCCATCGATCAGGTTCTTCATCTCGACCTGCATAAAGGCCCCGCCCTTGCCGGGCTGGGTGTGCTGGATCTTGCCGACTTTCCAGATGCCTTTTTCATATTCCAGTATGTTGCCGGGACGAATGTCCACGCCGCTGATTTTCATGGGGAGAGCCTTCGATTTTGAAAGAGCGGGAGATAGCAAAGGCGGGCCCTTAGCGCGCGGCGAAGCGCGCGGCAAGCAGTGTGCCGGTTCAATCCCGCCATGACCTCATGACAGCACCGTTCACTTTCTGCTAAGCCCCACAGCATCATGGCCCATTCGATGAAGTATTTCCTTCCGCTCCTTGCCATTCTGGCATCCAGTCCGTCGCTCGCAGCACCGGGCGGTCCGATCGATACGCTCCAGCTGGGAAGCTATGTTTGCGAGTTGCCCGGCGATGCCGCTGGCCCAGCCGGACAGCGCGTTGCCGAGCAGGATTTTGCGATCGTCAATGCCTCGAACTACCAGACCAATGATGGCCGCGGCGCCTATCTGCTGACGGGCGACACCGTGGTGATGACCAGCGGTCCGAAGAAGGGCCAGCGTTTTCGCCGGCTTTCGGTTAGTTTTCTGCGGCTGATCGAGGCTGGTGGCAGCGACAGTGCGCTGCGCTGTGTGCGTCAGGTGACCAACAACCGCTAAGCGATAGCACGGCTCACATTGCGGCGCGTCCGCAGGTAGAGCCAACTTATTGCGCTGACAAACGCCACCAGACCCAGCGGAACCGCCCAAGCATTCTCGCTGACCACCGCCAGCGCGTCTGGACTGCCGGTCGAGGCCGCGATCCCGGCAAACGCCACCCCGAACAGGCTTTCGCCCACGATCAGCCCGGTTGCGGCCAACACGCCCATTCGCTCGGCAAAGGCCGGATCGGACTGGCGCGTGGCCCAGCGGTTGTAGAAATAGCCGATGATTGCGCCGATCGGAATCAGCACGGTCAGGGCCAGCGGCAGATAGATGCCCATGCCCACCGCCAGCGGCGGCAGGCTGCCCCGCTTCGCTTTGCGCAGAAGCTCGTCGGCAAGAGCCACAATTGCACCGATACCCGCCCCAAGTCCGATCAGCTGCCAATCCAGATCACCGCCCAGAACTCCTTGCGCAATCGCCGTAATCAATGCCGCCTGCGGTGCGGCCAACGCGTCTGGTCCGGCACCCGGCGCACCCTGAAAGCCAAATGTGCTGTTAAGCAGATCCAGGATCGGCGGGATCACCAGCGCCCCGAAGATCACCCCCAGCACCAGCGCAATCTGCTGCCGCCACGGGGTCGCGCCGACCAATTGCCCGGTCTTGAGATCCTGCAGATTGTCGTTCGAGATCGTCGCGATGCCAAACACGATGGCGGTGACGAACAGCGCATAGGCAACCAGCGCCTTGGTTGCCGCCGCATCACTGCCCTGCCCGAAGATCGCGACCAGTAATAACGAAATACCCAGCGATGCGAGGATGCCAACCCCTGAGATCGGGCTGTTCGAGGCACCGATCAACCCGGCCATGTAGCCACAGACCGAGGCAATGATAATTCCTGCTACCAGCACGTAAAGGATGGTCACAACCAACGTGCTGCCCAGCGCCCCGGCCACCGGCCCGCCAGTGGCGAAGCTTGCCAGCAGCAGGCCAATCGGGACCATCGAGGCGATGATCGTGCCGAACACGATGCCGATCGGCAAATCTTGCTCGGTCAGCGCCAGCGTATTGCCTTGCCCGGCCTTGCGGACGCGCGCCGCGTTCAAGGCGCTGGCAATGCCTCTCACGATCGGGCCGATAATCCGCAGCAGGGTCCAGATCGCGGCAACGCCGATAGTGCCCGCGCCGATAAAGCGCACTTTCTGCCGGAAAGTGGTCGAAACGAAGTCAGCCAGTTCCACCCCTGAAGGCGGCCCGCCCGCGGTGTAATGCGGCAGCAGCACAATCCACCCGATCACCATGCCAACCAGCATCGCAATGCCGACCGCCAGACCGACAAGGTGCCCCACCCCGATCAGCGCGAGCGAAAAGCTGGCTGAAAGGCTGGTTGCCCCGCCGCCCAGCTTGACGATGCCGCCAGCCTCTTCGGCCACGAGCTTCATCTTGACGAGCAACGCGAACCCGGCCGCCAGCACTGAGCCGAGCACGATAGCGGCCAACCCACGCCTGTTTTCCTCTGCGCCGCCAACACCCGCGCCGACTTTCAGCACTTCGGCCGCCGCCACGCCTTCGGGATAGGGCAGGTCTGAACCCGTCACCAAAGCCCGGCGCAGCGGCACCGAATACATCACGCCAAGAATACCGCCGACCGCGATCACCGCGACCGATTGCCAATAGGGAAAGCCCGTCCACCAGCCGATCATGATCAGCCCGGGCAGGACAAAGATGATCGCCGACAGCGTCCCCGCCGCCGAGGCGATGGTCTGGACGATGTTGTTTTCCTGGATCGTCGTGCCGGAAAGTGCCTTGAGCACCGCCATCGAAATCACCGCAGCCGGGATCGAAGTGGCAAATGTTATCCCGATCTTGAGCCCGAGGTAAACATTGGCGGCGGTAAACAGCACGGTCAGCACCGCGCCAAGCATAATGCCGCGCAGGGTAAGTTCGCGGGTGGGACTTGCGATCATCGGCGTTGGTTCCGGTCAGCTATCGATACGCCGGAGTGATGGCACATAAGCGCGACGTTAGGAACAGGGCGAATTCTCGGTCAATCCGCCTCGTCGATCGCGCTGTCCGTGGCGCTGTCCATGGCGCCGTCCATTCCGGGCAAAGGCTCGCCCAGTTCTTCCATGATCGCGGCAAGATCGGCTTCGGCGGGATCGAACGAGCGGACCTCTTTCATCAGTTTCACGAAGCCCGCAACCGCGGCTTCCGGCCCATCGGGATGCTGCCACACGCCCGCTGACACCGCGAGGAAATCGGCCCCGGCCTCGACCAGCGGGGCGGCATTTTCAAGGGTAATCCCGCCAATTGCCACACTCGGCAATTCCGACCAGACATGCCACCAGCGCAGCAGCGCGACCTTGGCGGTGTGAACCACTTGCTTGGTGGTGGTGGGATAGAAGGCCCCGAATGCGACATAGTCAGCCCCGGCCTCGCCCGCCTCCAGCGCCAGATGGCGGCTACCGTGGCAGGTCACCCCGATCTGGAGATCCTTGCCGAGATAGGCGCGCGCCTCGCGCAGATCGCCGTCCTGCTGGCCAAGATGAACCCCGTCGGCGCCAAGCCGCTTGGCGAGACTGACCGAATCATTGACGATAAACGCCACATCGCGGGCCGCGCAGATCCGTTGCAAAGGCTCGGCCAGCAGCGCGGCAGCGTGATCGTCCATCCCTTTGACGCGGAACTGGAAGGCCGCAACGGGCGGATAGGTTCCGTGGGCATCAAGCGCGCCGGCGAGCATCTCAGGAAAGGCACCGCCCACGTCGAGCGGTGAGATCAGATAGAGTTGGCATTTGGACATGGCCACGTCCCTAGCGCCCAAGCGGACATTCTGGAACCATTCATCGCTTCGGAGCATTATGGCCCTATGAAACACCTCATTCTGGTCCCGCTCTTCGCGCTAAGTCTATCGGGTTGCGTCACCTATCGCACCACCAGCGACGGCATCACCCGCGCTCATTTCGGCGAGACCGTGAAAGTGGGTGGACCGCTGGTCACTCCGCACAAGCTGCTGGAAGACAGCCGCTGTCCCAAAGGCGTGCAATGCGTCTGGGCGGGGCAAGTCCGGATCAGCGCGACAATTACCTGGGGATCGAAGATCGAACAGGTCGAGATGACGCAGGGCACGCCGATTGCGCTCGCCAGCGACACCCTCGAACTGGTCGAGGTTGCCCCGGCGAAACAAGCTAACGTAACACTTTATCCAGATGATTACCGATTGGGCTTTAAGTTTACGGGCGGATTGTAAGGCCGCTTACTCGTCGCCTTTGTAAATTCCGATAATCTTGTCGAGCATCGCCAAAGCCTCGCCGCGCTCACGCTGAAAGGTGTTGCGACCGATGATCGAGCCGTTGCCACCGCCATCGCGGATGTCGCGCGCGTCCTGGTAGACCGCATCGGCACCCTTGGCCGCGCCGCCTGAGAAGACCACGATCCGGCGGCCGTTGAAGCAGCTGTGGACCACATGGGCAACGCGCTTGGCCTGGGTCGAGCTATCAAAGCCTTCATAGGCCTTCTTGGCGTCGGCCTGTTCGATGTGATCGCTGGGCAGCTTGACCTTGATGATATGCGCACCCAGCAGCGCTGCCATATGCGCAGCGTATGCCCCGACATCGAGCGCCAGTTCGCCCGATTTGGGCAGCGCACCGCCGCGCGGGTAAGACCAGATCACCGTGGCAATCCCGACCGACTTGGCCTCGGCCGACAATTCGCGGATTTCTTCCATCAGCTCGAAGCAGTCATCGCTGCCGGGATAGATGGTGAAGCCGACTGCCGAAACGCCCAGCCGCAGCGCATCTTCAACCGAGCCGGTCAGCGCCTGATTGGCCCCCGTCGCCCAGCTGTTCGAGCTGTTCACCTTGAGGATCGTGGGGATCTGCCCGGCAAAGGTCGAGGCGCCCGCCTCCAGCATGCCCAGCGGCGCGGCAAAGGCGGAAAGGCCGGCATCGATCGCCAGCTGGTAGTGGTAATGCGGATCATAGGCCGCAGGATTGACCGAAAAGCTGCGCGCGGGCCCGTGTTCAAAGCCCTGATCGACCGGCAGGATCACCAACTTGCCAGTACCGCCAAGCCGTCCCTGCATCAGGATCCGGTGAAGATTGGCCTTCACCCCCGGACTGTCGGATTCATAGTTGTTGAGGATCTTCTGGACGGTCGGCGTCGTGCTCATGGCGATTCCCTGTATTCGCATACGTATGTGTTGGCGGGCCATAACCAGCGAGGCCGCGCTCCGCAACCTCGCTAACCAATGATCTCAGCCCAAAGTTACAGGGCTCTCTCGAGCGCCTTTATACCGGGCAATTCCTTGCCCTCCATCCATTCGAGGAAAGCGCCGCCAGCGGTGGAGACATAGGTGAAATCATCGGCGGCCCCGGCAAGATTAAGTGCAGCGACCGTATCGCCCCCGCCCGCGACCGAGATCAGCGATCCTTCGCGGGTGAGCGCGGCCGCAGTGCGGATCAGGGCGACAGTGGCCTTATCGAACGGCGGAGTTTCAAATGCCCCCAAGGGTCCGTTCCAGACCAGCGTGCGGCAGGTCTTGAGCACATCGGCCAGCGCTTCGACTGCGACCGGGCCGATGTCGAGGATCATTTCGTCGTCTGCCACTTCGTGGACGTTGCTGGTGCGCAGGCTGGGCGGATTGGGCGCGAATTCCTTCGAAACCACGACGTCATAGGGCAGATGCACCGTACAGCCAGCCTTGTCGGCCGCTTCGAGGATCTCTTCCACAATGGCAGCCAGATCATGCTCGCTCAACGATTTTCCGACATTGACCCCGCGCGCCGCCAAGAAAGTATTGGCCATGCCCCCGCCGATAATCAGATGATCGACCTTGGTCACAAGATGCGTCAGGACGTCAAGTTTGGACGAGACTTTCGCGCCGCCTACCACCGCTGCGACCGGCTTTTCAGGCTGGCCCAGCGCCTTTTCCAGCGCCTCCAACTCCGCCTGCATCGAACGCCCCGCATAGGCCGGCAGCAGATGCGCCAGTGCTTCGGTGCTGGCATGGGCGCGGTGCGCAGCAGAGAATGCATCGTTGACGTAGACATCGCCGTTGGCGGCAATCGCCTTGGCCAGATCCGGATCGTTAGTTTCCTCGCCCGGCCAGAACCGGGTATTTTCAAGGATCGCAATGTCTCCCGCCTGCAAAATGCCGACGGTCTGCGCCACCACCGGGCCGGCGATCTCGGGGACGAACATCACCTCGCGGCCCAGCACGTCCTGCACCGCGTCGATCACCATGCTCAGCGACAGTTCGGAATGACGCGCGCCCTTGGGGCGACCGAAATGGGCGAGCAGCAGCACCTTGGCGCCCTTGTCGGCCAGTTCCAGAATGGTCGGTGCCGAGGCCCGCACACGGGTATTATCGGTGACCGCCAGATCCTGCATCGGCAGGTTAAAGTCCACCCGGACAAGGACAACCTTGCCGGAAACGTCTCCCAGCTCGTCGAGCGTGCGGAACTTGGTCATGGCAATCGCCTCAGATCAACTTGCCCATGACGCCGGCGGTATCGACCATCCGGTTGGAGAAGCCCCATTCATTGTCATACCAACTGAGCACGCGGACCAGCTTGCCGTCGAGCACCGACGTTTCAAGGCTGTCGATGGTCGATGAATGGGCATCGTGGTTGAAGTCGATCGACACCAGCGGCTCATCCGAGAAGGCCAGCACGCCCTTGAGCGCGCCTTCGGAAGCGGCTTTGAGCAGCCCGTTGACCTCCTCGAGCGAGGTATCGCGCTTGGGCACGAAGGTCAGGTCGACCACCGAGACATTCGGGGTCGGAACCCGGATCGCCGAGCCATCGAGGCGGCCCTTGAGTTCGGGCAGCACCTCACCCACCGCGCGGGCCGCACCAGTCGTGGTCGGGATCATCGACATGCCGGCCGCGCGGGCACGGCGCGGATCCTCGTGGATCTGGTCGAGGATCTTCTGATCGTTGGTATAGGCATGGATCGTGGTCATCAGCCCCCGTTCGATCCCGATCGCATCGTTGAGTACCTTGGCGAACGGCGCCAGGCAGTTGGTGGTGCACGACGCGTTCGAAACGATCCTGTGATCACCTGTCAGCTTGTCGTGATTTACCCCGTAAACTACTGTCAGATCGATATTCTTGCCGGGTGCCGAAATCAGTACCCGCTTGGCGCCAGCTGCGATGTGCTTTTCACACGAGGCGCGGTCGGTAAAGAAGCCGGTACATTCCAGCGCAATGTCGATGCCGTTGGCAGCATGGGGCAGATTGGCGGGATCACGCTCGGCAGTCACATGGATACGCTTGCCGTTGATAATCAGATCGTTGCCATCGACTTCGACGGTGCCGCTGAAGGCTCCGTGAACCGAATCGCGCTTGAACAACAGCGCGTTGGCCTTGGCATCGGCCAGATCGTTGATCGAAACAAGCTCAAGCCCGCAATCGGGCCGTTCAAGAATAGCGCGTGCAATATTGCGCCCGATACGCCCGAAACCATTGATTGCAACCTTCGTCGCCATGTGAAGAACTCCTGCTAACCAGCCAGTCTGGCTTCAATTTTTGGAACAATGGCTTCGACCGAGAAGCCGAAATGCTTGAACAATTGGTCCGCCGGGCCGGAGGCGCCGAAGCTGTCGATCCCGATGGTCAGCCCGGTGCCGACATATTTCTGCCAGCCAAGCGTAACCCCGGCCTCGATCGAGACGAGCAGCGCGGCGCTGGGGAGTACGTCGGCACGATAGGCCGCATCCTGTTCGTCGAACAGTTCGGTGCAAGGCATCGAGACCACATCGGCACCGATGCCCCTGGCTTCCAGCGCCGCTGCGACATCGACCGCCAGCGCCACTTCCGAACCGGTTGCAACCAGCACGACCTGGCGGGCGGACTGCGCTGCCTGAAGGCGGTATCCGCCCCGCGCCGTCTTCATCCCCGCATCGCCACGCAGCGGCGGGAGATTCTGGCGCGACAGGGCCAGCACCGAGGGGCGGCTGTCCTGGCTGAGCGCAATTGCCCAGCTTTCCGCAGTTTCGATCGCATCGGCCGGGCGGAACATCAGCAGATTAGGGATCGCCCTGAGGCTCATCACATGCTCGATCGGCTGGTGAGTCGGGCCATCTTCGCCGACGCCGAGGCTGTCATGGGTCATGACATAGATCACCTGGGCGCGCTGGATCGCGGACAGGCGGATCGCGTTGCGGCAATAGTCCGAGAACACCAGAAAAGTGCCGCCATAGGGAATGATCCCGCCGTGCAGCGCCATTCCGTTCATCGCCGCGGCCATGCCGAACTCGCGGATGCCGTAATAAACATAGCGGCCGCCATAGCTATCGGGCGTGAGCGGTCCGGTGGAAGCAGTCTTGGTCAGATTGGAGCCGGTAAGGTCGGCCGAACCACCAACCAGCTCAGGGATCGCCGCAGTAATTGCGCCCAGCGCCATTTCGCTCGACTTGCGGGTCGCCACCTTGGGCGGGTCGGCGAGCAATCCGCCAATAAAGCTCTCAATCCCGGTGTCCTGCGGCAATTCGCCATTCATCCGGCGCATGAGCTCGCCGCCTTGCGCGTCCGCAGCCAGCCGCGCTTCCCAGGCAGCGCGGGCGGAGGCACCGCTTGCGCCAAGCGCGCGCCAGTCGGCGAGGATTTCGGCCGGAATCTCGAACGGCGCGGCGGTCCATCCCAAAGCCGCGCGCGTGGCGGCAATTTCCTCACCGCCCAGCGGGGCGCCGTGGACGTTATGGGTGCCCTGCTTGGTTGGCGCACCCTTGCCGATCACAGTCCGGCAGGCGACCAGCGTGGGACGCGGATCTGCCGCCGCTTCGGCCAACGCGCGGGCGATGTCAGCATAATCATGCCCATCGCAGGCCACCGTGTGCCACCCGGCGGCGTGATAGCGTCCGAAAATATCCTCACTGGTCGAGAGCGAGGTGGCACCATCGATGGTGATCCGGTTATCGTCCCACAACACGTTGAGCCGGCCCAGCATGAGATGCCCGGCAAGCCCGATCGCTTCGTGGTTGATGCCCTCCATCAGGCAGCCATCGCCCGCGACCACCCAGGTATTGTGATCGACCAGGCCATCGCCAAAACTCGCATTGAGATGGCGCTCGGCCAGCGCCATGCCGACCGCCATCGCCAGCCCCTGCCCCAGCGGACCGGTGGTGCACTCGATCCCGTCCAGTTCAAAATTCTCAGGATGGCCAGCGCAAGGGCTGTGCAATTGACGGAAATTGCGGATATTATCCATCGTTGGCGCTGCATAGCCAGTGAGGTGGAGCAACGAATAGATCAGCATCGAGCCATGCCCGGCCGACAGGATAAAGCGATCGCGATCGGGCCATTTCGGCGCGCTCGGATCGAATTTGAGGAACTGCGAATAAAGCACTGCAGCGACATCGGCCATGCCCATCGGCATCCCGGGATGCCCGCTGTTGGCGGCCTGAACAGCGTCCATCGAAAGCGCGCGGATCGCGTTGGCCATGGCTGCCAGGCGGGACGGGTCGTTGCTTGGTGTCGGGCTCATCGTGTCGGGCTCATGGGGGTTTGGTTCCCGGAAAGGCTGGCATTTGCGCATGATTCGACGCCGGGTCTCCTTTGCGGACCGATACCGCCCCGTCAAGCACAGGCCGGGCGCTCAGCGCAGGAGATATCCCGATATCTCTCCGATCTGGTGACAACATCACACAGCAAGGCTTTGCCAAGCGGCATTTTTGCGCTAGCGATGCGTCATGGACGGGGACCGTAGCGAACGCGCGTTTACACGGATCGAGGCTGCACTGGCCCGGGTGGAGGCTGCAACCCGCCGTCCGCGTGTTGCCGGCAATGCTGCCGATGCGGACACATTGCGCGCCAAGCATGAGCAGCTCCGCTCGGCCGTCACCCAATCGCTCGACCAGTTGGACAGGCTGATTGGTGGCGACCAGCCATGAGCAATGTCACCCTGACGATATCCGGCCGTGAATATATCGTGGCCTGCGCCGAGGGCGAAGAGGCTCATGTCACGGGTCTGGGCCGGATGATCGATGCCAAGCTGACCGCGATGGGCAATATGTCCGGACAGGGCGAAGCGCGGCAATTGCTGTTCGCCGCGCTGATGTTGGCTGACGAGCTCCACGAAACCGGCCTCACGGGCCAGCCTGCCACGCCCCCGGCCCCCGCTGCCGATCGCGATACTCACGCTGACCGGCTCGAGGCAATTGCCGCCAGACTGGAAAATTGTGCATCGCTGCTTGAGGGTTGAGGCGGGAACGCCTAGATAGGGGTCGACGGGTACTGCCCGGTGCGAGCCTTCGAAAATCCCTGAGGCTATAAGCAAATCCTTGGGGGCTGTCTCTGGTTGGACCCTGGTCCGGCACA
>JANNAE010000024.1:0-19665 GCA_031383985.1 Novosphingobium sp. | reverse complement strand
CTGGTGGTGATCGACTTTATCGACATGGAGTATAGCTCCAACGTCCGTAAGGTCGAAAAAGCGATGAAGGACGCGCTCAAGAACGATCGCGCCCGCATTCAGGTTGGCCGGATCTCCAGCTTTGGTCTGATGGAGATGAGCCGCCAGCGCCTGCGCACCGGCGTGCTTGAAGCCACCACCCGTGGCTGCCCGCACTGCGACGGGACGGGCCTGGTCCGCACCGCCTCCAGTGCTGGCCTCTCGGCGCTGCGCCTGATCGAAGAGGAAGCCGCCAAGGGCAAGGGTTCGATCGTCTCGCTTTATGCGAGCACCGAAGCTGCGGTCTATCTGCTCAATGCGAAACGCAGCGATCTCGCCGAAATCGAGCACCGCTATGGCGTGCGGGTCGAGGTTCTGCCGGAGGGCGAAAACGAAGGCGCCAAGATGCGGGTCGGTTCGTCCGGTCCGCGGCCTGAGTTCACGCCGGTGTTCGAACCGATCGTGATCGAGGAAGATGATGACGATCTGATCGAGGACGAGGACGACACCGAAGCCGAAGAACGCAGCGATGATCGCGGTGAAGACGGCGAGGCTCACGGCAAGCGCCGCCGCAGTCGCCGCCGTCGGGGCGGTCGTGGCCGCGATGACGAGCGTGGCCCGCGCGAGGAAAGCGAAGCTGCAGGCGAAGGTGACGACTCCGAATCAGAAGCCGATGCCGAGCAGGATGGCGAACGCGAAACAGAAGGCGGCGAAGATGGCGATGCACCGCGCAAAAAGCGCCGGCGCGGTCGTCGGCGGCGCGGTGGCCGTGGTCGCGGCGAAGGCGGCGAAGGTGCTGAGGGCGGCGAAGCTGGCGATCAAACCGGCGACGCAGGTGATGACGCGGCTGAAGGCGCTTCTGATGAACCGGCTGAAGCCGAAGCACCGGCCAAACCCAAGCGCGTCCGCCGCAAGAAGGTCGATGCCGATGAAGTCCCCGCTGCCGATGCGGCTGCGGTTGAAGTCGCTGCCGAACCCGCAACGGACGAAGCCCCGGCCAAGCCCAAGCGGGCCCCGCGCCGCAAGAAGGCTGATGCCGAAGATGCGGTGGTGGTCGAAGCTGTCGAGGCAGTGGCCCCGGTTGAACAGGAAAGTGCAGAAGCCCCGGCCAAGCCGAAGCGGACACGCAAGAAAGCTGCTGAACCTGCGGCCGAAGTTGCTGTTGCCGAAACCGCAGAGGGTGACGCTGAATCAGACGCGAACCCCCGGCGCGGCTGGTGGCAGCGGACCTTCGGCGAATAGGTTCCAGGTCTATCCTTGAAGCAATGCAAAACCCCGCCCGGTCGCACTGACCGGGCGGGGTTTTTCTTTGCCATCAAAGGCGGAGCTCAACCGGCCTTGATCGCCCGTCCCCATTCCATCCATCCGGCGAACTTCGGCGTTTTGGGAGCATAACGCTGGCCGCCATCGTGCACCTCAAACCCGCCTGTGGTGATTGCTGCAGTTACCGGGCGCGTCAGATGGCATCCGCCAGCCAGTTTCTTCCAGACCGGCTCGATCCGGTCCTGCCATTTCTGGACCGACGCATCGGGCGCCCGGCCATGTTCGGCATAAAGCAGTTGGCCGCCCGGCTTCAAGATTCGCCGCAACTCGCGCAGGGTTTCAGCCTGACTGCCGACCGAGCATAGCGTAAATGTGCAGATCACCGTGTCAAAGCGGGCGTCCTCAAACGGAATGCTCTCGCCAAATCCCTGCCGGATATCGGCCTGCCAGCCCTTCTTGGCCGCCTCAGCGCGGGCGAAGTCCAAACCTTTACCAGACGGATCAAGGCCGGCGTAGCTGGTGATCCGGGCGGAATCATAGAGTTGCTGGTTGATCCCGCCGCCGCAGCCGATCTCGAACACCGCACCGCTGGCCAGGGGCACGACCTTTTCGCGCAGGGCCATGATTGCCGGGCTGGAACAGGCGCATTTGATAAAGCGCGGAACCACATGCTCGTCATACCAGGTTCCAAAACCCATCGCAGCGTCTCCATTTTCGATCACGCAAACGGCTTTATGCCACAAACAGACCCCCGACTATAATGTATTTGGTGCCAGTCCGCTCAGCGATTAGACTGCCAGGACTATGGCCGACATCCTTGAACAAACCGCGCTGCTCGATGCCCTGACCAACAAGCAAAGAGAGGTAATCGCACTGGTGTCTGAGGGCATGACAAGCAAGGAAATTGCCCGAAAACTGGGCATTTCCGAAAGCGCAGTCAACCAGCGGATCGAAGTGACACGGCAGCGCCTGGGCGGGATGTCGCGCGCCCAGATCGCGCGAATCTACCGTCAGACCAGCACGCTGGTGATCACCATCCCGACCAGTAATTCACTTACAGGTAAGTCAATCCAGCTTCAGCACGGAGCCGAGCCAGAGCAGCACTCGTCCCCGGAGGGTGCTGAGACCCTGTTGGCATCTGCCAGCAATGGAACCGGCGTGTTGCAACCCTCCACCTTTTCTCCTCAACCGCTGGCTCCAGACAGCACCGTGAAGCGGCTGGCGGTGATTGTCGCAGTCGCCTTTGGTCTTCTGGCCAGCGCTGTGCTGGTCCTGGCGGCCGCTCAGGCACTCAACGCCATCGCGCCGAAATGATCGCGTTCGAAACTGCGCTGTTAGATCAGTCGCCGATGATTCTTGGCGCGACCGCCCTAGTCACCTTGCTAATGGCATGGCGCTTTGGCCGGGCACCAGAGCGGTTCTTGGCAAGCCTGCTGCTCGCACTCGTTGTATCCGATCTACTGCTCGGGATGTCTTATTCTGGCCGCGCGGCATACGACAGGTTCCGCATCGGGATCGCATTGCGCGACGCGCTCGTTCTGGTCGGCGTCGGCGCCGCCGCACTGCGCGCCAACCGGCTCTACCCCCTGGTTATGGCCGGAGCAGCCTTGGTTGCGGCGCTCGCTCACCTGATGCGCTGGTTAGAACTGTTTCAGGGCCCTTTCAGTTACCTCGTGCTGACCACGGCTCCCGGCTTTGTGATTGTCGCTGCATTCCTAACCGGACTGGCCCTGCATATCCGGCGCGAGCGGCTGTCTGGACCCTACCCCGCATGGCGTGAACTATCGCCACCGCCAGCGTTTGCCGCTACAGACAAGATCGGTCAGCCTGACGCTTGAGCCGCAAGGTTCGATGGCGGGCAATCGTCCGCAAAGGGGGCGCCGCGGAGAGTCGCTTCCTGAAGCAGATGGACCGCCACTTTCCGCACTTTTTTGTTGCTGACGAAACGCGGACCAGCCGCGAAAGCCGCGCTGAGGTTTTTTAGCCTACACCGCGCCATTGCGGCGATTGCTGTGCTGGTGCTGGCCATCGCGCAGGGCACCACCCGTGTGCTGGGTCCGCAGGGATAGCGCCAAAATTTCCCCAACGGACGCTTGCTCCTGCGGTCCATATCGTTAGAGACGAGGTCAAGACCGGCCCAAACGGCCGCTAGAGAGCAAGGACCGACATGGCCAGTTTCACTCTTCCTGCCAACAGCAAGATCAGCGGTGAAGGCACCCACCATAAGGCCGTTGGGGCGGCCCGGGTCAAGAAATTCACCGTCTATCGCTACGATCCCGACAGCGGCAAGAACCCGCATTACGATGTGTTCGAGCTCGACCTTGATGCCTGCGGGCCGATGGTGCTTGATGCGCTGATCAAGATGAAGTCGGATATGGACCCGACGCTGACTTTCCGCCGTTCATGCCGCGAAGGGATCTGCGGATCCTGCGCGATGAACATAAACGGCCGCAATGGCCTCGCCTGCACCACCGCGATTGAAGATCTTGATGGCGATGTGCGGATCACCCCGCTGCCCGCGATGGAAGTGATCAAGGATCTCGTTCCGGACTTCACCCATTTTTATGCGCAGTATTCGTCGATCCGGCCTTGGTTGCAAACCGTGACGCCCACGCCTTCGGGCAAGGAACGACTGCAAAGCCCAGAGCAGCGGGAGAAGCTGGACGGGCTTTATGAGTGCATCCTGTGCGCCTGCTGCTCCACCTCGTGCCCCAGCTACTGGTGGAACTCTGACAAGTTCCTGGGCCCCGCGATTCTGCTCCAAGCCTACCGCTGGCTGGCCGATAGCCGCGACGAGATGACTGGGGAGCGGCTCGACGAACTGGAAGATCCTTTCCGGCTCTATCGCTGCCACACGATCATGAACTGCGCCAACGTCTGCCCCAAGGGGCTGAGCCCAGCCCGCGCTATTGCCGAAATCAAGAAGATGCAGGCGGAGCGCCACGTTTGAGCGACGATCGGGGTTTTCGGAGCGAGCCAGATCCCGAGAATCGGGGCTGGCATACCTGGCAGCTGAACGATCCGACCCGATTCAACAGCTGGATGTTCCCCAAGCTGCTGGTCCGGGCTGAGTCCGCCAACAAGGCCCGCCTGCGGATGTTCCCGGAGCATCGCCACACCAATCTGGGTAACAATATCCACGGCGCTGCGGTGATGGCGTTGATCGATATCGGCCTGTTCGCCTGTTCCCGCCAATTGGGCATTATAGAGGCTGGCACGGCAGTCACGCTTGATCTCAATGTCCAGTTTATCGGCGCAGGAAAGCCTGACATTCCCTGCGACGCGGTGACCGAATTGCTCAAGGAAACCCGCCGCCTCGTATTCCTGCGCGGCGTAGTCGAACAAGGCGAAGGCAATCTGATCGCCGCCTATTCCGGAACCATCCGCAAACCCACCGCGCCGCGATGACTAAGGTTCTGGCGCGTTACAACGAGCTTGTTGCAGCTGGCGAGCTGCGACCCGATCCTCAGCAGCTTGACGCGGCAGTCCGGCTCGATGGTTTGCAATCCCAGCTCGAAGGCATGCGCGGCGCCAAGCCTTCCGGGTTCTGGCAACGGCTGCGCGGGACCAGGCCGCATTATGAGCGCGGGGTCTATTTGTGGGGCGGGGTCGGTCGCGGCAAGTCGATGCTGATGGATCTGTTCTTCAGCTGCGTCGCAATCGAGCGCAAACGCCGGGTTCACTTCCACGCCTTCATGCTCGAAGTCCACGCCCGGTTGCGCGAGGCCCGCAGCAGCGAAAGCGGCGATCCCATTCCCGTCGTAGCGGCGGCACTGGCGAGCAACCTCGATCTGCTGGCTTTCGACGAGCTGGTGGTCAACAACTCTGCCGATGCGATGATCATGAGCCGGCTGTTCACCGCACTCACCCAGACGCATGGCGTGACGATTGTCACCACATCCAATCGCGCGCCATCTGAACTCTATAAGGACGGGCTCAACCGTGAGCACTTCCTTCCGTTCATCGCGCTGATTGAATCCGCACTCGACGTCATGCCGCTCAACGGCCCGGTCGATTACCGGCTGGAACGACTGGGCGGAATGCCCACTTGGCATGTGCCCTTGGGCAATGCCGCGACCGCGCAAGTGCGCGAAGCGTTCTTCCGCCTGACCGACTATTCGCCCGAGGACAGCGCGCATGTCCCCTCGGCCGAACTCGATGTCGGCGGCGGGCGCTTGCTGCATGTTCCCAAAAGCCTCAAGGGCGTGGGCGTGTTCAGCTTCAAGCGGTTGTGCGGCGAGCCCCGCGGGGCAGCGGATTATCTGGCAATCGCCCGGGCCTATCACACTGTCATCATCGTCGGCATTACAAAGCTGGGGCCGGATCAGCGCAATGAGGCGGCTCGCTTCATGACGCTGATCGACGCGCTTTATGAGCACAAGGTCAAGCTGCTCGCCACCGCAGCTGCCGATCCCGCAGCGCTGTATGACAAAGGCGATGGCAGGTTCGAGTTCGATCGCACCATCAGCCGCTTGATCGAGATGCAAAGTGCCGATTACCTAGCCGCCGGACACGGCGACGACTAAGCTCAGAAATTCAGCCGCGCGGAAACTCTGAAATCGCGCCCGCCTAGCGGCGCATAATCCTTTAGCACCGAGGCATGACGGCGGGCATCGACATCAAAGATATTGTTGGCCGATAATGCGAAGCTCAGCGGGCGATCCTTGCCCCAGGGGCGCAAATTGATTTCGGCGTTGACCATCGTGTAGCCAGCGGTTGCAGTCTCGAATGGAGATACGCGGCGTTGCGGCGTTACCCGTTCAACTTCGGCGCGAACGTCGAACATCCGGGATTTTGCTCCGATTCCGGCCAGCATCCGCAGCGGCGGAATCCGCGGCGATGGCCCCGCACCCGTGATCGTTGCGTGGACATAATCAACCAGCGCATCAACGGCGATGCTGGTCTCACCTGAACGCAGCAAGGTCAGCGAGCCTTGCGCTTCAAAACCATAATAGCGCGCGTCGGCCTGACGGAATTGGTAAACCGGCAAACCATCGAAGTTTGCACCGGTGAAGTCCTGATAGATGAAGTTCGAAAACCAGGTGTGATAGGCCGAAGCCTCAAAGCTGTAGTTGTCGCCGCTACCGCGCAGGATGGCTTCTGCCCCCCAAGACCGTTCGATCCCGAAACCAGGATTGCCAATCTCGAATGCTTCAGTGCCCGCATGAGGCCCGTTGGAAAACAATTCCTCGGCTGCCGGTGCTCGCGCCGTCCGCGAGAAATTCGCCCCGATCCGCCAGCCATCGGCCACAGCCAGCGATGCGCCGATCGAACCCGACAACAAGTCGAAGCCGCGATCGGCTGCGACAAAATCTGGCTGATCAGGCCGTGGAGCCGAGCTCACGGAACTGTGCTCGTAGCGCGCGCCGGCCTCGATTTTGAGCCCGTCCAGTTCCAGTTGCTGGACGGTAAACAGACCAATCTGCGAGGTGCTGTTAGGCGGCAAAAAGGCCTCGGCCCCCTGAACATCGAAATTGCGGATGAAAAACTGTCCGCCGATTGCTCCGCCCCACGAGCCGTGGCGGGTCTGGCGCAGTTCCAGCCTGCCTTCCATGCCCTGATCGTAGAAAGCGGTGCCAACCGCGCCATCTTGCTCAAGCTCGAAATGCCGGTAGTCGCCAAAGGCATAGCGAAACCTGGCCTTTTCAAACAGCGAGCCACCCAGATCGAGTTCAACCCGGGCATCGATCCGGTCTTGCGCGACATCGAGGCGCGGTGCTTCTTGTCCCTGACCGCGCTGTGTCGCCAAGCGCACTGGCACGCCGTAGAGGCTGTCATAGCGGCTATAGGACACGCCGATTTGCCCGCGTTCTCCAATATAGGCTGCCCCGATCGCGGCAGTGTTAGTTTTGCTGGCGGTGTTGGGCAATCTGCCACGGATCGCGGCATTGGCGGCCAGATCCACCGGCTCCCCCGCATCGGCATCGAACGGCAACAGCGAACTGGCCAGAGCCTCGGCCCGCTTGAAATCGGACAAAGCAAAACCGCCAATCCGCAAATCGTCGGATTGGGAGTAACTGCCGTCGGCATGAATCACCCAATGGGCCGCCATCGGTACATCGATCGAGCCCGCCAGCGAGCGTTCGCTCGCCGCAGAACCATAGGTTGCCATACCACCGAAATGAACCGGCTCGTCCGGCACTGATGTGGGTATCCGCCGATCAAGCACATTGACCACCCCCCCGATAGCCGAAGAGCCATAGAGCAGCGCCTGCGGACCGCGCAGCACTTCGATCCGTTCCGCCAGCAGCGGGTTGATGATCGTCGCGTGGTCGGCGGAAGTATTCGAAACATCGACCGCGCCGATCCCGTCGGTCAGGATGCGAACCCGTTCGCCCTGTAGCCCGCGCAGCACCGGGCGCGATGCGCTCGGCCCGAACGAGCTGGCCGAAACCCCCGGGGTCCGGGCCAGCGTTTCGCCGATCGAGGGACGGATCGATTGGGCAAGGTCAGCACCCTGGAGGATCGCCACGCCAGATAGGGCGTCTAGCCTGGTGCTGGGCAAAACGCCGGAAATAACAATGCTAACATCTGCTTCTGTGTGATCGGCATCCTGTTCGGCTCCGCCCGGCTGCTGCGCGGGAATGGGCGGCGCTAGCTGGGCTTGAGCCACTGCCGGCAAAAACACCGTTCCACCCAGCAACGAAACCAAAATCCCAGTCAAAATACGCATTTGCGGTCCCTTAGAACGAAAGAATCGAGCAGCCCGTCGACTTTGTCGAGGGTGGAGCATTAGCGTTCATCGTCTAATGTAACAATATCTCATTACATGATTTCCTTTCAATCCGCCGCTTCCAGTGAACCGTCGGTCTTGTGGCTAACTCCGCGAATTCGTTGGCCACTAAAGATGGCAGTCTGCTAACTTCCCGCCGGAAGGAGATTCCAGCGATGGATCTGACTACTGAAGGGGTCATCAGCAAAGTTCCGGCGGTCACGCTGGGTTTCTGGGCCATAAAGATTTTGGCGACCACGTTGGGCGAGACTGCGGGCGATACGCTGTCGATGACCTATGACCTTGGTTATCTCGTCAGCAGTGCAATTTTCATCGTGCCACTAGCCTTGCTAGTAGCAGCGCAGATCAAAGCGTGGGGCTTTCATCCCGCACTCTATTGGGCGACGATCATCGCCTCGACCACCGCCGGAACCACGATTGCGGACTACGCCACGCGCTCGCTCGGCATCGGCTATCTGGGCGGCTCCCTGCTTCTGCTGACGCTCATTCTGGCCAGCCTTCTGGTCTGGTATCGGACGCTGGGAACGGTTTCGGTCGAACGCGTTGTCTCTCCCCGCGCAGAAGCGTTTTACTGGACTACCATTACCTTTTCGCAGACGCTGGGCACAGCCTTGGGAGACTGGGCCGCAGACGATGGTGGGTTTGGTTATCTGGGCGGCGCATTGCTGTTCGGCACTGGCCTTCTGGCATTGGTGGCACTGTTTAAATTTACCTCGGTCAGCCGTGTTTGGCTGTTCTGGGCGGCTTTCATCCTTACCCGGCCGCTGGGTGCAACTGTCGGTGATTTCCTCGACAAGCCGCTTGCCAAGGGCGGGCTCGATTTCAGTCGGCCAATTGCGTCATTGGTCCTGCTGGCGGCAATAATTGCACTGATCTGGTTGATGCAGCGACGTGCCAGGCGGAACACCGCACCTTGAAAGTACCGCGCGGATAGCCATTTTCCACTGCATACCGGCGGCAACACCCCGCCGAGGTGGAAACCCCCATGATCGATATCAGACCTTTTGCCGGCCTTGGCCACACCGATCATGGCTGGCTCAACGCGACGCATCATTTCAGCTTCGCCAATTACCACGAGCCCGACCGGATGGGCTGGGGCACGATCCGGGTGTGGAATGATGATGTGATTGCCCCACAAAGCGGTTTCCCGCCTCATCCCCACAATGACATGGAAATCGTTACCTACGTGCGCTCGGGCGCTATCACCCATCAGGACAGTCTGGGTAACCAGGGCCGGACGGCCGCAGGCGACGTCCAAGTGATGAGTGCGGGCACCGGCATTGTCCATGGCGAACTCAATCTGGAGGACGAGGCAACGACCCTGTTCCAGATCTGGATCATGCCCGACCGGGCTGGCGCGCCGCCCAGCTGGGGACAACGGCAATTTCCGCGCGGTGAGCGGGCTGGAAAGTGGGAAATTCTCGCCAGCGGCGCGGCCGAAATCGACGCGGCGCTGCCGCTTCGCTGCGACGCGCGGGTACTAGCCGCAGCGCTCGCCGCCGGGGATTCGGTGAAGTATCAGGCTGATCCCGCGCGTCACCAATACCTCGTCGCGCCAATCGGCCGGATCCGCGTCAATGGCCAGGAAGCCGGGCCGCGCGACGGCGTTGCTATTACCGGCGAGGCCAGCATCATCGTTGAAGCCCTCGAGAATGCTGAGTTGGTGATGGTTGACGCGCGCTAAACCGACAGGGGCAGGATCAAGGCGCGCCAGGATTGCGCCAATGCGCCTGATGCAGGCCGCCAAAATGAGAAAAGCCCGCCCCGGTAAGGGCGAGCTCTTCTTTGAATACGCATTCTTAGCGAATCACTTCATCTGCCTAATCAAGCAGAGGGAGTTAACCACGCAATTTCAGCAGATTGGCCCAAAAATTTTAGCCAACCCATTGAAAATCAACGCATTACCCAATCCCAGATTTTCGAAAACATGGTCAATCTCCCCAAGTGGTGGAGATCAATGGTTAAATTAACTTTAACTGGTTAACAAGCCTTAATTATTAGCAGTTCTGGTCGAGACCGCCCCATCATGAGACAATCCAAGCAAATCAATTAATTGCGGGAACTCCATCGGCCGCCCAACGTGATAGCCCTGGGCAAGATCACAACCGAGGTGGCGCAGCGCTTCAAGGGTCGCAGCGTCTTCGATCCCTTCTGCAACAACATCCTGACCCAGCGAGTGCGCCAGCTTGATCACGCTATCGACGATCTTGCACTCGCGGTCGTTGGTGGTGATCGCCTGAACAAACCGGCGATCGAGTTTGATTTCATCACTCGGGATTTCGGCCAGATAGGCAAGGCTGGCTTGACCTGTCCCGAAATCGTCGATCGACAAGCGGAAGCCCATCGCTCGAAGTGCCGAGAGATTACGCTTGGCATGCTCGCGATTGGTCATGTTGAAAGTTTCGGTGATTTCAAAGGTGATCAGCGAGCAATCGGCCTCGGTTTCACGGACAATATCGGCAATTTGCTGGACCAGATTGGGGTGATCGACCAATTGCGCTGAAAGATTGACGCTGATCTGGAACGGAGCACTGATCTGATTCAGTTCCCGCGACATGCGAATCGATTTCTCCAGCACCCAATAGGTGATCTTTTCGATCCGCCCGGCCCGTTCGGCCTGAAGAATAAACGCATCTGGCGGAATTACCCCGCGTTCGGGGTCATTCCAGCGGATCAGCGCCTCTGCCCCGGAAATGCGGCAAGTGCGGAAATCAAATTGGGGCTGCAACGCCAACCAGATATCGCCGTTGCGCAACCCGTCGTCGATCCGGGCGTGCAGCGAAAGCTCCCATGGCGACTGGGCCAGGCGTTGCTGGCCAAACTCTTCGTAGAGCTTGCCCTTGGCCTGCGCCTCATTGGCACTCGCCAGTGCAGACTGGATCCGGCTGATCGGCTTGCTCTCGATATTGCGATCGAGACCGAAGTGAATGTTCGTATCAAGCACATGCCCATGGATTGCCAGCGGGGAAGAAAACAGCGCCTTGAGCCCTTCGAGGTGCCCTACCAGCGTATCGAGTGCCGTTGAATCCTCAAGCCAGACGAAACTGCCGTTGTCATTGTCGAAAATCTCGCGATCACCGGCACCCAGCGAAAGGCGGCGGGCGATCTGGCGGGCGCATTCACCATGGAATTCACGCGGTAGACTTGCGAGCATCTGCTCGTATTGGCTGACCGATACCGCCACGACATCCTCGGAACGGGCAATGCCTTGCGCTGCCAGCGCTTCAATATTGGGCAACCCGGATGCAGCATTGGTAAGCTGCACACGATTTCGCCATTTCTGCGAACTGCGAAGCGGCAAATACATCAGCGCGGCGATGAGCGCTGCGCCAACATCGAAGATAACCCCCTGCTCGCGCAGAAGACCGGGCATAAGCAACAGGCCAAATGCCAGCACCGAATAGGTCAGCAACTTGGCCCGCCGACGGCGCAATCGTCGCCCCAGCAGCACAAGGGCGATGAAGAACACAAGCAGCGCCTGCATACCCAGCACCAGCGGCGATCCCCGTTCAACCCCGGCAATGCCTGCGATATCCATCATCACACCGGGAAGACGGCCCTGACCGAAATAGCCGACTGCAGTATCCATTTCGGGGTTGGTGTTGGTCAGGAAGAGTTTACGCTCCGCCACCCAGGCGTTTGTAACTTTTCCGGCCAGCAGTTCCTTGGCATCAACCAGCGGAATTTTTGCCGGGTCCATTTCAAGAGCGGGATAGATCAGGTGATCCATCCGGAAATTGCGGACACCGGCAATCGCCACGGAGGGCAGGATTTTTTCTGCAACCTCGACACTCGCCGGGGAATTGAGGGCAAAACCCTGAAAGTTGACGTTCCATGCCGAGGCCGCAATCGACACGCCTGGCGGAGTATCGAAGCGCGATCTCACTGCTTCGGAGCGGTTGTCATCTGGATCGACTTTGCCACGATTGACCAATGTAAGACGGCTTCCGGCCACGGAAATCGCCGCATAAAGGCGCTGGTCGCCCGCCGGATCCACACCTGTCACTGTTGGATAGTCCAGGTAGATATGGTTTGCCCCGGCAACCAGCAATGCGTTCACCAGTTTTGCCTGCTCACCCGTCGAACCAGCCACCGATCCAGAGCTCAGAGGAGCACCGGCATCGAGCGAAATAACTGCAAGGTCGTGCGGAACTGCCGCGCTCTTTGGCGCCACTTTGTACCAGACATTCCAATAGCTATGATCGAATGCCTGGGTAGCCCCCATCAAGACGCACAGCACCACCGCCGCGAGGGCCATAAACATGGGTGATTTCAGAATGTTGCGCATTGACCCGCTGGTTCTTCGTTTGGCTTATCTGCTGCCCATACCAGCCATATGGTTAAGGATGGTTAAAACAGACCACCGCACTTGCCCTTACCCCGCAGATTTCCGCGAGTTGTTGATCCAAACTGGACCAAAGTAGATGCCCGGCTCAGGAAATCCCCAAGCTTGCCAGCGACTTGTTAAGCATCAGCAATTGCCACAGCAACCGCGAGTGATCAGAGCGCCCGGAAATATGCGCCTCAGCCAGTCCAGTCAGCCGTTGGCGATCGAACCACCCAGTCCGGGCCAGCGATGCGCTGCTGCCGATTTCGCGCGCGACACCTGCCAATGGCCCCCGAAACCATTGGGCGATCGGGGTCACGAAGCCCTGCTTCTGCCGGTAGAGAATTTCATCGGGCAGATACCGCCGCATCGTTTTCTTGAGCAGCCACTTGCCCTGGCCCCGCCGCAGCCGCATCGATTCGGGCAGCGCTGCAGCGAACTCGATCAACCGGTGATCGAGCAGCGGCTCGCGCGCTTCCAGGCTCACCGCCATGCTGGTCCGGTCAACCTTGGTCAGAATATCGCCGGGCAGCCAGAATTTGAGATCGGCATATTGCGCACGGTCGATCCCGGAGCGTGCCGGCGCATTGCGCATCAGTTCGGTGAAGGGCTGCTCGGCCCGGTAATCGCCGCGCAAGCGCAGGAAATCGGCCGTATAGAGCGTATCGCGCAGCTCCGGCGGAATCACCGATAGCGCCCTGGCATAGCCATCCTCGCCGCTCCCAGCCAGCGCGAGCAAGGTCGTCTTGGCGCGCAGTGGCCGCGGCGCCCAATCTGCCTTGGGATAGAGCGCCCCGAGTGAGCCGAACAGCGGCCCTCTGATCGCCTGCGGCAAGAGCTTACGCAACCGGTCTTCGCCGTGCTGAAAATTGTGGCGGCGGTATCCGGCAAAGGCTTCGTCCGCCCCGTCTCCTGACAGAGCAACCGTCACCGTCTCGCGCGCCAGCTGGCAGACCCGCCAGGTCGGCAGCGCCGAGGCATCGGCGAACGGCTCATCGAACATTGCCGCGAGCTGATCGACCGCCTCGAAATCATCGGGCGAAACGCGGCGATTGCGATGGTCGGTGGCAAAGCGGATTGCAACCTGGCTGGCATAGTCGCTCTCATCCAGCGCCGCGACATCGAAGCCGATGCTGCAGGTCTTGACCGGGTCGCGGCTGTTCTCTGCCATCAGCGCGACGACGCTGGAGCTATCTACCCCGCCTGATAGAAACGCCCCCAGCGGCACATCCGCGACCATTCGCGATGTGACGGCCTGACGCAACAGATGCAGCAGCTCAGCCTCCAGATCGGCCACGCTGCCCTTGCGCCGCTGCGCAAACGATACATCCCACCACTGCACCGGCACGGGCAACCCGCCATTGTGATGAAGCAACAGCGAGTGCCCGGCGGGAAGCTTGCTGACCCCTTGCAAGATCGAGCGGTGATCGGGAACATATCCCCAGGTAAGATAATCCTCGATCGCCAGCGGATCGATCTCACGGCGCAACAGCGGATGCGCGAGCAGCCCTTTGAGTTCCGATGCGAAGGCGATGCTACCGTCACTCAATTGTGCCATGAACAGGGGCTTCACCCCAAGCCGGTCCCGGGCCAGAAACAGGGTTCGCCGCTCACTATCGTAGATGCCAAAGGCAAACATGCCGTGGAGGTGTGACAAGCAATCGGGACCCCAGCGCTGCCATGCAGCGAGAATCACCTCACTGTCGCCATCGGTACGGAACGTCGCCCCCGCTGCGCGCAATTCCTCGCGCAGTTCGCGGTAATTGTAAATTTCACCGTTGAAGACCAGCATCGCCCGCCCATCAGCGGAGGCCATCGGCTGCGGAGAGCCAGCGACATCGATGATCGAAAGGCGGCGATGACCCAGCCCGATGCCGGGCGCAGTCCACACCCCTGCCCCGTCCGGCCCGCGATGAACCATCGCGTCGCACATTTTCTCGACCCGCGACGGATCAACCGGCTTGGGTGTGGAGAGGTGAAATATTCCGGCAATCCCGCACATGGCGCGCTGGTTAGCGGAGCCCGGCCATACGGTCCATCCAATCATCAACCGGGCCGGCTGCGTGGCGGAAGGCTTTCAGACTCTCCTCAGGCGCGCCGCCCTTGGCCGTTTCTGCAGAGAGGATCAGCACCATGGTCGGACGCGGGCGCAGCATCAGCCGGTCTTCGATATTGGCAAGCTTCAGTTTGATGTTGCTGCCGCTCAGAAGCGTCCCGGTGCGATAATAGGTTTCCGCCAGACGCTCGACCCGGCCATCTGCCATCAGCCGATCGGTTTTGGCATCGGGCACGGCGGGACCAGTCTCGGTCCAGGACCAGGGTGTATCCGGCCGCAGCGCCCCTTCGCCATAGCCGCCCGCTTCGCGGCCTTCGTTCTGCGCCGAATAAAGCGCATAAAACACATCGACCTGGCGCCCCGCCGCATCCCGATAGCGGCCCAACAGGCGATGGTCGGCCCCGCCCGCGCGCGGCTCCCACCATGTGGCTGGGCGATAATCAACCCGTTGCCACCCGGCCACTGCGGGAAGGGCAATCCGGCTGGGCACTTTTGCACTGAGCCGATCGGCCTGGCGAGCCCAAACCTGACTGCCCGAAACCAACACGAAAATTGCCGCCAGCCCTGCGGCCCAACCTAGCCGCGCCGTCTCAAGTCGGGCAAGCAGCGGAGATGCGGCTAGCGTGGCTGCATCAATCATCGGATCCTCGATCGCCCGGTCAAAGAACCGCCACGACAGCGCCAACACCGCCGCGATCACGACCGCGAAGAAAATCCAGCCGTAGATGATGTGATCGACCCCGCCAGCATAGGCAGCGCCTTTGGACTGTGCGACATAGATCGTGCCCCAGGCGCGAACGCCGTTGGCAAGGATCGGCGCGACAATCGCCAGCGCCATGAATAGGGCTCGCCGCCGCCAGCTGACAAAGCAGATATTGGCCACCAGCGCGCCAAGCGCGACCATCGCAATCAGGAACTTCACGCCCGAGCAAGCCTCAGCCACTTCGAACAATCCCGCCGGCGTGTCGATGAACACTCCGTTGACCTCGGCCGGGATGCCGCTGAGGTGGGTAAGCGCGATCGTCAGCTTGGCGGTGATGCTTTGCAGCGGCGCGATCAGCTCGTCACCGAAGGGGACCAGAAACCCCAGATAGGCCAGCGGAAACACCAGCCCGGCGCAGACCCTCGGGCCCAGCAAGACCAGCGCGCTGGCTGGAAGCAGCGCCACTGCGCCGATCTGGCGAAACAGATTGAGCCCTGCAAACGAGCCCAGCACCCAGATGAAGCAGGCAGCGGCAACTGCCAGTAATCCCGGCCACCAGATGGAGGGCGCTAGCCGCCGCAATTGCGGCACCCGCAGCCAAGCCAGCCAGCCAACGATCGGCGGGATCAGCAGAATGTGATTGTAAGTCGAAGAGTTCCACCATTGGTCTGCCATCGCTAGCCAATCATGGCCAAACAGCACTAGTAGCGCGATCCACGCCACTGCCAAACGCGCCAATGCTGCGCGCCACTTTTTGATGGGCAGCTCAGGCGGCATGACGGTTCGGAGCGCCCGGTTGGCCCAGCAGGTCGGCCAATGGGGCAAGCATCGCCTGCCAACTCATTTCTTCCACTACATAGCGCCTTGCCTCGGTTCCAATCGCCTTGCCTTTGCGCGGGTCAGCCAGCAGGCTGAGACATTGGGCCGCCAGATCTTCATCGCTATCGGCAACGGCGAAATGGATGCCGTCGGTCGCATCGATCCCGGTCGCAGCAGCGCTGGTCAGCACCACCGGCAGACCCATCGCCATGGCTTCCAGCACCTTGTTCTGGATGCCGCGGGCGATCTCCAGCGGCACCAGCGCTAGATCCGCCGCGCGCAGCCAATTGCGGATATCGGGCACACTGCCCCACACATGACAGCCCTCCACACCGTTGTAGTCGAGCAGCCGATCCACCGGATTGCGGCCGACAACATGAAATGTAGCGGTCGGAATCCTGCTCCGGATCACCGGCAAGATACGCCGGGCGACCCGCAATGCCGCGTCGACATTGGGCAGATAGTCCATTTGTCCGGTAAAGATCAGGCGTGGTCCAGCGCAGGCCATCAGTTCCGGCGCTGGTTTCACGGCTGCCGGATCGAACAACTGGCTGTCGATCCCGTTGCCCAGCGCGCGAACATCGCAACCGGTGCGGCCAGCCGGACCGAGCCGCGCGGCAAATAGGGCGGCCTCTGCGGGCGACACCAGCAGGCTGACGTCGACACGCCGCGCCAGCCGCGCTTCCTCGGCCCGCAACAACCGACCCTCGCGCGCGTTCAACCAGCGGCGAAACCCCGTGTCCCGTTCGGCGTAGGCTTCGAATTTGGCCGAATCGACATCGACAAAATCAAAAATGATTTTCCCGGCGAAATCATCCGGGATGTATTGCCCCATCTGTCCGGAAAATACGTAGATCGCCTCCACCGGGTTCTCTCGCAGCACTTTGGCAACGTAGTTGGCGATTGCCGAGCTGCGGAACGCCGGCAGGCTGACCGGCTCGTGGCGGTATAGTGATTGGATCCCGGCCAGGACTAGCGGCTTGACGCGGCGCACCAGCCGGTAGCTGCGGGCAAGCGACGCCAGCTCGGCTTCCTCGGCCATATCGCTGTCGTCATCGGCGAAAGTTGCCACATGCACCCGGGCCAGCGCGGCCAGCTGCTTGAGGATGTGGTGCGAGCGGATCTTGTCCCCTCGATTGGGTGGGAACGGCATCCGGTGCGACAGGAACAGGATTTCGCCGGTCATCCCAGCCCCCGGGCGATGAGCGGTCCCGCGCGATTGGCGATTGCGAGCGGAAGCTTGCGCCACAGCGCAATTCGTGCGGCATGTCTGGCACTGGTCGGGTCGGCATCGCGCGCTGCGGCCCCCGGAGCGGTCCAGGCGGCATAGCCCAGCGGTTGGGGTTCGAACCCCCAATTGCGCTTGAAATCAAACGCCCCGCTGCCGGTCTTGGAACGGCCGAAGTCAAACCGGCTGCAGCCGCGGCGGCGCGCATGAAGCATCAGTTCGAAATACATCCGGTCGTTGGCGCGCAGCCGCCGTGCGGCAAATGTGCCCCCACCCCAATACGGCATGACGGCTCCGCGATGGTACAGCGAGAGCACGCTTGCCACCGGTTTTCCTTTGGCGCGGACAGTCAGAATATCAGCGCAATCGCCGAAACTGTCGAGCACGGCTTCGAACAGGCTGCGCGGAAATACCGGGGTGCCGAGGTTGCGGACACTTTCTGCATAGACGGTATAATGGGCGCTACGGTCCTGCGCGGTGGCGCCGATCTCGACTGTCAGCTTGCCGGCAAGGCCTTTGCGCACTTCGGCACGTTGCTTGCGCGGGATAGCACGCAGCTGAGCCTCCTCGTCCTCAGCCAGGGCGGAAACAAAGCCGCAATGCGAATCGTACCGGACCTTCCATCCCGCGCGGCCAGATGGCAAAATCCCGCCGCGCAATTCGATCGCAGGACAGCTGCGGCGCATCGCCAACTCTTCCAGCGCATCGAACAGCCCGACCTCGGCTTCGATCGTTTCGGTCAGAACCCCGCCCTCGACCCCGAATCCGCTGGAGACCATGACCCGCCCGAACAGCGGGGAATGGACTTCAAGCAATGGCAAAAAAGTGATCAGCTGGCCATTGCGCTCACCGACCAGGGCCAGGGCGCGGTTGCCGGTTCCGGCTGCGACTGCGTTGAGCCAGGCCGGACGGTGAAACGGCGATCCCAACCGATGCCGCGCGACGAAAGCTTCGAGCCGCTGCACCTCGCCCCGATCAGCAAGATCAATCAGCCGGAAACCTGTGCTGGCGTGAACGAACGGTGCATTCATGCCGCAAGCTCTGTTGCCCGCACGAATTCCCGGGCAGCGAGAACATCCATCCTGCCCCATTCAAAATCCCTGACCAGCTGCTTGAGCTTGTCAGCCATTATGTCGAGATTGGTATAATGCCGCATCCTCGAGCGCAGCGATGCGGCGGTCACTCGCGGTTGTTGCGGATCGATTTCCCACGGGTGGAAATAGAATACTGCCGGCCGGCCATCGCGGGTGTTGACCTGGCGGATCGCCCAGCGCGAGAACGCATAAGGCAACACGCGGAAGAACCCGCCGCCGCCGGCCGCAAGCCGCCGGCCGGCAAATTCCGCAGTTGTCACCGGGATTTCCAGCAGGTCTGACCACGGCAGCGGACGGAACGCGAAGCGCGGGGCCTCCCGCCAGCCGTAATGGTCGTGTGTGATCGGAGCGACGCTCGAGCTATAGGCAAAGCCTTGCTCGGCAAGCGCCATATAGGCCCACGGCGTGCGGCTATCGATCGAAAAACTGGGGGCGCGGTACCCGGTAATCGGCACTCCGGCGGCATCCTCGATCGCCTTGCGGCTCTTGTCGAGATCCGCCGCAAAGCTGGCCTTGTCCATCGTGAACACCCGGGCGTGATCCCAGCCGTGGCTGGCCAGCTCGTGCCCGGCAGCCGCGATCCGGCGCAGCAGCGCAGGATGGCGCTGGGCTACCCAGCCGAGCGTGAAGAACGTCGCCTTTACTTCGGCCTGATCAAACATCTCGAGAATCGCATCGCAATTGCGCTCGATCCGGTCGCTTAGTGAATCCCAGCTATCCCGGGCGATTACACCTTCAAAGGCACCCACCTGGAACCAGTCTTCGACATCGACAGATAGACCATTGACCGGCCGGGGCTGAACCACGATTGCTTCCTTCACGCCGGATCAGGCCGCGGCGCGGGTCGCGTCGTCGGCCTCGATCCATTCGATCAGCATGCCCAGAGTATGGCGGACGGTCCGCTCCTGCTCCAGCATCTGGCTTTCCAGTGAAGCAAGCTTGGCCTCAAGCGCCGCAAAAGCTTCGTCACGGGGATCATGGGCTGCGGCTGGCCGCATTTCGCGTTCGTTTGCCAGTTCGATCACGGCCTGTTGCAGTTCAGCTATCTGTTCATCGCGCTCGGCCAGCGCAGCCTGGAACTGCGCCATAGCGTCGCCATCCATCTCAGCCGCGGCCCAATTTGGCGCCGGGGCTGCAATAACCGGGGCCGGTTCGGAGTTGGCCTGCGCTAACGAGCGGGTAAGCGGCAGGGTCCCGTCGGTCGCCAGCTCGTCGAGCACAGTGCTCAGCATCGACCCATCGATCCGTGTGCGCTGTTCGACCGAACCAAGCAGCAGCAGCCTGTTGCAGATCTGGTTGATCCGGCGCGGCACGCCGCCCGACGCTTCGTAAAGCTCAGCAAAGATCCGCGGTTCAAACGCGGGATTGCCATCCCAGCCGACGCATTTGAGGCGGTGCTCGACATAGGGCTGCACTTCGCCGGT
>JANNAE010000093.1:0-4541 GCA_031383985.1 Novosphingobium sp. | reverse complement strand
CCTGGCGCAACCACCGCTGCGGCTGCCGAAGTCGGCAAGACGCTGGCCGAGGCCGCCAAGAAGGCTGGCGTGACTGCTGTTGTGTTTGATCGCGGCGGCTTCCTGTTCCATGGCCGCGTCAAGGCGCTGGCTGATGCCGCGCGTGAAGGCGGGCTGGAGTTCTGATGATGCCAGATTCAACCAAAACCGAAACCAACACTGATGCCGCAGCTGTCGTTGCGGTGGAAGCACCTGCTGTTGAACAGCGCGAAGCCCGCGGACCTGGCGGGGCAGGGCGCGGCCGTGGTCGGGGCGGCAATGACCGCCCCGGCGGTGATCGTGGTGGCCGTGGCGGCCGCCGCGACGATCGCGGACGCGGTGGCAGCGACGACGGCGGCGAAGAGCTGATCGAAAAGCTCGTTCACATCAACCGCGTCTCCAAGACCGTGAAGGGCGGCAAACGCTTCGGCTTTGCGGCACTGGTTGTGGTTGGCGATGGCAAGGGCCGGGTCGGCTTTGGTCACGGCAAGGCGCGCGAAGTGCCAGAGGCGATCACCAAGGCGACGGCTTCGGCCAAGAAAGCCATGGTCCGGGTCCCGCTCAAGGAAGGCCGCACGCTGCACCATGACGGCAAGGGCCGGTTTGGTGCGGGCAAGGTCAACCTCCGTTCGGCTCCTGCCGGTACCGGCATCATCGCCGGTGGCCCGATGCGCGCTGTGTTCGAAAGCCTGGGCGTTGCCGATGTGGTGACCAAGTCGGTTGGCTCGTCGAACCCCTACAACATGATCCGCGCCACTTTCGATGCGCTGACCGACCAGACTTCGCCGAAGTCGGTCGCGCAGCGTCGCGGCAAGAAGGTCGCCGACCTGCTGGGTCGCGGCGGCGCCAGTTCAGTTGAGGCGGAAGCCGCAGCTGACGCGATTACGGAGTAAGACTGATGGCCAAGACCGAAAAGAAGACCATCAGGATCAAGCAGATCGGTTCGCCGATCCGCCGTCCTGCCAGCCAGAAGAAGATCCTCATCGGTCTGGGCCTGGGCAAGATGCATCGCATTGTCGAACGCGAAGACTCCGCCGAAGTGCGCGGCGCAATTGCCAAGCTGCCGCATATGGTGGCAGTGATCGATTGAACAGCGACGCCCCGGGCCTGACCCGGGGTGCCGATTCCAACCAGCGCGACTTAAGCGAAAGCGAGTGCAGACTATGAAACTCAATGACATCCGTGACAACGCCGGAGCCCGCAAGGGCCGGATGCGGGTCGGCCGTGGTATCGGTTCGGGCAAGGGCAAGACTGCCGGGCGCGGCCAGAAGGGCGCCAAGGCGCGTTCGGGCGTTTCCGTCAACGGCTTCGAAGGCGGGCAGATGCCGCTCCACATGCGTATCCCGAAGCGCGGCTTCAACAACATTTTCGCCAAGGACTGGGCCGAGGTTAACCTGGGCCTGATCCAGAAGGCAATCGATAACGGCAAGCTTGATGCCAAGGCCGTGATCGATCACGTTGCGCTCAAGGCTGCCGGCCTGGCGCGCGGCGGCAAGGATGGCGTTCGTTTGCTGGGCAAGGGCGTGCTTACCGCCAAGGTCAAGTTCGCGGTTGCCGGCGTCTCCAAGGGTGCGCTGGAAGCTGTTGAAAAGGCCGGCGGTTCGGTTGAGCTGCCTGCTGCGCAGCCCAGCGAGCACGAAAAGAAGACTGCTCGCCGCGAAGTCAATCGCGAGGCCAAGAAGGCCGCGAAGTAAGATCACAACGATCCCCGCGAGGCTCTTGCGGGGATCGATTGTTTCGGGGGGTTCGACATCGCGGCATCGTCCCTATATGGGGCTGAAACGCGATCCGCAGCGGATCCATAGCAAGGCTTAAAGTCCCGATGGCATCACGCGCCGATAATGTTGCGAGCAATCTCAGCCTCGCCAATTTCTCCAAGGCGACCGAGCTCAAGAACCGGATCTGGTTCACGATCGGTGCCCTTGTGGTGTTCCGTTTCCTTAGCTTCGTGCCGCTCCCCGGGGTCAATCCGTTGATCCTTGAGACGTTGTACCAGCAAACCAAGGGCGGCATCCTTGACATTTTCAACACTTTCTCGGGCGGCAGCCTTGAGCGGATGAGCCTCATCGCGCTTGGCGTGATGCCCTACATTACCGCTTCGATCGTGGTCCAGCTGGCGGCCTCGCTCCATCCCTCGCTTGCCGCCTTGAAGAAGGAAGGCGAAAGCGGGCGCAAGAAGCTCAACCAATATACCCGCTATGGCGCTGTCTTCCTGACCGCGATCCAGGGATGGTTCATTGCTTCGGGGCTTGAGGCCTATGGCGCTTCGAGCGGCCTGCAGGCGGTGGTCAACCCCGGCATGCTGTTCCGCGTCGGCGCGGTGATCAGTCTGATCGGGGGCACGATGTTCCTGCTGTGGCTGGGCGAACAGATCACCAGCCGCGGAATTGGCAATGGCACTTCGCTGATCATCATGGCCGGGATTGTTGCCCAGATGCCGGTGTTCATCGTCAATCTGTTCGAAGGTGGCCGGTCGGGTTCGATCAGTGCTTTCACCATCATCGGGCTGATTGTGTTGCTGGTGGTGATGATCCTGGTCATCTGCTTCATGGAACGGGCAACCCGGCGCCTGTTGATCCAGTATCCCAAGCGCGCCAGCCAGAAGGGCATGATGCAGGCTGACCGCAGCCACCTGCCGCTGAAGATCAACACTGCGGGCGTGATCCCGCCGATCTTTGCCAGCTCGCTGCTGTTGCTGCCGCTGACGATCACCCAGTTTGCCGGCAACTCGATCTCGCCGGATACCGCGATGGGCGGCTTCATCGTCTCGCTCAACCAGTATCTGGCGCACGGCAAGCCGCTGTATATGCTGCTTTATGCCGCAGGGATCATCTTCTTCTGCTTCTTCTACACCGCGGTTGTGTTCAACCCGGAAGAGACGTCGGAAAACCTTAAAAAGAACGGCGGCTTCATTCCCGGTATCCGCCCGGGCAAGAACACTGCGACCTATCTTGATTATGTGCTGACCCGGATCACCGTGATCGGCGCGATCTATATCACCATCGTCTGTGTGATCCCTGAATATCTGCTCGCGCAGACCGGGATGAACATGACGTTCCTGGGCGGCACCTCCTTGCTGATTGTGGTCAATGTGACGGTCGATACCATCACCCAGATCCAGTCGCACTTGCTGGCGCACCAGTATGGCGATCTGATCAAGAAGGCGAAACTGAAAGGTCGGCTGCGTTAAGCAGGCGGACCACACAACGGCATTCGGGGGAAGCGCGTCGTGAATATCATCCTGTTAGGACCGCCAGGTGCGGGCAAGGGTACCCAAGCCCAGCGTCTGGTCGACAATCACGGAATGCGCCAGCTCTCGACCGGCGACATGCTGCGCGCTGCGGTCAAGGCCGGCACACCGGTTGGCCTGCAGGCCAAGGCGGTGATGGAAGCCGGTGAGCTGGTCTCGGACGAGATCGTCTCGGCGCTGATCGGCGATGAGCTCGATGCGATGGGGCCGGAGGTTGGCGCGATCTTCGACGGCTATCCTCGGACCGCTGGTCAGGCTGCTTCGCTCGACAAGATCCTCGAATCGCGCGGGCGCACGCTCGATCATGTGATCGAGCTTGAAGTTGACGAAGACGCCCTGGTCGAACGGATTACCGGGCGATACACCTGCGCCAATTGCGGCAAAGGCTATCACGATAAATTCGAGCAGCCCCGCCAGCTTGGCGTCTGCGACAAATGTGGCAGCACCGAATTCAAACGCCGGCCCGACGACAATGAAGAGACCGTCCGCACCCGGATGGCCGAATACCGTGGCAAGACCGCTCCGATCCTGCCGATCTATGACGCCCGCGGGATCGTCACCCGGGTTAATGGCATGGGCGACATGGACGCCGTGAGCGCGGTGATCGAAAAGATCATCGCTGGCTGACACCCGCGCCGCGCTGTCGATGACGCTCAAGCCCCCTGGTTTCGGCGCCTAGCCGCAATGAGAATAGGTCGCCGGAGGCAAAATGCGCCTCCCCTCGAAAGCGCGTTTAGTAAGGGTTTGGCAGCGATACGATCAGGGCGTTGACACAAATAGCGAATCGCCCTAAGCGCCCGCTTCACGCGACAATTGCGGGTAGGTTCGGCAGGCGGCAGCTTAATGCGCGCCAACCGGACTTTTTGCCGTTCCGGGCCCCACAGTGGTCGCAGTGACAGCGTTGAGATGGAGGCCGGGCATGTCGCCCTCATCCTCTGTGGAGCATGGAGAATTAAGTGGCTCGTATTGCCGGGGTAAACCTCCCCACCAACAAGCGCGTGATTATCGCGCTGACCTACATCCACGGTATCGGCCGGACCAAGGCCGTGGAAATCGCCGACAAGCTGAGCATCGATCACAGCCGCCGGATCCAGGACCTGTCCGACCAGGAAGTCCTGCACATCCGCGAGACGATCGATGCCGATTACACGGTTGAGGGTGATCTTCGCCGGACCACCGCGATGAACATCAAGCGGCTGATGGATCTGGCCTGCTATCGCGGCCTGCGCCATCGCAAGGGCCTGCCGGTTCGCGGCCAGCGCACTCACACCAA
>JANNAE010000088.1:0-2604 GCA_031383985.1 Novosphingobium sp. | reverse complement strand
CGCGACGATCTGCTCGGGATCAATCTGAAAGTGATGAAGGCGGTTGGCGAGGGGATCAAGAACCACGCCCCCGGCGCTTTCGTGATCTGCATCACCAACCCGCTCGATGCGATGGTCTGGGCGCTGCGCGAGTTTTCGGGGCTGCCGCACCACATGGTGGTCGGCATGGCCGGCGTGCTCGATAGCGCGCGGTTCAGCCACTTCATCGCCGATGAATTTGCAGTTTCAGTCCGCGATGTGAACACCTTCGTGCTCGGCGGCCACGGCGATACGATGGTGCCGGTGGTGCGCTATTCGACCGTCAACGGCATCCCGGTGCCTGATCTGGTCAAGATGGGGCTGTCATCGCAGGAAAAGATCGACGCGATCGTCAAGCGCACGCGGGGCGGCGGCGGCGAGATCGTCGCGCTGCTCGGCACCGGCTCGGCGTTCTACGCCCCTGCCGCCAGCGGCATCGCAATGGCTAAAGCCTTCCTCGGCGATCAGAAGCGCATCCTGCCGTGTGCAGCTCATGTCAGCGGCCAGTACGGCCTCGATGGCCTCTATGTCGGCGTGCCGGTGATGATCGGTGCCGGCGGGGCCGAGAAGATCATCGAGATCGAGCTGGACGACGAGGACAAGGCCGGACTTCAGGTTTCGGTCGATGCGGTGAAGGAACTGCTGGTAGCCTGCCGGGCGATTGATCCCAGCCTCGGCTAACGCCGCGCGCCCGGCGCGGCCCATTCCCTCCCCCACGGAGAACATCCATGTCGATCCTCATCAACAAGCACACCAAGGTCATCACCCAGGGGATGACCGGTGCCACCGGCACGTTCCACACCGAACAGGCGCTCGCCTATGGGACGCAGATGGTCGGCGGGGTGACCCCCGGCAAGGGCGGCACCACCCACATCGGCCTGCCCAATTTCAACACCGTGGCTGAGGCCAAGGCGGTTACCGGCGCGACCGCGAGCTGCATCTATGTGCCACCGCCGTTTGCTGCGGATTCGATCCTTGAGGCGATCGATGCCGGGATCGAGTTGATCGTCTGCATCACCGAGGGCATTCCGGTGCTCGACATGGTCAAGGTCAAGCGCGCGCTGTCTGGCTCCAAGTCGCGGCTGATCGGCCCGAACTGCCCCGGGGTGCTGACGCCGAATGAATGCAAGATCGGGATCATGCCCGGTTCGATCTTCAAGAAGGGCAGCGTCGGCGTGGTTTCGCGTTCGGGCACGCTGACCTATGAAGCGGTGCATCAGACCACCATGGTTGGCCTTGGCCAGACCACCGCGGTCGGGATCGGCGGCGATCCGGTCAACGGGACCAATTTCATCGATATGCTCGAGCTGTTCCTGGGCGATGACGAGACCAAGTCGATCATCATGATCGGCGAAATCGGCGGATCGGCCGAAGAGGAAGCCGCGCAATTTCTGCGCGATGAGGCAAAGCGCGGGCGCAAGAAGCCGATGGTCGGCTTCATCGCTGGCCTCACCGCGCCTCCGGGCCGCCGCATGGGTCATGCCGGCGCAATCGTTTCGGGCGGACAAGGCGGCGCGGAAGGCAAGATTGCGGCGATGGAAGCCGCCGGCGTGCGCGTTTCCCCCTCGCCAAGCGAGCTTGGCACCACGCTCGACGCGATGCTCAAAGAGCTGGTCTAGGGATAAGCGGGGAACACGTCGGTAACGCGGCGCAAAGCCCGTCCAGATAAGGAAGGGGCGCAGCCAGAAGGTGATCCGCATGGGTAACGAAAGCCACGATTTTCTCCCCACGGACCCGCAGCCGGGCCCATCGTGGCAGCGCGCCAATTGGCCGCTGGCGGGCGGCGGGGCCGATGATGACCTGACCCAGGCGCTCGACCCGCTGGCGATGCAGGTCGTGATCAAGGCAGCCGCAGCCAAAGCCGGTGCGCCGATGGATGCCCGCGCGGTAGAGGATGCCGCCGCAGATTCGATCCGCGCAATGATGCTGATCCGCACATACCGGGTGCGCGGTCATCTGGCGGCGGACCTCGATCCGCTGGGGCTTTCCAAGCAGGATCTGCCGGCCGATCTTGATCCAGGCTATCACGGCTTTGTCGGCGCGGCACAGGACCGCAAGGTCTATCTTGGCGGCACGCTGGGCCTGCAATGGGCGACAGTGCGCGAACTGGTGGTGATTTTGCGTGCCAATTACTGCGGCAAGGTCGGCCTCGAATACATGCACATCGCCGATGTCGAGGAGCGCCGCTTCCTGCAGGAGCGGATGGAAGGCGCGGACAAGACCATCGACTTCACACCCGAGGGCAAAAAGGCGATCCTTTCCGCAGTTATCCGCGGCGAGCAATATGAGAAATTCCTCGGCCGCAAATATGTCGGCACCAAGCGCTTCGGGCTGGACGGCGGGGAATCGATGATCCCGGCGCTCGAAGCGGTGATCAAGTCTGGCGGGCAGCTGGGGGTCAAGGAAATCGTCCTCGGCATGGCCCATCGCGGCCGGCTCAACGTGCTCGCCAATGTGATGGCAAAGCCATACCGGGTGATCTTCCACGAGTTTTCGGGCGGCTCGGCCAACCCCGAGGACGTCGGCGGATCGGGCGATGTGAAATATCACCTTGGCACCAGCACCGACCGTGAATTTGGCGGGATC
>JANNAE010000075.1:0-13682 GCA_031383985.1 Novosphingobium sp. | reverse complement strand
CCACTTTTTTGTGCAGCCAGTTGTTTTCGGTGTGAAACGACCCAGGAAAGTCGCGAGAACGCGCACGGACGCGCGAGATTTTGTGTCACTGTTGCGCTCCGGGAGCACAGGTGGATTGATAAAAAAATGGCCGGAGCATTGCTCCGGCCAGGCGGTTCGCAGGAGGAACCTGGGTTGGGGGCCACCGTCTTCCCGGGAAGGGAGGAGGGAGGGAGAGCCGACAGCCCCCGAGCTCTTGGTCTGCGTTTCTTGCCGCGATTTCCGGGTCGCCGGGGCAAGCGCCCCGGCTTGAAATCGCTCAGTAATTGTAGGCGCGCTCCCCATGCTCCGAGAGGTCGAGACCTTCGCGCTCGGCTTCTTCGGTAGGGCGCAGACCCATGGTCAGCTTGAGGCCGTAGAACAGAATGGCAGAGACGACGCTGGTCCACAGCACCGTGGTGCCGACCGCCCAGGCTTGCGTGAACACCTGACCCGCCATGTCATATTCGCCGACCCCATATGGGAAGACGGTGTAATCGAGCCAACCCTGACCGCCGAGCGCCGGATCGGCGACGATGCCAGTGCCGATCGCGCCGACGATGCCGCCGACACCGTGGACCCCGAACACATCGAGCGTGTCGTCGTACTTGAGCGTGTTCTTGACCTTGGACACGAACAGGTAGCAGATCGGCGAGACGATGAAGCCAAGCGCGATCGAGGTCATCGGAGCAGCGAAGCCCGAGGCCGGAGTGATCGCAACAAGTCCGGCAACTGCACCCGTGGCTGCACCCAGCATTGAGGGTTTGCCGTGGTGAATTTGTTCAACCAGTGCCCAGCTTACCGCCGCTGCCGCTGTCGCTACGAAGGTGTTGATGAAAGCTACCGCGGTGATGCCGTTGGCTTCAAGGTTGGAGCCAGCGTTGAAGCCAAACCAGCCCACCCACAGCAGCGACGCGCCGATCATGGTCATGGTCAGCGAATGCGGTGGGGTAGCTTCCCTGCCGAAGCCGACCCGCTTGCCGATCATCAGGCAGCCGACCAGGCCAGCGATACCGGCATTGATGTGGACCACCGTGCCGCCCGCGAAATCGAGCGCGCCTTTGCCCCACAGATAGCCATAATCAGTTGGTGCATCGGGCAGGAAGTCGGGTCCGGCCCAGTACCACACCATATGGGCGATGGGGAAATAGACCACGGTCAGCCACAGCACCACGAACAGCATCAATGGCCAGAACTTTACCCGTTCGGCAAAAGCGCCGACGATCAGCGCCGGGGTGATGCAGGCAAAGGTCATCTGGAAGATGACGAAGACATATTCCGGCAAATAGACATTGTTCGAGAAGGTTGCGGCATAGGTCGATGCCGAAACTCCCGCAAGAAATGCCTTGGAAAGCCCGCCAACGAATAGCGGCGCCGGGCTGTCTGCGGTGGTGAAAGCCATCGTATAGCCCCAGCCAACCCAGACCAGCGCCGCGATCGAGGCGATCATGAATACCTGCATCAGCACGCTGAGCATGTTCTTGGTGCGGACCAGCCCGCCATAGAACAGCGCCAGCGCCGGAACGCTCATCATCAGCACCAGTGCCGAAGAGATCAGCATCCAGCTGGTGTCGCCCTTGTCGACCATGGTCGCCATCTGTTCGACGGTCGGCGCCTTGATCAGGCTGGTAGTGGCGGCGGCAGCCTGGCTTGCGGCGGGGCTGGGGGTTGCGGCAGCGGCAACATCCTGGGCGAAGGCGGTGGCGGCGGTGAAGAGCGAGGCTCCCAGCGCGCCGGCACCGCAGGCAAATTTGCGGATCATGGTGGTTTCCCTCCTGTCGGACACTGCTTTCACAGCGCTGTATCTCCGGTTTCACCGGTGCGGATGCGGGTGGCGGATATGAGGTCGAGGACGAAAATCTTGCCGTCGCCGATCGCTTCGGTGCTGGCGACCTGCTGGATCGTCTCGATGATTTGCGGGGTCAGCTCATCGCTGGCCGCAACCTCGATCTTCACCTTGGGCAGCATGTTGGTTGAGTATTCGGCACCGCGATAAATCTCGGTCTGCCCCTTCTGCCGCCCAAAGCCTTTCACCTCAGACACGGTCATACCCGCGACACCGAGCGCGCTGAGGGCTTCGCGCACCTCATCCAGCTTGAATGGCTTAATGATGGCGATGATAAATTTCATGGCCGTCCCCTGTTAGCCGCCGACCACATGTCGGCATACTGCGGCTCGCAAGGGCTGTGCCAATTATCAGGAATAACAGCTTTCAGGGACTTTTGGCCTCATCGGTTAATCCTGCGCGATCCTCACCCGCCTGCAAATCACGCAGCTGCCTAAATTTTAGGCAGCTTTAGCCGAGCCCAGACAGGCAAATGATCGGAACCGCGCGCCGCCAAAGCGCTATGGTGAACCCCGGTCTCCTCCAGCTCCCATTCCGGCGAGACGACGATCCGGTCAAGCTGGACGACGGGTCGCCGCGCCGGGAAACTTCGCCCCGGGGCCAGCACGCGCCAGGGCGAATGGCATTCGCGCATGGCCCCGCCGTGGAGTGACCATTCGTTGGTATCGCCCATCAGAACGGTTGGACAGGCTGGACCGCATTGGCCGACGTGCGCGAGGATCGCGCGCAATTGCTGGCGGCGGCGCAGTCCGGAAAGGTCGAGGTGCATTCCTACCACCCGGACCTTGCGGCCTTCAGCGAGCAAATCGACGCGAATCGCACCGCGGGGCTCCAAGGTGGGAAGCGGAACGATCCCCGCCTCGGCGACGCGAAACTCCCGGCGGACCAGCAAGGCATTGCCATGCCAGCCAATACTGTCCGGCCGCATCGTCAGCGGCACCGCGCGATAAGGGGTATGCTCGTCGATTGCAGCCAGCGGCAGCACACTCTCGCGGCGGCCAAACCTGCGATCCACCTCTTGCAACGCGATCACATCGGCATCGATTTCGCGCAGTATGGCGAGAATCCGGTCAGGATCGCGGCGACGATCAAGCCCGACCGCCTTGTGGATATTATAGCTGGCGAAAGTCAGCTGCACCCTGGTGGTCAGACCTCGCCCGCAATGTAGCGATCCGTTGGCCGGGCAGGCAGGCCATCGATGCTGGTGGTCCTGCTCCTCATCTTGGCCGTCCATTTCACGGGGTCTTGCTGGGTATGGTATTTGACCAGCGTCGCGCGTTCGTGGTCGAGCTCCATCACCGGCACACCCCAGCCGCAGCTGGTCTGGACGCTTGTCACCGCGATATCGAAAATCTGCCGGGTCCCGGCAAGCAGGGTGAATTGACCCGCCAGCTCGTCCCATTCGGGATCGGCAGGCAATACCGGGCGGCCCGTGCCATAGATCCGCAGGATCAGCGCGGGCTGCTGGAAGTTGCACATCATGATAGTGATGCGCCCGTCGGCCAGAAGATGCGCATTGGTCTCATTCCCCGAACCGCCAAGATCAAGGTAGGCGACCCGGTTCGGCGCGATCACGCGAAAGGCATCGTAGCCTTTGGGCGAAAGATTGATTCGGGCATCGGCGGCGGCGGTAGCAACGAAAAAGACGCTCTGCCGCGAAATCATCGCGACATGATCGTCAGTCAGCGTTTCGGTAAAATCGGACATGCTGTGCTGCTAGCCGATAAGGACTGGCACCGAAAGCCTTCACCGCTCCTTGATGGCGCTAAAGGCCAGCTCCGGATGGCGCTCCTGCTGATAGCTCACGTCCCAGGCCGAGCGCGCCATGAACACCGGATCGCCATCGCGGTCATGCGACAGATTGGCTTTGTTAAAATCAATAAATCCCTTGAGCGCCGCATCACTCCCCTTGACCCATCGCGCGGTATCGAAGGGTGAAGTCTCCAGCACCGCTTCAACTTTGTACTCCGCCTCCAACCGCGAGATCAGCACTTCAAGCTGGAGCTGGCCAACCACGCCGACGATCCACTGCGCGCCAATCTCGGGGTAGAACACCTGGATCACCCCCTCTTCGGACAAATCGTCGAGCGCCTTGCGCAATTGCTTGGTTTTGGTCGGATCTTTCAGCGCCACGCGGCGGAGAATTTCGGGTGCAAAATTCGGCAAGCCGGTAAACCGCACCTCGTTCTTTTCGGACAAAGTGTCGCCAACCCGAAGCGTGCCGTGATTGGGAATGCCGATGATGTCGCCGGCCTCGGCCGTATCGGCAATCTCGCGGTCCTGCGCGAAAAACAGGATCGGTGAATGAACCGCGATCGGCTTGCCAAGCCCTGACGGCGTCAGCTTCATACCGCGCTTAAAGGTGCCCGAGACCAGCCGCATGAAGGCGATCCGATCACGGTGCTGCGGGTCCATATTGGCCTGCACCTTGAAGATGAAGCCGGTAACTTCAGGCCGTTCGGGCAAGATTACCCCGCAATTGCTTGGCTGCGGGCGCGGTGGTGGGGCGAATCTGGCGATTGCATCGATCAGTTCGGCCACTCCGAAATTCTTGAGCGCCGAACCGAAATAGACCGGGGTCAGATCACCATGGCGATAAGCTTCGATGTCAAAGGACGGATAGCCACCGGTCGCCAGCTCCACCTCATCTGCGATCTCTGCTGGCAATTCGGGCGATTGATCGACCTTGCCGAGGAACTCGCGGCTGGCCCCTTCGGGCCGGCTGACACGGCCCGAGGCCAGATCGAGCACCCCCAGGAACTGCCCCCCCATGCCGACCGGCCAGCCCATCGGGCAGACATCGAGCGCCAGCGCATCGGCAACCTCGTCCATCAGATCGAAGGGTGAACGGCCTTCCCGGTCAACCTTGTTGATGAAGGTGATGATCGGCACCGAGCGCAACCGGCAGACCTCGAACAGCTTGCGCGTCTGCGGCTCGATGCCCTTGGCCGCATCGATCACCATGATCGCCGAATCCACCGCAGTGAGCGTCCGATAGGTGTCTTCGGAGAAATCCTCGTGGCCCGGCGTATCGAGCAGGTTGAAGGTGATACCGCCGCGTTCGAAAGTCATAACGCTGGATGTCACGGAAATCCCGCGCTGCTGCTCGATCTTCATCCAGTCCGACCGCGCCCGGCGCGCTTGCCCGCGTGCCTTGACCTCACCCGCCAGATGGATCGCGCCGCCTTGCAGCAGCAGCTTTTCGGTCAGCGTGGTCTTGCCCGCATCGGGGTGCGAGATGATCGCGAAGGTGCGTCTGTTAGAAGTCATGGCCGCGCCCTCTACGGCCTGCTGGCCCGATTGGGAAGGTCAGCCTTGCTGCTGAACTTTGGCCCAAGCGCGGCGGATCGCGTCGACGGTAAGATCGGCATCAGCCAGCGTGGTGGCAATCGAAGAGACTGAAATGCGCATGACCCATTGCCCGCGCCATAGCGACGCCCCGGCATAGGCTACTGCATCGGCCTGCAGTTCCTCGATCACAGCAAGCGTTTGCGCATCTGCCTGATCGCCCTTGCCGAAGCGCACAATCACCTGATTGAGCATAACTGGGGCAACCAGGGTGACGCCCCGGTCGTCCGCCAATTCCGCAGCGATCCTTGATGCCACAGCGCAGCACTGGTCGACCATCGCTGTGATTCCGGCGCGGCCCAGGCGGCGGATAACTGCCCAGGCGGCAAAGCCCCGGGCGCGGCGCGAGAGTTCGGGGACATAGGCCGTTGGATCGCGCTCGGCCCCGACCGGCGGCGGCAGATAGCTTGCGGAAACCGCCATGGCGCGGCGGTGTGCTGCTGAATCGCGAACGATGGCAAAGCCCGAGTCATAAGGCAATTGCAGCCATTTATGGCCGTCGGTTGCCCAGCTATCGGCCTGTTCAATCCCGGCGGTTTGCGCAGCGGTCAGCGGGCTTGCCCGGCCCCACAGACCGAACGCGCCATCGACATGCAGCCAGCCGCCTGCGGCACGGACCAGCGGGGCGATTGCTGCAAAGGGATCGCTGGCGCCGGTGTTTATCTGTCCGGCCTGGCCGATCACAATGGCCGGTCGGCTGATCTGTGCCAGAGCGCGTTCAAGCTCCACCGGAATCATCCGGCCCAGATCGTCGGTTGCAACGGTAATTACCCGCCGGCTTCCCAGCCCAAGCAGCTTCAGCGCGGTAAATACCGTTGTATGGGCATCAGCGCCGATCAGCACCGGGAGGTCAGGCGCGCCGAACAGCCCATCGGATTCGACATCCCAGCCCTGGCGGCGGAGCAATTCGCTGCGGGCCGCGGCCAGACAGACGGTGTTGGCAACAGTCGCGCCGGTCACAAACCCGATCGAGGCCTCGCGCGGCAGGTCGAGCAGATCCAGCAACCAGCCTTCGACCACTGCCTCGACTGCGGAAGCAGCAGGCGATGCGGCGATATTGGCCGCGTTCTGGCCCCAGGCACTCGCCAGCCAGTCCGCCGCGACACCGGTCAGATGCGAGCTGCCAATGACCCAGCCATAGAACCGCGGCGCGGTGCTCGCCCTGAGCCCCGGCTCGGCAAGCCGGGCCAGTTCCTCGATTATCGCGTCGGGATCATCCCCGTGCTCGGGCACCGCGCGTGCAAAACTGGCGTGAATCGTGCCATAGTCAGCCGTTGGGGTCCGCTCTGCCACCGCCATATTCGACCGATACCGCAGCGCGCGCTCTGCAGCATGGCGCAAAGCGCGCTCTTCGCGCTCGAATTCCGTCATCGCGCATTCCTGGCTGCGCCAGCCGACGAGCTGCGATCACCCACGCAAAGCCGCCCCCAGCTTGGCCGCCGCCGCTGTCACCCGCTCGGCAATCGCCTTGAGCTCGGCCACGTCAAAGCTCTTCTCGCCCGGTTGGAGCGTGATCTCCACCGCCAGCGACTTATGCCCATCGGGTACGCCAGCGCCGCGGAAATCATCGAACAACCGGACCGAGACGATATTGGCCTTGTCAGCGCCCCTGACCATGCGGACGAGTTCGCCAGCCGGTGTTTCAACCGGCACCAGAAAAGCAAAGTCGCGCGTCACTGCCTGCAGCGCCGAGGGAGCATAGGCGGCGCGGGCAAAGGTAGCACGGCCGCGCTTGGCCGGAATCGCATCGAGGAACAGCTCGATCGCTGCCACCGGTACATCTATGTCGAAGGTTTTGAGCGTGGCGGGATGGAGCATACCGAACCGCGCCAGCACCAGTTTTGGCCCCAGCCGCAGCGTGGCCGACTGACCGGGGTGAAACTGCGAACCCGGCCCAAATGCATCGGGGCCCATGACCTGCAAATTCTCGGTCGGGGCGCCCGCTTCGGCGAGCAAGGCCAGCGCCTCGGCCTTCGCGTCGAAGGCATCGAAGCCGTTAGCTTTGCCAGTCGCCCAGCCGCGCGGGGTCTTCTCGCCTGCAAGCACCACGCCCAAGGTCAGTCGTTCGTCACTGGTGCCATTGGTGCCACGAAAATAGCGGCGACCGATCTCGAACAGGCGGACACAACCCGCGCCGCGATCAATATTGCGGCCGACCGCTCCGAGCAGCCCGGGGATCAATGACGGGCGCATCGCCTTCATGTCTTCACTGATCGGATTGGAGAGCACCCACAGACCGCCGTTGCCATCAGAAAAGGCTTCAGCCTCACTCTCGGGCAGGAAAGACCAGGTAATAGCCTCGTTCAGCCCGCGCATGGCGGCGGCGCGGCGCAGCCGGCGCTCCAGCTTCTGCACCGGGGTTGCGGTGGGCAGGGCCACCCCATCGGCGCGGGGGAGGGCAACCGAGGCGATCCGATCCAGCCCGTGGATCCGGATCACTTCCTCGACAATATCGGCTGCCCCATCGACATCGCCGCGCCATCCAGGGACGGCGACGTTCCAGCCCGCTCCTGCATCAGTGACGGCAAAGCCCAAGCCGGCAAGGATTGCCTGCTGCTGCGCCAAGGGCACTGCAACGCCGCCGAGCTTCTCGGCCAGAATGGGGTCGTAAGCGACCACTTTGGCGGCTGCCGGGGGTCTGCCGGCATAGACAATTTCGGACGCTTCCCCGCCGCAGATCTGGAGGATCAGCTGAGTCAGCAAGTCGAGCCCGGTGTTCAGGAAAGTCGGATCGACCCCCCGCTCAAACCGGCTGCGCGCATCCGAGGTCAGGCCAAGCTTGCGGCCGGTCGCGGCAATTCGTGTCGGATCGAAGTATGCAACTTCGAGCAATACATCGGTGGTCACGTCCGAGCAGCTCGAATGTTCGCCGCCCATGATCCCGGCGATGTCATGCACGCCCGAGGCATCGGCGATGACGGTCATTTCAGCGCTCAGCGTGTACTCCTTGCCGTTGAGCGCGGTGACACTCTCGCCGTCCTGCGCCCGCCGCGCGACAACCGCGCCGATCAGTTTGGCGAGGTCATAGGCGTGAGCCGGGCGGCCATAGCCCAGCATCACATAGTTCGTGATGTCGACCAGCGCCGAAATCGGTCGCTGGCCTGCGCTTCTCAGCCGGTCCTGCATCCATGCAGGCGACGCGCCGTTGGTCACGCCCTTGATGACGCGGCCGTAAAAGGCGGGGCAGCCATCGGGATCTTCGGTCCGTACTTCGATCGGGCAAGCGAAGCTACCAGTGGAAGCATCGGCCACGATCGGCTTGAGCGTGCCGAGGCCGGCCGCCGCCAGATCGCGGGCGATGCCGTAAACACCCATGCAATCGGGCCGGTTGGGCGTGATCGCCACATCGAACACCGGGTCCGAGCCGGAATAGTCGGCAAAGCTGATGCCGATCGGCGCATCAGCGGGCAGTTCGATGATGCCCCCAAGGTCTCTGGCGTGATCATCGCCCAGCTCCAGTTCGCGGGTCGAGCACATCATGCCGTTCGATTCGACCCCGCGGATGGCTGACTTCTTGAGCTCCATGCCATTCGCCGGGACCACCGCGCCCGGCAGACCGAGCACGCCGATCAGCCCGGCGCGGGCGTTGGGCGCGCCGCAGACGACCTGCAGATGAGCCCCGTCCCCAACGTCAACGATCAGCACTTGCAGCCGGTCAGCCCCTGGATGAGGTTCGGCGCTCAGCACTTTGGCGATACGGAAACCGGTCAGCCGTGCCGCTGGATCTTCCACGCCTTCGACTTCCAGTCCAATGGCATTGAGTTTGGCAGCGATCGCCCCGGCCGAAGCATCGGTTTCGAGGTGATCCTTGAGCCAGGTCAGCGAGAACTTCATGCTGCTGCTCCCACACCACCAGACAGAGTGGGGACATCGAGCGGCGACAAGCCGTAATGCGCCAGCCAGCGACCATCACCATCGAAGAAGGCGCGCAGATCATCCATGCCATATTTGAGCATGGCGAGGCGATCGACGCCCACGCCGAAAGCAAAACCCTGCCATTCATCAGGATCAAGCCCGCCAAACTCGACAACGCGGCGATTGATCATGCCGCTGCCAAGCAATTCCATCCAGCCGCTGCCCGGCTCGTCGCCATGCCCGCCCAGAACGCGTCTTGCTCCAACCTGCGTCCAGCCCACATCGACTTCCACCGAAGGCTCGGTGAAGGGAAAATAGCTCGGCCGCAGCCGCAGCACGATGTCATCGCGTTCGAAGAACGCCTTGAGGAAGGTCTCCAGGGTCCACTTGAGGTGGCCGAGATGGATCCCGCGATCAATCACCAGCCCCTCGATCTGGTGAAACATCGGCGTATGAGTCGCGTCGCTGTCCGAGCGGTAGACCCGGCCCGGGGCGATGATCCTGAGCGGTGCGCCCCCCTCGTTCTTTCCAACAACATCCAGCATACTGCGAATCTGGACCGGTGAAGTATGGGTACGCAGCAACATCGCCCGGCCTTCCGGACCCTGATCGGGGAAATAAAACGTGTCGTGCATTGCCCGCGCCGGGTGGCTTTCGGGCATGTTGAGCGCGGTGAAATTGTGCCAGTCGTCCTCGATCTCCGGACCCGAGGCGACGGCGAAGCCCATGTCGGCGAAAATTTCCGCCAGTTCGTCCATGACCTGACTGACCGGATGGATCGAACCGCGCGGCGTTTCAGGGGCGGGCAACGACAGATCAATCGTCTCGGTCGCCAGCCGCGCTTCGAGGACCGCGCCTTCCAGCCCGGCCTTGCGCTGCGCCAGCGCCTCGGACACCGCCTCGCGCAGGGCGTGGATCTGCGGTCCTTCAACCAGCCGCTGCTCGGGCGACATTGCGCCCAGCGTCTTGAGCAGGCCCGAGATCGAGCCTGCCTTGCCCAGAAACGCGACCCGCAGTCTCTCTACCGTATCGAGATCCTGCGCGTCCGCGATCCGCGAGAGCGCCTCTTGCCCGGTTGCTGCATAATCCACTGCGGTAAGTTCCGTTCGATTGGATAAAGTTAGGTCCTACGCGCCGCTCCTTAGCCATGCGGAGCGCGGTTCCAAACCCTAAATCTGCTCGGCCTCGGCGCCAACCACCCCTTCGGGCCGGTCCATGATCTGCACCGGAGCCCCTGCGACGCGAGCGCGTTCATGGATGAACTTCTCCAGCACCGGATGGGGAAGGGCGGCATAGGCACGCGGGGTCATCCCCATGAACTCGTGAAAATCACGGACGAATTGCGCCTGATCATGATAATGGCTGTCGATAGCGCCGATCCATTTGAGCGAGGGATCGAGCATGAATTGCGACAAGCTGCGCATGAACCGCTGGCGGCGCAGCAGGAGTTTGGGCGCGAAGCCGAACGCGCGCAGGCAGATCCGTTCAATCGTCCGCTGCCCCACCCCGACCCGGTCTACCAGTTCCGCTACGGTCGCCACCTGGGGATCGACCAATGCCGCATGGATCGCAAAGATCCGCTCGGCATCGGCGGGCAGATTGGCAAGTCGCGCGCGGAAGAATGCGATCAGCCGGTCAAGTTCCGCTGCCTCATCCGCCTCAGCGCCGAACAGGGTTTCGGAAAGGGGAACGAACCCGCTGAAGCTGGGATGCTGTTGCCCGTCAGCAATCAGATTGGCATGTTCGGCGGCTGAAACGCGGATGAATTGGGCCCAGCCCAATGGCAGAAGTCCGACCCCCCACAAACGGCTCGCGCCCAGCCGGAAGTTGGTACTTCGCGTGCTGGGGCCAGTCGCGACAAAGCTGGCTCGTTGGATGTGATCGCCGGATTCGATCCAGCAGTCAGGATTGTTACCGGAAAAAAATCGCAGATTGGCCCATTCCGGCTGGAGCGCATCGGTAACGACACCTCCGTCTGCCACTACAATCTCGGTGAGATAGAAAGTGGTCAGGAAGCGGCGTAAGTCTTCCGGTGGCAGATAGAAACGCACTATTACAGTGTTGGCTTGCGACACCGAAGGATTCCCCTCGAAATTCTGACTGGCACTCTGCGATCACTTGAGCCGATTGGCAAGGGCGAGGTCAAGGTTGATGCAAAACCTGAACCGCTGCACCTGCTGCGGTGTTGCGTGCGGCAGCAGCCGCACGCAACACCGGATGATCCAATGCCGCATAGCAGCTGGGACTCATTCCCATGAAACGGTGAAAATCGCGGACGAAGTGCGCCTGATCAACATACTGCCAATCGAGCGTGTTGATCCATTTGAGCGAGGGATCGAGCATGAATTGCGCCAGGCTGCGCAGGAATCGCTGGCGGCGCAGCAGCAGTTTGGGTGGAAAACCGAAGGCTCGCAGGCTCAGCCGCTCTAGCGAACGGGATGACATCGCCAACCGCTCCGCAAGCTCGCCCACCGCGCTTATATCGCAATCGACCAGCGCGTTATGTGCCGCAAGAATGCGCTTCTCATCATCCGCCGGAGGCCGCAGATCGAGCAATTCCAGCAGAAATGAGTCAATCCGTGTCGCCTCGGCAGCGGGTTTTGCCTCACCAGCGAAAATCAGCTCGAGCAGCGGGGCGAAAGCGGAAAAGGCCGGGTCGGTGCTGCCATCGGTAAAGCGATCGGCATAGGCATCGGCCGGGGAACCGACCAGCCGGGCCCAACCAAGCGGCAGCAGCCCAATACCCCAGGCACGCATCGGACCGGTGACGAAATGAGCGGCGGTACAGGTCGGCCCAGTGGCAATGAAATGCGGCGCCTCCTGGAACGGCTCATTGCCGAAACCGGCGTGTAGATTGTCGTTCCTGCTGAACCGCAGATTGCCCCATTCGGGATGCAGCCAGTCCTCGATCATCTTGCCTTCGGCCAACACGGCTTCGGTCAGATAATAAGTGCTGAAATAGGGCGCAAGCCGCGGCGATGGCATGAAGAAGCGCACAGTAACCCGCTCCTTGGCCATCTGGTTCAGCACTGCATATCCCCTATGGCCGCACGGTATTTCCCGCGTCGCGATTTTACAATGACCGGCACCGATTTTGTTCTATCAGATGATTAACGCGCGAGGCAGAGGGAAGACCATGAAAAACAGCAAACTTGCTCATTTGATACTATCGCTTGGCGCGCTTGCCATGCCGCAGCAGGCGTACGCAGAGAAAGCTCCGCCAATCACGCTGGCCCATTGCGGGACATCGCTGGGCACGATCGCGCTGGTGGATGGAGATCAGGCAGGCTGGACCAAATACGGCCTCGGCTCACCGCGCGAGCTGCTCAATGCCATGGCGCTTGAATCGGGTTGCTTCACCCCGCGCAATGTGGCGAGCAACGATCCGGTCCGCTTCCTCGTCACCGCCATCGCCGGGGACAAGGAAGAGGTCGACAAAGGCATCGCCATGGCCAAGACCGCTGCTGTTGAAGGGCTGGTCCGCTCGGGAGCGGCCAGTTCACTGCTTGGCCGCGTGCCGCTGGGCGGCAGCATGATGGGCATGTTCGGCGGGCTTGGCGGCAAAAAAAAGACGATTGCTGCCGGCTTGCGGGTAGTCAGCCCGAACAATGGCATGACAATTGCTAGCGGAACCGGTTCGGTTACCAAATCCAGCCTGACATTTGGCGGCAGTGACGGCTGGGCGGCCGGGGCCGCGGCATCGGGCTATGGCACCAGCAAGGATGGTCAGCAGCTGTCCGAAGCCTTCATGATCGCATTCAACTCACTGGTCGGACAGCAGGCCGTGATCGCATCGTCGCCGCAAGCCGCGCGCTCAGCGGCGCCCGCTGTCGCCTTGGCAACCGTGGCAGTCGATACATCATTGCGATCCACCCCGGCGGCCAGGGGTGTTGCGGTTCGCACGTTGCGCGCTGGCACCACATTGACGCCCACCGGCAAGCGCGAAGGGTTGTTCATTGAAGTGGCGGACAACTTCGGGACCAAGGGCTGGGTCTCGGTCGAAGAGCTTAGGTAGCGATCGGCAAAACACGAAAAGGGGCGCGAACGGCTATTCCGCTCGCGCCCCTGTTCATTTAGCCAAAGCCTGGCTTAGGCAGGTAGGGCTGCCTTGGCCTGCGCGATGACGGTCGAGAATATCCCGCCCTCATTCATCGCCAGATCGGCCATCGTCTTGCGATCGAGTTCGATCCCGGCGAGTTTGGTGCCGTGAATGAACTGCGAATAGGTGATGCCTTCGATCCGAACAGCAGCGTTGATCCGCTGGATCCACAGGGCGCGGAAGCTGCGCTTCTTAACCTTGCGATCGCGATAGGCATACTGGCCGGCCTTTTCGACCGCCTGACGCGCAACCCGAATCGTGTTCTTGCGGCGGCCGCGAAAACCCGCTGCCTGTTCCAAAATCCGTTTATGCTTGGCGCGGGTGGTTACACCCCTTTTGACACGTGCCATAATTCAGTACTCCGATTTCCTGTTACCGCGATTTTGATCATGCCGGATGGTTGATCCAGCGCGAAATCGCTCAGCCCAGCCCGTAGGGCGCCCACTTCTTGATCGTCCGCGCATCTGCATCGGAAATCGTGTCGGTGCCGCGGTGCTGGCGGATATACTTGGCATT
>JANNAE010000062.1:0-64294 GCA_031383985.1 Novosphingobium sp. | reverse complement strand
CGATCACGGGCTGTATGAGGCCTACTCGCTCGGGTTCGGAGATCCGGTGCCGTTCTCGGCCGAACACGGCGAAGGACTGGGCGACCTGTTCGAGGCGCTGCTGCCCTTGCTCGACGCCGGGCAGCGCGAACGCGACGAGATTGCCGAACTGGACGTGGACGAGGAAGACGAGGAAGCGCTTAACCGCGCCCCGCTCAAGCTCGCCATCGTCGGGCGGCCCAATGCGGGCAAATCGACGCTGATCAATGCGTTCCTCGGCGAAGACCGGCTGCTGACCGGGCCCGAGGCCGGGATCACCCGCGATTCGATCGCGGTCGACTGGGTCTGGCACGATCCCGAGCTTGATGAAGACCGCGTGGTGCGGCTGATCGACACGGCGGGGATGCGCAAGAAGGCGCTGGTGGTCGACAAGCTCGAAAAGCTCGCGGTGGCGGACGCACGCCACGCGGTGGACTTTGCCGAAGTGGTCGTGCTGCTGCTCGATGCGACGCGCGGGCTTGAGCATCAGGACCTCAAGATCGCCAGTCTGGTGCTCGAAGAAGGCCGCGCGCTGATCATCGCGGTCAACAAATGGGACGTGGCCGGCAAGGATGCCGCCGAAGATGCCTCGACCCTGTTCAACGGGATCAAGGGCGCGCTCGAGGATGGGCTGAGCCAGGTCAAAGGCTTGCCAGTGCTGACCGTTTCGGCGCGGACCGGCAAGGGGCTCGACATGCTGATCAAGGTCGCGTTCGAAATTCGCGCGGCCTGGTCAAAGCGCGTGCCGACCGGCCTGCTCAACCGCTGGTTCGATGAAGCGTTGGAAAAGAACCCACCGCCCGCGCCCGGCGGCAAGCGGATCAAGCTGCGCTATATCACCCAGGCCAAGACCCGGCCTCCGGGCTTTGTGGTGTTCGGCACGCGGCTCGAACTGTTACCCGAAAGCTACCGCCGCTATCTCGTCAACGGGATCCGCCGCGAGTTGGACTTCGATGCCGTGCCGATCCGGCTGACGCTGCGGTCTGCGAAGAATCCGTTCGCCAAGGACTAGCGGCGCAAAGGCAGCTGCCGCCACTCGGCCAGTGAACGCCACAACCATTCGAGCGGACCCTGACGGAAGCGCGCCAGCCACGGCTTACTCCAGCCCAGCATCAGCGCCCAGCCTAGCGCCACGAACAGCCACTGCTGGCCCGCGCCGACGGTGCCGATCAGCCCCATTCCCCAGCCATAGAAGATCGCGGTCATCACTATAGTGGTGCCAAGGTAGTTGCTGAAGGCCATCCGCCCCGCCGCCTCGATCCGCTTGCCCAGCCTTGTTTGCAGCAGGCGCGGCGCGGCCAGCATCAGCAGCGCGGTATAGGCCAGCGCCATAGCCAGATGGGGCAGCGCCAGCCAATAATTGATCGCAACGCGCATGGCTTGCGGCGGAAAATGGCGCGGCCAGACCCAGCCGAGGACCAGCAGCGTCGGGATCAGCCCCAGCGTCAGTCCTCCGCCTGCCAGCTGCCACAGGTGACGGCGCGGCCATCTCCCGCTGAACAAGCCGCTGCGATACAGCGCCATGCCGATCAGCATCAGCGGAAAAGTCTCGCCAAACGAGAACAGCGTCATGCCCAGCTGCCAGCCGGGGTGGCGGAGGATCTTGTCCTTGACCTGCGCCAGGAGCGGCGCGCGATATCGGGCGATTTCGGCGGTTGCGGTCTGCCGCACCTCACGCAAATAACCCGCCTGTTCGGCCATCAGCGCCGGGCGCGCCGCGCCCAGCCGAACCTGTTCCTCGATGGTAACCTGCGGCTGGTCCGAAATCGCCCCAAAGCCATGCCAACCCGCAAACAGCAGCAGTGCCGCAGCCGCCAAAGCCTTGGGCTCGGCATGGCGAAAGCTCAAGGCAAGAAGGCCGATCACAGCGAACACGAACAGGATGTCACCCCACCACAGCAGCACGTAATGAAGCATGCCGAACAGCAGCAGCCAGCCGAGCCGGCGAGCTTGCAGCGCCGCGCCATCGCGCCCCGCCTGTTCGGCGCGGTCGATAAACAGCAGCATGCTGGCACCGAACAGCATGGTGAACAGGGCGCGCATCTTGCCTTCGAACACCACTAAGGTGAAGGCGAACGCGGCCTCGTCGCCCGGAGTAGCAGCGAGCGGGACGTGCGGGGTCAGCGTTGCGCCGATTGGTCCGGCAAGGCCGGCGATATTGACCGCGAGAATCCCCAGCACGGCGATCCCGCGAATCAGATCGAGAGCCGCGATCCGCCCGGTGGTGGCGCCGCCAGCGGGTTCAGTTGCGGACGGCGAGGCAGCTTACTCCGGCCGACGCAAGCCGCGCACAGGCCGCCCTCGCCGCTTCGTGCGAGGCAAAGCCCCCCGCCTGGAGCTTGATTACCCCGCCGGCGGAAACATTGACGCGCGGATGGCCCGCGAGTTCAGGCCGGGCACGAACGCGGCCCCACAATGCATCGGCATTGGCGGCAAGCCCGAAGGCACCCAGTTGCACCCGCCATGCGCCGCCGGTTGCAACAGGAGCAGGGTCTGCCGTCACGGGGCGCGGTTTGGTGGTTGCCACCTGCGGGGACGGACCGGCGGGTCTGGCATAGTCGGCTCCGGCGGTACGCGGGTTATCCGATCCGGCAACCCGGCTAGCCGCAGCGACAGCTTCTCGCGCTGCGGCGGCAGTTGGTGCCGGAATCGCGGGCCGGGCTGTAACAAGCGGTGCCGTTGGCGCGCGCAGCGCGGGTTGCGGCATGGCTCCGGCGATCGGTACGGTATTGCCAAGGTCGACCGCGGCCAGCTGGCGGCCGCGGGTTGCCTGCGCCTGACTGTCCAGCTCGGCCGCGAGCGCGACGCCCTGCTGACGCTGGTCGAGCGGTACGTACTGGTCCATCTGCACCAGCGCCAAGCGAGCCTGATCAAGGCCCGCCTGCTGCGCCAGGCTGACCAGCGCATAGGCGCGAACCCAATCCTTGGGCACATTATCGCCGTTGAAATGCGCTATCCCGAGGAGATATTGAGCGCGCGGATCGCCGCGATCCGCGCCGGCCCGGATGTAAGGCAGCGCGGCGGCGCGCTCGCCGCGCTGGAACAGCAGCAGACCGTAGGTGTCCGAAGCCTGCAGATGCCCCTGCGCAGCGGCCCGGCGAAACAGATCCTCGGCCTTGGCGATATCCTGCTTTACCCCGCGCCCCAGCTTGTAGGCCTGACCAAGATTGAACTGCGCATCTGCATCGCCGGCCTTGGCCGGGCCCTGCCATTCGCGCGCAGCAACCGCAAAATCGCCGCGCGTCCACGCATCGACCCCGGTTTTCACCTCGGCCAGAGCCGGCGCGGCAGGCCCGATTGCCGCACCGGTCAGCAGGATCGCGATAGCAAGTTTGCGGCTCATGAAAATTCCCTGTCCTTTGCTGCCGGGTTAATCCGCTAGACGGCGCTGCCTGATGGTGCATCGCAACCATCGCCGAACCCACTCTGTGCTGTGCTTAAGTGGCATAGTGAAGGCCTGATTAGCAAAAAATTTATCCGCGACAGTCCGGCCTGTTCCTCACCATCGGGCGGTCGATGTTAACTTAAAATTAGGAACGATCTGCGATCTCCCAACGCAATCGCATGATTTGCACTTGGATTTCGGGGGGACTTGCATTGCGCGTACTGGCATTGGCATCGCAGAAGGGGGGATCGGGCAAGACCACGCTGTCAGGCCATCTCGCCGTGCAGGCCCAGCGCGCGGGCGCTGGCCCGGTCGTGCTGATCGACATCGACCCGCAGGGCTCGACGGCCGATTGGTGGAACGAGCGCGAGGATGAATTCCCCGCCTTTGCCCAGACAACCGTTGCCCGGCTCGCCAGCGATCTGGCGGTATTGCGCCAGCAGGGATTCCGTCTGGCGGTGATCGATACTCCGCCGGCGATCACGATGGCGATCCAGAGTGTGATTAGTGTGGCCGAACTGATTGTTGTCCCGACCCGCCCCAGCCCGCATGATCTGCGCGCCGTGGGTGCGACGGTCGATCTGTGCGAACGCGCCGGGAAACCGCTGATCTTCGTAATCAACGGCGCCACTCCCAAGGCCAAGATCACCTCCGAAGCGGCTGTTGCCCTGTCACAGCATGGCACCGTTGCACCGGTCACGCTGCATCACCGCACCGATTTTGCCGCCTCGATGATCGATGGCCGCACGGTGATGGAGGTTGACCCCAACGGCCGCTCGGCGGCTGAAGTCGTCGCGTTGTGGAACTATATTTCGGATCGCCTCGAAAAGAATTTCCGCCGCACCGTATTTGCCGCTCCGGGCAGCATTTCGGCAATGCCCGGCATGCAGCGACCCTCAGCCGGCTTCGGCCGCCGGGTTGCTGGTTCGTGAGCGGGGCCGGGGGTATGTCCGAAGCCAAACCATTCGCTTCGCTCTCGCCGACGCTGCTAGCCCGCAAGGGCGGTGCCCGTCCCGCGATGCGGGCGCAGTTGCTGCCATTGACCCAGACCGAAGATTCGCTCGATCCGGCGGACCTGGATGACCTGGGCTGGAACGATATGGGCCATGATCAGCACCCCGAGGCCGCGCGGCACGAAGTTCGCGGTGCCGATGTCGTGCCGATCGTGCCCGAAATCGTCCGCCAGCAAGAAGCTATCGTGCGGCGCATTGCTGCACCGGCCCGCGCAGATCGGGAGCGCCGCTCCGCCCTGGCAGAAGGCCGCCGGGCGGCCTTTACGCTGCGGGTTGATGCCGAACGCCATCTCAAGCTTCGCCTGGCCTGCACGCTTAACGGGCGCAGTGCCCAGCAGCTGATGACCGATGCGCTCGATCGCCTGCTCGATGGGCTGCCCGATGTTGCTTCGCTCGCCGCTCAGATCGGGAAGAAGCGTTGAAATGAGTTTTGAAAGAGGGGGACGTCCCATGACCGCCACTCGTATTCGTCGTGCAACTTTGTCGTTAGGGCTGGCCGGAGTGGCTGCCGCCGCGCTGATATCTGGAGGGGGCACGGTTGCCACTGCCAAACCCAGCGCGGACAAGACTGCTGCTCAGGCTCAGGCGGCGCTGAGCAAAGGTCAGATCGACAAGGCAATTTCGCTGGCCGAGGCCGTCGTTGAAGCCGCCCCGCGTGAGCCGGCGTATCGTACTATGCTGGGCAACGCCTATCTGCGGGCTGGCCGGTTCGAATCGGCTGTGACCACCTTCACCGATGCCATGCAACTCGGCGATAACAGCGCTCGAACCGCACTGGCATTGGCGCTCGCCAATGTTGCTGCGGGCAACAACCGTGACGCCGTCGTGATCCTTGATGATTGGCGGGAGGCAATTCCGGCCAGCGACCTTGGTCTGGCGCTGGCGCTGGCAGGCGAAACCAGCCGCGGCGCGGCGGTCCTTGCCGATACGCTGCGGAACGGTGAAGCCTCATCCAAGGTGCGGCAGAACCTGGCTTATGCCTACGCGCTCGATGGCCGCTGGCGCGAAGCGCGGGTGATGTTGGCGCAGGACATTTCAGCCGACAAGATTGATGATCGGGTCAGCGAATGGGCGATGCAAGCCTCGCCGGAAAATTTCAAGAAGCGGGTTGCGACGCTGCTGGCTGTGCCGGTGCGAAGCGATCCGGGTCAGCCCCAAGTGCTTGCGCTCAGGTCTTCGTCTTCACCGGAACAATTGGCGGTCGAGAATACTGAAACCAAGGCTGCGGCTGTGAGCGCCGACGCGCAATTGGCACCGATCGAGCCGGTGGCGCTGGCCAGCTCTGCTACCGCCACCGCACCTGCTGCAGCGCAAGCGCAGAGCTTTGCCTCAGCCTTTGTCGAGAACCCGGTGGTTCAACCGATCCCGGCCAACGCAATTCGAATCGCAGCGGACCGTCCCGCGCGGGTTGCTCCGGCACGCATTTCGCCCGTCCGCGTTGCATATGACACCGTGCCGACCCGTGCTGCCACTTCGGCGCGACCGGTGATGAACGGGTCGCATTTGGTCCAGCTGGGCAGCTTTTCCAGCGCGCAGGGCGCTCGCCGAGCCTCGGCCCTGTTCGTCGCGCGCAATCCGAGCCTGCGCAGCTACCGGATGACGATCACGCCGGCGGTGGTGCGCGGCAAGAACTTCTGGCGGGTTGCGGCAGCTGGCTTTGATGCCGGTTCGGCCAAGGGCATGTGCTCAAGCGTCAAATCGCGCGGGGGCGCCTGCTTTGCCTATTCGGCGCTGCCGGCGCGGGCAATTGTCCCGGGCAAGATTGTCCCGGTGGGTGGCTCGAGCGGGCATCAGCTGGCGCGCCGCCGCTAGGCTTGAACTACTTTTTTGAAACACTGACCCCCTCTCGCGCAAGCGGAGGGGGTTCGTTTATGGATCGATTGGCGCGCCGCCCTTGAACAGCGCAGTCACGCGGCCCTGCACAGGCAGCTTGTCGAAGGGAGTGTTGCCCGCGGCGGCGGCCATCTTGTCCGAATCGACAATCCACGGCCGATCGGGATCAATCAGCGCCAGATCGGCCTCGGCCCCCACTACCAGCCTGCCCGAATTGACCCCGAGCAGCGCGGCCGGATTGCTGGCCAGCAAAGCGAATGCGCGGGACAGGTCGATCACCCCATCGCGAACCAGCCCCAGCGTAAGCGGCAGCAGCACTTCTGCGCCCGCCATCCCCGGTTCGGCATCGACGAACGGCAAGCGTTTGTCCTCGGGCCCGCGGGGGTCGTGGCCCGATGCAATGACGTCGATCGTCCCATCGGCCAATCCGGCCAGCACTGCCTGACGATCCGCCTCGACGCGCAAGGGCGGCGAGAGTCGCGCGAACGTGCGAAAACCGGAGGTGGCAATATCGGACAGCATGAAATGCGCCGGAGTCACCCCTGCGGTGATCGCCAGACCGCGCGCCTTGGCCATGCGGACCAGGGTGAGGCCGGCAGCGGTCGTCACCTGGCGGAAATGAAGCCTTGCGCCCGAAAGCTCAGCCAGCGCGATGTCGCGGGCGATCGCTAGCGCCTCGGCCTCGGCAGGAGCCGCCGGTAGCCCCAGCCTGGTGGCCGTCTCGCCGGCGGTGGCGACCGCACTGCCGGTCAGCCCGCCATCTTCGGCATGGCTGATCACCACCAGACCCAGCATCGCGGCATAGTGCAGCAGCCGCAACATCGTCCCCGAATCGGCAATCCAGTGCCGTCCGGTGCTGACCGCGCGGGCGCCTGCATCGCGCATCAGCGCCAGCTCGGCCAGTTCGGCGCCGTCCTGTCCGCGCGTCGCAGCGGCGAGCGGGTGGACCCACAGATCGGGTTTGCCCGATTGCGCGGCGAACCGCACCCGAGCCGGATGATCAAGCGGCGGATTTTGGTCGGGCATCAGGCCTGCGCGAATGATGCCGCCAAAATGACAGGCTGGCTTGTCGATCGCGAAGACCCCCAGATCGACCAGGCCCGGCGCGATCAGCGCACCCCTGGCATCCACCACCCGGTCGCCCTGATGGGCTGAAACGTCCCCCAATGCCGTTATCGATCCGCCTTCGCACCGGATCCCGCCCAGGGCCGGTTCGCCGCTTGGCAGCACCAGCCGTCCGCCCGTGATGGTCAGCGGCTGGGCGATACTCATGACCAGCCCTCGACGCCGCGCGCCTTGCGGGTCAGCACATCAAGGCAGGCCATGCGGATCGCGACGCCCATTTCTACCTGGCGGGTGATCGCCGAACGGCCAACCAGGTCGGCGACATTGCTGTCGATCTCCACCCCCCGGTTCATCGGGCCGGGATGCATCACCAGTGCATCGGGACTGGCTTTGGCGAGCCGCTCCATCGTCAGGCCGTAAAGGTGGCGATACTCGCGCGGGGAGGCAATGAATTGCCCCTGCATCCGTTCTTGCTGAAGCCGCAGCATCATCACCACGTCGGCGCCATCAAGCGCAGCATCGAAATCATGAAACGGCGTGACCTTGAGCTGCTCGATCCCGGCGGGCATCAGGGCAGGGGGGGCGCAGACGCGCACATCGGCCCCCAGCGTGGTCAGGCAGTGGATATTGGAGCGGGCGACGCGGCTGTGGAGAATGTCGCCGCAGATAGTAATCGTCAGCTTGCCGAAGTCGCCGCCATCCTGTTTCAAAAGTGCAGTCCGGATGGTCAGCGCATCGAGCAGGCCCTGCGTGGGATGCTCATGCTGGCCATCGCCGGCGTTGAGCACCGGGCAATCGACCTTGTCTGCGATCAGCTGGACTGCGCCCGAACTGCCGTGGCGGATGACCATCGCATCGGCGCGCATCGCGTTCAGCGTCATCGCGGTGTCGATCAGCGTTTCGCCCTTTTTCACGCTCGACTGCGCGGCATGCATGTTGACGACATCTGCGCCCAGCCGCTTTCCCGCGATCTCGAATGACAAGAGAGTGCGGGTCGAGTTTTCAAAGAAGGCGTTGATGATTGTCAGCCCCGCTAACCGATCATCGCGCTTGTGCGGCTGACGATTGAGTTCAACCCATTGTTCCGCTTCATCGAGGAGGAACAGGATTTCCCATGGGGCGAGGCCTGACAGGCCGGTCAGGTGGCGATGCGGAAACGCCGCAGCACCTGCTGGATAGCGGCCTGAAACGGAAGGAACTGTCGATGTCATTGAAGTCAGCGCCCTACTCTTTCGGAGCATATCACTCAAGCTACTTTGCCAAACGGCTTTGGGACCCTATCTAGCAGTTTGCGCCAAGCTGGCGGCAGAGGGGTTCTCGCATGATTTTCGCCCGTAAGGTCTGGCATCTGCTCGTCGGCATCAAGGACGGGCTGGTCATGCTGTTCATGGTGCTGTTTTTTCTGGTGCTGTATGCCGCGCTGACCGCGCGGCCCAGTCCTGGACTGGTGCGAGACGGTGCGCTGCTGCTCAAACTGGACGGATCGGTGGTGGAAGAGCTTTCGGCTCCTGACCCGCTGGAGATGCTGCTTTCCAGCCAGGCCCCGGTCAACGAGTATCGCGCCCGCGATGTGGCCAATGCGATCCGTGCAGCGGCAGGGGATGACCGGATCAAGGCCGTGGTCCTTGATCTGTCGCGTTTGACCGGCGGCGGGCTGGTTCATCTACAGGAACTGGGCGCGGCTCTCGATACAGTCCGGGCTGCCAAAAAGCCGGTGCTGACCTTTGCAGTGGCCTATGTCGATGATGGCGTGCTGCTGGCCTCGCATGCCAGCGAGGTCTGGGTCGACCCGCTGGGCGGGGCCTTTGTCGCCGGGCCGGGAGGCAACAACCTCTATTACGGCAAGCTGCTCGAAAAGCTCAAGATTACCGTGCATGTTTACCGCGTCGGGACCTACAAGGACTACGTCGAACCCTATTTGCGCAACGAGGCGTCAGAGCCCTCAAAAGAAGCCCGTCGCGCGCTTTACGCGTCGATCTGGGATAGCTGGCAAGCTGATGTCGCCAAGGCCCGCCCCAAGGCCGATATCGCCCGGGTGACTGGCGATCCGGTCGGCTGGATCAAGGCCTCCAATGGCAATGCGGCCGAGGCATCAAAGGCGGCAGGGCTGGTCGACCGGATCGGCAACCGCGTCGATTTCGGCAGCCGCGTGGCCGAAATTGTCGGCAAGGACCCGCTCGATACGCTGCCCGGCAAATTCGCACATACCAACTACCGCACGTGGTTCGCCGCCAACCGCCCCGCCACACCGGGCAAGGCGATTCCGGTGATCACGGTTGCGGGCGCGATTGTGGATGGCAAGGCCGGGCCTGGCTCTGCCGGCGGGGACCGGATTACCAAGCTGATTGACCAGGCGACTGCTGATGATGCCCCTGCGCTGGTGCTGCGGGTCGATTCGCCGGGCGGCTCGGTCCTCGCCTCCGAATCGATTCGCGCTGCGCTCGAACGGTTCAAGGCGGGCGGTAAGAAGCAGGTCACCGTCTCGATGGCGAACCTTGCGGCAAGCGGCGGCTATTGGGTTGCCACGCCGGCCGCGCGGATCTTTGCCGAACCCGCCACAATCACCGGCAGTATCGGCATATTCGCTGTAATCCCGAGCTTTGAGCGGACGCTCGCCGATTATGGGGTCAATGGCGATGGGGTGCGAACCTCGCCGCTGTCCGGCCAACCCGATCCCCTGACGGGCTTCACGCCTGAAATCGATGCAATGCTCCAGGCCAATGTCGAAAGCGGCTATCGCCGGTTCATCGGCCTGGTGGCGAAATCGCGCGGCAAAACCCCCGAGCAGATCGACGGTATCGCGCAAGGCCGGGTCTGGGATGGCGGGACCGCGCGCCAGAACGGGCTTGTCGATCAGTTCGGCGGGCTGGACGATGCGCTGGCCTTTGCTGCCAAAGGCGCCGGGCTCAAGGATGGGGAATGGCACGCCGCCTTCATGGGTCAGGAACTCGATCCCTATGGCTCGCTGCTGGAGCGGTTCGGCGGCGGCGGCGACGAGGACAATGCGCCAAGCCAGGGGCAGGATCTGGTCGGCATGGCAGCCGCCCAGCAGCGCGCGCTGGTTGGTCAGGCACTCGCCGGGGCAGAGCGGCTGCTGGGAACAAATGGCGCGCAGGCCTATTGCCTGGACTGTCCGGTTGCTGCCAAAGCCCGCCCGGTTTCGTCCACGCAGCTCGGGCTGATCGCGCGTCTTTCGGCGCTTTTCGGACTGGGCTGATCGCCTTAGAGTTCGTCGGGACGCGTTCCCGGCTGGTCGAAATCGGGCTGGATCGGCTCGGCCTCATCCGGGAAGCCGGGTGGGGATTCGGATGGGGTCGGAGAGGGCGGCGAATCGGGCTGGATCGGCGGAGATTCGGGCGGGGATTGCGGATCGATGCGGTCGGGCTGAGTGGCCATGATGGATAGTCCTTTCACAGCGACAACGTTCGAACCCTTTTTCCGGTTCCACAAGACCTATGGCGCTTGCCCTTTCGGCGCAGCACCACTAATGGCCAGCGGCTTATTTTATGGCTTCGTCGGGCCGCGGGCGTGGCGGAATTGGTAGACGCGCTGGTTTTAGGTACCAGTATCGCAAGATGTGGGGGTTCGAGTCCCTTCGCCCGCACCAGTTTCGCTGGGTTTCGCTTCGTCGCAGTCGCACAGGTTTGAGAAGGCTTCTATTGTCATGCAGATTGTCGAGACCACCAACGAGGGTTTGAAGCGCGCGTTCACCGTGACGATCAAGGCGAAGGATATCGCCGCCAAGATCGATGGTGAGGTGCAGAAGATTGCCCCGACCGTGCGGATGCAGGGCTTCCGCCCTGGCAAGGTGCCCGCCAATCTGCTGCGAAAGATGCACGGGCCGGCGCTCCACCAGGAAGCGCTCAATAGCTCGATCCGCGAGGCGATGGACAAGCTGATGGTCCAGCACAAGCTGCGCCCGGCGATGCAGCCAGCGGTTTCGCTGAGCGAAGGCTATGAAGAAGGCAAGGATGCCGAAATCGCGGTGGCGCTGGAAGTTTTGCCCACGATCGAAGCCCCCTCGCTGGACGGACTGAAGCTGGAAAAGCTGGTCGTTGCGGTCAGCGAAGCAGAGGTCGATGAGCAAGTGGCCAAGTTGGCCTCGGGCCAGAAGCACTTCGTCGATGCCAAGAAGGGCAAGAAGAGCGAAACCGGCGATCAGCTGATCATCGACTTCCTCGGCAAGGTCAACGGGGTCGCGTTTGAGGGCGGCACGGCGGAAGATCAGGCGCTGGAACTGGGTGCAGGTCGCTTCATCCCCGGCTTTGAGGAGCAGTTGGTCGGTGCGAAGGCGGGGGATGAGAAAACCATCACCGTAACCTTCCCGGCGGACTATCCGGCCGAAGAGCTCAAGGGCAAGGACGCCACCTTCGACATCACCGTCAAGGCCGTGAAAGTCGCAGGCGAATCCAAGATCGATGAAGATTTCGCCAAGTCGCTCGGTCTGGAAAGCCTCGATCAGCTCAAGGGCCTGTTGCGCGGCCAGCTGGAGCAGGAATCTGCCGGCCTTACCCGCACCCAGATGAAGCGCGCGCTGCTCGATCAGCTTGCGGCTGGTCACAGCTTCGAGGTGCCCCCGACGATGGTCGAAGCCGAATTCGACCAGATCTGGCAGCAGCTGACTCAGGAAGTCAGCAATGAAGAAGATCCGGTTGCGGCGCTGGCTGAAATCGAAGCCGAGAAAGACGATTATCGTGCCATCGCGGTGCGCCGCGTCAGGCTGGGCCTGTTGCTCTCGGAAATCGGCCAGACCAACGGCGTCGAAGTATCCAACCAAGAAATGAACATGCTGCTGCAGCAGGCCGCGCAGCAGTATCGCGCCGAGGACCGCCAGCGGTTCATCGAATACGTCCAGAACGAGCCGCTCGCCGCCGCCCAGCTGCGCGCACCGCTATATGAGGACAAGGTCGTCGATTTCCTGTTCGACAAGGCCGAACTTACCGAGCGGACCGTCACCAAGGACGAGCTGCAGGCGGCGATCGAAGCCGAAGATACCGCTGCTCCTGCCGCCAAGCCGGCCAAGAAGGCTGCCGCCAAGAAGGCCAAGCCGGTCTCGAGCGAAGTCGAGGAGGCCAAAAAGGCCGAGCCCGCCCCGGCAGAGGACAAGCCCGCCAAGAAGGCTGCCCCTGCAAAGAAGGCTGTCGCCGCCAAGGCCGAGGAAGCCCCCGCCAAGAAGGCCCCCGCCAAGAAGGTCCCCGCCAACAAGACAACGCCCAAAAAGTAAGCCAATTGCCCCGCTCGCGCAGGCGGGCGGTGATCGCATTACCCGGCCCGGCGCAGCAATGCGCCGGGCCGGTTTGGCTTGCGGGATCGCCCGCGACTAAATTGTTTTGCCGACCAGCCGTTCTAGCCATCTATGAAAGCTGGCACGTCTTCCAATCTGGTCCCGTTGTTCAATACCCAGCCCCACGCTGGCGACGAACTTGCGCGTCTGGCCGCCTTGCGCCGTTATGAGGTGCTGGACACCGCGCCCGAACAGGGCTTTGACCAGATAACCTATTTGTTGAAGACGGTGCTCAAGGTGCCGATCACTGCAATTTCGCTAATCGACAACAATCGCCAATGGTTCAAATCGAGGCAAGGATTGGCGGTGTGTGAAACCGCGCGCGATATTTCGTTCTGTAGCCACACGATCCAGCACGCCGGGCCAACGATTGTTCCGGACGCCAGATTGGATATGCGGTTTCGGGACAGTCCACTGGTCACGGCTGATCCGCATATCAGAAGCTATGCCGGCATGCCGCTGGTGACCCCCGATGGCTATCAGATCGGCTCGATATGCGCGATTGATACCGAGCCGCGGAACTTTACCGCAGGAGAGATCGATCTGCTGCGCCAGTTGGCCGGACTGGTCGTTCAGCAATTGGAACTGCGACGAATTGCGGCAGTCGATAGCCTGACCGGAGCGCTGACGCGAAGCGCGTTCTCCCTCGAGGCCCAAGCGGCTATCTCGATCTGGAACCGGCATCGGGTCGACGGCGCATTGATTGCGTTCGACCTCGATCACTTCAAACGTGTCAATGACGAGCATGGCCATGTAATGGGTGACGAGGTGCTGAAAACCATCTCATGCAAGCTGGCAGCAACGTTGCGCCCAACCGATTCTTTCGGCCGGCTCGGCGGCGAGGAATTCGCGCTGGTGCTGATGGGTGCCGACTTGAACGAGGCCGCTGCCGCAGCGGAACGGCTTCGCAAGCTGATCGAGCAGATGAGCTTCGTCGGCAATCCGCAGGTAAAGGTCACCGCAAGTTTTGGCATTGCTGCTTTGACGGACGGTATCGAAACTTATGTCGATTGGATCCGGATCGCTGACCTCGGCTTGTATTCTGCCAAACACAGTGGCCGGAACCAATGCAGCGTGTCCAGATATCGGGCGAATTCCCGGGCAGGTTGATCGCCGGTTCGAGCAGGCCGACTACTCCTCCCACCGTTTCAGCCCCGCCACCGGCACCTTGGCACTCCGCGCCCGCTCATAGGCGGCACCCGCTTCCAGTACCCGCTTGTCATCCCACGCCGTGCCGATGAAGCTTAGTCCCACCGGGAGGCCATCGACTGCGCCCATTGGCACGGTGAGGTGCGGGTAGCCGGCGATGGCGGCCAGGCTGCCGGCGCCAACCGCAGTGAAATGGTCGCCGTTGACCAGATCGATCGCCCAAGCCGGGCCTTCGGTGGGGGCGATCAACAGGGTTAGCGTGTTGTCGGCCAGCAGTTTGTCGATCCCGTCCTTGCCCGCCAGTCGCAGCGAATTGGCGCGGGCCTTTTCATAGGCGGCCCGATCGGTCGTCCCCTCGGCCTTCTCAAAGGTCTCCTGCCCGAACCAGCGCAGCTCCTCCGGGTGCGCTTTGTTGAAGGCAATCGCATCGGCAAGACTGCGGATCGGCGGGTTGCCGGGCAGGTTGCGCAGATAGGCGCCTAAATTCTCGCGAAGCTCAAAGTAGAGCACGGTGCCTTCATCTGCGAACATGGCATTGTCGAAATCCTGATTGATCTCGACCAGATCGGCCCCGGCAGCGCGCAGATCGGTGAGCGCCGCCTCGAACACGCTGCTCAGCCGTTCGTGGCGTCCCGCCTGCTTGCGCAGCACGCCAATCCGGGCGCCTTTGAGCGTGGCGGTATCGAGGCCGGCGGCAAAGTCGGCCAGATGGGCATCGGCGCGCGCCGTGGCCTGATCGGCGGGATCGCTCCCGGCAATGGCAGTGAACAGCAGCGCTGCGTCTTTGACGCTCATTGCCATCGGCCCGGCGGTATCCTGGCTATGGCTGATCGGGACAACATGGGTGCGGCTGACCATACCGACAGTGGGCTTGAAGCCGACAATGCCGTTGACCGAGGCAGGGCAGGTGATTGATCCATCGGTCTCGGTGCCAATCGCCGCCCACGCCAGACCCGCCGCCACTGCCGCGCCGCTGCCCGAGGACGAGCCGCAAGGGGTGCGATCCAGCGCATGGGGGTTCCTGGTCTGCCCGCCGATCGCGCTCCACCCGCTGGAGGAACGGCTTGAGCGGATATTCGCCCATTCGCTAAGGTTGGTTTTTCCCAGAATCACCACCCCCGCGGCGCGCATCCGCGCGACCAGCGGTGCATCGCGGCCGGTGATATTATCCTTGAGGGCAAGGCTTCCGGCGGTTGTCGCCATCGGATCAAGCGTTTCGATGTTGTCCTTCACCAGCACTGCATTACCGGCCAGCGGACCGCTTTTCAGCCCGGCAGTGGCCGCATCGCGCAGCGCGTTGGGGTTGATCGCGATCACCGCATTCAGCTGCGGGCCGCGATCGTCAAGCGCATCGATTCGCTGGAGATAGTATGCAGTGCGGCCCGTGGCAGAGGCCAGATCCGGCGGAGGAATCGCCGCACAGGCCCCGGTCAGGGTCAGCAATAGCAGCAACAGATATTTCATGGCCCGGCCCCTTGTTAATCATGATGCTGCGGTGATTACGCAATCTGTGCAAGCCATTCTCAACCGGCAATGGGTTAACACCCTTGAACAACGCGTGCCCAGACGCGACATAGGCCCGGCAAATCTAAAGAGGACTCCCATGATCGACCTGTTCGGCCACAATTCTGCCAGCCCCTATTCCGCCCAAGGTAAGTTTTCGCACGATCCGGTTACCGGCGCGCTCATCCCGATGGTGGTCGAGCAGACCAGCCGGGGCGAGCGCAGTTTCGACATTTTCAGCCGCCTGCTGCGTGAGCGGATCGTGTTCGTGACCGGCGAGGTCGAGGACAACATGGCCTCGGTGATCGTGGCGCAGCTGCTGTTCCTCGAATCGGAAAACCCGGCGAAGGACATCTCGATGTATATCAACTCGCCTGGCGGCGCGGTGACTGCAGGCATGGCGATCCATGACACGATGCAATATATCCGCCCCAAGGTGTCGACCGTCTGCATCGGTCAGGCCGCGTCGATGGGCAGCTTCCTGCTCGCAGCGGGCGAGCCGGGGATGCGGATCGCCCTGCCACAGGCGCGGATCATGGTCCACCAGCCCTCGGGCGGGGCCCGCGGCATGGCTTCGGATATCGAGATCCAGGCCCGCGAAATTCTGCGGATCAAGGCGCGGATGAACGAACTTTATGTCAAATATACCGGCAGGACGCTGGCCGAGGTCGAAAAGGCGATGGACCGCGATACCTTCCTCGAAGCGCATGAGGCCATGAAGTTCGGCCTCGTCGACAAGGTGTTCGAGACTCGTCCCGATGCCGAAAAAGACAGCAAGAAGGATTGAGGCCGCTAAGGATTAATGAACCTTGCCGCTTCAGCCCCTTGCAAGCTTCCCCATGTTAGGGGCAGAATTGATTATTACGCTCGCCGGGATATATTCGGCGAGTCCGTCCCTCCCGGGGCTACAGGATAAAGCATGACCAAACTGACCGGATCAGACGCCAAAAGCACCCTCTACTGCAGCTTCTGCGGGAAATCGCAGCATGAGGTGCGCAAGCTCATTGCTGGCCCCACCGTGTTCATCTGCGATGAATGCGTCGAGCTGTGCAATGATATCATCCGCGAAGAGACCAAGGCCGGGATTGCTGGCAAAAAGGACGGCGGCGTCCCCACTCCGCGCGATATTTTCACCACGCTCAATGACTATGTGATCGGCCAGGACCGCGCCAAGCGCGTGCTCTCGGTGGCGGTGCACAACCACTACAAGCGCCTCAAGCACAGCGGCAAGGGCGGTGAGGTTGAGCTTTCAAAGTCCAACATCCTGCTGGTTGGCCCAACCGGCTGCGGCAAGACGCTGCTCGCCCAGACGCTCGCCAAAACCTTCGACGTGCCGTTTACGATGGCCGATGCGACCACGCTGACCGAAGCGGGCTATGTTGGCGAGGATGTCGAAAACATCATCCTCAAGCTGCTCCAGGCCAGCGACTACAACGTCGAAAAGGCCCAGCACGGGATCGTCTATATCGACGAGATCGACAAGATCAGCCGCAAGGCGGAAAACCCCTCGATCACCCGCGATGTCTCGGGCGAGGGCGTGCAGCAGGCGCTGCTCAAGCTGATGGAAGGCACCACCGCCTCGGTGCCGCCGCAAGGGGGACGCAAGCATCCGCAGCAGGAATTTCTTCAGGTTGATACCACCAACATCCTGTTCATCTGCGGGGGGGCTTTTGCCGGCCTCGAGAAGATCATTGGCGATCGCTTGCAAAAGCGCTCGATCGGATTTGGCGCGCATGTTGCCGATCCCGACAAGCGCCGGGTCGGTGAACTGCTCCAGAAGGCCGAGCCGGAGGATCTGCTGAAGTTCGGGCTGATCCCCGAATTCGTCGGCCGCCTGCCGGTGATCGCCACGCTGGAAGACCTCGATATTGTGGCGCTGGTCAAGATCCTCAGCGAACCGAAGAATGCGCTGGTCAAGCAGTATGCCAAGCTGTTCGATCTTGAGGATGTGCAGCTGACTTTCACCGCCGATGCGCTGGAATCGATCGCCGAGCGGGCGATAGTACGCAAAACCGGCGCACGCGGGCTGCGTTCGATAGTCGAAAGCCACCAGCACGATAAGATGTTAGACCAGCCCACCACCGAGGGCCTTGCCGAAGTTGTGGTCGACCGCGATGTGGTCGAGGGCAGGAAGCAGCCGATCCAGGTGCTCAAGGGTGATCAGGCGGAAGAGGCGGCCTAAACCACCTCGTCAGCTGCCAATCCGCATTCCCCGCCGGTTTCCACCTGGATTGTCGCGTGGTGGATGGCGAAGTCGTGGTCGAGGCGCGCAGCCACCCCGCGCAGGAAGGCATCGCCCGGATGGCCGCCGGGAATGACCAGATGCGCAGTGAAGGCGTTTTCGGTGGTGCTCATCGGCCAGATATGGAGATCGTGAATCGCGCTCACTCCGGGCAGGGCGACCAGATAGGCGCGGACAGCGCCTTCATCGACCCCCTCAGGCACGGCGAGCATACCCATTTTGACCGCCTCCTTGAGCAGGCCCCAGCTGCCCCAGCCAATCACCAGCGTGATCAGCAGCGAGGTCAGCGGATCGATCCAGCTCCGCCCCGTCAGGATGATCGCGAGTCCGGCCAGGACCACGCCTGCGGAAACCGCCGCGTCGGCCAGCAGATGCTGGAACGCGGCGCGCAGATTAAGGTCTGACTTGCGCCCCCGCGCAAACAGCGCCGCCGACAGCCCATTGATCGCAATGCCGATCGACGCAACCACCAGCATCGTCAACCCGTCGGACGGCGCGGGATTGAAAAGGCGGCGGATCGTCTCGAGCAGGATCGCGCCCAGTGCCACCCACAGCAGTGCGGCATTGGCGATCGCGGCCAGGATCGAGGAGCTCTTGAGACCATAGGTGAACTTTCCCGATGGTGGCCGCGCCGCAAGAATACTGGCACCCCAAGCGAGCAGGAGCGAGAGGACATCGCCAAAATTATGCCCCGCATCGGCCAGCAACGCCATCGACCCACTGGCCAGCCCCGCGATCACCTCTGCAATCACAAAGGCGATATTCAGCGCCGCCGCCGCGGCAAAGGCCGTGCCATGACCGCCAGCGGCTGGCGGGGCATGGTGATGGCCATGATTGCCATGCGAATGTTGATGTGCGCCGTCCATGGGGTTCCTTCTCGCCCAAGCGTTGCACAACTGCCGCAGTGCAGCAACAATCGACGACACACGCGGGCGGAGGAAATGACGATTTGAAGCAAAACGCCTGCGCCGCCGCATGATAATAACCAGAACTGCCATTCAGATGTAACAATTTTACAGGCGTCTGACGGATCGTCGCTCCTGCCTCAATCGCTGTCTTAGGACAGTCACACAAGGCATTTAGCAACCGTCCCGCGCTCTGTAAGAGCTTTCGCAGTGCGCAGTCTGTGGTGATTCGTCATGCGCACAACTTGACCAGTGCCAGATATATCCGGCCAGGAATTGCCGGAGCTCAACGGGGATTGATGAGATGCAGTTGAAGTACTTTCTCGCGGCCAGTGCGGCCAGCGTTTCCCTCGCATGTGGCATCGCCGCGCCAGCCTATGCGCAGGAGACTTCCTCCTCGGTTCGTGGCACCGTTGAAGCCGGCAGCGGCCCCGTCGCCGGAGCTTCGGTCGTTGTCGTGCATGAGCCTTCGGGCACAACGCTGAACACCACTACCGATGCCAGCGGCAACTTTGCAGCCAACGGCCTGCGGATCGGTGGACCTTTCACCGTGACAGTGGAAGCCAGCGGGTATGAATCAAGCACGGTTAGCGATCTTTTCCTCCAGGCCGGTCAGCCCTCGCGCCTGCCGATCAAGTTGCAGGCACAGTCGCAGATCGTCGTTACTGCCTCATCGATCTCGCCCAAGGTCGGCCTGACCGATGGCCCGACCACTGCGCTGGGCCGTCTCGAAATTGAGAACGCCGCCTCGATCAACCGCGACATTCGCGATCTCGCGCGCCGCGATCCGCTGGTCACCATCGATCTCACCAATGGCCGCACCATCGAAATCGCCGGCAATAACGGCCGCCTCAACCGGTTCTCGGTCGATGGCATGCAGATGTCGGATGACTTCGGACTCAACAACGGTGGCCTGCCGACCAATCGCGGTCCGGTGCCTTATGATGCGATCGAACAGTTCACCGTCAAGGTTGCCCCCTATGACATCGCCGAGGGCGACATGCAGGGCGGCGCGATCAACGTGGTGCTGCGCTCGGGCGGCAACAAGTTTCACGGCGGCGCCTTCTTCAGCTATACTGACGACAAGCTGACCGGCGATCAGTCGCGCGCGACCAAGGTCAACCTGGCATTCGATTCAAAGCAGTACGGCGGCTGGCTCTCGGGCCCGATCGTCAAGGACAAGCTGTTCTTCATGCTCGCCTATGAGCGGACCAAGGAAGGTCAGCCGCTCGACGCCGGGTTCGGGTCGGGCTTTGCCAACCAGATTCCCGGCTTGACGCAGACGGTGATCGACCAGGTCACCTCGATCGCGCAGAGCCGCTATGGCTATGCCACGCAGGGGCTGATTTCGACGACTCAGGAAGAAGACGAGAAGATCGTCGGCAAGCTGGATGCCAACCTCAGCGACACGCAGCGTGCCTCGCTGACGTTCATCCGCAATGTGGGCACCAACCAGTTTCAGCAGAACACTTTCCTGACCGCGCCCTTTGCGCTCGGCTATCAGTCGAACGGCTACGAGCTGCGTGAAGAAGTGAATTCGGGCACGCTCGAGCTGAACTCGACCTGGTCGGACAGCTTCTCGACCACGCTGCGCGGCTCCTATCGTGACTATAACCGCCAGCAGAACCCTTTCGGCGGCCAGGCCTTCCCGCAAATGGAAGTCTGCACCGATGCCTCGACGGGCGGCGCTGCCACATCCTGCACCGGCACCCGCCTGTTCTTCGGCCCGGACATCAGCCGCCATTCGAACAAGCTCAACACCGACAACCTCTCGCTCGATTTCACCGCGCGGCTGGAACTGGGCAACCATTCCTACCGCTTGATGGTCGGCTACACCAAGGTCGATACTTTCAACCTGTTCCTGCAGCGCTCGCTGGGCGATTTCTACTTCGATTCGCTGACCGATTTTGCGAACGGCAACGCCAACCGGCTGCGCTATGGCAATGCGGTCCCCTCGAACGATCCGAACGATGCGGCTGCCAGCTTCTCGACCGCCAATTGGACTTTCGGGATCCAGGATGACTGGCAGCTCAGCGACAGCTTCAGTGCCACCTTTGGCCTGCGCTATGATCTGTTCGACAATGACAAGTCGCCGCCGCTCAACCCCAATTTCCTCGCCCGCAGCGGCTTTCACAACCGCTCGACCTTCAAGGGTCGCGGTGTGCTGCAGCCGCGCATGGCCTTCAGCTGGGAAGCCAGCGACCGGCTGATCATCAAGGGTGGCGTCGGCATTTTTGCGGGCGGCACGCCGGATGTGTTCCTTTCCAACGTGTTCTCCAACACCGGCTTGCTGACTAACGCGGTTGATCTTAACCGCGCCAACTGTGCGGCTGCGGGCGCGACTTGCGGGGCGCTGAACGGGATCACCGGCGGGACAATCCCGGCCAGCGTGATCAACTTCCTGACCACCAATGTCGCTTCGCTGACTGCCGCGCCAACCGATCTGATCGACCCCGACCTGCGCCTTGCCAACAAGATGAAGGTGACGCTCTCGGCAGATTATGAAGCGAACCTTGGCCCGCTGGGCGATGGTTGGCTGTTCGGGTTGGGGTTTGTTTATGACAAGACCATGGATGCCTATCTGTGGACCGACCTGCGGTCACGTCCGATCGGCACCCTGCCCGATGGCCGCAATCGTTATGGCCCGATCGGCGCTGCCACCACCAACCGCGATCTGATGCTCGCCAACACCGATGATGGTCGCGGCATCTTCGGCACCTTCCGCTTTGAAAAGCGCTGGAGCAATGGTTTGAATATCGAGGGCAGCTATACCCGCTCGGACGTCAAGGATCGCTCCGCGCTGACCTCTTCAACCTCGTCGTCGAACTATCAGAACAATGCCTTCACCGATCCGAACTTTCCGGAATACGGCCGTTCGATCTATGAATATCGCGATCAGTACAAATTCGGCGTGAACTATCGCAAGGCCATCTTCGGCGATAACAAGACCAGCGTCGGACTGTTTGGCGAATATCGCTCGGGCCGTCCGTTCAGCCTGACCATGCTCGATAACTCAGGCGGCCGGGGCGCAGTGTTCGGCACAGTTGGCAACCTGGGTAACATGCTGCTGTATGTGCCGACCTCGGGCGCCGATCCCAAAGTGGTGTTCGATACCCCGGCGAGCGCCGCCGCATTTGATGCGCTGGTTACCCAGCTGGGAATCGGCAATTATCGCGGCAAGATCATCACCAAGAACAGCCAGACTTCGCCTGACTTCTTCAAAATCGATCTGCACTTCGGCCAGGAAATCCCCCTGCCGGTGGTCGATGGCGCGAAGCTTGAGCTATTCGCTGACATCGAAAATGTCCTGAACCTGCTCGACAAGGATTGGGGTTCGCTCCGTCAGGTCCAGTTCCCTTATAGCGCTGCTGTGGTGCGCGTGGCTTGCGCGGTGGCCGCCGGCAGCAATTGCACTCAGTATCGCTACAGCAATGTGCTGGCTCCCAATGAAGTGCTGCAGACGCGCCAGTCGCTCTATGGCATCCGCGTGGGCGCCCGCCTCAAGTTCTGATCGCTGCGGATCAGCGCCGAATGAAAAATGGGGAGGGGTACCGGGTGCCTCTCCCTTTTTCATCGCTGCCTGCGGTCAATTGTAAACGCAGGCGTCCAGCGCTTCATTGCGAACGACCCCGCTACGCGCGGCAATGGCATTGCCGTGGCGGCGGGTGAAGCCCTTGGCGCCGTTGACCGCGCGGCGCTTTGGTGCGGGCAGGGCGGCAGCGATCCGCGCTGCCTCGACCCGGGTCAGTCTGGCGGCGGAATGCTTGTAATAGCGCTGGGCACCCGCTTCGACCCCATAGGTTCCAACGCCGGTTTCGGCGACGTTGAGGTAAACCTCCATGATCCGCCGCTTGCCCCAGATGTTTTCGATCAGGAAAGTGAACCACACTTCCAGCCCTTTGCGGAAATAGCCGCCGCCCTGCCACAGGAAGACATTCTTGGCGGTCTGCTGACTGATGGTCGAGCCGCCGCGGATCCGGCCCCCGCGCGCGTTCCTTTCAATCGCTTTTTCGATCGCCTCGGCGTCGAACCCGTTGTGTTCGCAGAATTTACCATCCTCGCCCGCGATCACTGCGGCGACCATGTTGCGATCGACCCGGCTGAGCGGCTCCCAATCCTTGGTGATTCCGTTGCCGTCCAATACCATGGTCAGCGTAACCGGTACTGGCACCCATTTGTAAAACAATGTCAGCGCCACGCTGCCGGCGACAAACCAGATGATCAGGCGTCCGATCCACCAGCCCATGCGATAGGCAAAGCCGTGGTGGGCAGATGGGCGAGAGGGTTTGAGGAAGCGGACCATTGGCGGCTGTCTAGCGGGGAAGGGGGGCGGCTGGCAATCGGATGCCTGCGAGCGAGCCCGGTTTGGACATCAGGTGATGGTTCGGTGCCCGCCGTTTGGGAAAATGTGGCTTGGGACAATGCCAAAGCTTCGGCTAAGCGCCTTGCTATTGCACGGTTTGGCCGATAGCAAAAACGTTTGGAGATCAGCTTGATCCGGGTCGAGCCGCGTCGATCTGATACTTCACAGAAGGGCGTGGCCGTGGTTGGTGCAGATGATGTAACGATCTGGAATGACGATGAGGCAGCTCGCTTGGCGACGCTCAAGGCGTTTAATATTCTCGATACAAAGCCCGAACAATCATTCGACAAAATCACCAAGCTTGCCGCAAATCTGTTTGGCGTACCGGTGGCATTGGTCACCTTCATCGACGATCACCGCCAATGGTTCAAAGCAGCAATCGGCACGACCGTTACCGAAGTACCGCGAGAGATCGCGTTTTGCACCCATACAGTCGCGAGCGGGAAACCGCTTGTGGTTCTCGATGCCCATGCGGATCCCCGGTTCAAGAATAACCCGATGGTGGTAGGCGCGCCGGGAATCCGGTTTAATGTAAGTGTTCCGCTGCGGGCTCCCAACGGCACGATTCCCGGCACCATCTGCATTGTCGATAGCGTGCCGCATGAAGATTTCACGGACCGTGAGATCGGTTTGCTGAGCGACCTTGCCGATATTGTCATGACGGAATTGATGCTCAAACAGGCCTTGAGCGAAAAAGACACGGCGCTTGCCGATCGTAACCTTGCGCATTTGCTGCTCGACGATGCGCTGGAGTTTAGCGAGGTGACGATCTGGCGGCTTGATCTTCGCACGGAAGCGGTCATTTGGCGGGGAGCGACAGAGCAGGTCTGGAACAACAGCGCCGCCACCTTAGCCACATTGGATGCGGTTTTTGCCGCCATCCACCCTGACGATCGTGAGCGCGTATCTGACGACTTGCAGGCTGCTCGCATCTCCCCGCGGGGCTATCGATCGGAATTTCGCATCGTGTTGGCCGATGGCAGTGAGCGTTGGCTTGCCGGACGCGGCAATTTCGAAACCGGGCCAGAGGGCGATTTTATGTCCGGCCTCAACTACGATATCACCCCGCGCAAACAGCAGGAACGCTACAAAGAGCTGCTGATGCAAGAGGTCGGTCACCGGATGCGCAACCTCTTTGCCAGTATCAACGCAATCATTTTGTTGACGCGCTCATCAGCGACATCGGTCGCCGATTATGTCGGGCGACTTACCGAGCGGATGGCCGCGCTGAACCGCGCCCAGAACGTGCTGTTTGCGGCGGATGAGGTCAGCTGTACGCTTTCGGATCTGCTTGACGATATCCAGAATGTCTATCCGCGGATCAGTTGGTCCGGAGATGACGTTGCCCTGCCTGAAGCCGCGGTCGTGGCGCTTTCGCTCATATTCAACGAGCTGTCGACCAACGCCGTGAAGTATGGCTCGCTGGCAGCGGAGGCCGGGACTGTCTCGATCACATCATGCGTGACGAGCGGGCCCAGCAGCCAGAGCGCGGTTGAACTGGTCTGGAAAGAAGCCGGTGGAAGCGCTGTGACGGCGCCGCCAAGCTCGACTGGCTTCGGCACCAAGCTGATCGATTTAAGTATAGAGGACACGTTGCGAGGAAAAATCACCCGCGAATGGGAAATTGGCGGGATGACATGCGCTCTGCGGTTCAGCTGCGAGCCGGTTCCGGCCAGCGCGTTGAGTTGATGTGGCACCGCGAGCGGGCTATCGACCATCACGCCATCGGTAGACTTAACAACAGCCCCCATGCCTGAAGGCACAGGGGCTGCTTGAACCATTCTCACTCGCCAGCCTCAAGCGGCGGGCAGCAACCGCCGGTCCGTGGCAATCCGCTGCATTGCCTTTTGCAGCTTTTCAAACGCCCGCACCTCGATCTGACGGACGCGTTCGCGGCTGACGTTGTAGTGCTGGCTCAGCTCTTCCAGCGTCTGCGGGTCTTCGATCAGGCGGCGCTGGGTGAGGATGTGGCGTTCGCGTTCATTGAGGCTTTCCATTGCTTCGCCCAGCATGGCGTGGCGCATGGTGGTTTCCTGGGCATCGGCCACGGTCTGGTCCTGCAGCGGGCCGCTGTCTTCCAGCATGTCCTGCCACTGGCCTTCGCCGTCCTCGTTGAACGAGATGTTGAGGCTGGCATCGCCGCCCATCATCATCCGGCGGTTCATATTGACCACCTCATGCTCAGCCACGCCAAGCTTGGTGGCGATGGTTTTCACATCATCGGGATGGAGATCGGAATCCTCATACGCATCGAGGTTTTTCTTCATCCGTCGCAGGTTGAAGAACAGCTTCTTCTGCGCCGCGGTGGTGCCCATCTTGACCAGGCTCCAGCTGCGCAGGATAAACTCCTGCATCGACGCCTTGATCCACCACATCGCATAGGTCGCGAGGCGGAAGCCCCGATCGGGCTCAAACTTTTTCACGCCCTGCATCAGGCCGATATTGCCTTCGGAAATCAGTTCGGCCACCGGCAGGCCATAGCCGCGATAGCCCATGGCGATCTTGGCCACGAGCCGCAGATGGCTGGTCACCAGCTGGGCCGCCGCTTCGGGATCCTGATGTTCGGCATACCGCTTGGCGAGCATATATTCCTGCTCGGCGGTCAGCAGCGGATATTTCTTGATCTCGGTGAGATAGCGATTGAGGCCGTCTTCACCGCCCAGGGTGGGCGCGAGGCTCTTGCGCGCTGTTCCGGTTGCTGATGTCTTCGTGGTCACTAGACTTCCCGTCCTTTCAACGTCGGCTGGGCTTTACCGGACCCTTCATAGGCATCCAGCGGCGCACAGCCACATAGGGTTCACTTATATCATGATAGTTCAGCTTGAACTCTTCAATTCGACCAACAGTTCCCTCAGATCGGCAGGCAACGCGCTTTCAAAGCGCAATTTCTCTGCGGTGACGGGATGGATGAAGCCCAGCACTGCGGCGTGCAGCGCCTGCCGGGCGAAGTGAAGCTGGCTGAGAACCGGGCGAATCCGAATTGGTGTGCGGCCATAAACCGGATCGCCTAATAGCGGATGACCAATTGATGTCATATGAACGCGGACCTGGTGGGTTCTCCCGGTTTCCAGCCGGCATTCGACCAACGCGCTCTCGGCGAGCTGTTCCAGCGTCTTGAAATGGGTGACGGCATGCTTGCCCCGGCCGCTTTCCCCTCTGGCCTCAACCATCGCCATCTTTTTGCGATCAAAGCGCGAGCGGCCGATCGCCCCGGATACCGTTCCGGCCCGGGGCAGCGGATGACCGCCAACGATCGCCAGGTAGGCGCGCTCGATGGAATGATCGGCGAACTGGCGGGCCAGCCCCTCATGCGCTGCATCGCTCTTGGCGACCACCAGCAGCCCGGAAGTGTCCTTGTCGATCCGGTGGACGATGCCAGGGCGCGCAACTCCGCCAATGCCAGAAAGCTGGCCCCATTGGGGATTTTTGGCACAGTGGTGAAGCAGCGCATTGACCAGCGTGCCATCGAGGTTGCCCGCGGCGGGATGGACCACAAGCCCTGCCGGCTTGTCGACGATAATCAGATGCGCGTCCTCGAACACGATCGTCAGCGGAATATCCTGCGGCGCGGCCAAGGCAGTAGTAGCTTCGGGAACGATGATCGCAAAGCGCGTGCCCGCAGCAAGTTTGAGCGTCGCTTGACTGACCGGCTGGCCGGCCAGCGTGATCCGCCCTTCGCCCAGCAGCGCCTTGACCCGCTCACGCGACAAGCCGCTCGCCTCGGCCAGCGCCTTGTCGAGCCGCTGGCCGTCGGTGCCAACTATACCTTCGATGATGCGTTCGCCTGCCCCCATGCTATGCAGATGGGCATGGAGCTGGTGGTGACAAGTGGCGCATTGGCCACAGTGCTGGAGGAAGCGGCGCGGGCTGCGCCTGCCGAGTGCTGCGGGCTGCTGCTGGGTCAAGCGGATGAGGCGAGTGAACGAATCGCGCAAGCGCAGCCTACTGCCAATGTCGCCGCTGATCCGGGCCGCCATTTCGAGATCGACCCCGCCGCGCTGATCGCCGCGCATCGCGCCGCACGCGCGGGCGGGCCGCAGGTGCTGGGCTATTATCATTCGCATCCTGCGGGAACACCCGCGCCTTCCGCCACCGACCAGGCTTGCGCCAGCGGCGACGGGCGGATCTGGGCGATCATCGGTGCCGCAGGTGAGGTAGAATTCTGGCGCGACCTTCCCCATGGTTTTGAGGCGCTTCCCTCACGAGTCGGCTAGGGCTAAGGGAGGATTAACCCTCTCCCATGTGGTGAGGATTGTCTGCACACACCGGAAGCATTGCCCAGATGAACCAAACTACGCTCGATACCTCAGGCCTTGAGCTCGCCAGCCTGCTCTGCTCGCGGCTGTGCCATGACCTGTTAAGCCCGGTCGGTGCGCTCTTGAACGGTCTCGAACTTCTGGCTGACGAGAAAGACCCGGAAATGCGCAAGCGCTGCTTCGAGTTGCTCGAGCAAAGCGCCAAGATTTCCGCCGACAAGCTCAAGTTTTTCCGCCTCGCATTTGGGGCGGCGGGCGGATTTGGCGAATTGGTCTCGGTCGATGAGCCCCGCGCGCTGGTTGATGCCTTGATCGGCAACAATGGCCGGATTACCGCCAACTGGGCCCTGGGTGCGCCGGAATTGCCCAAGGCGGCAGTCAAGACGCTGCTCAACCTGTCGATGATCGCGATTGACGCGCTGGTACGCGGCGGCACGCTGGATATCGGCGCGGAGCTGCGTGAGGGGGCAAGCGAGATCGTGATCCGCGCCGCCGGGCCCAAGATCGCCTTCGATCCGGTGATCGGCCGCGCGCTCGATGGCTCGCTTGCAACCGGAGAGCTGTCCAGCCGGACCGCTCCGGCAGTAATGCTCCAGCAACTCGCCGCCAGCATTGGCGGCGGGCTGCAATATGCCCTCAGCGACGATGCGCTGGTGATGGGCGCGGTGCTACCGGTCGGCTGATGAGCGAGCTGATCCATCACGAAACGCCCTCGCCCAACTGGAATCAGCGGGATCTGCCGGTTTCGATGGTGGTGCTCCATTACACCGGCATGCGTACCGGGGTTGAGGCGCTGGAGCGGATGTGTGACGCCAAGGCCAAGGTTTCGGCGCATTATCTGATCGACGAGGACGGCACCGTCCATCGGCTGGTGGCCGAAGACAAGCGCGCCTGGCACGCGGGCAGCTCGTACTGGCGCGGGATCACCGATGTGAACTCGGCCAGCGTCGGGATCGAGCTGGTCAATCCGGGCCATGAATGGGGCTATCGTCCATTCCCAGCTGCCCAGATGGAAGCCCTGCTGCCGCTGCTCCATGCCATCGTCAAACGCTACAAGATGCCATTTGCCAACATCGTTGGCCATTCGGACGTCGCTCCGGCGCGCAAGCAGGATCCGGGCGAGCTGTTCGACTGGGAACTGCTCGCAGCGCACAAGCTCGCGCTGCCCCGGCTCAAGGTCACGATGCCATCGCCTTATCAGAATGACGGCGCCTTTTACCTCGCGCTCGAACGGTTCGGCTATGACATTGCCGATGGCCATGCCGCAGTGCGCGCCTTCCAGCGGCGTTGGCGCCCGCATGTGATCGACGGGGTGGTCGATGGAGAGACTTCGGCGATCTTGTTCGCACTATTGTTGGATCGCGATCAAGGTCGTGCTAGATAGGTGGGGCCAGGGGGCCGGGCAGCCGCGTCGGGAGCGATCTCGCCGAGGAAAGTCCGGGCTCCACGAAACAAGGGTGGCGGGTAACGCCCGCCGGACGAGTGAGCTTGCTTGCGAAGTCTAGGGAAAGTGCCACAGAGAGCAGACCGCCCTGATGTAAATCAGGGTAAGGGTGAAAGGGTGCGGTAAGAGCGCACCGCGCGGGCGGTAACGTCAGCGGCATGGCAAACCCCACCCGGAGCAAGACCGAATAGGGGCGGCGCGCCGGTTCGCAAGGATCGGCAGATGTGTTTCGCATCGACCGCCCGGGTTGGTTGCTTGAGCGATGCAGCAATGCACCGCCTAGAGGAATGGCTGCCCATGCGGGGTTGGTCCGCCACGGAAACACGGCGCGATACCACCTGCAAGACAGAACCCGGCTTACAGGCCCCCTGGCATTTTTTTGGGTTAGCGGAAGGTCACGGGCAGCAAGCCAGCGATGCGCACAAGGCTAAGCATTTGTCTGCGAAAAGCACGATACGCCTCGGCTGCGGACGCGCGGTTGGTGGCCCTGCGCGCCGATCTCGCGCTCAGGCCCTATCGCTGCGAGCGCTGCCGCCAGTTCCATCTGACCAGCCGGACCAAAGGCAAATGGATGCCGCTGGGTTGGCCAGAGCGCGACCTGCCGGGGACTTAACGGTGCGGCTGCAATTGCGGTGCGGCTAGCGGATCGAGGATCGCCGCGATCGCCAGGCCGATCGCCAGCAATTCCCGGTCGCCGCCCGCAACGCCATCAAGTTCCACGCTCAGCGGCAGATTTGTGCCGGCGGTCAGCCCGGTGGGAATGACCAGCCCGGGCAGGCCCGCGGTGCTGCCGGGCAGGATGTTGCGGCCAATTGCCGTCGCGAAGGACATCTCGACACCGTTGATCCGCACGGTTTCATCGGCGCCGATCGGCGTTGCCGCGACCAGGGTTGTCGGGAACAGCAATGCCGCGATCCTGCTATCGGCAAAGCAGTCCGCCATGGCGCGCTGCAGTGCTGGACGGTCGATACCGCATGCCGCCTCATAGCCGGCTTCTGTGACAATCTGAGGCATGTCGGGGAGCATGAACCGCTCGAACGCGAGCCTCACATCCGGGCTCAGGACTTGCTCGGAGACTTCGCCAAGGCTGGTCGGAGCGTCATGCTCGCGCAGGTATTGGCTCAGCGTCGGGCCGGCGTCGTGACGCGAGATCGGGCTGGTGGTTGCCGTGATGGCGGCGGCGAGGCCGGGGATATGGACGTCCACGAACACGACGCCGGCACGCTCGAGCCGCGCCATCAGCGCTGCGATCGCTTGCGCCACTTCAGGGTCGAGGTCAGCGAAAAAATAGTCGCGGTCCACGCCCAGCCTGAGCCCGGCCAGCGGGGCAGGCTCGATCGCGCGATGATCGCCTGTCATCACCGCATCAAACAGCGCGAGATCGGCCATGCTCCTTGCTTGCGCGCCGATCTGATCGAACAGCGGCGCGATCGGAATAACGCCCGCTGTTGGATAGCGCCCGGTCGTCGGGCGAAATCCGAACAGGCCGCACAGCGCGGCGGGGATGCGGATCGATCCTGACGTATCTGCGGCCACGCCCAGCGGCGCCATTCGCGCGGCCACCGCGGCGGCGGTCCCGCCCGAACTACCACCGGTAATGCGCGCTGGATCATAGGGGTTGCGAACGGCTCCGAAGGCAAAGTTGTTGCTCGTCCAGCCAAGCGATAATTCGTGCAAATTGGTTTTGCCGAGGACGATGGCACCAGCATCACGGAGCAGCGTGACAGCAGGCGCATCGGCCTTCGGCTGAAAATCGCGCAGCGCGTTGGTGCCGCCGGTAGTCGGATAGTCGCCGGTGTTGACACTGTCCTTGACTGGGATCGGCAATCCGTGAAGCAAGCCCAATATGCCCCCTGCGGCGCGGTGCCGATCGGCGGCGCGCGCGGCTTCGAGAACCGCCTCAGGATCAAGGGTGATGAAGGCGTTGAGATATTGCGCGGCGGCGCAGCGTTCGAGCAAGGCCCGCGCATAGCTTTCTGCCGTGAACTCCCCGTCGCGCATCGCGGTGACGGCTTCGCTCGCAGACAGCTCGATCATCGCGGCATTGGTCGGGTGGGGCAAGTCTACCCTCTCCCGATGCTTGAATAGGCGAAGCCCTTGGCGCGGACTTCGACCGGGTCATAGACATTGCGCAGATCGACCAGCACCGGGGCCTTGGCGAGCCTTTTGACCTTGGCGAGATCGAGCGCGCGGAAGGCATCCCATTCGGTGACCAGCGCGATGGCATCGGCCCCTGCGACCGCGGCATAGGCCGATGGCACCATGGTGACACCGGGCATCAGCGGCGCGGCGAGCTCCATCCCTTCGGGGTCATACGCGATCACCTCGACCCCGGCATCAATCAGTGCCTGGGCAATGGCGAGGCTGGGGGCATCGCGCATGTCATCGGTATTGGGCTTGAAGGTCAGGCCGAGCAGCGCCACCCGCTTGCCGCGGGCCTCGTCCATTCCGCCCAGCGCCTCGATCACCTTGCGGCCCATCGCGCGTTTGCGGGTTTCATTGGCCTTGACTACCGCCTCGACGATCCGGGTCGGGCTGTCATAATCTTCGGCGGTCTTGAGCAGCGCCAGCGTGTCCTTGGGAAAGCAGCTGCCCCCGTACCCCGGGCCAGCATGGAGGAATTTGGCGCCGATCCGGCCATCGAGACCGATCCCGCGGCTGACATCCTGGACATCCGCGCCCACCTTTTCGCACAGATCGGCCATCTCGTTGATGAAGGTGATCTTGGTCGCGAGGAAGGCGTTGGCGGCATATTTGATCAGTTCAGCGCTGCGCCGGCTGGTAAACAGGATCGGCGCGCGGTTGAGGAACAGCGGGCGATAAACCTCGCGCATCACGCCGCGCGCCCATTCATCATCGCTACCGATCACGATCCGGTCGGGCCGCTTGAAATCACTGATCGCCGCGCCCTCGCGCAGGAATTCCGGGTTCGAGGCGACCGCGAATTTTTGATCCAATCCGGCCTCGGAGAGGATCCGCTCAACCTCGTCGCCGGTCCCGACCGGAACGGTCGATTTGGTCACGACAACTGCCGGTCCCTTGAGGTGCTGACCGATTTCTTCGGCGACGGCATAGACGAACGACAGGTCGGCGTGGCCATCGCCGCGCCGCGAGGGCGTGCCGACCGCGATGAAGATCGCTTCTGCCCCGGCAATCCCCTCGGCCAGATCGGTGGTGAAGCTAAGGCGTCCGGAACGGGCGTTGGCCCCGACCAGGTCAGCCAGCCCCGGTTCGTAAATCGGCATCAGCCCGGCCTGAAGCCGGTCGATCTTGGCCGGATCCTTGTCGATGCAGACCACATCATGCCCGAAATCGGCGAAACAGGCCCCCGATACCAGTCCGACGTAGCCTGAACCGACCATGGCAATCTTCATGGAATACTCCTTTGTCCGGCGCGGATCACGCCGTCAGCGCTGCTCGCCTCGATCAGCCAGCGGGTGGTGCCCTCAAGGCCCAGCGCCGTCAGCCGGCCAGAAGCATATGCCCCGGTGTCGATACCGATGCGGTTGTGGCGGAACTCCGCCTGATCGAAAATGGTGTGCCCATGGACCACTACCGGACCGAAGCTGGATTTGTGCTCGAGGAACGGCTGGCGGATCCAGCGCAGATCCTGGAGCGACTGATCCGCTAGGGCCACGTCAGGGCGGATCCCGGCGTGGACAAACAGATAGTCACCGATCGCAATGTAATCCTCGAAGCTGCGCAGAAAAGCGAGGTCCGCGGGCGGAATTGCTGAGCGCATCAGGGTCTGGGTCTCCGCGAGGTCGGCGCTGGCATAGGCCTCGGCATCGATCGGATAGCTCAGCACCGTTTCCCGCCCGCCAAACCGCAGAAAGTGGCGCAACACCTCGGTCTTGTCCATGCTGGCGAGAAACATTTCCTCATGATTGCCGGTCAGAATGCGCACGCGCCGCCGGGCCTGCCAGTCGCGGGCCAAGGCGATCACGCCGGCGCTGTCTGGCCCGCGATCAACCAGGTCGCCAAGCAGGATCACAGTGGTTTGGGCGGGCTCGCGCGCCGCATCATCACTATCGATGGCCTCGATCAGCGCGGCGAACAGATCGCTGCAGCCGTGGATGTCGCCGATCGCATAGACCCGCTCTCCGTCCGGGATGGCGGGGCAGGGGGCAGCGTCGGGCGCGCGGAAGAGCTTGCGGAAAAATGTCATCATGCTGGTTCAGGAGGTCCCGGCGATATAGCCGTGCCCCGAACCGACCACAAGGCGCGCTGGGCTGAGCTCGCGCGAGGGGCGTTGCTGCAGAGCCACAGTTTATCGGCCAAGCGCAATGAATCCTGTGATTAGCCCTTGTGCAGTGCAGCAATTGTGTGCACTTCGTAGCTTGCACAGAGCGAATGCTTCCGAAATCGAGGGGCAACGGTTTGAGCGCAGGTGGGACGAAGCGCCAGTCACTTAAGGAAGATTGACATGCTAACGTCCATCCGCGGCCTTGTCGCCGCCACTGTTCTCTTCGGCTGCGGTTTGACCGCTGTCCCTGCATTTGCGGATGAAGAAACCGATCCGCCCAGCGAATTCACCATCACTGGCAATGTCACCGCTGTCACCGATTACCGCTTCCGCGGCCTGTCACTGTCCGCGGGCGATGCCGCTATTCAAGGCACCATCAACGTCAACCATGCGAGCGGCTTTTATGTCGGTGGATGGGCTTCCAGCCTGGAAGATACCCCGGTCTATGGCAGCGTGGAACTGGACCTTTACGGGGGCTGGACTGGCGAAGTGGCCAAGGGCCTGACCGCCGATGTCGGCCTGCTCTATTACGTTTATCCCAACGGCAACGTTGGCGACGCCAATGTGTTCGAGCCCTATGCCTCGGTTTCGACCACGCTTGGACCGGTCAGTGCCAAGGTGGGGATGAACTATGCCTGGAAGCAGGATTCGCTCGGGGGTGATGACAACCTTTACGTCTACACCGATCTTGGTGCGGGGATTCCCGACACGCCGGTCTCGCTCTCGGCGCATGTCGGCTATACCAGCGGCGCCCTGTCACCCAAGCTGCTGACGCTGCAAAGCACCGATGGCGGCTTCGACTATTCGGTTGGTGCCAGCTATGCGATCACCAAGGGCCTCTCGGTTGGGGTCAGCTATGTTGGCGTCGAAGGCAATTCGATCGACAGCTTCTCCAACGATGCTGTGGTCGGGACGCTCAAATTCGCGTTCTGAACTGAAATTCCCGTTGAGGGAGCGCAGACCCGCCGCACCAAACTGCGGCGGGTCTTTGACTATTTGGCCAACTGGTGCATTCAGGCGGCCCCTGTTGTCAGGGCGATCAATGGAGTAACCCGTGACCAGCTTTCTTCATACCATGATCCGCGTGAACGACCCGGAAGCGACAATCGCCTTTTTCCGGTTGATCGGGTTGGATGAGGTCCGGCGCTTTTCCAGCGAGCAGGGGCGCTTTACGCTGATCTTCCTCGCCGCACCGGGCCAGGAGGGGGTGGCCGAGGTTGAACTGACTCACAATTGGGACCCTGAGGACTATGCCGGCGGGCGCAATTTCGGCCATCTCGCCTATCGGGTGGAGAATATCTACGAAACCTGCCAGCGCCTGATTGAGGCCGGTGTCACGATTAACCGCCCACCGCGTGATGGCCACATGGCCTTCGTCCGCACCCCTGACGGAATCTCGATCGAGCTGCTCCAGGACGGCCATCTGCCGCCGCAGGAACCCTGGGCGAGCATGGCGAATACCGGGGTCTGGTAAGGGCTAGTCGGCCGCCTTCACCGGGGCAAGCCGCAGGATTGTGAAGCCCAGCAGCGCCGACAGGAGCGAGCCGAGCAACACCCCGAGCTTGGCCTCTTCGACCAGCAGCGGATGAAGCGGGAAGGCCAAGGCGCCGATAAACAGGCTCATGGTAAAGCCGATCCCGCACAATACTGCCATGCCCCACAGCTGCATCCAGCTGGCTTCGGAAGGGCGAGGGGCAATGCCCAGCCGGTCAGCCAGCGCAATCGCGCCCAGGATGCCGACCTGCTTGCCGATGAACAAGCCGGTGGCCACTCCCAGCGGCAGCGGCGCCAACAGTCCGGAAAGCCCCAGGCCGCCGAGCGAAACCCCGGCATTGGCAAAGCCGAACAGCGGCACGATCAGGAACGCATTCCACGGGATCAGGGCATGTTCGCAGCGCAGCAGCGGGCTGTCATGCGCCGCGCCGAGCCGCAGCGGGATCGTCATCGCCGCCAGCACCCCGGCGATGGTTGCATGAATGCCCGAATGGAGCACCGCGTACCATAGCGCGGCCGCCAGCACCGCATAGGCCCAGGTTCGATCGATTCGAGAGCGATTGAGCGCGATCATCCCGCCCAGGCACAGCGCGGCAGCGCTCAACCAGCCAAAGTCGATCCCGTCGGTATAGGCCAAAGCGATGATCAGCACTGCGCCCAGATCGTCGACTATCGCCACGGTCAGCAGAAACAGCCGCAGCGCAGGCGGGACGCGGCGGCCCAACAGACCGATTACCCCCATCGCGAAAGCGATATCGGTTGCCGCCGGTATTGCCCAGCCGCGTTGCAGTTCGGGTCTGTCGCCGCTGACCAGCAGATAGATCAGCGCCGGCACGATCATCCCCGCAGCTGCCGCCAGCACCGGTAGGCGCCGCCGTGCCGGGGTGGAGAGTTCACCCGCCAGCATCTCGCGTTTGATCTCCAGACCGACGACGAAAAAGAAGACCGCCATCAGCCCATCGTTGATCCACAGATGCCAGCTGTTCAGCTTGGCAATCGGGGTCCAGCTCAGTTCATGATGAAACCAGCCGTGATAGGATTGCGCCAGCGGTGAGTTGGCCAAACCGAGCGCCGCCAGCGCTACCACAATCAACCCGATACCGGCCGCGGATTCGCCGCGGACAAACCCCGAAATTGCCGAGGAAAGGCGCGAAAACGGGCGATTGCGTATTTTCATTGCGTCAATCCATCGCTTAACTGCAATCCCGTTGCAAGCCATCCGCATTATTACTAAGGCTTTAACTAATTGGGGCCGCAGCATTCGGGGGATCGCGCTGGGCATGACAGGGGCATTTTCCAGCACCGATGCGGCGCTGCAATGGTTGCAGCTGGTCGAGCACGAACTGCTGATCTTCGCAGCGTTCTGGTTCGTCGTCGGGCTGGCTGACGAATTTGCGATCGATCTCACATATCTATGGCTCAAGCTGAACGGCGGCCTGCGCCCTGCGCGGTTGCCTAGGGGCTATGGCACGCAGCCGCTGGTCGGGCGGGCGGCGGTCCTGATTCCGGCGTGGCAGGAAGCGCCGGTCATTGGCACCACGCTGGCTCATGCGCTGGCAGCCTGGCCGCAAGCCGAGCTGCGCGTTTATGTTGGCTGCTACCGCAATGACCCGGCAACGATTGCCGCTGCGGTTGCCGGGATCGGCGAAGATCCCCGCGTCCGACTGGTAATCCATGACCGGGAGGGACCCTCGACCAAAGCGGATTGCCTCAACCGGCTTTATGCCGCGCTGGGCGTCGATGAACTGCGCAGCGACGTCAAGTTCCGCAGTGTGGTGCTGCACGATGCCGAGGATATGGTCCATCCTGCGGCGCTGGCAGCCATCGACATGGCTTTGGGAGCGGTTGATTTCGTCCAGCTCCCGGTCCGGCCTGAGCCGCAAGCGGCCTCGCGCTGGATTGCGGGCCACTATGCCGATGAATTCGCCGAAGCGCATGCCAAGCTGTTGCCGGTGCGTGATGCTATCGGAGCAGGGCTTCCCGCCGCGGGCATCGGCTGCGGGTTTGCCCGCCACGCGCTTGAGGCATTGGCGGCACGACGGACCGCCGAGGGCGAGGCCGGGCCGTTCGCCGCCGAATGCCTGACCGAAGATTACGAACTGGGGTTGCTGATTTCCCGGCAAGGCCGGCGCAGCAGCTTCTTGCGGCTGCGCGACGATGCCGGCAATCTGGTCGCCACGCGCAGCCATTTCCCCACCGAACTGGGCCAGGCAGTGCGCCAGAAAACCCGCTGGATTCATGGGATTGCCTTCCAGTCATGGGATCGGATGGGCTGGAGCGGCGGACCGATTGACGTGTGGATGGCGTTGCGCGATCGGCGCGGACCCCTGACCGCTCTGGTACTGGCCGCGGCTTATCTGTTGCTGCTGATCGACGCGATCCTGCTGGGCGCGCGACTGGCCGGTTGGGAACCGGTCTATGTGCTATCCCCGATGGTCAAGACCATGCTGGTGCTGAGTTTTGCCGGGTTTGCCTGGCGCGCGGGAATGCGGTTCGTCTTTACCACCCGCGAATACGGACTGGCCGAGGGGCTGCGGGCGCTGCTGCGCATTCCGCTCGGCAATATCATCGCGATTATGGCGGGTCGGCGCGCGCTGGTGGCTTACCTTCACGCGCTGCGCGGTGACGCAGTCCTGTGGGACAAAACGGTTCATCGGACTCATCCCGCGCATGGTGTGTTGCCGGTCAGGCTGCAGGGAGCCAAGGCATGAGCCGGGCCGTCCGTCGCGGTCAGCCGCTGGCAGCCCTGGTGCTGGTGCTGTTCGGCTGGGTTGCAGTGCGTGCCGCGATCTGGGAACCGCTTGCCGTCGCGCTTGACGTAGGTGGATCGCCGCCGGGACTGCTGGCTGAACACAGTCCCCCCGTCATCAAAGCCCTGCCGCGCTCGAAAGCCGGGGCCGCCGTGGTTTTCGCCCCGCGCGATCCGGCACCGGCGGCGATGGCGTCTGAAGCTCGTGAAGCGCGCACCGAATGGCCGGTCGTCACGCCGCTCGCCCCGCTTGCGGCACCCGCTCCCTTGGCGATGCCAGCCATTCCTGATGCTGCCGGTCCGCGCGCTGCACCGCTTTCTCCGCGGGTCGCGGCCGGACACCAGATGCTGTGGCTGGCCGCGATGGCGCAATTGCCGTTGCCTGCGGTGGTCTTCGAGAATCGCAATACCCCGGAGAAGCTAGACCGGTCGCTGGATCGCGCTTCTGCGGCCCCGGCAACACCCTTGCGGCGCTGGTCTGCCGATGGCTGGCTGCTGCTGCGCCGGGGCGGGGCAGGCTCAGCACCAGCGGGATTTGCCGCGCCAAGTTATGGCGCGAGCCAGCTTGGGGCAGTGATCCGCTATCGTCTGGCAACGGAATCGGCGCGGAATCCTGCACTCTATTTGCGCGCCAGCAGCGCGGTCCATGCCCCGCGCGGTGAGGAACTGGCAGCCGGCTTCGCCTTCCGCCCGGTCGGCAAGCTGCCGATCCTTGCCATGGCCGAACTGCGCGCGACCAGGCTGACGAGCGGCACGAAACTGCGCCCGGCAGCCGCACTGGTCAGCGAATTTCCTCCGCTTGGCCTGCCGCTGGGCGCGCGCGCCGAAGCTTATCTGCAAGCTGGTTACGTTGGCGGACCGGGAGCAACCGCGTTTGCCGACGGCCAGCTCAGCGTCACGCGCCGCCTGGCCCGCTTTGGCCCGGCCGACCTTAGCGCCGGGGCGGGAGTTTGGGGCGGGGCGCAGCAAGGGTCCAGCCGGTTGGATATCGGCCCCACCGCTTCGCTTCGCCTGCCGCTGGGTGGGTCGCTGGGCAGCGCGAGCGCGCGGCTCTCGGCTGACTGGCGGTTTCGCGTGAGGGGAAGCGCTGCACCCACCTCGGGACCAGCGATCACACTCTCCGCAGGTTTCTAGGCCCTCGACTCTTCCCACGCTGCCCGGGGTGGGGTAGGCTCACAAGCGCAAGATGGACGTCTACCTTCCGATCGCCAACCTTTCGGTAAATGGCCTGGTCATCGTCGGCCTAGGAGCGCTGACGGGCATCCTTTCGGGGATGTTCGGGGTGGGCGGCGGCTTTCTGACCACGCCTTTGCTGATCTTCTATGGTGTGCCGCCCACGGTCGCGGCGGCTTCCGCTGCGAGCCAGGTGACCGGGGCCAGCGTCTCGGGCGTGTTGGCCTATACCAAGCGCAAAGGCGTCGATTATCACATGGGTGCCGTGCTGGTGGCAGGCGGTGTCATGGGTACCGGGATCGGGGCGATATTGTTTCGTCTGCTCCAGCAGCTCGGCCAGATCGATACCGTGATCAACATCCTCTATGTGGTGCTGCTTGGCTCGATCGGCGGGCTCATGGCCAAGGAAAGCTGGCTGTCGCTGCAAGCCACCAAGACCGGGGTACCATTGCCCGCGCGCAAACGCCGCCATCATCCGATGGTCGCCAATTTGCCGCTCCGTTGGCGGTTCTATCGCTCGGGCCTTTATATTTCGCCGCTGGCTCCGCTGCTCCTGGGGATGCTGACCGGCATCCTGACAATGCTGATGGGGATCGGCGGCGGCTTTGTGCTGGTCCCGGCATTGCTTTATATCATCGGAATGAGCGGCAATGTCGTGGTTGGCACCTCGCTGTTCCAGATCCTGTTTGTCACAATGGTGACGACGATGATGCACGCGCTGACCACCAAGGCGGTCGACATTGTCCTGGCGGTGCTGCTGTTGATCGGCTCGGTCTCGGGCGCCCAGATCGGGGCGCAGCTGGCGCAGAAGTTTCCGGCGGACCGGTTGCGACTGGTGCTGGCGGTGATTGTGCTGGTGATCGCGGCGCGGATGGCGCTCGGTCTTGGGTGGCGTCCGGACGAGATCTACACGGTGGCGCCGTTATGAGCCCGGCCAGTGCTGTGAAGACTTTGTTCCTCGTCATTGCCCTGCTGCTGCTGGGTGGCGCGCGCGACCCGATCCTGGTGCCCGAGGTTTCGCAGCATGAAATTCAGGTGCAGCAGGGTTTCACCGGGACAGAATTGTTGCTGTTCGGCGCGATCCTGACGCCCGAAGGCGCCCGGGCGGGCAAGGATTATGACATCGTGGTGGTGCTGAAAGGGCCAACCCGTTCGATCATCCTGCGTGAAAAGCAGCGCTTTGCCGGAATCTGGATCAACGCAGACAGCGCTGAGTTCCGCTCCGCTCCGACCTTCTTTGCGATCGCCTCGTCGCGGCCGATCAAACAGATTGTCGATGACAAGACCGCCGCGATCTATGAGCTGGGGCTCGGCTGGCTGCAACTTTCGCCGATCGGTGCGTTCGAGCCCAAGGAACAAGCCAGGTTTGCTTCCGGGCTGGTCGATCTGATGAACCGCGGCGCGCTCTACAAGGAAGATCAGCGCGGCGTGCAATTGAGCGAACAGGTGCTGTATCAGGCGCGCATTGCCCTGCCCTCCAACGTCCAGACCGGGACTTACACCGCCGAGACCTTCGCGGTTACCAAAGGCCGGGTGGTTGCCTCGGCGATCAGCCGGGTCGAAGTGCGCAAGCTGGGCTTTGAGCGGCTGATCGCATTGTTCGCGCAGCAGAACTCGTTCCTTTACGGGCTGCTCGCAGTGGCAATTTCGGTATCGATGGGCTTCATCGCCGGCCGCCTGTTCGCGCTGGTCTAGCCGCTGGCAACCCCCGATATTTAGGCCAATATTAACTCTGATGCCTTAGGTCATCCGTAATAACGCGTTACGGAGTGAGCAATTCACATGACGGATATGAGCGGGAACGGTTTTTCGCAGGCACGACCGGCAGAAACCAGCGTAGCGCAGGCTCCTGCACCGCAGGCCGAACCGGCGTTTGACAACGCCCGCGAGCCGATCGGCATCGTTCTCGAAATCGCCGGATCGAGCAGCCAAATCGCGCTTGATCTGACGCGTCTTCAGGAATGTGCGGTGGATAACGATCCCTCGATCTCGCTGGCCGGCCAGGTCGGCAGCCAGATCAAAATCCGCGTTGGCAAGAGCTGGCTGCTCGCCAGTGTCAGAACCCAGCGTCAGGATACCAAGACCCCGGGCGGGATCGTCGCCAGTATCGATTTTCTGGGCGAGGGCGATGAGGAACGGCTAACCGGGCGGATCCACAGTTTCCGCCGCGGTGTGACGCGCTACCCAATCCCGGGCGCGCTGATCTTTCCCGCGACCAGCAACGATCTGCGCCAGATCTATGCCAGCGACGGGCGCTCCAGCATTCAGGTCGGGACCGTTTATCCGACCCGCGATATCCGCGCCGGGCTTTATATCGATTCGATGCTTGGCAAGCACTTCGCTCTGCTCGGCTCGACCGGTACCGGCAAATCGACCAGCGCCGCATTGATATTGCACCGGATTTGCGAAGCCGCTCCCGAAGGCCACATTCTGATGGTCGATCCGCATGGCGAATACTCCGCTGCGTTCAAAAGCACGGGCATGATCTTCGACGTTTCGAACCTGAACATGCCGTACTGGTTGATGAACTTCGAGGAGCATTGCGAAGTGTTCCTCAGTTCCACCGGCAATGACCGGCAAGAGGATTCCGATATTCTCGCCAAGTGCCTGCTGCTGGCGCGCGGCAAGAACCGGCTGGCTGAAACGATGGGCAAGATCACGGTCGATTCGCCCATCCCCTACCTCCTCTCCGATCTCACCACCGCGATCCAGAACGAGATGGGCAAACTCGACAAGGCCGGTTCCTCCGCCCCTTACATGCGGGTCAGGACCAAGATCGACGAATTGAAGGCCGATCCGCGCTATCAGTTTATGTTCTCCGGCATGCTGGTCGGTGACACCATGGCCGAATTCATCACCAAGATTTTCCGCATGCCCTCAAACGGCAAGCCGATCTCGATCATCGACGTCTCGGGGGTGCCCTCCGACATTACTTCCACCGTGGTTGCGGTGCTCAGCCGGCTGGTGTTCGATTTTGCGATCTGGGCGCGCGATGAAAAGACCCGGCCGATCCTGCTGGTTTGCGAAGAAGCGCATCGGTATGTGCCGAACGAGCAGAACGCCGATGGGTCCTCGGTCGGAAAGATCCTCTCGCGGATCGCAAAGGAGGGCCGAAAGTACGGTATCTCGCTGGGCCTGATCACGCAGCGCCCGTCGGATCTGGCTGAAGGCGTGCTGTCACAATGCGGCACGATCATCTCGATGCGGCTCAACAACGATCGCGATCAGGCCTTCGTCAAGGCGGCGATGCCCGAAGGTGCGCGCGGCTTCCTCGATTCGATCCCGGCGCTCCGCAACCGCGAATGCATCATCTGCGGCGAGGGTGTTTCGATCCCGATCCGCGTCTCGTTCGACGACCTTGAGGAAATCAAGCGTCCGGCCTCGGCCGACCCCTCCTTCAGCGAACTTTGGAACGCCAGCGGCGGCGAGGAAGAGATGGTCCTGCGGACCGTCCAGCGGTGGCGCGCGCAGGGACGTTAAACCAGAAACGCGACGCTGATCTCACGTCCCGCGCGTATCGCCGTACAGGTGAATATGCAACCGATCCGACAAGCGCAGCCCGTGGCTCTGACAAAGCGGCGCGAGCCAGCGCATTCGTTCCCGCAGAACAGCGCTGCCGGTACCCTCGGGCATCACAAACAGCCGATCGCCCGGGATCGCATGATCGGTCTGCAACGTCAGCACTTCGCCAAGGTCGTCTGGCGTCGAAATCACAAACTTGAAGTAGGCTTTAGGTTCATTTGCCCACTGGCTGAGCCGTTGCGGAATCAAAGCAAGATCAATGGGATTGCCTGAATGCTTCAGCTTGGGGCTGACATTGTATTGCGCCACAAGCGCATCGAGGTCCGGGTGCGGGGTGACGGTGCCATTGGTCTCTATCTCGACCCGGTGACCGCTTAGCAGTGCCACCATCCGCGCCAGCGCCGCGCCTTGCAGCAGCGGCTCGCCGCCGGTGATGACCAGCCGATTGCCTCCCAGCGCCATGATCCGCGCGGCCACGTCCGCCTCGTCCAGCGTCACCTGATTGGCGGCGCGATCATAGGTCAGATCGTCGCGGTGCGGGCGGTTATCGCCGGTGAACCGCCAGGTATAGGCGGTATCGCACCACACGCAGGCCAGGTTGCAGCGCGACAGCCGGATGAAGGTGCTGGGCTGGCCGGTGGAAGGCCCCTCGCCCTGGAGCGAGGCGAAGATCTCCGGCTCTCCCGGCGTGGTGGTGGCGAGGGTGAGGCTCACCACACCCCAACCGCGCCAGCGCCGCCGCCAGCCGCTCGGCCTCGGCAGCATGAGCGGCATGAACAGCGCGCGCCTTGTCGACCGCTTCGGGCTTGGCCTTCTCGACAAAGGCCGGATTGGACAGGCGACCTGCGAGCGATCTGGCCTCTTTGGTCGAGGCTTCGAGGGCTTTGGTCAGGCGGGCCTTCTCGGCGGCGATGTCGATTACGCCTTCGAGTTGCAAGTAGTACGTCGCTTCATCGACCACGACCTGAAACGCATTTGTTGATTTGGGCCCAGCATTTGTAAGTCCATAAATTCGAGCTAGTTTGTTCAGATTGCCATGATTGCGCCGCACCATCGAGTGGTAGGTGTCGTCGCCGCCGTCGATCCAAGCGTTGACCTTTGCGCCGGGTGGCAAATTCAACTCGCTACGTGCTGCTCGAATCGCGCTCACCAGTTTGATTAGCCACTCAACCTCGCGTTTTGCCGCCACATCAACCCCAGCCCCCGGCTCAGGCCACTGTGCCGTAATCAACGGATAATCCGCCCGCTCGCCCAGAGCCCCCCACAGCTCCTCGGTCACGAAGGGCATGAACGGGTGGAGCATCACCAGAATCTGATCGAGCACCCAGCCAGCCACGGCCTTGGTTTCCTCGTCGAACGAACCCTTGATCAATTCGATATACCAGTCACAAAACTGGTCCCACACGAAGTGGTAGATCGTGTTGGCCGCCGCATCGAACCGCAGGTCGGCCATCGCCTTGTCGAGCTCGGCCAGCGTTTCCACCACCTCGCCGATGATCCATTTGTTGACCGCGAGGCTGGCCGCCGGAGCCGCCAGCGAGGTGCTCGCGCCGATCCCGTTGGACTGGCAGAACCGCGCGGCGTTCCACAGCTTGGTGGCGAAGTTGCGGTAGCCTTCGACCCGGGCCTTATCCATCTTCACATCGCGGCCCTGGCTTTCCATCGCCGCCATGAAGAACCGCAGCGCATCGGCGCCGTATTCATCGATCAGCAGCAGCGGATCGACGACATTGCCCTTGCTCTTGGACATTTTCTGGCCGTCGGCGGCGCGAACCAGCCCATGCAGGTATAGCCGCTTCCACGGCACTTGGCCCTCGTTGAGCTTCATCCCCATCATTGCCATCCGGGCGCACCAGAAAAACAATATGTCGAAGCCGGAGATGAGCAGGTCGTTGGGGTAGTGGCGCTGGAGCAACGAGGAGCCAGAAATCTCCTCCTCTAGAGAGGAGGGGGGATTGGCACTATCCTCTGGCCAGCCCAGCGTGGCGAACGGCCACAGCGCGGAGGAGAACCAGGTGTCGAGGACGTCTTCCTCTCGGTGGAGATGGATTTTATCTCGATGCAGTTTCTCTTCTGAAATCCCGCTCGTGAGCGCGGAATCCCATTCAAGGTAATCTTCCATTGTTTCATGGATGAAAAGTTCGCCACTGGGATCGCCGTAATAGTCACGAACTTTTTTAAGCAATTCAACTTCGTCTTCAGCAACAAATGCGACCTCTTCAAGAGACAAGAAAAATTCGGATTTGCCAACATCGTCTGGCCCATCAGGCTTGATTTTTTTCCCATACCAAGCCGGAATCCGGTGCCCCCACCACAATTGCCGCGAAACACACCACGGCTGGATATTCTCCATCCAGTTGAAGAACGTCTTCTCCCACGTCTTGGGCACAATCTCTATCGCGCCAGATCGCACTGCGGCTATCGGCGCTTTCGCCAATTCAGCGGCATTCACATACCACTGATCCGTCAACCACGGTTCGATTACCACGCCACCTCGGTCGCCATAGGGCGTCTGGATAGTGCGCGGCTCGGCATCATGTTCGTTGCCATCTTTGTCCACGTAGGGGACGAGGAAACCTTGCTCCTTCATATCAGCTACAATCATGTCACGTACCACGAAGCGTTCGAGTTCAAGGTATTTGTCCGGGATCAGCCCGTCTTCCACCTGTTCGATATGCGCCTCGGCATCGAACATGTTGAGCATTTCACCGGCCTTGAACCCGGCGCGCTTGCCCACCTCAAAGTCGTTGAAATCATGCCCCGGCGTAATCTTCACCGCGCCGCTGCCCAGCTCCGGATCGGCGTGCTCATCCGCCACAATCGGAATCCGCCGCCCGGTGATCGGCAGCACGATAAACTTGCCAATCACGCTATTATAGCGCTGATCATCGGCATTCACCGCCACCGCCATATCGGCCAGCATCGTCTCGGGCCGGGTGGTGGCGACGACGATATGATCGCTGCCGTCTGCCAGCCGCACGCCGTCTGCCAGCGGATAGCGGAAGTGCCAGAAGCTGCCCTTGATCTCGCGGGTTTCCACCTCAAGATCCGAAATCGCGGTCTTGAGCTTGGGATCCCAGTTGACCAGCCGTTTGTCGCGGTAAATCAGGCCTTGGTTATACAGATCGACGAACACCTTGACCACCGCCTTGGTGAAATGCGGGTCCATGGTGAACTGTTCTCTGGACCAGTCCATCGAGCAGCCGAGGCGGCGCAGCTGGCCCGTGATCGTGCCGCCGCTCGCCGCTTTCCATTCCCAGACCTTGTCGATGAAGGCCTCGCGCGAATAGTTGCTGCGCTTGTCCTGCTGGGCCTCAAGCTGGCGCTCGACCACCATTTGCGTCGCGATTCCGGCGTGATCGGTGCCGACCACCCACAGCGCATCCTTGCCGCGCAGCCGCTCATACCGCACCACGATATCCTGCAGCGTATTGTCCAGCGCGTGGCCGATGTGCAGGCTGCCGGTGACATTGGGCGGCGGGTTGACGATGGTGAAGGGCTCGGCATTTGGGCGCTCGGGGCGGAACAGCCCGTTCGCTTCCCAATGGGCATACCATTTCGCCTCGATCGCGGCGGGGTCGAAGGTCTTGTCGAGAGTCTGGCCAGAAGCTGTTTGTGTCATGTCGGGGGCGCTTTGCCAGCGGGTGCGGCCCCGTGCAAGCCGCCACCGCGCACGCCGACAAAACTTGTCGCCGCCGCCATTTTCCCGCATGACGCCGGTTAATGCGTGAATGGGCTGACTTTCTGACCGAGACCGGAGCCGATGGTGCGCTTACCCTGGCGCTTGGCGGGCCGATGGTGGTCGCCTCGATCGGCGTCATTGACCGGCGTTTGCGTGAGTTTCCAGATCCGGTCGCGCGGCTCGATCTCTCGGGCGTAACCGAGATCGACACGGTGGGGGCCTGGATTGTCTGGCGCGTCAGCGCCGATAAAGATGCTGAAATCACCGGCGCGAGCGAAAAGGCAGAGCGGCTGATTGCTGCGGTCAAGGGCGCTTCGGCAAGCAGCGAGATTAGTCCCCATCGGCTGCCCTTGCTGGAACGTGTGCCCGATGCAGTCGGCCTGTTGGTCAGCACGACGGCGCATGGCTCGGTCGGCATACTGAGTTTCCTTGGCTCGACCATCATTGCTCTGGGAACTCTGATCCGCCATCCCTCGCGTTTCAGGATCAAGGCGCTGGTGCGCCAACTGGAGCTGGTCGGAGTCTCGGCGCTCGGGATCATCGGGTTGATGAGTTTCCTGATCGGCATCGTCATCGCCCAGCAGGGGGCGGTGCAGCTGCGCCAGTTCGGTGCGGAGATCTACACGATCAACCTGACCGGCCGGCTTTCCATGCGTGAGCTGGGGGTGCTGATGACTGCGATCATGGTCGCGGGCCGCTCAGGCTCGGCCTTTGCGGCCCAGATTGGCACGATGAAGCTGACCGAGGAAATCGATGCTATGCGCACCATCGGCGTCTCCCCGGTCGAGGCGCTGGTGATCCCGCGGGTGCTGGCAGCCGTGTTGATGATGCCGCTGCTTGGCTTTTACGCGGCGGTTTGCGCGATCATCGGCGGGGCATTTCTGGCCAGCGTGACGCTGGAAATCCCGTTTTTCACCTTCCTGGCGCGAATCCAGGAAGTCGTGCCGCTTCACGATGTCTGGGTGGGTATGATCAAGGCCCCGATGTTCGGCCTGATCATCGCGATTGCCGGATGTTATCAGGGAATGCAGGTCCAGGGTAACGCCGAGGAAGTTGGCTTGCGCACCACGATGGCGGTGGTCCAGGCGATTTTCATGGTGATCGTGCTCGACGCGTTTTTCGCCGTGTTCTTCACAGAAGTGGGCTGGGGATGAACGGCGCTGCTGAAAACGATACCGGGCACGAAGGCATCATCGAGGACATCAAGGATGCCGCCCGGAACCGGATGCCGGGTGCATTTCTGGGCGAGTATCCCATCGTCATCGAAGGCGTGTGCAACAGCTTCGGCCCCCATGTGATCCACCAAGACCTGAGCCTGAAGGTCCGGCGCGGCGAGATCATCGGGGTGGTCGGCGGTTCCGGCACTGGCAAATCGGTGCTGATGCGCTCGATCATCGGGCTGCAAATCCCCGAGGCCGGGACGATCGAGGTGCTTGGCCAATCGATCACCGATGCCCGCGACGATGACGATATCGATATTCGCAGCCGCTGGGGGGTGCTGTTTCAGGGCGGGGCGCTGTTCTCGACGCTGACGGTAGCGGAAAATGTCGAAGTCCCGCTCAAGGAGTTCTATCCCGAGATCGACGACGAGCTTCGCCATGAAATCGCCCGCTACAAGGTGATGCTGTCCGGTCTGCCGCCCGAAGCGACCAGCAAATATCCGTCCGAGCTGTCCGGCGGCATGAGAAAGCGCGCTGGCCTGGCCCGGGCCCTGGCGCTCGATCCCGAGCTGCTGTTTCTGGATGAGCCGACCGCCGGACTCGATCCGATTGGCGCGGCGGCGTTCGATCAGTTGACCAAGGAACTGCAGGACACGCTGGGGCTGACCGTGTTCCTGATCACCCATGATCTTGATACGCTGCACGAGATCTGTGACCGGGTCGCGGTCATCGCGGACCGGCAAGTGATTGCGGTGGGGACGATCCCGGAACTGCTCGCGCTCGACCACCCGTGGATTCAGGAATATTTCAACGGTCCCCGCGGCAGGGCCGCGCAACACAGCCAGAGCGGTGGCAGGGCGGCCAAAAACAGTCAAAAAGGCGGCGAAGCAGCGCAGGATGCGCAAGTCCGGGTGACGACGATAGACAAGCCAAGCGGCGCAGGGGCATAAGGGCAAACAATGGAAACACGGGCCAATCATGTCTGGGTGGGTGCAGTAACCCTGGGGTTGATGGCGGTGCTGGCCGCCTTCATCATCTGGATCGCGCGGCTGGGCCAGACAAACCAGCAGGACTATGACATCTTCTTCCGCCAGTCGGTCGATGGTCTGGCCAAGGGTTCGCAAGTCGCCTTCGCTGGCGTGCCGGTTGGCCAGATCAAGACGATCGAGCTGTGGCGAAGGGATCCCAGCTTCGTTCGGGTACGGATCAGCGTCGACGAGGAGGTGCCGATCCTTCAGGGCACCACTGCGACGGTTCAGGGCAGCTTTACCGGGGTTTCGAACGTCCAGTTGAATGGTGCCGTCAAGGGCGCACCCCCGATTACCGAGCCGGGGCCGGAAGGCGTGCCGGTGATCCCGACCAAACGCGGGGGCCTCGGTGAGCTGCTAACCAACGCGCCGCTGCTGCTTGAGCGGCTGACCACGCTGACCGAGCGGATGACCGGGCTGTTGACCGATAAAAACCAGAAGTCGATCAGCAACATTCTGGCCAATACCGATCGGATGTCCGCGAGCCTCGCCGATGCGTCGCCGCAAGTGCGCCGGACCATGGCCGAGCTTGAAATCACGTTGCGTCAGGCGACTTCCGCGCTTGCCAGTTTTGAAAAAGTGACGGGATCGGCCGACCAGATGCTCAACGGCGAGGGGGCCTCGCTCGCGCAGCAATTGCGCACGACGCTCAAATCAGCGCAGGGTGCAGCTGACAATCTTTCCGAGACTTTGAGCGATGCCCGCCCTGCCGCCCGCCAGCTGACCGAAAGCACCCTCCCCGCCACCGAGGCGGCGCTGCGCGACCTGCGGGCGACGACCCGGGCCTTGCGCGGTTTCACTGAAAAGCTTGACGACCAGGGGGCCGGCGCGCTGATCGGTGGGTCGAAACTGCCGGATTACAAACCATGAGAGCTGCTGCCATAACCACGGAAAAGGGCCCTGCCATGCGCCGATCTGTATTGCTCAAAGCGGCCCCAATTGCCGCGCTGGCATTGGCGCTGGGCGGCTGCCTCAGCCTGGGCGACAAGGTGCCCGATACCCTGTTCAGCCTGACTCCGGCACGAATTGCGCCCGCAGGCACTGCTGCCAGCGGAAATTTTGGCGATGCGATCATCGTCGTCGAACCGGAAACCGATCGCCGCCTTTCGGTCCAGCGTGTGCCGGTGCAGATCGATGATGCCAGCGTCGCGTACCTGCAAAAGGCGATGTGGGTTGAACGGCCGTCGCGGCTGTTCCGCGCCCTGCTTGCCGAAACGATCCGCGCCAAGGGCAACCGGCTGGTGTTCGAGGACAGCGAGGCGGCATCATCCGGCGGCACCCGCCTGTCAGGTCGCCTGCTCGACATGGGCTACGATGCGCGCACCCTGTCGGTTGTGGTCCGCTATGATGCGATCCGCAGCGGCGGCAAGGGCGCGGCTATGGCGACCAAGCGGTTTGAAAGCATTGTACCGGGTATTGCAGCCAAGCCCGAAGCGGTGGGACCGGCGCTCAACAAGGCGGCCAATGATGTCGCGGCGCAGGTTGCGGAGTGGGTTGGCTAGGGGGAAATTGGCGTCTGCTTTCGGGTGGATTGCCGACAGTCTGGTTTTAGGCTTGTGATACACTGAAGCCGCCCTTCATTCATGCGCAACACATTGGCAGCTTTCGCCCCAGTTGCGGACTTAACGACCGTCAATGCCATCAACCGATAACAGTCATCAATTTCATTTTGCGTCTACAGAATTTACCAGATTGAAGACTAAGCGACCTTGCAAAGCAGCGTCTGCATTCTGCGTTTCTCGAGCAAGATCAATTAGGCGGCATTCGCTCAAATAAGGCCAACGCTGGGTCAATCGTGTCCCACTTATGGCCACGGATGGTGTAGGTTACCATTTGCGGCATGAACTGGCCCGGCTCATCAAGGCTGGTTGCATGGACTGCAAGCAGCTCAGGTACCGCAGCGAAAGTCAGGTAAACTGGCGTTCCGCAGGTCGGGCAGAACGCATGGACTTTTTCGTTGCCGCTGTCGCCCTTGATCCGCCAGTTGCTTGTGGTGCCTGTCAAAGTCACATCTGCGCTCCGGGGGAAAGTCAGATACGACCCGTGTCCAGTGCCGCTTCGTTTCTGGCAATCAAGGCATTGGCAATGGTTCTCGACGATCGGTTCGCTGCTCGTTTTATAGCGGATCGCACCACATGCACATCCGCCGACATATTCTTTGGTCATTGTAATTCTCCTGCTGCCGTTTTGATCGGTGTCGCAAAAGCTCAGTTGGTCTTTGGGCTAGCGAATACATCTATGCTTTCTCCAGTTTCGAGAAAGGATTTCAGACTGGAAAGGGCCATCGGCCAACCTTTGCTGATGCCGGTCGCCATCCCGCTACCGGCTTCGAGGTCGTCGTGGGTGACGGTCAAGCGCACCATGTTGTCATAGTCCTGAATTTCGAACGTCACCGTGCTGTGACTTGCCGGGTCTGAAGTCTGCGAGGCATTGGCCCAGCTAATGACAAGGCGCGTTGGCGGCGATATCTCGATGACCTTGCCTATAATTTCGACTGTCCGTTCGTCATTGGCACGAACATGCTTCCAATTCGATCCGGGTTTCCAGTCCGAAACGTTCTCGTGACCCCAGTAGTGCCTCGAAATTTCAGGCTTGGTGATCGCCTCGAACACCTTTTCGGCAGTCGCACGGATATAGGTCACATATACAAAGCTGGTCTTACCTTTGGTCATCGTCATTATCCTTCAAGGTCAGTCTTCAAGTCATGCAAGAGGCTGAGTCGCTGCGTTTCGAATTTCCGTACCCAGCGTTCATAGATTTCGTGGAGCGGCACGGGATTGATGAAGTGCAGCTTTTCGCGACCGCGCCGTACAGTGCTCAGCAGATTGGCTGCCTCCAGTACACCGATGTGCTGCGTTACCGATTGCCGGGCCATGTCGAGGTGTTCGCAAAGCGAGCCGAGGGACTGCCCGTTTTTCTCACACAGCAGATCGAGCAGCTTTCTGCGCGTTGGGTCGCCCAGCGCTTTGAAAATTATGTCGTCGGTCATCGTTTCGCTCACTTGCGAAAACCGTATATGCAGGCATTTACCTGCATGTCAAGTTTGATTGTGAACCAAGTTCTGGAACCGCGCATTCCGATGCGACGGGATGGGGCCCGTTAGACACAATATCAGTTCCCAATTGTCTGTTGCGGAGCAGCATCTGACAGATGACAGATGCTCAAACCATCTCGCGGCTAGTCACGCTAGCCGTTTGGTTCCCGAGCGAACCCCTTACCTTTTAGGATGCGGTTTTAATCTGATTGGAAAAGCGGTGGCGTAGGCCTTTGTTCCGCGTTTTCAATTTCGGTGCTGACAAAAGACAGTCCGCTTCCTCCCAATCATCGCCTTTCCTGCGGTTCAAAAGCGTACCGAAAAAACGTCCACTTTCGAAGGTGTTTAGTTCGACGCCGAATGTCCGCAAGTGGGTCGGAAACAGACACTCATCTCTCCTGCTACTAACCCGCCCCCACCAGCCCCGCAAAGCGCATTGCCACGCTGAATTCCGCGTAACGCCGCGCGCGCAGGGCGGTCGCTTCGGCATCCTTGCCCCATAGTTCGGCCTGCCAATCCTCCTCGAGGTTGGCCGCCGCCCACAACGCTTCGCCATCGGCATCCGGTTCCAGCGCGGCGAGGCCGATGACCAGTGATGCGGCAAGGGTGGTGAGGGTGGTCAGCGCGGCCATGGTGAAGGCGTCCAGGGGCGCGAGGACCGCGGCCATCCGGGCCAGCGTGGCCTCAGGCTGGGGGCGGTGGAGGATGCCGTCCACCCGTTCGAAATGGACGTTCCAGCGGGCTTCGGCGGCGCAGAGCAGCGGCTCCCACACTTGCTTCTGCCGCTCATGCAGCGCCTCGCCGGCTTCGGCGCGGTAGCACAGCGTGTCGGTCTCGGCATAGCGCAGCAGGTCCGCAGCTGCGGCGGCAGGATCACGGCTCACCACATCGATCGCGTAATCAGTCATGTCGCGCAAGATGAAGGCGGCGGGATTGATTTCTTCGCCCTGCTCCGACCACTCCAGCGCCATCGCCTGAGCCAGCACCTCGCTCGGCACGGCTTGCGGGGCCTTGGCGGGGGTACGGATCGGCTTGCCATCAAGCAGCACCCGCCAGCCGGTGCCGTCCGGGGCAATGCTCACTTGCCTGTAAAACCGCTTCATTCGGGTGGGCTTTTCCAGCGGCGGGACAGGATGATCGGCAAGGCCAGCACCTCGAACAATCCGATCAGGACCAGCACGATCCCGAGCGGGGCGGGCAAATCCGTGCGCCCCACCGTGATCGCCAGCCCGAACATCACCAGTGCCACGCCGGACAGCCGGACCAGCTGCATCACGATGAACCGGCCTTTGGCGGGATCCTGTGTCATGTCAGCAACTCCCCAAGTTGGTGCGGGCTGAGCGCCACAGCTTCCGCGCCCGCTTCGCGCAGCTCCTGCGCCGTGTGATAGCCCCAATCGACCCCGATCGCGCGAACCCCGGCGGCCACCGCCATTTCGATATCATAGGCGGTATCACCGATCATCACCGTTGCCGCGCGATCCGCCAGCGCCTCGGCCATCGCGGCCTCGAGCATCGCCGGGTGCGGCTTGGACGGGTGGCGGTCAGCGGTTTGCAGCGTGACGAAATGCCCCGAAAGCCCGTGCATCGCCAGGCAATGCTCCAGCCCCCGATCGCTTTTGCCGGTGGCGACGCCCAGCGTCCAGCCGCGCTCGCGCAGGCTATCGAGTAAAGCAGCGATCCCGTCATACAGCGGCTCGACCAGCTGGCCCGCCTCGCGCGCCGAGCGGAAGGCGCTGCGATAGGCTTGGTCAATCCTGCGGCGCAGATCCTCATCGGCCGCCGGCAGCAGCAGCCGGAGCGCCTGAGGCAGGCTGAGGCCGACGATCCGGCGGACCTGGTGGCGATCGGGGAGCGGCTGCCCGCAAGCGCCAAAAGCCTCATCCATCGCATTGCAGATGCTGGCCTGGCCATCGACCAGCGTGCCATCGCAATCGAATACGGCCAGTTTCACGCTCACGGTGCCAGCGTCCGCATCAGCTGAGCGATCGCGGGCAAGCCGGCGGCCTGCAGCCCGGCAACTACCCGGGCGCGTTCTTCGGGCGACTTGTTCTGGCTGAGCTTGAGCGTCGGCCGCCATGCCTGAACCTCCAGCTCAAAACCGATAATCGCCGCCATCAGGCCGGCCTTGGTGCGATCCTCGAGCTTGTCGATTGTCCAGGGAGTGCCTTCGCTCAGGCGGGCTTCATGGCGGGCGGACAGATCGACCAACAGCGCTTCCAGCCCGGCGTCATCCAGCTTGCGGACCCGGCCTTCCAGTTCGAGCGAGACATAGTTCCAGGTCGGGACCTGCTGGCCATCCGCGTACCAGCGCGGACTGACATAGCCGTCCGGGCCGTTGATCAACGCCAGCGCCGTCATTCCGTCAAGGTGACGGGTCAGCGCATTGCCCCGCGCGAGGTGGAACTTCACCGCGCCATCGCCCGAGGAGATGAGCGGGGTATGCGCCACGCGCGGGCCATCGGGGGTAGTGGCGAAGACCATCCCGAAGCCGATCTCATCGATCAGCGCCTCGCACAAGGCGCGCCCTTCTGAGCCGAGACTGGCATCATGGCGGAAGGCGGCGTTGGGATGCATCAGGGCCTGCGCGGTCTCGGGGTTTGTTTGCCGCCGACTTGGGGTTTGCCGCTGACTGGGGGCTTGCCGCGCGGCTTGGGTGCGGGTTTGCCGCCGGGCTTGGTGAGAGACTTCGCCTTGGCCGCAGGCTTGCCGGTATAGGCGCTGGTCGTGCCCGCGGGCCCGCGCTCGCCGCCAGTCCGTCCGCGCCGCTCGCCGCGCCGCTCGCCGCGCCGTTCCTTGCGGTATTGCTTGGCATGAGCCTTGGCGGCGACTTTGGTGGCTTCCCTGGTTGCCAGCTTGGGCGGTTCGGCCAGCGCAGCGCCGTCATCCTCGTCAAAGCCGAGCTGCTCCATGCTCGCGGCAAAATGGGTCGGCAGACCGGCCACGACATCCAGCGGCGTACCGTCGGGGTGATCGATGATCAGTCGCCTTGCATGGAGGTGCATCTTGCGGCTGATACTGCCCGACAGGAACGCCTCCGGCCCGCCATATTTGCCGTCACCGACGATCGGATGGCCGATCGCCGCCATATGGACGCGCAGCTGGTGCGTCCGTCCGGTCAGCGGTTGCAATTCGACCCAGGCGGCGCGGTTGCCGGCCCGGTCAATCACCCGGTAGCGCGTGCGCGCGGTTTGCCCTTCGCCGCTTTCATCGACCATCATCTTTTCGCCGCCGGTACCGGGCTGCTTGGCGAGCGGCAGATCGATAAAGCCATCCTCGACCGCCGGAACCCCGATAACCAGCGCCCAATAAGTCTTGCGCGCCGAGCGGCCTGAAAAGCGCTTGGAAAAGAATGCTGCGCTGCTCGCCGTGCGCGCGATCAGCAGGACGCCGGAGGTGTCCTTGTCGAGCCGGTGGACGAGGCGCGGGCGCGATCCGGTGCGGCTATCGTCAAATGGCAGGAAGGCATCGAGCAGCCCATCGACATGCTCGCGCATCCCGGTGCCGCCTTGCGTGGCAAGGCCGGGCGGCTTGTTGAGGACGATCGCGGCGCGGTCCTGGCTGATGACCATCGCCTCGGCCTGGCGGATCTGGTCCTCGGTCAGGGCGCCGCGCGGCGCCGGACCCTTGCGTTCGGGCGCGGTCCCGCCGGGGGGCACGCGCAGCAGCTGGCCCGCGGTCAGCCGGTCATCAACCCCGGCGCGCTTGCCATCGACCCGGATCTGCCCGGTTCGCGCCCAGCGCGATACCATGGCGAAGCCAATCAGCGGCAAATGGCGCTTGAACCAGCGGTCGAGCCGCACCCCATCATCATCGGCCTCCACGGTGAACTGGCGGACCGTTTCGCTGGTATCGGTATCGCTGATAGCGGCGTTATTGATACTATCCGGGCTCATGCCATGATCCTCAGGCCTGCGATCAGGCCGACAATTCCGCCCGCCAGCGATAGCGCGGCATAGGCTGCCGCCGCGCCAATCGCGCCGCGCTGCGCCAGTGTCACAATCTCAAGGCTGAAAGCGGAAAAAGTGGTGAAGCCGCCCAGCACACCGACGCCCAGCAGCAGCCGCCAGCCTTCGCTGCCCACGCCATCCCGCGCCAGCCATCCCGCCAGCAGCCCCATCGCAAAGCTGCCGAGGATGTTGACGGTGAGTGTCGCATAGGGAAACGCGGCCGGGCCAACCAATCGCCCCGCGACAAACCGCAGCCACGCTCCGACGCCGCCACCAAAGGCAACGAGCAGCGACGAGGTCAGGAAGGATGGCGGATTCATGGGGAAGCCCTTAGCCGGGGATCACCGCCTTTGCCAGCCGTGCAAACCGATCCTGCGAACTAGGTTCCGCCACCACGCTTCCCGGGCGAGGCCGAACTCTTTCTCCTGCCGCATTTCATTAGCCGCGACTCACTTCAGAACGGGCGTTCGCCGCTGTAATTTCCCGCCTCGGCATAGCGGCAGACGAGCACGTCCTCGCGCGCGCCTGTGGCTTTGGCGCAGCCGACTTCCCCCGTATCGCGCCAGACCATCTGGGTATAATGGCCGACATCCTCGACCCGGCCGGTCACGCTGTTGTCTGGAAAGCTGCCCTGCTTGAAGAACTTCTTCTCCCTGACCCAGGCATTGACCATCGCTTCGGGTCCGAAATAGCCTTTGGTCCCCGCCCACAGATTTTCGCCTTCGGGCGCGCGGCGGTTTTCGGGGGCGTGCTGGAATTGGCCGGTCGCAGCCAGATGGTCCGCCCAGCGCTGGGCTGATTGTACCAATGCCGGATCCCACCGCAGCGGCGCAACGCCCAGCGCGCTCCGTTCGCGGTTGTGGGCTGCCAGAACGCGGGTTTCAAAGTCACCCGAAAAGCCGGTCGCACCAATCAGCAGCACCGGCGCAGCCACGGCGGCAGCGCATCGTAACCAACGGGGATTTCGCAGTTTTCCAGACATGGAACCGGCAACTCCTGTTTTGCAGGAGGTGCTTTCCCATAAGCGGTGTCACTTACGCGTTCATATCCGTGGTTAGCCGGGTCTTTACCATGATTGCTGCCCGGCAGCGGCGTCTAATTGCTTGGCGTAGCAGGCTTTGTACCATCCGCTCCGACTGGCAATATTGCGACGAAATTACCCAGCTGCACTTGCGCGAACAGGCGTCGGGCGAATTCGGGCGGAACCCCGATGCAACCATGCGTGGCCGAGCCTTCCCGCACATTGCTGGCATGGATCGCGACCCCGTCGGCGGTCAGGCGCAGCATGAAGGGCATCGGCGCGTCATAGGTGATCGAGCGATAATCCGCATCCTTGGCCAGCACATTGAAAGCGCCGGTCGGGGTCGGCTTGCCGTCGGTTCCGTAAAGGATCACCGCAGAGCCGATCTCATGCTCGCCGCGAAACACCGACATCAACTGGTTGCCAAGATCGATGCGGACCCAGACCGGTCCCGCCGGGATGGCATCCTCGTTCCAGACGAAATCGCCAAACTCCATCGCTTTGGAAACATTGAGCACGCTGCTGACGGTGCGATCCTCCCCGCCGGGCAGCACCAGCCGGGGCAAGTTGCTTTGGCGATACCAGATGCGGGGATCCAGCGCGGCCTGATCTGCAGGACGGAGTGCGGTGCCGGGTGGTGGCATAAAATCGTCACGCAGAACGTATCGCCCGCCCAGTACCGCCGCGACCAGCGCAACGCAGCTGGCAATCAGCAATCCTGTTCTGGCAGCCGCCATCTCAGCAGGGCACGAAAATCAGCGGGCGATGACCGGGCCGGACAGCTGGGCGTGCCTCGCCCGGCCGCGGCGGCGCAGCGCGAGGCCGATCGCGAAGACACCCAGGATCATGGTCTGCCAGGTTTCCGGCTCCGGAACGGCCGAGATTATCGGCAAGCCGTTACCTGGCGGGACGGGCACCAGAAATGAACCGCCGCCAGGCAACGGCAATTCCGGACCGAACCCGCCAGATGGTGCCCCGCCCAGACCAGCCCCGCCCGGAACCGCAGCGACAAATCCCGGCGTTTCCAGCGGCACAGCTATGCCAGAGGGTGCCGATGCCCCGGGGCCTGCACTGGCTGCTGGTGGCACTCGTTCGCGTACATTGCTCAAGACCCGTTCGCTGGGGCCGGGAGGCTCCTCGCGCGCGGCGGACGCGGCGCGATCGGGCTTGGTCTGGAACATGGCACCAGGTCCGCGCCCGCCCGGGGAGCGTTGGCCAAAGATCGACGCTGGATCCCGCAGCGCATCGGCGACGCCGGCCAGGCTCGATTCGCTGATCGGCAATGCGATCAGCACGGCCAGCACCGGCGCGGACAGGATCGCGTGCCCGCGTTTCATGCGGTGATCCTCCAGCCGATCACGCGAAGCGGCCTTTTTGGGATAAACATCGTAAGCAAGATCGTTTGTGCGTCACGGCACTCCATTCCAAAACCGGAAGCGCCCGGCCTTGCCAATAAAACACTATAAATTCTGACGAACCGAACCTGTCAGGCTGATCGGATCAGGGCAGGTAGATCGTCATCAAGGCAATGCGGCCGATTTCCCGATCGAGTATCAGCTGGGGCAAGGTGCAACGTAATCCCTAACGCTGGCAATATGTTCCAATACGTAGGGGATTGGCCTGGGATCGGCTGAGTTTGCGCAGCATTAACTCAGGTCATGCCGAATATTTGGCGAAACGTCGCCCGATCGGCTCCTTGGGCAAGCTTTGATGCACAATCAGGTACCCTTCGCGCTTGCCATTCCTCAGGCAGTTTGCTAGCCGCCCGCAGGTTCGAGCCGTTTCCCTTGGGATTCGGCCGCGTTTTTCGTTTCTGATTCGTTTGCTTATATAACAAAGGCAATCCCCGCCGGAATGCGGCAGGTCCTGGCCTTTTGATCCTGAGGTGTTTCGGTTTATGCAAATTCTCGTTCGCGACAACAATGTTGACCAAGCTCTTCGCGCGCTCAAAAAGAAGCTGCAGCGTGAGGGCGTGTATCGCGAGATGAAACTGCGCCGTCACTATGAGAAGCCGTCGGAAAAGCGCGCCCGTGAAAAGGCTGCTGCGGTCCGCCGCGCTCGCAAGATGGATCGCAAGCGGATGGAACGCGACGGGGTGAAGTAGGTCCGGTCGTCGGACTGGCCAGACAGGCTTGAACCCCACGCTTTGATAAGCCATGAGGGCGCGGACAAAAATCCGCGCCCTTTTGCGTGTTGCGCCATAGGAAACCGTGCATGACCGAGATTACCCGCGTTCCGCTCCAGCCAATCGCCAAAGGTGCCCTGACGAAGCTGTGGATCGGCGTTGCCGCCGTGGCGCTGGCGGCGGGGGGAATTGCCTGGGCGACCATGCCCGCCGCGGTCGAGGTCGAGACGCTGAAAGCCGGGACCGGCGCTTCGCCGACGATCACCGATGTGGCGCTGATCAACTACAAGGGCACGCTCCCCGGCGGCAAGGTGTTTGACGAGGGCAAGCAGGCGGTGTTCCCGCTGGAAGGCGTGATCCCCGGCTTCACCAGGGCGCTGGAACAGATGCAGAAGGGCGGGAAGTACAAGGTGCTGATCCCGTCCGAGCTGGGCTATGGCTCAGAGGCCAAGGGCAGTATCCCCGCCAATACCGATCTGACGTTCGAGATCGAACTGCTCGATTTCAGGAGTCGCGCCGAGATCGAGCAGCAACAGCAGATGATGCAGCAGTTGCAACAGATGCAGCAGGGCAAGGGCGCGCCGCCGCCGGGCATGCCGGGCGTAACTCCGCCTCAATAGCAAGCCTGCTTGAAGCAACCGGGGGCCAGTGCTAGCCCCTACGACAAGCTCAGGATGAGCGGTTTTTAGTTGAACAAAGGAATGCCATGTCGGTTGACACCGCCACCGTGGCCAAGATCGCCGCGCTGGCCCGCATCACGATGAGCGATGCCGAAATCGCGGCGATGGTGCCCGAACTGAATGGAATCCTCGGCTGGGTGGAACAGCTGGGCGAGGTCGATGTGACCGGGATCGAGCCGATGACTGCGGTCATCGCCAACACCCTGCGCTTGCGCGCCGATGTGGTCGACGCCGATCCGCTGACCGGCGGGGACAAGCGCGATGCCGTGCTGGCCAATGCCCCGGCGGCCGAGCACGGCTTTTTCGGCGTGCCCAAGGTGATCGAATGATGCCAGAAACGTCAAACGGCCTCACCGAACTTGGCGTTGCCGCGATCCGTGACGGCGTGGCCGCTGGCAGTTTCACCGCGGTCGAAGTGGCAGCGGCGTTCAACGCCAATGTCGCCGCCGCGCAGAAGTCTTTGAACGCGTTCATCGTCGCCACGCCGGAAAAAGCGCTGGAAGCAGCCGCCGCCACCGATGCCCGCCGCGCTGCCGGGCAGCCGCTGGGCAAGATGGGCGGTGTGCCGATCGGGATGAAGGATCTGTTCGCGACCAGGGGCGTCCAGACCACCGCCGCCAGCCATATCCTCGAAGGCTTTACGCCGCCCTACGAAAGCACCGTTTCGCAGAAGCTGTGGGATGCCGGCGCGGGGATGCTGGGCAAGCTCAATCTCGATCAGTTCGCGATGGGCTCGTCCAACGAGACCTCTTATTTCGGTAATGTCATCTCGCCGTGGCGCAGGAACGATGGCGGGAATGCCGCGATGGCCCCCGGGGGGTCGTCGGGTGGCAGCGCCGCCGCAGTTGCCGCCCGGCTCGCGCCTGCCGCAACCGGCACCGATACCGGCGGCTCGATCCGCCAGCCTGCGGCCTTCACCGGGATTTCCGGGATCAAGCCCACTTACGGACGATGCTCGCGCTGGGGCATTGTCGCCTTTGCCAGCTCGCTCGATCAGGCCGGGCCGATGGCGCGCGATGTGCGCGACTGCGCGATCATGCTGGAGGCGATGGCCGGGTTCGATCCCAAGGATGCAACCAGCCTCGATCTGGCGGTGCCGACATGGGAAGCGGCGCTGTCAGGCGATATGCGGGGCAAGCGCGTCGGCATCCCGCGCGAATACCGGATGGACGGGATGGACGCCGATGTCGCGGCCAGCTGGGATCAGGGGATCGCCTGGCTCAAGGATGCCGGCGCCGAAATCGTCGATATCTCCCTGCCGCACACAAAGTATGCGCTGCCGGCCTATTACATCATCGCGCCTGCCGAAGCCTCGTCCAACCTCGCCCGCTATGACGGGGTGCGCTACGGATTGCGCGATCTGCCAGAGGGCGCAGGCCTGCAGGATATGTACGCCGCGACCCGCGCGGCGGGCTTCGGGCCAGAGGTCAAGCGCCGGATCCTGATCGGCACCTATGTGCTCTCGGCGGGTTTTTACGATGCCTATTACACCCAGGCGCAGAAGGTCCGGGCCCTAATCGCGCGCGATTTTGCCGATGCGTTCAAGGTCTGCGACGTGATCCTCGCCCCCACCGCGCCAACTGCCGCGTTCGGCCTCGGCGAAAAGAGCGATGATCCGCTGGCGATGTATCTGAACGACGTGTTCGCGGTTCCGGCGTCACTGGCCGGGCTGCCCGCGATGTCGGTACCGGCCGGGCTCAATCGTCAGGGATTGCCGCTGGGCCTCCAGATCATCGGCCAGGCCTTTGACGAGCAGGGCGTTCTCAATGCGGGGCTGGCGATCGAGGCGCGGGCGCTGTTTGCGGCGCGAGCGGAGCGGTGGTGGTGACAATGGAACCTATCAATAATGAAGAACTGGCCGCATTTGTCACTTCCACACTCAACGCAATCGCGTCGGGGGTAAGGGCAGTTGTGGCTGACGGATATGATATTGAATTACCTGAAAAAGTTAACTTCGAAGTAGCTGTAAAAGCCACTAAGTCAGCGGAGGCTGGAGGGGGGCTGAAAATCCAAGTGTTCACGGCAGGGGCGCGTCGAGCTTCAGAGGACGAGGAAGTCAGCCGGATTACTTTTGAGGTGGGCGTGAGCAAGCAGCTTTCGAAGGGGGCGTTGAATACATCCAGCCTGACGAAGGGCATCGTATGAGCGAATATCGCATCCACGGCGCAACCGGTGAGTGGGAGGACGTGATCGGCCTTGAGGTCCATGCGCAGGTGACGAGCCATTCCAAGCTTTTGGCGACTGCCGTTGTCAATAATCTCAAAAAGTGTTACCCAGTGTAACACTGGAGACAGCCCATGAATGCCCACACCAAGATCGAGCATGAAACTGTGGTCAACATGACCAGCAAGGGACAGGTGCTGATCCCGAAATCGCTGCGTGAACGGGGCGGACTGGTGCCCAATGGTCCGGTCAGGGTTGGAGTGAATGATCGCGGGGAAACTGTCGTTCTGCCAGCACAATCCCGGAATGACGAAACCAGAGAACAGCGCATAGCCCGCATCCGTGCCGCACTCGAATCGGCGCGAGGCTCGATCGATCTGGGTGGCCTGACCACGGATGAGTTCATGCGCGAATTGCGGGGCGATTGGGAGCCGTGATCTTGGTTGATTCTAACGTTTTGATCGACGTTTTGGGTGATGAGCAGACCTGGCGAGCATGGTCGATAGACCGGATCGCCGTTCTTGCTGCAGATCATCAGTTGACGGTCAACCAAATTGCCTATGCTGAAGTGGCACCAAGGCTGGGATCACCAGACGCCTTCAGCGGTTGGCTTGCGGGGTTTGAAATTGGTTTCGAACTTTTCGGTGAGGGCGCTGCTTACCTTGCGGGCATGGCATTCGGTCTGTTCCGTGCTCGTCGTCGCAGTGGTGAAGCAAATCGTGGGTCGGTGCTTGCCGATTTTTTCATCGGCGGACACGCACAGGAAGCTGGTGCCACCATCCTGACCCGTGACGCACGCTTCTACCACACCTATTTCCCTACGGTGCCGCTCATCACACCTGACAAGGCATAGCAATGACTGAAACCAATTATCGCATCCAGGGCGCAACCGGTGAGTGGGAGGTCGTGATCGGCCTTGAAGTCCATGCGCAGATCACCTCGCAGTCCAAGCTGTTTTCCGGCGCCTCGACCCGGTTCGGGGCGGAGCCCAATGCGCAGGTCAGCCTGATCGACGCGGCGATGCCGGGGATGCTGCCGGTGCTCAACGGTGAATGCGTCCGTCAGGCGGTCCGCACCGGGATGGCGGTGGGCGCGCAGATCAACAAATATTCGCGGTTTGACCGGAAGAACTACTTCTACGCCGATCTGCCGCAGGGCTATCAGATCAGCCAGCTCTACCACCCGATCGTGGGTGAGGGCGCGATCGATGTCTCGCCCGATGACAAGAATCCTGACGCCACCAAGCGGATCGGGATCGAGCGGATCCACATCGAGCAGGACGCCGGCAAGCTGATGCACGATCAGCACCCGACCATGTCCTATGTCGATCTCAATCGCTGCGGTGTGGCGCTGATGGAAATCGTCAGCCGCCCGGATCTGCGCTCGCCGGCCGAAACCGGGGCCTATCTGCGCAAACTGCGGACCATCCTGCGCTATGTCGGATCATGCGATGGCAATATGGAAGAAGGCTCGATGCGGGCGGATGTGAACGTATCGGTGCGCAGGCCCGGTGAGGAACTGGGCACCCGCACCGAGACCAAGAACGTCAATTCGGTGCGGTTCGTGATGTCGGTGGTCGAAAGCGAGGCGCGCCGCCAGGTCGATCTGATCGAGGATGGCGGCCGGGTGGTCCAGGAGACCCGGCTGTATGATCCGGACAGGAACGAAACGCGGTCGATGCGCAGCAAGGAAGACGCGCATGATTACCGCTATTTCCCCGATCCCGATCTGCTGCCGCTGGTGCTGGAGGACAGCTTCCTTGAGGAATGCCGCGCGAGCCTGCCCGAACTGCCCGATGCCAAGCGGACGCGCTATGAAACCGCTCTGGGGCTTAGCGCCTATAACGCCGATATTCTGACCGCCGAGGTGGATACCGCGCGCTGGTTCGAAGCGCTGCTGGGGGAATGCGCCGCCCAGCAGGGCAAGGCTGAAGCGGACGTCGCCAAGCAGGCGGCCAATTGGCTGACATCTGAATTGTTCGGCGCGCTCAACCGGCTGGGCAAGACGCTGGATAATTCCCCGGTCAACCCGGCGCAGGCGGCAGAATTGCTCGCGCTGGTGGGTGATGGGACGATTTCGGGCTCGATCGCCAAACAGGTATTCGAAAAGATGCTCGAAAGCGGCGACAGCGCCGGCGCGATTGTGGAGCGCGAAGGCCTGAGGCAGACTTCGGACACCGGCGCCATCGACGCTGCCGTGGCCAAAATCCTCGCCGATAATGCCGAAAAAGTCGCCGAATATCGCGGCGGCAAGGAGGCTTTGTTTGGCTTCTTCGTCGGCCAGACGATGAAAGCGATGCAAGGCAAGGGCAACCCGCAGCTGGTCAACGCGGCGGTGAAGAAGGGGCTGGGGTGAATCTCGCCACCAAACCGTTGACGCTTAACCGGCTGCTTGAGGCAGATGGCCTGAATTTGCAGGATGTTTTGGTTTTTAGGCATCGACCTTGGGAGCCAGCGCTAAACCGGGTTTTTGACTGGATAGTCGCGGAGCGACGCGATTTGTTCGAATGTTATCAGAGCACCCATGCCCCCAACACAGAATCGGCGCTAGGACGGGCGCGCTATGTTGCTTCCTTTATTCGACATCGCCCAAAGCAGGCGCTTTTCGTCGGGCTATATTCGATCGAATCGCAACGAGAAGTGTCTGTCGCTGCCTATCAAGACCGGCCGTTGCATCGAGAGCTGATGTCGCACGGAATGGGTGGACACAAGGCGAGCGACGGTCGTGAAACGGTGATTGAATTTAGCCTCAAGCCGACCAGCTGGAACTCAGACTGGTCTGAACGGCTGGTTGTTGATTGGCCGGGGTTGGAGAGATCCTGGTATCGTTGGGCAGACCGGAATATTTTCCCTGTTGCTGCCATCGCCGAGGAATCCTGCTTGATTGCCCCAGTCCCGGCATGGGACGAACTTGCATCCGACTGGCATCAATTGGCATTGTTACCTGCAAGCTGGAAATCTGCCCTGTCACACTGGCGAGGAATTTACCTGATTATCGATCAGAGCGACGGGCAACAGTATGTCGGGTCGGCTTACGGGCGGGAAAACATCCTGCAGCGCTGGCAGGAATATGCCCGCACCGGACATGGCGGCAATAAAGCTCTTCGTACCCGGAATCCGCAGAATTTTCGATTTTCGATACTACAACGGACATCGCCTGATCTTCCAGACACCGAGGTGATTGCATTGGAGCGGTCGTGGAAGCTCCGCTTGCGGAGCCAATCGCCTTTTGGCCTAAATGAGAATTAGGCCGTGGCTGGCAAGGGTAACCCGCAGCTGGTCAACGCGGCGGTGAAGAAGGCGCTTGCCAACTAGCTGATTTTGCTGAAGCATCGCCGTTTGGACTAAACTGGGGGAATTTCATGAAACGGGTCGCATTTGCCGTAGTGCTGGCTGCGGGTACATTATCTGTGCCAGTTGCGGCAGAAACGCTGAACAACGCCAATGTCATCGAACTGGTCAAGATCGGACTTGGAGACGAGGCGGTCATCGCCAAAATCAAGAGCAGCGATGCCGATTACGATACATCGACCAGCGCATTGATATCGCTCAAAGGGCAAGGCACGTCGAGCGCTGTGATCGCAGCAATGATCGATGCGGCCAGCAAAAAGGCTACGCAGGCAAGCGAGGCGCTGTCTATCGATTCCCCTGATCCTGCTGTGCCGCACGCAGCGGGTGTCTATCTGCTGGCGGATTGGTTGCCTCAGCCCAAAATGGTCGGAATCGATACAATAACCAGCAATCAGACCAAAACCGGCGGATTTCTTGGCTATGCCCTAACCGGCGGTATCGCTTCAATGAGCTTCAAG
>JANNAE010000061.1:0-15263 GCA_031383985.1 Novosphingobium sp. | reverse complement strand
CGAACCAGATGATGTGGCGCGGGCCTTTGCCCTTCTTGCCATCCGGTCCGTTGCCCCGCGCGCTGACCGCCACTTCCTCTACCGCGAAGCCCGCCCCCGCCAGCCGCCGGGCAAAGGCCGGATCGGGCGCGGCGGACCAGATCGCCAGCACACCGCCGGGGCGCAGCGCGTGCTTGGCCGCGCCCAGCCCGCTGCGCGAATAGATCCGGTCATTGTCGTCGCGGACCAGTCCGTCGGGGCCGTTGTCGACATCGAGCAGGATCGCGTCATAGCGCCCCCCGCCTTCGCGGATGACATCGCCAACGTCGCCGCCACGCAGGGTGACGCGCGGATCGTCGAGGCAGCCCCCCGTCAGCTCGGCCATCGGCCCGCGCGCCCAGGCGATGATATCGGGCACCAGTTCGGCCACCGTGAGCTGTGCTTTGGGCCCAAGCGCCGCCAATGCCGCGCGCAGGGTGAATCCCATCCCATAGCCGCCGATCAGCAGGCGGGGAGCCGTGTTGCCCGCCCCATCGACATTGGCAAGCCGCGCGATGCTCAGCACCGCCAGCGCCTCTTCCGAGCCGCGCATCCGGGTGCTCATCAGCTCGTTGCGGCCCAGCACGATCATGAAATCACGGCCATGCGCATAGAGCCGCAACTCTTCCCCGCCGGGGACTTGCGCCGTACCCAGAAGTTCGCGCGCGATCACTCGCCAGTCACGCCGCGCCCCAGCTTCACGCGGCTCGGAGTCCCCGGTCGAGCGCTTCGAGGTTGAGCATTTCGGCGAGCAGGAACGCCAGCTCAAGCGATTGCGCGGCGTTGAGCCTGGGATCGCAATGGGTGTGATACCGGTCGGCCAGTGCCTCGGTGCTGATCGCCACGGCCCCGCCGGTGCATTCGGTCACATCCTGGCCGGTCATCTCGATATGGATTCCGCCCGCGTGGGTGCCCTCGGCACGGTGGACCGCGAAGAAGCCGCGCACTTCATTGAGAATGCGCTCGAACGGGCGGGTCTTGTAGCCATTGTTCGCCTTGATGACATTGCCGTGCATCGGATCGCACGACCACACCACCGGATGGCCTTCGCGCTTCACCGCGCGGACCAGCGCGGGCAGGCCGGTCTCGACCTTGTCATCGCCGAACCGGCTGATCAGCGTCATCCGTCCGGCCTCGCGCCCCGGGTTGAGCGTATCCAGCATGGTGAGCAGCGCATCGGGGGTCAGGCTGGGGCCGCATTTCATCCCGATCGGATTGCCGACCCCGCGCAGGAACTCGACATGGGCCGAGCCTTCAAAGCGGGTCCGATCGCCAATCCACAGCATGTGTGCAGAGCAATCGTACCAGTCGCCGGTCAGCGAATCGCGGCGGGTCAGAGCTTGCTCATAGGGCAGCAGCAGCGCCTCATGGCTGGTGAAAAAGCTGGTGCCCTGCAGCTGCGGCACGGTTTGTGGATCGATCCCGCAAGCCTGCATGAAATCGAGCGCCTCGCCGATCCGGTCAGCGGTTTCGGCGAATTTGGTCGCCCACGGGCTGCGGCCCATAAACTCGAGCGTCCATTGGTGGACCTGGCGCAGATTGGCATAGCCGCCGTTCGAAAAGGCGCGCAACAGATTGAGCGTCGAAGCCGACTGGTTGTAGGCTTTGACCATCCGTTCGGGATCGGGCTGGCGGGTGGCGTGCTCGAATTCGATTCCGTTGATATTGTCGCCCAGATAGCTCGGCAGTTCGACGCCGCCCTGAAGCTCCATCGGCGAGGAGCGCGGCTTGGCGAACTGGCCCGCCATCCGCCCGACCTTGACCACCGGCTGCTTGCTGGCGAAGGTCATCACCACCGCCATTTGCAGCAACACCCGGAAGGTGTCGCGGATGTTGTTGGGATGGAACTCGGCGAAGCTCTCAGCGCAGTCGCCGCCTTGCAGCAGGAACCCGCGTCCGGCGGCCACCTCGGCCAGATCACGCTTCAGCGCGCGGGCTTCGCCGGCAAACACCAGCGGCGGATAATTGCTCAGCGTTGCCTCTGCGCGGGTCAGCGCCGCGGCATCGGGATAGGCCGGAAGATGCCGCGCTTCCTGAGCTTTCCAGCTTTCGGGGGTCCAATTACTTGCCACAGTTCTGCTCCTTCAGGAGCGCGCGCCATAGCGGCAGGCTTTCGCAATTGCAAAATACCAAAGCTGCACCCGGTGATCGCGCAAGTTTATTGCCCGATCAGCGCCCCACTGGCGGTTGCAGCGCTGTTATTGCAGCGGCGTCGGCGCCGGTCGTTTCCGCCGCGCGTGCCAGGCTTTCCGGCACAACCTTGACCCGCCAGCTCTTGTTCTGGTGCAGATATTTTGCGGCCAGCGCCTGCATCCGCTCCGGCGTGGTCCGGGTGTAATCGGCCAGCAGCGGGCGCAATGCCGCAAACCGGCTAGGGTCGGCCGTGGCCCCTTCCAGCTGGTACATGAAGAAGGCGCTGCTGGTCGAGGCACGGGTCAACTGCTGGCGCAGCGGCTCGATTACGCGGGCCAGCTCGTCGGCGGTGGCCGGCTTGGCGATCAGCTCGGCGGCAATCTCGTCGGCAGCGACGAAGAACGCCGGGACCGACTTGGGATCGACCTGGGCAATCGCCATGATCGAACCGCCGCTGTCGAGATCGAGCGGCCAGTTCGACAGCACCTGCGGCGCATAGCTGGCCCCCAGCTTCTCGCGCATCCGGTCCATCAGACGGTTGGTGAACAGCTGGGTGAGGATTTCCAGCTGGCGCGATTCGGAAATCCCGATCATCCCGCCGCCGGTTGGCCAACTGACCAGCGCGGCCGCCTGATTAGCATCGCCGCGATGGCTCAGCACCATCGGCTTGGCCGAGGCGGGCAGGCTTTGCGCGGTGGCCGGGCCGGTGCTGGCAGGAAGCGGCGGCCGCTTGGCCAGCGCCCCAAAGCTGCGTTCCAGAGCTGCGATCGCCTGGGTTCGGTCAAAATCGCCAAACAGCTGGATTTCGATCGGGCCGTTCTCGAGGATCGGTTGCCAGACCTGGCGGAAGCCGAGCGGGGTGGTAGCGTCGATCTCTTTGGGGGTCGGGGTGTGGAACCGCAGATCCCGGCCGCGCTGAAGGAACTTCAGATCGCGCTCAAGCACGCCCTGCGGCGATACGGCAAAGCTTTCATACTGCAACCGCGCGGCTGCCTTGGCCCGGATCACCGGCGGGACATCCCAGCGCGGCATGGCGAATTTGGCGGCAAACAGATAGAGCTGGTCGGCCAGATCCGCAGGGCGGGTATCGGCAGAAAACTCGAAGGCGCCGTCGTCGATCGAAAAGTCGAAGCCCATCTTCCGCCCGGTCGAGATCCGATCAAGCTCTTCCTGCCCCATCGAGCCAACGCCCGAGCCGACCAGCGCCATGTTGCCCAATGCGATATAGGCCGCATCGCCCTGGCTGAAGGCGCGGTAGCCGGCGCCAAACCGTGCCTTGACCGTGACCCGGCCAGGCTCGTCGCGGGTTGACCAGAACAGCACCTTGATGCCGTTGGACAGCTCCAGCTGCTCAATCGCCAGCACGCCGGTCGGCAGGATCGAACTGGCTTTCCCCGGCGGCCCCAGCCGGGGCATATCGGCAAAGGAGATCGGCTTGCTGGAAAGCCGCGCCTTGCTGTCGGGTGCAACCGGCACAGCCAGCGCAGTGCGCAAGGCAGCGCTGTCACCCTCGCCCGGCTTGGGGGTAAGATAGACCGCGCGGGTCACCGTGCCGCTGAACAGCGCGCGGGTATGCTCCAGCACGGCCTTGGGCGTGAACAGCGGGCGCGAGCTGTTGAAAATCGCCAGCACCGCTTCGGGCGCGGCGACGGTTTCGCGAATGTCGATCGCACTGCCCAGATCATCGGCCAGTTTGGAGCCGGGAAGCAAGGCGCGCTGCTCGACCGAGCTTTCAAAAGCGACATTGAGCTCGGCCACTTCGCGGTCGATCTCATCCTCGCTCGGCGGCGAAGCCAGCGCATCGGCGATCACCGCGCGGACATCGATCACGGCCCTGTGCCAGTCTTCGGTCAGCGGGGTAACCGAGACGAATGTACCATCGACCGAGCGGCTGACGTCGTCTTGCGAAACCTGCGCCAGCAGATAGCTGCCCCCGGCGCGGGCGCGCGCTTCCAGCCGCCGGTTGATGATTGCCTGCGCCAGCGCGTCGACCATCAGGCCCTGGTTATAGGCGATCGAATCGTCGACTTTGCGCCACGGCCGCATGATTGCATAGTTGACGTTGCGCGGCAGATCGGGCTCGACCAGGACTTTCGTCTCGCCCACCGGTGCAGCCTCAGTGGCCGGATCGCTGCCGACCGGAGCGACCGGATCGCCGAATGAAGGAGCCGGGGTGAGCTTGCCGCGAACTTTCCAGCCTTTGAAATATTTGCGGACCAATCCCGCCAGCTGCACCGGATCAGCGTCGCCTGCGACGATGATCACCGCGTTCTGCGGCCGGTACCAGCGCGCGTGGAAGGCCCTGACGGCATCCTGACGCGCCCCCTCGAGCGCCCCGGCCGTGCCGATCGGCGAACGATCGGCCAGCGCCTGCCCGGCAAAGAAAGTCTGACGGGTGGCATCCTGAACCCGCTCGGCCGCGCCGCCACGGTCGCGCTTTTCAGACAGCACGATCGGCACTTCGGTGCGGACATTGGCTTCGCTAAGCGTCGGCGCGGCAATCATCCCCGAGAGCAGCCGGAACGATTCATCGAGGCTGGCCGGCGTGGCATCGGGCAGGTCGAGCTTATAGGTGGTGCCGGTCGGCGTGGTTTCGGCATTGGTATCGCTGCCAAACGACGCGCCCAGTCGCTGCCACGTGGGAATCGCCTGGCCCTCGGCCAGATATTTCGATTGGCGGAAGGTCAGATGCTCGATCAGATGGGCAAAGCCGCGCTCGCTGTCCCGCTCATACAGCGAGCCGACATCCATCCTGATCCGGATCGAAACCTGTCCCGGCGGCACGCCGTTTTTCCGCACCGCATAGCGCAGACCGTTGGGCAACTCGCCAAACAGCCACTCCTTGTCCGGCGGCACATCGCTGCCGCGATAGAGCCATGGCACCGGTTCCCCATGCGCCTTCGCAACGGGCTTGGCCGGAGCAGGCGGCGCGCCAAGGACCAGCAGCGGCAACAGAAATGCGAAAAGCCGCGAGGGCCGGAAGGTAAGGCTCATGGCGGTGGTATAAGGGCGGCGAGAATGAAGGACCAGTGAATAGCGCAACTATTGCGCGGGCTTTGCCGCCTGCGATCGTGCCTGCTGAGCCGCCTCTATTTCGGCAAGCGAGCGGAAATCAATCACCTCAACCTGAAACACCAACGCCGAATTGGCCGGGATCGGACCCGTTGCCGTCGTGCCATAGCCCAGTGCCGCGGGCACACAGAGCCGGTAGATGCCGCCCTTGGATATCAGCTTCATCCCCTCGCCAAAGCCGGGGATGACTTGCCCAACCGGCAGCGGCGAGGACATCGCCTGATCGAATGTCATGCCACTGGCGGCCAGATAGCCGATGTAATTGATCAGCACGACATCGCCGCTACCCGGCTTCGGTCCGCTGGCTGCGCGCAGCACGCTATAGCCCAGTCCCGATGAAGTTTTGGTGGTGCAAAGCCGCTGCCCCGCTGGAACCACCGGATTGAGCGGCAGAGGGATAAGCTGCGGCGATACCGCCAGCGGCGGGACCGGAGCCGCCTGCACCAGCGGCGCAAAAGCGAACGCACCAAGGGTCAGCGACAGGGCGAAGCGCAGTTCGGCGCGAAAGGTGAAATCCATGGCGGCGGCCTATATGAAGCGATCGGCCCAATTTCCAGCAAATAGCGCCTCTTGCGCTTGGTTAAGCAGAAGCATCGCCAGCGCCCTTGCCCCTGCCCCCCCGCCGCCCTACATTCATCCCATCATGTTTATTGAAACCGAAACCACGCCCAATCCGGCCACGCTGAAGTTCCTCCCTGGCGAGAAGGTCATGCTCTCTGGCACCCGCGAGTTTACTTCGCCCGAGGCGGCGGCGGCTTCGCCGTTGGCGGAGGCGCTGTTCGATCTGGGGGATGTGACCGGGGTGTTCTATGGCGGGGACTTCATTTCGGTGACCGCCGGGCCGGGGGTGGACTGGAGCCAGCTCAAGCCGCAGGTCGTGGCAATGCTGCTCGATCATTTCGTCAGCCAGGCACCGTTGTTCACCGGCCCAGACGCCAGCGGCATCATGGTTCCGGCTGAGGACGAGGATTATGGCGATGATCCGGCGCAGGCCGAGATTGTCGCGCAGATCAAGGAACTGATCGAAACCCGGGTGCGACCGGCGGTCGCCAATGATGGCGGTGACATTATCTATCGCGGTTTCCGCGAGGGGGTGGTCTATCTCCAGATGCAGGGTGCCTGCGCGGGCTGCCCTTCTTCCACCGCGACGCTCAAGAACGGGATCGAGGGGCTGCTCAAGCATTATGTGCCCGAAGTGAACGAAGTCCGCGCCGCCTGACCCCCCAGAGTACCCGGAGAATTCATGTCCCAGCCGCTATCCGACGCTGCGCTCGATCAGCTGTTCCGCACCGCCCGCACCTACAACGGCTATCTCGACCAGCCGGTCAGCACGGCGCAGCTTCACGCGATCTGGAATCTGATGAAGATGGGGCCAACCTCGGCCAATATGCTTCCCGCGCGGCTGGTGTGGATCGTCAGCGACGAGGCCAAGCAAAAGCTCGCCGAATTCTGCCTGCCGGCCAATGCTGAAAAGATCCTCAAGGCCCCGGTCTCGGTCATCATCGGCATGGACCTCGATTTCCACCTGCTGCTGCCCAAGCTGTTCCCCCATGCCGATGCCCAGAGCTGGTTTGAGGGCAATGAGCCGCTCAAGGAAATATCGGCGATGCGCAATTCGACGCTGCAGGGCGGCTATTTCATCCTGGCGGCGCGCGCGCTCGGCCTTGATACCGGGCCGATGTCGGGCTTCAGCAACGATGCAGTCGACGCCGCCTTCTTTGCCGAAACCCCCCGGGTGAAATCGAATTTCATCTCGACGCTCGGCTATGGCGATCCGGCCAGCATCTTCGAGCGCAGCCCGCGTCCCGATTTCGAGGCTTTCAATCGGATCGACTGACACTACGTAAGCTGTGATGCAAACCCTGGTGATCGATTGTGCGACCGAGGCCTGCTCGGTGGCCTTGCTGGACGATGGCACGCTGCTGGGCGGCGAATTTCGCGAGCTAGGCCGCGGTCATGCCGAACAACTGGTGCCGATGATCGCGGCACTGCCGGGCAACGGCAAGGCGCAGCGGATTGCGGTCGCGCTAGGTCCGGGCAGTTTCACCGGGGTGCGCGTCGGCCTGGCTGCCGCCCGCGCGCTGGCCTTTGCTTGGGGCGCGGAGTTGCTCGGCTATCCCACGCTCCATCTGATCGCGGCGATGGCCCGAAACCAGCGCGGAGATCAGCCGGTCACGGCCGCGATGACCGGCGGGCACGGCGAATGGTTCGTGCAAGCCTTTGCCGCCGATGGTGCGCCGCTGGCCCCGCTCGCTGCCTTATCCCCGCAAGCGGCGGCGACGCAAACCACCGCGGCGCTGGTGGCGGGCAGTCAGGCCGAGGCGCTGGTCGCGCTGCGCGGATCAGGTGAGGCCCTGGTTCTGCTCCCCGATGCGCGCGACTTCGGCCTGCTGTTGCCCGCTTCGATCAAGGATGAGCCTGCACCTCTCTATGGCCGCCCCCCCGATGCGCGCCTCCCCGTCAGCCAGCGATGATCCCGCCCACCGACGATCTGGACCGGATCATGGCGATCATGGTGACCGCCTTTGATCCGGTATTTGGTGAAGCCTGGTCGCGGCGGCAGCTGGAGGACTCGCTGATTTTGGGCAATTGTTACTACGAGCTGATCACTACCGAGGGCCATCAACCAGCGCCGGGCGAAGCAGCGGCCGGTTTTTTCTTGTCGCGCATGGGGGTAGAGGACGAAGAGCTGCTGCTGCTGGCAGTTACGCCGCAATATCGGCGGAACGGATTGGCGGCGCGCTTGCTCGTAAAATTTGCCGCGGCGGCCCGTAACCGCGGCGCGTTGCGGCTGTTGCTGGAAATGCGCCAGGGCAATGCGGCTGAAGCGCTTTATCTGCGCCATGGTTTTTTGCCAATTGGCCGTCGCCCCCACTATTATCGCACGGCTACGGGCGAGCATCTGGATGCGATTACCTTTGCACACGACTGCGAATAGTCGGGCTGAATAAACTATTGTAATCGATTCAACACTTAGGCCGAAATCAGCCACATTTCGTCCATTTCCGCTTGAATTGAAATATTCGCGGGGTTAAGCGCTACTTTCCTGAATGCAAGTACTGCGTCTGGAACCTCCCATAATCGAGGTCGCACCGAAAAAATCAATAAAGGGGAATATCATGGACTCGACCCTGAGCGACATGAACGAAACACTTATCACACTGACTTCGGACATCGTCGCCGCGCATGTCAGCAATAACAGCGTCGCCGTGAGCGATCTGGCGGTACTGATCACCAATGTCTATGGCGCGCTTGCCGGCCTAGGCCAGGCTGATGCCGCACCCGAAGCTTTGCCTGAACCGGCAGTTTCAATCCGCTCTTCAGTGAAGCCCGATTTCATTGTCTGTCTCGAAGATGGCAAGAAGCTGAAGATGCTAAAGCGCCACCTGATGACGCATTACAACCTCACCCCCGATCAATACCGGGCGCGCTGGGGCCTGGCGTCCGATTATCCGATGGTTGCTCCCAACTATGCTGAAAAGCGCCGCGAGCTGGCCAAGAAGATCGGCCTTGGCCGTAAGCCGGGCGTGAAACGCGGACGCAAGCCCAAGGTGGCTTGAGCTTCGCTGCCGGGCAAGCGCTCCGGTTTGCCACAAACCTTGTAGACCCCGGTTTGCTACAAACCTTGTAGAATCGCCTCGCCAGGCTATGACTTGGCGAGGCTTTTCTATGTCTGGATGATACGTGCACCACCCTATCGATATCGAAGCGCTTTGCGCACAGCGCGGACTTCGCATCACCGAGCAGCGGCGGGTGATCGCCCGCGTGCTGTCTCAAAGCGAAGATCATCCCGATGTCGAGAAGCTCCACGAACGCGCGGTCGCACAGGATCCGCGGATTTCGATCGCCACGGTCTATCGCACCGTCCGGCTGTTTGAAGAGGCCGGGATCCTCGATCGCCACGATTTCGGCGATGGCCGCGCACGCTATGAAGCCGCGCCCGAGGCACATCACGATCATCTGATCGATGTCGAGACCGGCAAGGTCGTGGAATTCGTCGATCCCGAGCTTGAAGCGCTCCAGCGCCAGATTGCCGAGAAGCTGGGATACCGGTTGGTCGACCACCGGATGGAGCTTTACGGCGTCCGGTTGGACCGCGAGGGTTAAACCGCGCCGTGGCTACCGCGCTGGCCCAGCAGAACCCGATCCCGCTGATCGGTTGGGCCCGGATCGTCACGAGAATCCTGGCGATGGCCGCGCTGTTGGTCGGCTGCGTCCCGCTCTATTACGTCTGCCGGGTGTGCGGCCTGCGAAATCCTTTGCCGCGCGTGTTTCTGGGTGGGATTTCTTGGATTGCGGGGGTTGAGCTGAGGATTGTGGGCGAGAAAGTCCATCGCGGCGCGGTCCTGCTTGCCAATCACGTCAGCTGGATCGATATCCCGGCCATAGCCGCAACCACCGGCAGCGCCTTTGTCGGCCATGACGGCCTGACCACAATGCCCTTCCTGCGCTGGCTATGCGCAATGAATGACACGGTGTTCGTCGCCCGCTTCGATCCAGCCAGCGTCGCCGAGCAGGTGGCGGCGGTGCGCGAAGCCATCGACGATACCGGCGCGCTGACGATTTTTCCCGAAGGCACCACCAGCGACGGAACCGGCTTGTTGCCGTTCAAAAGCTCGCTGCTCTCCGCGCTCGATCCGGTGCCGGCGGGGATCGCAATCCAGCCGGTGTTGCTCGACTATGGTGCGGAAGCCGCAAATATCGCGTGGGTCGGCGATGAGCACGGGCTCGACAATTTCAAGCGGATCATGGCGCGCGGGCGGGCGCTGGTGGTGACAGTTCACTTCCTGCCCGTGCTCGAAGGCCCGGCGCTGGCCGGACGCAAAGCGATGGCCGCAGCGGCACGGGATGCGATGATGCAGCGGTTGACCGGCTAAACTGCCCTTCATTTTTCCACCACAATAGCCTATCGCGCCGGTCCGATGCGTCCCACGCCGCCCCCGCAGACCTACCGGGTCAGAAGCTTCGGCTGCCAGATGAACGTCTATGATGGCGAGCGGATGGCCGCGCTGCTGGACGCGCAGGGGCTGGCGCCATCCCCCGAAGGCGAAGAAGCCGATCTGGTGGTGCTCAACACCTGCCACATCCGGGAGCGGGCAACCGAGCGGGTATTTTCCGACATCGGCCGGATCCGCCGGGAAGATGGCTCGATCCCGTTGATCGCAGTCGCCGGCTGCGTCGCCCAGGCCGAGGGCGAAGAGATCATGCGCCGGGCCCCGCAGGTGCGGATGGTGGTCGGACCGCAAGCCTATCATCGCTTGCCGCAGATGCTGGAAGCGGCGATTGCCGGACGCCGCTCGGTCGATACCGAGATGCCGGCCAAGACCAAGTTCGACCTTTTGCCGCCGCGCCGCAAGGTTGGGCCAACCGCCTTCCTGACTGTGCAGGAGGGTTGCGACAAGTTCTGCACCTATTGTGTGGTTCCCTATACGCGCGGAGCAGAAATTTCCCGTTCGTTCACTGATCTGGTTGAGGAAGCCCAGAGACTGGTTGAATTTGGCGCACGCGAGATCACGCTGCTTGGCCAGAACGTCAACGCCTGGCATAGCGACGACGCCAAGGGCCGCAGGCTCGGCCTCGATGGGTTGATCCGAACACTGGCCGAGATTTCCGGGCTGGCCCGGATCCGCTACACCACCAGCCACACCAATGACATGACCGATGGACTGATCGCCGCGCATCGCGACACGCCCAAACTGATGCCCTATCTGCATTTGCCGGTCCAATCGGGCAGCGACCGGGTGCTGAAAGCGATGAACCGCAATCATACCGTGGCTGACTATCTGCGCATGCTTGATCGTGTCCGGGTGGCCCGGCCCGACATCGCGCTGTCGGGCGATTTCATCGTCGGTTTCCCGGGGGAAAGCGAAGCCGAATTCGAGCAGACTCTTTCCCTCGTGAATGCAGTGGGTTACGTCCAGGCCTTCAGTTTCAAGTTCAGCCCCCGCCCGGGCACTCCGGCAGCCACCATGGACCGCCAGATCGCAGCCGAGGTGATGGACGAGCGGCTGCAACGGCTGCAAGCCGCGCTCCAGCAGGGCGGGCTGGCCTTCAATCAGGGATGTGTCGGGCGAACCTGCGAGGTGCTGGTCGAGCGGGCCGGCAAGTTGCCCGGGCAGTGGCTGGGCAAATCGCCGTGGCTGCAAACGGTTCATTTTGCCCAGCACCCATCACGCGAAGTGGCGATTGGCGATCTGGTGACGGTTGAACTCACGCATGCCGGGGCAAATTCGTTGCAAGCCGAACCGGTGCAGCCAGTCCTCGTCGACGCGATTTCCACCACCTAAATTCGCACTGCAACTTGCGCGTAACATTGCGAAGCCTATCTTGTGATTCGGCCCTTCCGGGCCCCTCTTGAAAGGAGCGCATGGCCCGCAAACCTGCTCGCGCCCATGAACCGGCGCACAAACGTCCCGACCTTACCCATCGCTCCGAGCCCAGACGGAGCCGGGCAGAGATCGAATTTGACGAGCCATCTGTGCTTGGTGCTCTGTTTGGGCAGTTCGATGCCAACCTCGTCCAGATCGAAAACCGGCTCGGCGTCTATATCTCGGCGCGGGGCAACCGGATCCAGATCGAAGGCGGCGAGGATGAGGTGGCGCGCTGCCGCGAGGTGCTGAAAGGTATGCATCAGCGCCTGATCGGCGGCCAGGAACTCGATTCCGGTGCGGTCGAATCGCTGATCGCCATGTCGAACGAACCCACGCTGGAAGGGATCATCACCGGCGGGCAGGATGCCCCGCCGATCATGATCCGGACCCGCAAGAAAACCATCGTGCCGCGCTCGGCGATGCAGATCGAATATATGCGCGCGCTGGCATCGCGCGACATCATCTTCGCGCTGGGCCCGGCGGGCACCGGCAAAACCTATGTCGCGGTGGCGCAGGCAGTTAGCCAGCTGATCACCGGCAGCGTCCAGCGGCTGATCCTGTCGCGCCCGGCGGTCGAGGCGGGCGAGCGGCTTGGCTTCCTGCCCGGCGACATGAAGGAGAAGGTCGATCCCTATCTGCGCCCGCTCTATGATGCGCTGTATGACTGCATGCCGCCCGAACAGGTCGAGCGGCGCCTTGCTTCGGGCGAGATCGAAGTTGCGCCGATCGCCTTCATGCGCGGGCGGACGCTGGCCGATGCCTTTGTGATTCTCGACGAGGCGCAGAACACCACACCGGCGCAGATGAAAATGTTCCTCACCCGGTTTGGCCAGAACAGCCGCATGGTGGTCTGCGGCGATCCGCGCCAGGTCGACATCCCCGGCGGCGATGCGATGAGCGGCCTCAAAGACGCGGTCGAGCGGCTCGAAGGCGTGGAAGGGATCAATGTAACGCGGTTCAGTTCCGCCGATGTGGTGCGGCATCCGATTGTGGGCCGGATTGTCGAGGCCTATGAGGGCAAGGATTCATGAGCGGGAAGCCGTAATGGAACTTGAATGCGCGGTGGAAGCCCCCTGGCCCCCCGCCCCTGATTGGGCAGCGCTGGCCGCCCGCGCCGCCGCTGCGCTGACCCGGATCGCCCCGGAACTCGCCAATCCGCGGCTGTCCGCCAGCATTCTCTTCGCCGAGGATGCCGAGGTCCGCGCGCTTAATCGCGAATGGCGGGGCAAGGACAAGCCGACCAATGTGCTGTCGTTCCCGATGCTGGAGCGCGAGGAATTGCGCGCCCTCGCCGCAGAAGGTCCGCCCGAACTGCTGGGCGATATCGCGCTGGCTTATGAGACTTGCGCAAGCGAGGCCGCCGCCAAGGGCATCCCGTTACCAGACCACGCCGCCCATCTGATCATCCACGGCCTGCTCCACCTGGCCGGGCATGACCATGAAACCTCGCCGCAGGAGGCCGCCGCAATGGAGGCGCTCGAAATAAAGGCGCTTGCCCTGATGGGGCTAGCCGACCCATATGGCGACGCGAGCGAACTTCACGAGGATTAGGCAATACCATGGCCGACAATGGCCGCTACAGCGAAACCGCTTCGGGAGAACCGGACAGTAGGATCTCTCTCTGGCGGATGATTCGCCGCCTGTTCGAAGGCGAAGGCGATCAATCACTGCGCGCACAGATCGAAGAGGCGATCGACGAGCATGAGGAGGATGCTGAACCTGCTGCCAAGGGGGATCTTTCCCCGATCGAGCGGCAGATGCTGCGCAACCTCCTGCATTTCAGCGAGCATGACGCCGATGACGTCGCCATCCCGCGCGGAGAGATCATTGCGATCCCGGCTTCCGCCAGCTGGACCGAAGTCATCGCCGCTTTTGCCGAGCACGGCCACAGCCGCCTGCCGGTCCATGGCGAAACGCTGGATGAGATCATCGGCATGATGCTAATGAAAGACGTCTTCACCCATCTCGCCAGTGGCAAGCCCCCGCCCAAAGGCTGGACCAGCCTGATGCGCCAGCCGTTGTTCGTGCCGCAGGCCCGCGGCGCACTGGATGTGCTGGCCGATATGCGCGCGACCCGCACGCATCTTGCGGTGGTGATCGACGAATATTCGGGCACGGACGGGATCATCACGATCGAGGATCTGGTCGAGGAAATCGTCGGCGAGATCGAGGACGAGCACGATGATGCCCCGACCGCGATGATCCTCCCGCTCGAAGGCGGAATGTGGGATGCCGATGCCCGGGTCGAGCTGGAAGAGGTTGGCGAGAAGGTCGATCCACGGCTTGCCGAAGTAGAGGAAGCGGTCGATACTCTGGGCGGACTTACCTTCCTGTTGGCGGAGCAGGTCCCGCCGGTCGGCGCGATCCTCCAGCACAGCAGCGGCTGGAAGATCGAGGTTACCGCGGGCAATGCGCGCCACGTCACGCGCCTGCGGCTTCACCCGCCGCTCCGTCTCGAAGAGGCCGAGGGCTAAGCGCTTTGGCAATCCGCCGGCTCCCCCCCCTTCGCGCCATCGAGGCTTTCGTGCGGATTGTCCGGCTGGGTTCTGCCCGCGCGGCGGCGGATGAGCTGGGCCTGAGCCCATCGGCCCTGTCGCGCCGCGTCGGCGCGCTGGAGGAGTTCATCGGCAAGCGGCTGTTCACGCGCCAGCACCAGGCGATGAGGCTCACCGATGACGGGCAGGCCTTCTACAAGGCTGTTGGCCTGCCGTTCGATGAGCTGGCGGCGGCAGTGGAAGGCCAGGTCGAGGACAGCCGGGTGCTGCGGCTCCATCTGGGGGTGCTGCCGCTGTTCGGATCGCAGCGCCTGTTCCCGCGTCTTCCCGAACTGCGCAAGCAGCAGCCACGGCTTCACATCGATATCGACACCAGCCCGCATCTTGAATCGCGGGTCGGCGATACGCTGGACGCCGCCTTCATCCTGGCCGCTCAGCCCGACCCCTCATTCCATGCGGTGCGACTTGATCACAACCAGGTCTATGCGATCACCTCAAAGACTCTGGCTGAGGAAATCGGCCCGGTTCCCGACAGGGCGGTGCTGTCGCGCCACACCTTTCTTATCCACAACGAGTTGCCCGACAGCTTCGTTGCCTGGAAGCAAGCGATCGGTTTGCCCGATCTCGAGCCGGCGGCGATCGACCACTATGATTCGGGCCAGCTGATCCTCGATGCCGCCGCGAACGGGTTAGGCATTGCGATCATGCATGACGATCACTTTGCCCGCGCGCAAAACAACCGCCTCGCCCGGCTTTTCGATATCGAGGTGCAAAGCCCCTACAGCTACTGGTTCATCTGCCGTCCCCGCGCGCTGGAAGTGCGGGCGGTGCGGATTTTCCATGACTGGCTGGTCAAGGCAGGGCTTTAGCTGTGATCCCGGCTACGGTACCCGGAATCTGACCTCACCCCTTTCTCAAAAAAATTCAGAGAGGTTGAATGAAAATCCCGATCTGCATCGTTTTCTCTTCAAGCGGCCGTTCAAAAGGGCGTCCGCTGGACACATGAGGAGACATCACATGAACAAATTAACCCTTGGATCACTCACCGCCCTTGCTTGCGTCACCGCCGCTTTCAGCAGCGCTCAGGCCGCCGCCATGCTCTATGAAGAGCAGATTGCGCATGAAGAAGAAGCCCGCATCATCAGCTCGCCAATTGGCGGCATCGAAAGCAAGT